>NZ_JBGDXK010000025.1:0-521 GCF_046550775.1 Salmonella sp. SAL04202 | reverse complement strand
GGGCGTTAAGTTGCAGGGTATAGACCCGAAACCCGGTGATCTAGCCATGGGCAGGTTGAAGGTTGGGTAACACTAACTGGAGGACCGAACCGACTAATGTTGAAAAATTAGCGGATGACCTGTGGCTGGGGGTGAAAGGCCAATCAAACCGGGAGATAGCTGGTTCTCCCCGAAAGCTATTTAGGTAGCGCCTCGTGAATTCATCTCCGGGGGTAGAGCACTGTTTCGGCTAGGGGGCCATCCCGGCTTACCAACCCGATGCAAACTGCGAATACCGGAGAATGTTATCACGGGAGACACACGGCGGGTGCTAACGTCCGTCGTGAAGAGGGAAACAACCCAGACCGCCAGCTAAGGTCCCAAAGTCATGGTTAAGTGGGAAACGATGTGGGAAGGCCCAGACAGCCAGGATGTTGGCTTAGAAGCAGCCATCATTTAAAGAAAGCGTAATAGCTCACTGGTCGAGTCGGCCTGCGCGGAAGATGTAACGGGGCTAAACCATGCACCGAAGCTGCGGCAGC
>NZ_JBGDXK010000024.1:0-560 GCF_046550775.1 Salmonella sp. SAL04202 | reverse complement strand
GAAACATCTTCGGGTTGTGAGGTTAAGCGACTAAGCGTACACGGTGGATGCCCTGGCAGTCAGAGGCGATGAAGGGCGTGCTAATCTGCGATAAGCGCCGGTAAGGTGATATGAACCGTTATAACCGGCGATACCCGAATGGGGAAACCCAGTGTGACTCGTCACACTATCATTAACTGAATCCATAGGTTAATGAGGCGAACCGGGGGAACTGAAACATCTAAGTACCCCGAGGAAAAGAAATCAACCGAGATTCCCCCAGTAGCGGCGAGCGAACGGGGAGGAGCCCAGAGCCTGAATCAGCATGTGTGTTAGTGGAAGCGTCTGGAAAGGCGCGCGATACAGGGTGACAGCCCCGTACACAAAAGCGCATGTGCTGTGAGCTCGATGAGTAGGGCGGGACACGTGGTATCCTGTCTGAATATGGGGGGACCATCCTCCAAGGCTAAATACTCCTGACTGACCGATAGTGAACCAGTACCGTGAGGGAAAGGCGAAAAGAACCCCGGCGAGGGGAGTGAAAAAGAACCTGAAACCGTGTACGTACAAGCAGTGGGAGC
>NZ_JBGDXK010000023.1:0-601 GCF_046550775.1 Salmonella sp. SAL04202 | reverse complement strand
GCGTAATAGCTCACTGGTCGAGTCGGCCTGCGCGGAAGATGTAACGGGGCTAAACCATGCACCGAAGCTGCGGCAGCGAACGTATCACTTAAAGCGATTCAGCGGGTTACGATTGACGGAGCGAAGCGACGTCAAAGCGTATACAAAGTCGAGTCGGTTTAAGGATACGTTCGTTGGGTAGGGGAGCGTTCTGTAAGCCTGTGAAGGTGGCCTGTGAGGGTTGCTGGAGGTATCAGAAGTGCGAATGCTGACATAAGTAACGATAAAGCGGGTGAAAAGCCCGCTCGCCGGAAGACCAAGGGTTCCTGTCCAACGTTAATCGGGGCAGGGTGAGTCGACCCCTAAGGCGAGGCCGAAAGGCGTAGTCGATGGGAAACGGGTTAATATTCCCGTACTTGGTGTTACTGCGAAGGGGGGACGGAGAAGGCTATGTTGGCCGGGCGACGGTTGTCCCGGTTTAAGCGTGTAGGTGTGTGTTCCAGGTAAATCCGGTTCACTTTAACACTGAGGCGTGACGACGAGGCACTACGGTGCTGAAGCAACAAATGCCCTGCTTCCAGGAAAAGCCTCTAAGCATCAGGTAACATCAAATCGTACCCCA
>NZ_JBGDXK010000022.1:0-644 GCF_046550775.1 Salmonella sp. SAL04202 | reverse complement strand
CTTTGTGATTCATGACTGGGGTGAAGTCGTAACAAGGTAACCGTAGGGGAACCTGCGGTTGGATCACCTCCTTACCTTAAAGAACTGTTCTTTGCAGTGCTCACACAGATTGTCTGATGAAAAACGAGCAGTAAAACCTCTACAGGCTTGTAGCTCAGGTGGTTAGAGCGCACCCCTGATAAGGGTGAGGTCGGTGGTTCAAGTCCACTCAGGCCTACCAGATTCGCTCCCGTGCTTTGTTGTGGCAAAGCTCGCATACTTCAGTATGCTTCGCTTCACCACGCCGTGCCCGGAAACGAATCAAAGGTAAGAGGTTCTGACTACACGATGGGGCTATAGCTCAGCTGGGAGAGCGCCTGCTTTGCACGCAGGAGGTCTGCGGTTCGATCCCGCATAGCTCCACCATCTCGTGAGTGTTTACGAAAAAATACTTCAGAGTGTACCTGAAAGGGTTCACTGCGAAGTTTTGCTCTTTAAAAATCTGGATCAAGCTGAAAATTGAAACACAGAACAACGAAAGTTGTTCGTGAGTCTCTCAAATTTTCGCAACACGATGATGAATCGTAAGAAACATCTTCGGGTTGTGAGGTTAAGCGACTAAGCGTACACGGTGGATGCCCTGGCAGTCAGAGGCGATGAAGGGC
>NZ_JBGDXK010000021.1:0-812 GCF_046550775.1 Salmonella sp. SAL04202 | reverse complement strand
GCGATCGGGTGGATCAGGGTAACAACCATTTTGATGTTGTCGCCCGGCATTACCATCTCTACGCCTTCCGGCAGTTCGATGGTGCCAGTCACGTCAGTAGTACGGAAGTAGAACTGCGGACGGTAGCCTTTGAAGAACGGAGTATGACGGCCGCCTTCATCTTTGGACAGAATGTACACTTCAGATTCGAACTTGGTGTGCGGCTTGATGGTGCCCGGCTTAGCCAGTACCTGACCACGTTCGATTTCTTCACGTTTGATACCACGCAGCAGAACACCTACGTTCTCACCGGCACGGCCTTCGTCCAGCAGTTTGCGGAACATTTCAACGCCAGTACAGGTAGACTTCTGAGTCTCTTTGATACCAACGATTTCAACTTCTTCGCCCACTTTGATGATACCGCGTTCTACACGACCGGTAACAACGGTACCACGACCGGAGATGGAGAATACGTCTTCGATCGGCAGCAGGAACGGCTTGTCAATCGCACGCTCTGGTTCCGGGATGTAAGAATCCAGGAAGCCAGCCAGTTCGATGATTTTCGCTTCCCACTCTGCGTCGCCTTCCAGCGCTTTCAGAGCAGAACCACGAACGATCGGCGTGTCGTCGCCCGGGAAGTCGTACTGAGACAGAAGTTCACGAACTTCCATTTCAACCAGTTCCAGCAGCTCTTCGTCATCAACCATGTCGCATTTGTTCAGGAACACGATGATGTACGGAACGCCTACCTGACGACCCAGCAGGATGTGCTCACGGGTCTGCGGCATCGGGCCGTCAGTCGCAGCAACAACCAGGATCGCGCCGTCCATCTG
>NZ_JBGDXK010000019.1:0-1323 GCF_046550775.1 Salmonella sp. SAL04202 | reverse complement strand
GCGTCCGCCCGTCCGGCATCTGCGTTTCTGTGCGGTTGCCCTGAACATCGTACCGGTGCTGCAGCACGCCCTGCGCCAGAAGTGTCCATTTCCAAAACCCAGCGCCGTTATCAGGTGGGCTACGTCAGCGTCCGCCACGAGAACAGCAAAACCCACATGACCACCTATTACTCACAAATCCCCAGCCTGCACCTTAAGGGTGACTGGCTGGAAGAAGCGGGATTTAAGACCGGGCGCGGCGTCACCGTGAAGATTTCACAGGGGTGTATTGTGCTGATGGCGGACAGTAACGAGGAGCAGAAGCTGCGCGAACAGCTTTACAAGGCTGAACAGGTGGTTAAGGGGATGCGGGACGTAATTGTTTAGTAAATTGAACGAAAGGTGAGCAAAAAAATGGGAGGAAAATTCCTCCCAATATTAGGACTATGTTCTAAATGTATCGTATTCTCGATAATAATTTATTTCGTCAATAAACCATTTATTATCATACCTACCATTCAACTTATTTTGAGCTATATAATTTAATGAACTGACTAGCATCCATCCTCTCAAATTTAATTCTTTAACAACAAGAGGCATTTCCATATCTTCTTCATCAAGATATATTTCTTCATCATTTAAATCTTGAATGTAGTCCCACGGAATGTAATAAAAATCTGTATTTTCCGGCTCACTACCCCATGAATTTAAATTTACATAAATCCATTCTCCTTGGTCTAAAAGAGAAAGGCTTGTTATTAACTCATCTATAGATTTATAGCTATTCATTGGCATCCTCGCAAATCACCTACAACCCGAACCACCGCCCCATGTCTTCCTTCCGCCATAGCCTTTAGGGTGATAGTCCAAATGTCTTGAGTTATGATCTGGCCCGTCAACTAACTGCAACAATCCACCAACTCGTTCATGATGATGCCACGTAGTTTCCCAGCCAATTCCAGTTGGTGCTTTCCTTGGAAACGCACCACGTTTACCAGGCGAGACTTTCTCAAAAATTCCCGGATATTTACCTTCAAGAGTAGCTTTAAATTGAGGATCATTTTTCATTTGATAATAAAGCTGTCGATTAGCTTCTTGGAAATGTTTCCCATCACTCATACGATACATATCGCTTGGCAATCGAGCTTCGCCGTAAACATCATATACTCCAGGGTTATTTGTACTTGCCAACCCTAACGGATCGATCCAGCTTATCGGATTAGGCGCATACTGATAAAGATTTATCCCGCCCCGGATCGAAATAGGGTCGCCCGATATAAACTTCCCGATATCCGGATCATAAAATCTGTACAAATTGTAATGCAGCCCCGTTTCCCTGTCCAG
>NZ_JBGDXK010000018.1:0-1397 GCF_046550775.1 Salmonella sp. SAL04202 | reverse complement strand
CCGCCAAAACATCTTCGGCGTTGTAAGGTTAAGCCTCACGGTTCATTAGTACCGGTTAGCTCAACGCATCGCTGCGCTTACACACCCGGCCTATCAACGTCGTCGTCTTCAACGTTCCTTCAGGAGACCTAAAGTCTCAGGGAGAACTCATCTCGGGGCAAGTTTCGTGCTTAGATGCTTTCAGCACTTATCTCTTCCGCATTTAGCTACCGGGCAGTGCCATTGGCATGACAACCCGAACACCAGTGATGCGTCCACTCCGGTCCTCTCGTACTAGGAGCAGCCCCCCTCAGTTCTCCAGCGCCCACGGCAGATAGGGACCGAACTGTCTCACGACGTTCTAAACCCAGCTCGCGTACCACTTTAAATGGCGAACAGCCATACCCTTGGGACCTACTTCAGCCCCAGGATGTGATGAGCCGACATCGAGGTGCCAAACACCGCCGTCGATATGAACTCTTGGGCGGTATCAGCCTGTTATCCCCGGAGTACCTTTTATCCGTTGAGCGATGGCCCTTCCATTCAGAACCACCGGATCACTATGACCTGCTTTCGCACCTGCTCGCGCCGTCACGCTCGCAGTCAAGCTGGCTTATGCCATTGCACTAACCTCCTGATGTCCGACCAGGATTAGCCAACCTTCGTGCTCCTCCGTTACTCTTTAGGAGGAGACCGCCCCAGTCAAACTACCCACCAGACACTGTCCGCAACCCGGATTACGGGTCCACGTTAGAACATCAAACATTAAAGGGTGGTATTTCAAGGTCGGCTCCATGCAGACTGGCGTCCACACTTCAAAGCCTCCCACCTATCCTACACATCAAGGCTCAATGTTCAGTGTCAAGCTATAGTAAAGGTTCACGGGGTCTTTCCGTCTTGCCGCGGGTACACTGCATCTTCACAGCGAGTTCAATTTCACTGAGTCTCGGGTGGAGACAGCCTGGCCATCATTACGCCATTCGTGCAGGTCGGAACTTACCCGACAAGGAATTTCGCTACCTTAGGACCGTTATAGTTACGGCCGCCGTTTACCGGGGCTTCGATCAGGAGCTTCGCTTGCGCTGACCCCATCAATTAACCTTCCGGCACCGGGCAGGCGTCACACCGTATACGTCCACTTTCGTGTTTGCACAGTGCTGTGTTTTTAATAAACAGTTGCAGCCAGCTGGTATCTTCGACTGACTTCAGCTCCGTGAGTAAATCACTTCACCTACGTGTCAGCGTGCCTTCTCCCGAAGTTACGGCACCATTTTGCCTAGTTCCTTCACCCGAGTTCTCTCAAGCGCCTTGGTATTCTCTACCTGACCACCTGTGTCGGTTTGGGGTACGATTTGATGTTACCTGATGCTTAGAGGCTTTTCCTGGAAGCAGGGCATTTGTTGCTTCAGCACCGTAGT
>NZ_JBGDXK010000017.1:0-1580 GCF_046550775.1 Salmonella sp. SAL04202 | reverse complement strand
AGTTCACCTTCAGCGAGTCCGGGTCGCGCCTGACGCTGCCGGGCATCACCATCCCGCCGACGCGCAGGCGCTGGCCCGCCGCCGGCAGCTGCTGCGTCTCGCGCTTGCCGTAGAGGATTTCGCCGGGGGTATAGAACAGGTCGATATTCGCGCGCAGCGCGTACAGGACCAGGGCGGTGGTCAGCGCCAGGCCCGCCAGCACCGCGCAGACCACCCATAGCCGGTTTTTACGTCGCAGGTTCACGCGGCCTCCTGTTGCGCCTGTGCGGCACGCATCCGCGCCTCGCGCGCCTGCTGCTGCACCACGCCGCGCAGAATGGCCCGGCGCTGCAGCACCGTGTGCAGCGCCAGCAGCGCCAGCGGCGCCACGGTCATCGCCACCGCCAGCCAGACAAAAAAGGCGTACCCGCCCATGGCGAAAAAATCGCTCCACGATGAAAATGCCGGACTCACCGGTGCCCCCTTTTCAGTATCAGTTCGCTCACCCACGGGCGGCGTTTTTCCATCAGTAAAATCAGGTTGCGCATCCGCATCAGCGAAAGCGTCATAAAGAGCAGCAGGTAGCCGGCGATGGCCCAGCGCAGCGGCGAGCGCATCGCCGGATCGATACTCTGCTGCATCCGCGTCGAGCCCTGGTGCAGGGTGTTCCACCACTCGACGGAATAGTGGATAACCGGCAGGTTCACCACGCCGACCAGCACCAGAATGCCCGCCGCGCGCCCGGCCATTTTACGGTCGTCAAAGGCGTGCCACAGGGCGATGACCCCGGCGTAGAGAAACAGCAGCACCAGCTCCGAGGTCAGGCGCGCGTCCCACACCCACCAGGTGCCCCACATCGGTTTGCCCCACGCCGCGCCGGTGACCAGTGCGATGAAGGTGTACACCGCCCCCACCGGCGCCATCGCCGCGACGGCAAGGGTGGCCATTTTCATCTGCCAGACCAGCCCGGTAAACGCCGCCACCGCCATCGCCGCATAGATACCCATTGACCAGATGGCCGCCGGGACATGCAGGTACATAATGCGGTAGCCCTCCCCCTGCTGGTAGTCCGCCGGGGCGAAACCAAAGCCCCGGACCCAGCCGGTGGCCAGCGCGATGATGCCGGCCGCCGCCAGCCACGGCACGAGCCTGCCGCAAATCTGATACAGCCGGGGCGGCGCCGCCAGCTGATGAAGGGTTTTCCACATCGTTGTCACCTGACCTCCTGAAACCAGTAAAATGTCCGTCGCGCCGGGGCGCTACTGCACGCTGAGGCGCAGCGCCGCCGCGGTGGCGAACGGGCTTAACGTCGCGCTGCCCGCCAGCAGCGCCCCCAGCACCGCCAGATAGCCGTCAGCGGGTAAATGCATCGATGCCGCGTCCATCGCCGCGGCGGCGAAAATCAGCACCGGGACACTCAGCGGCAGCACCAGAATGCCCAGCAGGACGCCGCCGCGCCGCAGCCCGGCCGTCAGCGCAACGCCCGGCGCGGCGAGAAACCCCAGCGCCGGCGTGCCGAGCAGCAGCGTCAGCGCCATGATTTTCCAGCCGTACACGTCCATCCCCAGCAGCAGCGCCACCAGCGGGGAGAGCATAATCAG
>NZ_JBGDXK010000016.1:0-2159 GCF_046550775.1 Salmonella sp. SAL04202 | reverse complement strand
GGGCCAGCGCCTGCGCGTCGGCGGGATGGTGATGCCCGGCAGCGTCAGGCGCGACCCGGACTCGCTGAAGGTGAACTTCAGCCTCTACGACGCCGAAGGGTCGGTGACGGTGAGCTATGAGGGGATACTGCCGGACCTGTTCCGCGAGGGGCAGGGGGTGGTGGTGCAGGGCACCCTGGAGAAGGGCAACCACGTCCTGGCGCACGAGGTGCTGGCCAAGCATGACGAGAACTACACCCCGCCGGAAGTGGAAAAGGCGATGCAGGAAAACCACCGCCGCCCGCAACGCGCTGATAAGGACACCTCATCATGATGCCTGAATACGGCCACGCGCTGCTGTGCCTGGCGCTCGGCGTGGCGCTGCTGCTGTCCGTTTACCCGCTGTGGGGCGTGGCACGCGGCGACGCGCGGATGATGGCGTCGGCCGGGGTGTTCGCCTGGCTGCTGTTCATCTGCGTGGCGGGCGCGTTTTTCGTGCTGGTGCACGCCTTTGTGGTTAACGACTTCACCGTGGCCTATGTCGCCGGCAACTCGAACACGCAGCTGCCGGTGTGGTACCGGGTGGCCGCCACCTGGGGGGCGCACGAGGGCTCGCTGCTGCTGTGGGTGCTGCTGATGAGCGGCTGGACCCTGGCGGTGGCGGTGTTCAGCCGGCGGGTGCCGGCGGATATCGTCGCCCGGGTGCTGGCGGTGATGGGGATGGTCTGCGCCGGTTTTCTGGCGTTCATCCTGTTCACCTCCGGCCCGTTCGCCCGCACGCTGCCGGCCTTTCCGGTGGAGGGGCGCGACCTGAACCCGCTGCTGCAGGACCCGGGGCTGATTTTCCACCCGCCGCTGCTGTACATGGGCTATGTCGGCTTCTCGGTGGCCTTCGCCTTCGCCATCGCCGCGCTGCTGAGCGGGCGTCTGGACAGCGCGTTCACCCGTTTTGCCCGCCCGTGGACGCTGGCGGCGTGGGTGTTCCTGACGCTGGGCATCGTGCTCGGCTCGGCGTGGGCCTACTACGAGCTGGGCTGGGGCGGCTGGTGGTTCTGGGACCCGGTGGAGAACGCCTCCTTTATGCCGTGGCTGGCGGGCACCGCCCTGCTGCACTCGCTGGCGGTCACCGAACAGCGCGCCGGCTTCAGGGCGTGGACGCTGCTGCTGTCCATCTGCGCCTTCTCGCTGTGCCTGCTGGGCACCTTCCTGGTGCGCTCCGGGGTGCTGGTGTCGGTGCACGCCTTCGCCTCCGACCCGGCGCGCGGAATGTTTATCCTCGCCTTTATGGTGCTGGTCACCGGCGGCTCGCTGCTGCTGTTCGCCGTGCGCGGGCACAGGGTGCGTTCGCGGGTGAACAACGCGCTGTGGTCGCGCGAGTCGCTGCTGCTCGGCAACAACGTCCTGCTGATGGCCGCCATGCTGGTGGTGCTGCTGGGCACCCTGCTGCCGCTGGTGCACAAACAGCTGGGGCTGGGCAGCATTTCGGTGGGGGAGCCGTTCTTTAACACCATGTTCACCTGGCTGATGGTCCCCTTTGCCCTGCTGCTGGGGGTGGGGCCGCTGGTGCGCTGGGGCCGGGACCGGCCGCGTAACATCAGGAAACTGCTGCTCACCGCCCTGGTCTCCACCCTGGTGCTGTCGGTACTTTTGCCATGGCTGCTGGAAGATAAAATCATCGCCATGACGGCGGTGGGGATGGCGATGGCCTGCTGGATTGCTGTACTGGCGGTGGCCGAAGCCGTACAGCGCGTGTCCCGCGGCACGAAAACCTCTCTCAGCTACTGGGGAATGGTGGCGGCGCACCTCGGGCTGGCGGTGACGATTACCGGCATCGCCTTCAGCCAGAATTACAGCGTGGAGCGTGACGTGCGGATGCGGGCGGGCGACAGCGTGACCATTCACGACTACCGCTTCACCTTCCGGGAGGTGCGGGACATCACCGGGCCCAACTACCGCGGCGGGGTGGCCCTCATCGGGGTGACGCGCCACGGCGAGCCGGAGGCGGTGCTGCACGCGGAGAAACGGCTCTACAACACCAGCCGGATGGTGATGACCGAGGCGGCGATTGACGGCGGGCTGACCCGCGACCTGTACGCCGCGCTCGGGGAGGAGCTGGACAACGGCGCGTGGGCCGTGCGCCTGTACTACAAACCGTTTGTCCGCTGGATATGGGCCGGGGG
>NZ_JBGDXK010000015.1:0-3123 GCF_046550775.1 Salmonella sp. SAL04202 | reverse complement strand
TTCAGACAAGCGGATAATTTACCATAACATCTGTTATCAGCACCGCCTGAGAGGCGCTCAGGGCGTTTCTGACGGGAAACCGGTAAAACAGGCAACAAACCACCCGAAAACCCGCCAGAAACGCGCAGGCTCTGTTTTTACGGCATGCATGAGTATGCGCGCAAGTGCATAGCGCAGAATTTCACACCATTCAGCCAGGGGAAGTCCTGTTTCCGGCGTTCTTCTCATCCGAAAACGGTGAACGGGGACGCAATTTATTGCGTGGCCGTGAGGCGTTGGCAAGAACATCAAGCATGAAGATAAGGGGGTCGGATGTACGAATGGTTCAGAGAACTGTTCTGACGTAATTCAGTAGTAATTCAGTAGTAAATCAGTAGTAGATAAGTAGTCATCCTCCTCCGATTTGTAGTAATTCAGTAGTAATGCTGTAGTAGTTTCACTTCCGCTTTGTAGTTTACCTGTAGTCCGGAAAAATAATCCGTTCATACTCGCATGAACGAGGTCGTTAGGACGCTTTTTCGTTACCGATGCCCCTTAACCTGCGCAGATCACCCAGCCAGAATGATAATTTTTTGCCCCTTAAATGGTCATACACCATACGCAACCGCGATTTTCATCGCAATTGCATGAATTAAAAGGTAAAAACTGAAGTCCCCGTTTATTTATGTAATACGCAACGTATTACAACCACCTGTAATCACATGAAAATAAAGAAATAAGATGTAATACCGGCGTATTACCACGTACATGGGTAAGCGAAAAAGCTATAACGCTTCACGGCCGACAGGCGGCCCAAAATCCACCGGGGCGTGCAGGTTCTCTTCAGTAACCTGCGCCATTAAATCAAAAAGGTCATATTCGCCGGGAAGCTGCGTATCAGTCGAATCCAGTTGTTCATCATATTCAGATGGCATGGGGTGATATCCAATAGCTGAGAGGTTGTTAGAGGGTTTCGGGGCGCAGCCCTGAACCAGTCACGTAGCGCTAGCGGAGTGTATACTGGCTTACTATGTTGGCACTGATGAGGGTGTCAGTGAAGTGCTTCATGAGGCAGGAGAAAAAAGGCTGCACCGGTGCGTCAGCAGAATATGTGATACAGGATATATTCCGCTTCCTCGCTCACTGACTCGCTACGCTCGGTCGTTCGACTGCGGCGAGCGGAAATGGCTTACGAACGGGGCAGAGATTTCCTGGAAGATGCCAGGAAGAGACTTAACAGGGAAGCCATAGGGCCGCGGCAAAGCCGTTTTTCCATAGGCTCCGCCCCCCTGACAAGCATCACGAAATCTGACGCTCAAATCAGTGGTGGCGAAACCCGACAGGACTATAAAGATCCCAGGCGTTTCCCCCTGGTAGCTCCCTCGTGCGCTCTCCTGTTCCTGCCTTTCGGTTTACCGGTGTCATTCCGCTGTTATGGCCGCGTTTGTCTCATTCCACGCCTGACACTCAGTTCCGGGTAGGCAGTTCGCTCCAAGCTGGACTGTATGCACGAACCCCCCGTTCAGTCCGACTGCTGCGCCTTATCCGGTAACTATCGTCTTGAGTCCAACCCGGAAAGACACGACAAAACGCCACTGGCAGCAGCCACTGGTAACAGGTTTGTGCGAGAGATGTGTTCAGAGTTCTTGAAGTGGCGGCCTGACTGAGGCTACACTGGAAGGACAGATTTGGTGACATGTCTCGCACAAGACTGTTACCACGGTTAGAGAATCTGCCAGGATTAACTAACCTTCGAAAAACCACCTGCCAGGGTGGTTTTTTCGTTTACAGTCATGAAGATTACGCGTAGAAAAAAAGGATCTCAAGAAGATCTTTCCATCATTTAACAATGTCGGTATAGATAAAAATCATTCACGAATAAATGAATATCCAAAGGTGACTGTAGTGAACAGCAAACAAAAATGTTCTCATTCAAATCTAGAAAAAGAATACTACTTGGGTAGCGCCACAGGCGATTATAAATGTTTGGATTGCGGGGAGGTTGGTTTTGGGAAGGACTGGCCAGAAAAAGAAAGAAGTAAAAATGATAACGAAGAATAAAAAAGGCCGCTATTGCGACCTTTTTTATCATTTAGTTTGGCAATTGTCTTTACATGAAAATGACACTTTATCTAACATAACCCTCTCACCATTAGACATTGGCACTGCCACTTTATAATCTCCGTTTAAGTAAACGAAAGTAATGGACTTAGCACCAACATAACCGCCATAAGAGTTTTTTGCATTATATGTGATAGTAGTGAACCAGCCATGCTCTGTAGAGCCAAAGCCATACTTAGAAAAACCTCTGGCGGGGGTGGTTATTGATATAACTTTTAGAGAATCAGGATCTTTTAGACTCTCTTTAAGCATACCAATCACTTTCGCATCATTATCTATTGGTTTTGAACCATAATTAGCACTATTTACTTCGTTCTGAGAAACACCACAAGCAGATATTAACAGAACACCAGACAGTGAAGCCCACTTAATTATTTTCATATATATCCTTGTCATTTTCCAAACAACTATAGGAAATCCACTATAATAGACATTTATAGATAGATTTACCATAACATCCGTTGTTCGAACCATAATGGCAGGCTATAGCCTGCCGTAATTCACCGGAAAAAATCATCCACCGAGTCGCTCCACTCATGCCCGGAAAGAGACCACACCTTGTTTATAGGGGGAGGATAACCACTCCTGCAGTACCCGTTTTTTCCCACGAAATCGAATGCCCCGTGCGGGTATCCATTGATCAGGAGTACGCACTTCTGACTGTCTTCTGACCAGCCAATTTTAACATCAGAAGGAATGTGACCGTCTGAAACGTCTTCGGCATTGTAGATGTGTACTGCGTCCATAATCGGGTTTCCCTCGACGGACTCATCGAGCGCATAGAAATACCCGGTCCGGCCATCGTCTTCAAACACGGCGGCCAGCATGCCCTCAGGAGCGAGGCTCTTTATAACCTGTTCCTCCCCGACAACGAGCTGGGCCTGTATCGTCACTAAAATGGTCATCAGGTCTGTTCTCCTTTCCTTGGTTGCTTCGGCAGCCAGCTTTCAGACAAGCGGATAATTTACCATAACATCTGTTATCAGCACCGCCTGAGAGGCGCTCAGGGCGTTTCTGACGGGA
>NZ_JBGDXK010000014.1:0-4372 GCF_046550775.1 Salmonella sp. SAL04202 | reverse complement strand
TGTGCGTAGTGGCGGGTCGGGGTATCGTATTCAACGTGAGAAGTGTTGATGGTGATACCACGCGCTTTTTCTTCCGGCGCGTTATCGATCTGGTCGAATGCGCGAGCGGCACCGCCGTAGGTTTTAGCCAGTACGGTAGTAATGGCAGCGGTCAGCGTTGTTTTACCATGGTCAACGTGGCCGATAGTACCGACGTTAACGTGCGGTTTTGTACGTTCAAACTTTTCTTTAGACATCGATTGTCCCTCTAAGACACGGATAAATCGGTGATATCACCACATCAACCAGGCAACACGCCCGACTTGTTGAATGCTAATAAACAGAAGAGAAAAACAGGAAGGAGAAAAGAAGTGGTGCTGATAGGCAGATTCGAACTGCCGACCTCACCCTTACCAAGGGTGCGCTCTACCAACTGAGCTATATCAGCACATCTTGGAGCGGGCAGCGGGAATCGAACCCGCATCATCAGCTTGGAAGGCTGAGGTAATAGCCATTATACGATGCCCGCATCCTGGAACTCGGCTACCTGATTTTCATTCTGCACTGAATATCGAGAGAAACTCTCTTTATTCGAGCCGGTAAGCGAACTTATCGTCTCGGGCTGCGCCATCGCGCGGCCGAAAATGGTGGTGGGGGAAGGATTCGAACCTTCGAAGTCTGTGACGGCAGATTTACAGTCTGCTCCCTTTGGCCGCTCGGGAACCCCACCGGACTTGATGGTGCCGACTACCGGAATCGAACTGGTGACCTACTGATTACAAGTCAGTTGCTCTACCTACTGAGCTAAGTCGGCATCAAGTAGCGCGCATTCTATGGAGACCTGCGTGCTCATGCAACTAAAAAATTGCATAAAATGTTCTATCGCTCACATTTTGCGCTATAAGAGACAAAAATGCTCTAATTTCAAACAAGAGAGCATAAATTTTCGGCATTTTACCGACCGTCTGACCAGGATACGACGCGGCATTTCAACGCTCCGTCGATAGAAAGCAATCTTCTGTATCTGGTATATTCGTCACATTGCTTCTCAGGGATAGCTTTCACAGCGAGATTTTTTCTTATTATTCCTCCCCATCTGGTGTTACCCTCCTGCCCATTGTCCAAATTAACTTAAATGTGACGTGCCGTTGCATGTCAGGGATGGCCCTCGTTCATCGCTGAACTGATGTAGCAATAGCAGCCAGAAACATGCTTATGAGTATAAAAGAGCAATCGTTAATGACGCCTTACCTACAGTTTGATCGCAGCCAGTGGGCTGCGCTTCGCGATTCTGTGCCGATGACCCTGACCGAGGATGAGATCGCGCAGTTAAAAGGCATTAATGAAGATTTATCGCTGGAAGAAGTTGCAGAAATATATTTACCTCTCTCCCGTTTGCTAAATTTCTATATCAGTTCAAATCTGCGTCGTCAGGCTGTCCTGGAACAGTTTCTGGGCACTAACGGCCAGCGAATCCCTTACATCATCAGTATCGCGGGCAGCGTCGCAGTGGGTAAAAGCACGACAGCACGCGTTCTGCAAGCGTTGCTGAGTCGCTGGCCGGAACACCGCCGTGTTGAATTGATTACCACAGACGGCTTCCTCCACCCAAACCAGGTGTTGAAAGAACGCGGGTTAATGAAGAAAAAGGGGTTCCCCGAATCGTATGATATGCACCGACTGGTGAAATTCGTTTCTGACCTCAAGTCGGGCGTACCGAACGTGACGGCGCCAGTCTATTCTCATTTGATTTACGATGTTATTCCTGAAGGGGATAAAACCGTCGCTCAGCCTGATATATTGATTCTTGAAGGTTTGAATGTTTTACAAAGCGGTATGGATTATCCTCACGATCCGCACCATGTATTTGTCTCTGATTTCGTTGATTTCTCTATTTACGTTGATGCGCCAGAAGAACTTCTTCAGACGTGGTATATCAATCGCTTCCTGAAATTCCGCGAAGGGGCGTTTACCGATCCTGACTCTTATTTCCACAATTATGCGAAATTATCTAAAGAAGAAGCTGTTAATACAGCGACTTCGCTTTGGAAAGAAATTAACTGGTTGAATTTAAAACAAAATATTTTACCCACGCGAGAACGTGCCAGCCTTATTATGACTAAGAGCGCTAACCATGCGGTGGAACAGGTAAGATTGCGGAAATAACAGAAAAAAGGGGAGTACCGACTCCCCTTTTTTACTATTCGGCGCTTCGCAGCGATATTTCTCCGCCCATCCAGGGTTTAATCACGCCATCCTGTTCAAGCAATAATGCGCCCTGAGTATCAATGCCGCGGGAAATACCAAATATTTCTTTGTCGCCAATAATTAGTTTTACCGGACGATCAATAAAATTATCCAGTTTTTTCCAGCGCGAAAGATAAGGAGAAAGTCCTTCTTGCTCAAAAAGCTCAAGCGCAGCACGTAACTTATAAATCAGCTTTGCGGCCAGCATATTGCGGTCGAGCGTAATTCCGGCCTCTTGTAGTGTGATCCATCCCTGATTTATCACGTCCTCTTCTACGCGACGCATTGCCATGTTAATACCAGCGCCAATCACTATTTGTGCGGCATCGCCCGTTTTACCGGTTAACTCGACCAGAATACCCGCCAGTTTGCGATCCAGCAGGTAGAGGTCGTTAGGCCACTTCACACGAACTTTATCTGCGCCCAGTTCACGCAGCACTTCCGCCATCACAATTCCAATGACCAGACTCAAGCCTATTGCCGCCGCAGGCCCCTGCTCCAGACGCCAGTACATTGAAAGATATAGATTCGCACCAAACGGTGAGAACCATTTACGCCCGCGACGACCACGCCCCGCCTGTTGGTATTCTGCTACACAGGCATCGCCTGAACGCAGCTCGCCAATTCGATCAAGTAAATACTGATTGGTTGAATCGATAACGGGCAATACCGCCACGTTTCCGCTATCCAGTTGGCTATGAATACGGTCAGCATCCAGTAACTGGATGGGTTCCGGTAAGCTATATCCTTTCCCGGGAACGGTAAATACATCTACTCCCCAGTCGCGTAATGTCTGGATATGTTTATTAATCGCCGCGCGGCTCATTCCCAGCCGTTCACCCAACTGCTCGCCTGAGTGAAACTCTCCGTCGGCAAGTAGTGAGATCAACGTCAGGGGAACGGTAGTATCTTTCATGCAATGCTCTCCACAGCGTTCACCTCTCCGGACCGACCAATAAAGCGAACCTCAGGCTCCAGCCAGACATTAAATTTTTCACCCACTTTTTGCCGGACATGATGCGCCAGCGCCACCACATCTTTACTTGTCGCATCATTCGCATTAATCAATACCAGCGCCTGTTGGCGATGCACCGCAGCGCCGCCAATAGTGACGCCTTTCAACTGACATTGATCTATCAGCCAGCCTGCCGCCAGCTTCACTGAGCCGTCTGCCTGAGGGTAATGCGGCGCGTTGGGAAATCGTTCTAACAGTTCCATAGCGATATCGGCTGCGACAACGGGATTTTTAAAAAAGCTGCCCGCATTGCCATTCACTTTAGGATCCGGCAATTTTGTGGTGCGCATATGGCATACAGCATCAAACACCTGTTGCGCGGTGACCGTTTTCGGGTCCAGACAAGTAAGATCGCCATAGGTCAACACCGGCTGCCATTGCTTTGACAAACGCAGACCCACCGCGACGATCGCAACGCGATCCTGATATTCATTTTTGAAGATACTGTCACGATAGCCGAAACGGCATTCCGCCGCGGACAAACGCAGACGTTTTCCCGTTTCCAGTTCAACGCAGTCAACGTAGTCGCAGACGCGCTGTAGTTCTACGCCATACGCGCCAATATTCTGTATAGGCGAGGAACCAACGCAGCCAGGGATGAGCGCCAGATTCTCCAGGCCGGGCATGTTGTTGTCCAGCGCGTAGCGAACCAGCTGATGCCAGTTTTCGCCTGCGCCGACGTGTAGGTGCCAGGCGCCCGCGGTTTCATTCACCTCAATGCCTTTCAGGCGGTTAAGGATCACGGTGCCGGCGTAATTTTCCAGAAACAGGACGTTGCTTCCTTCACCCAGGATCATAACCGGCAGTCCCTCACGAGTTGCTTGCTGCCAGGCGCTCAGTAGTTGTTGTTCGTTTTCAGCGCATACGATGTGCTTTGCACAATGATCAATGCCGAAGGTATTCCAGGGTTTTAGGGAGTGGGTCATGGCTGCTTTCCTGATACTCAATCGGCAATAGTTTACCGTATCTGTGTAGGGAAGGCTTGTGGTTATATTGAGGGTGGATCGGCGCGTCCCTGTAGGCTGGATAAGGCGGAGCCGCCATCCGGCAGACTACAGATAAAACAAAAGGCCCTGTCTTCCGACAGGGCCCTTCGTTTTATTTGATGCCTGGCAGTTCCCTACTCTCGCA
>NZ_JBGDXK010000013.1:0-26227 GCF_046550775.1 Salmonella sp. SAL04202 | reverse complement strand
ATTTTTCTCTTCAACCGACCGGCTGTTTGTGTGAAGTGATTCACATCCGCCGTGTCGATGGAGGCGCATTATAGGGATCCCATTTTTTTGCACAAGCGTTTTTTGGATCTTTTTTTCTGTTTGTTGATTTTTCATCCCTTTCGCTCCATTCCTGCGCAAAGTGGCGATTTTTTGATGCTATCTCCCCTTGCACAACGCCGTTAAAGCAACCAAAGTCTTCATGACTATTCATTTATGATGAGGTAGACATGTCTGACACATTACGTCCTTATAAGGATCTTTTTCCTGAAATCGGTCAGCGCGTGATGATCGATACCAGCAGCGTGGTTATTGGTGATGTCCGTCTGGCGGATGATATCGGGATCTGGCCGCTTGTGGTGATTCGCGGCGATGTGAATTACGTTGCGATAGGGGCTCGTACGAACATTCAGGATGGCAGCGTTCTTCACGTAACCCACAAGTCTCCATCCAATCCACACGGCAACCCATTAATCATTGGCGAAGATGTTACCGTTGGCCATAAAGTTATGCTGCACGGCTGTACCATCGGTAACCGCGTACTGGTCGGTATGGGCTCCATTGTGCTGGATGGCGCGATAATAGAAGATGACGTAATGATTGGCGCGGGAAGCCTGGTGCCGCAGCACAAACGGCTGGAAAGCGGCTATTTATATCTTGGCAGTCCGGTAAAACAGATCCGCCCCCTGAGCGATGCTGAGAGATCGGGCCTGCAGTACTCCGCCAATAACTATGTAAAATGGAAAGACGACTATCTTTCTCAGGATAACCATATCCAACCGTGATCGTCTTCCTGCTGGGCCAGGATTAATGCTTCAGCCTCTTCTTCCAGGTCCCAGCGATACTCACGAAAAATGGTCAGCCATTGCTCCGCTGTTTCTCCACCAAAGCGATACGCCAGTACATCTTTTTTTATTGCACACGTGAGTTGCATCCCATTAACCAGGGCGGGAAAGATGACAGCGCTGGCGGCAGTATCCCATTCTTCGCGGTCAGGAAATTGTATGGCCTGGTTCACGCTAATAATTCCTGCTGTAGCAGCTTAATCACTGGCTCGACCTGCGGTAATACACCGTGCCAAAGCAAAACGGCATGTGCAGCCTGCCCCACCAGCATTCCCAGCCCATCTGCGTAGCGTTTTGCGCCCTGTTGTACACACCAGGAGAGAAATGGCGTATTCCCTTTTTGATAGAACATGTCATAGCAACAGAGGGAAGGGTGAATAAGTGACGCCGGAATCGCCGGGATTTCGCCGCGTATGCCGCTGGAGGTCGCATTAATAATCAGGTCAAACTCACAACCATCCAGCTTGTCCATATCCGTGGCATGAACGCTGCCGGTATGAGCAAAGATTTTCGCCAACGCTTCGGCACGTGAAGCTGTACGGTTAGTGATAGTGACCGCGCAATCCAAAGAAAGCAGAGGTAACAGCACGCCCCGGGATGCGCCGCCCGCGCCAATCAGCAAAATACGCCTTCCTGGGCGGATAAAATTTAACCGTTTGAGATCGCTTAATAAACCGATACCGTCAGTATTGTCGCCAAGCAAACGACCATCTTCCAGCCGCTTTAATGTATTGACTGCTCCCGCCAGCGATGCTCGTTCCGTTAACTCATCCGATCGCGCAAACGCCTCCTCTTTAAAAGGTACTGTGATGTTTGCGCCTTTTCCCCCTGCCGCGAAAAAGGCATCAAGCGTATTAATGAAATTATTAATAGGGGCCAGTACGCGACCATAGGGGTGAACAATATCTAGCTGCTGAGCAAATTGCTGATGAATAAATGGCGATTTGCTGTGCGCAATCGGATTTCCAAAAACAGCATAGGTTTCCATCATATTACCCCTGTCGAAACAGTTCGCCCGTCAGAGCATCGCGAATTTCTGAAGGATTTAAACGCCCACCCGTTGCGCCTTCAACCACCGGAAAATCATCACCAAATTGCGCACGCACCTCTTCAACGGTACGGCATGGCGGTAATCCGCTCAGATTGGCGCTGGTGGAAACCAGCGGTTTGCCATACGCATTGCATAGCGCGACCACCAGCGGGTGATTGGTAACACGAACGGCCAGGGAATCAAAACGTCCCGTGAGCCACCGCGGCGTTGTCGCGGGCGCAGGAAAAACAAACGTTACCGGCCCGGGCCAGCAATCAAATACCGCTTTACGCTGTGCGGCGGTAAGTATGCTGTCATCAATATAAGGTTTTAACTGCTCAAAGCTGGCGGCAATCAAAATGAGTCCCTTATCGACGGGCCGTTGTTTTAACGCCAGCAGGCGCGTAACGGCTGTTTCACTATCGGGATCGCAGCCGACGCCGAAAACGGCTTCTGTTGGATAAGCGATGACATTTTCTTTATTCAGGAGATCTACCGCCGCGGCGATAGATCCTGTTGGCAGGTTATTATTCACTTGTTTATTCCACCGGAACCGGCTTTCCACATTGTTTACTAGCGCAAAAGCGCTTCACGCCCTGCGCGGTTTTCTTTTCGATGAGTAGCGGATAATGGCACTCGGGGCATTCCCCCGCAACCGGTGTGAAGTTAATGACGAACTGACATTCCGGGTAGCGATCGCAGGAATGAAAGATTTTACCGTAACGAGAACGGCGCTGGACCAAATGTCCTTGCTGGCAGGCTGGACAGGCAATCGCCGTTTCATCCGGTTTATCAATAACCACTGTATGTTCACATTGCGGATATTGACTGCATCCGATGAACATGCCAAAGCGCCCCTGACGCAGCACCAGCACGGCGCCACACTCAGGGCACAGTTGCCCCTCCAGAATTTTAACGATATGTCCGTCCGCCTGACTTTTCAGCGGGCGAACATAATCGCATTCCGGATAGCGAGAACAGCCGAGAAACGGACCATGTTTCCCGGAACGAATTACCAGTTCGGCCCCGCACTGCGGGCAGGGCTCATTTTTACGCACCGAAAACAGTGCTGATTTAGCCATATTCACTCATGCAGCATTAACACCTATCAATGCAGCATACCTTCATTTACCTCAAAGAGTAATTCTTCCATTTGCTGATAGGCGTTTTCACAGCCCGGAATGTTGAATAACACCATCAAAATAACCCATTTCAAGTCTTCCAGGTCAAACTCTGCGGTATCCAGCGCCAGCACACGCTCAATCACCATTTCTCGTGTTTCGAGGTTTAGCACCTGAATCTGCTCAAGGAATAACAGGAACCCCCGGCAACTGGCATCAAGCCTTTCACACTCTTCAACCGTATAAATGCGCATTGAAAGAGGGTCGGAAGCAAGTTGCATGGGTTCCGCGAGGCCATCCTGATAGTCAGCGAGTTTTTCCAGCCACAGCAGCGCATTGTAGATGTCTTCGCGATCAAACCCAGCGTCGGTGAGATCACGCTCCAGTCTGTCCTGATCCACGCGCAGCTCGGCTTCGTTATGGATGTATGTTTCAAACAAATACATTAGTACGTCGAACATGGCTTGCCCTCCTTAATCGGACATAGCCGCCGGGTACAGCTGCGATCCATCCTGCTAACTCCAGTTCGAGTAGCTGAGCCACTACCGCTGGCACAGGTTGGCCGGCACGTTCAGCGACGACGTCAACAGGTGTTACCTCATCTCCTACGTTAGCCAGGAGCTCAGGAAATGGCAATGCCGCCTCATCCTGATTTAGTGAATAAAGTGAATTTTCCGCCGTAGTTGGCAACCAGTGTAAGCCGTATTGCAAATTTTCCAGAATATCCTCCGGCGTCGTCACAAGCGTAGCCCCTTGTTTAATTAACCAGTGCGTACCTTCGCTTCCCGGACTACCGATAGGACCTGGTAATGCAAAAACGTCCCGCCCCTGTTCAAGCGCGCAGCGCGCCGTCACCAACGAACCGCTGCGCAACGCCGCCTCGATTACCAGCACGCCTTTGCTCAGTCCGCTGATGATACGGTTTCTGCGAGGAAAATGTTGCGGTAGCGGAGGCGTTGAAAGCGGAAATTCTGAGACCACTGCGCCGCCGGTGGCAATCAAGTTTTCAGCCAGCATGGCATGTCGGCGAGGATAAATCTTTGCCAAGCCATTCCCTAACACCGCTACACTTTTTCCCCCCATACTCACCGCGGCGTTGTGTGCTACGCCATCAATTCCCCGGGCAAGGCCGCTGGTGATCGTCAAACCGCTTTTCGCAAGGCTTTCGCAAAGCAGACGTCCCCAACGTTCTCCATACCAGGAGTGGCTCCGGCTCCCTACGACGGCAAGTTGGCAGGTATGCAGACAGGCAGGATCGCCGTCAATAAAAATAGCGCCGGGATAATCGTCAATAGCACGCAGTTGGGGAGGATAAATTTCACTATCCGCACACAGAAAATGGTGCTGCGGTAGTTCAAGCCAGCGTAACGTCTCATCAAGCACACCTGCTGGAAGCTGTAAAAAACGTTCAGCTTGCCGCGCGGTAAGACCAGCCTCCTGAAGGTGCGTGCGATTTATCTGAGGCTGGCGAATAAGCGAATTCGCCATGTTCAACATCGCCTCGCCATAAAGGTCGCCGACGTACATTAAACGTAACCAAATTTCGGTACGGGCCATCCTTTCCCTCCCCTGCCACAAGCAGTCTGAACAATCTTTGCGATTGGTCACTGATGCTGTCAATCAGGTGGGGATTTGTCTAGAATAGAGGTAATAATCTTTTCAACTCCTGAACACAACTCTGGATAATTATGTCAGTTTTGCAAGTGTTACATATTCCGGACGAGCGCCTTCGCAAAGTCGCAAAGCCGGTTGAAGAAGTGAATGCAGAAATTCAGCGTATCGTCGATGATATGTTCGAAACGATGTACGCGGAAGAAGGTATCGGTCTGGCCGCAACGCAGGTCGATATCCACCAGCGGATCATCGTGATTGACGTTTCGGAAAACCGCGACGAGCGCCTGGTACTCATTAACCCGGAATTGCTGGAGAAAAGTGGCGAAACGGGTATAGAAGAAGGCTGTCTGTCGATTCCGGAACAGCGCGCTTTAGTGCCGCGCGCCGAGAAAGTGAAAATCCGCGCGCTGGATCGCGACGGCAACCCATTTGAACTTGAAGCGGATGGTTTGCTGGCAATCTGCATTCAGCATGAGATGGATCACCTGGTCGGTAAACTGTTTATCGATTATTTGTCGCCGCTGAAGCAACAACGTATTCGTCAGAAAGTAGAAAAACTCGACCGCCTGAACGCCCGGGCTTAAAGGACAAGAACCAACGTGTCAGATTCACTACGTATTATTTTTGCGGGTACACCTGACTTTGCAGCGCGTCATCTCGACGCGCTGTTAACTTCTGGACATAACGTTGTCGGCGTATTTACCCAACCCGATCGTCCAGCAGGTCGCGGCAAAAAGTTGATGCCCAGCCCGGTAAAAGTGCTGGCGGAAGAAAAAGGCCTGCCCGTTTTCCAGCCCGTGTCGCTTCGTCCTCAGGAAAACCAGCAACTGGTTGCTGACTTACATGCCGACGTCATGGTTGTCGTAGCATATGGTCTGATTCTCCCAAAGGCAGTGCTGGATATGCCCCGTCTCGGATGTATCAACGTTCACGGTTCGCTGCTTCCACGCTGGCGCGGCGCGGCGCCTATTCAGCGCTCACTCTGGGCAGGCGATGCGGAAACCGGCGTCACAATTATGCAGATGGATGTAGGGCTGGATACCGGCGACATGCTGTATAAACTTGCGTGCCCGATTACCGCAGAAGATACCAGTGGCTCACTGTATAATAAGTTGGCTGAACTTGGCCCGCAGGGGTTAATTACCACACTAAAACAACTGGCGGACGGCACAGCGACGCCTGAAGCGCAGAATGAAGCGCTGGTCACTCATGCGGAAAAGCTCAGTAAAGAAGAAGCGCGTATTGACTGGTCTCTCTCCGCAGCACAGCTGGAGCGTTGCATTCGCGCCTTTAATCCGTGGCCAATGAGCTGGCTGGAAATCGACGGCCAGCCGGTAAAAGTCTGGCAGGCGTCCGTCATTGAGGACGCCACGCAGTCGCTGCCGGGAACCATTCTGGCCGCGACGAAACAGGGCATTCAGGTTGCAACAGGCAAGGGGATATTAAATTTGCTTTCGCTTCAGCCTGCCGGCAAAAAAGCGATGAGCGCCCAGGATCTGTTAAATTCACGCCGGGAATGGTTTATTCCTGGTAACCGTCTTGCCTGACGGTCACGTCTTTATAAGCCCGGTGTTACCGGGCATTTTTATTTTATACATATGAAAAAACAAAACAATTTACGTAGTCTGGCAGCACAGGCCGTTGAACTGGTCGTCGAACAGGGACAATCATTAAGTAATGTGCTCCCGCCGCTGCAACAAAAAGTCGCCGATAAAGACAAAGCGCTACTTCAGGAGCTGTGCTTTGGCGTCCTGCGCACCCTTTCACAGCTGGAATGGCTGATCAATAAGCTGATGTCTCGTCCAATGACCGGCAAGCAGCGTACAGTGCATTACTTAATTATGGTCGGCTTTTATCAGTTGCTGTACACCCGCGTTCCTCCCCATGCGGCGCTGGCTGAAACCGTTGAAGGCGCGGTCGCCATCAAACGTCCGCAGTTGAAAGGGTTAATTAACGGCGTCCTGCGCCAGTTTCAGCGCCAGCAGGAAACGTTGCTTAATGAGTTTGCGACCAGCGATGCGCGCTTTTTACATCCAGGTTGGCTGGTAAAGCGTTTGCAAAATGCTTACCCCACACAGTGGCAACACATTATTGAAGCGAATAACCAGCGTCCACCGATGTGGCTACGTGTAAATCGTACACACCACACCCGCGACGGTTGGCTTGGCTTACTTGAAGACGCAGGCATGAAGGGATATCCCCATCCCGATTATCCCGACGCTGTACGTCTGGAAACGCCAGCTCCGGTACATGCTTTACCCGGTTTTGCTGAGGGTTGGGTAACTGTCCAGGATGCCTCTGCGCAGGGATGTGCGGTTTTTCTCGCTCCTCAGAACGGTGAGCACATTTTAGACTTGTGCGCCGCGCCCGGCGGTAAAACCACGCATATTCTCGAAGTGGCCCCCGAAGCAGACGTGTTGGCGGTTGATATTGATGAACAACGACTCTCCCGCGTTTACGACAACCTAAAGCGTCTTGGGATGAAAGCGACAGTTAAACAAGGGGATGGACGTTATCCCGCCCAATGGTGCGGCGAGCAGCAGTTTGACCGTATTCTGCTGGATGCGCCCTGCTCCGCAACCGGCGTCATTCGCCGTCATCCAGATATCAAATGGCTGCGTCGCGATCGCGATATCGCGGAACTGGCGCAATTACAGGCGGAAATTCTTGATGCCGTCTGGCCGCGCCTGAAGCCTGGCGGGACGCTGGTTTACGCCACCTGTTCCGTACTGCCGGAAGAAAACCGCGATCAGATCAAAACCTTTTTGCAACGCACTCCCGATGCCGCGCTCAGCGAAACGGGAACACCTGATCAGCCAGGACAGCAAAATCTGCCGGGCGGCGAAGAAGGTGATGGGTTCTTTTACGCTAAGCTAATCAAGAAGTGATGAGATAACGGGCCACGACTGATGAAAATTATCATACTGGGCGCAGGGCAAGTTGGCGGAACACTGGCGGAAAACCTGGTCGGCGAAAACAACGACATCACGGTGGTTGATACCAACGGCGAACGGTTACGCAGTTTGCAAGATAAGTTCGATCTACGCGTAGTTCAGGGGCATGGTTCGCATCCCCGCGTGTTACGCGAAGCGGGCGCTGACGATGCGGATATGCTGGTCGCTGTCACCAGTTCAGATGAAACTAATATGGTTGCCTGTCAGGTAGCCTATTCACTCTTCAACACTCCAAACCGTATCGCCCGCATTCGCTCCCCGGACTATGTTCGCGATGCGGATAAACTCTTTCATTCTGAAGCGGTTCCGATTGATCATCTGATCGCGCCGGAGCAGTTGGTTATCGATAATATTTATCGTCTGATCGAGTATCCGGGAGCATTACAGGTTGTAAACTTTGCTGAAGGGAAAGTCAGTCTGGCAGTAGTAAAAGCCTACTATGGCGGTCCACTAATAGGTAACGCGCTCTCGACAATGCGAGAGCATATGCCGCATATCGATACTCGCGTTGCCGCAATTTTCCGCCATGACAGACCAATCCGTCCTCAGGGCTCGACTATCGTGGAAGCAGGGGATGAAGTCTTCTTTATTGCGGCTTCACAGCATATCCGTGCAGTAATGAGCGAATTACAGCGTCTGGAAAAACCCTACAAGCGCATCATGCTGGTGGGCGGCGGCAATATCGGCGCCGGGCTGGCAAGGCGTCTGGAAAAAGACTATAGCGTTAAATTGATCGAACGCGATCAACAACGCGCCGCAGAACTGGCTGAGAAACTACAAAACACGATCGTCTTTTTTGGCGACGCTTCCGATCAGGAATTGCTGGCGGAGGAGCATATTGATCAGGTCGATCTCTTTATCGCGGTCACTAACGATGATGAAGCCAATATCATGTCCGCGATGTTGGCCAAGCGGATGGGCGCCAAAAAAGTGATGGTGCTGATTCAGCGTCGAGCTTATGTCGATCTTGTGCAGGGTAGCGTTATAGATATTGCGATTTCTCCGCAGCAGGCCACCATCTCTGCATTACTGAGCCATGTGCGTAAAGCGGATATCGTCGGCGTTTCCTCACTACGTCGCGGGGTTGCCGAAGCCATCGAAGCCGTCGCGCACGGCGATGAAAGCACTTCCCGCGTGGTTGGCCGCGTCATTGACGAAATAAAACTGCCACCAGGCACCATTATTGGCGCGGTCGTTCGCGGTAATGATGTCATGATTGCTAATGACAATTTGCGCATTGAACAAGGCGATCACGTCATTATGTTTTTGACCGATAAAAAGTTTATTACCGACGTCGAACGTCTGTTCCAGCCAAGTCCTTTCTTCCTCTAATTTAAGGGGCGCTCATTCAGCGCCCTTTTTAATTCCCTTTATTTATCAAGGTTTAATTTATTTCGCTAAACAGAAGCCGTAAATGGAAAATGCCTTAGCATTTGTTAAACTTATAACGTCAGCTGCATAGGGAGAATAAAAATGAGTTTTATTAAAGAATTTCGCGAATTCGCGATGCGCGGGAATGTTGTGGATTTGGCAGTGGGTGTCATTATTGGCGCGGCATTCGGTAAGATTGTTTCTTCACTGGTTGCCGATATCATTATGCCGCCGTTGGGATTGTTAATCGGCGGGATCGACTTTAAACAATTTGCTTTTACGTTACGCGAAGCGCAGGGAGATATTCCGGCGGTCGTCATGCATTACGGCGTGTTTATCCAGAACGTATTTGATTTTGTGATTGTGGCCTTTGCTATCTTTGTTGCCATTAAGCTTATCAACAGACTCAACCGTAAAAAAGCAGAAGAGCCGGCAGCTCCGCCAGCGCCTTCTAAAGAGGAAGTGTTATTGGGCGAAATCCGCGATCTGCTGAAAGAACAAAATAACCGTTCTTAATAAGCAGAAGGCCAGTGGTAAAAAAGTTACTTACTTTCTTGCCACTGGCCTCCCAGTTCCCCCGGTTACCGTGTTTACCTTTGCGCAGATAGCTTCCTTTGCCTTTCTTATTTTTCTCAACGCGTTGCCTGAAAAGGGGATCGTGCAGTAATGCCTCAATGGCATTGTCCTTTATCTGCCCTTTCTTATGTTGATAACGACTCATAATGTCTCCCGATTGTATAAATTAACGGCGCGAGTGTAGCCCCGCCGCTTCAATAAATCAACATCCTGATTTCGCCCCACTGGCCCCCTGTTCCAGGGCTTCCAGAATGGAACAATAGACGCTACTGTGGGCCGTTCCGCAACAAGCATCATTAAGCCTTTGTAACGAACGCTGCATCGTTTGCAGTTCCGCAATCCTGGCTTCAACCTCCTGCAATCGCTCTTGCACAATACTTTTTGACTCCTGACAGGTATGGTGCTCAGGATCAATTCGGATCGATAAAAGCTCGCGGATCGAGTCGAGCGTGAAACCCAACTGTCGCGCATAACGAATAAACTTGAGACGCTGCAGATCGTTTTCGGTATACAGACGAAACCCGCCTTCAGTACGTACCTCATGATCCATCATCTGCTGTTTTTCATAGTAGCGAATGGTATCAGGCGTTACGTCTGCCAGCTTTGCCAACTCACCAATGCGATACATACAAGCTCCGTTAATTATCGTTGATTTTATGCAGCAGTTTTTCTGCATACTCACCGTGTAAAAAGTCGGTACTCAACCCAGCCTGCCGAAGTTTTAGTTCAAGCAGGGAGAGCTGGCGACTAACCTGATGGTATCGAGGGTCATCTTCCCGGATACTGTTGAGGATATCAAGTAACTGAATAGCGTCTCTGCGCTGCTCCAGTTCAGGGGGAAGACAGCCCGCATTCTTGAGTAAGCGATAACCCGCACGAAGTTCCGCCGGCACATGAGAATCATCATCCAGAATAAGCGGCTCGCCACGGCCAGGCAAATTATCAAACTCGCCTTTACGCTGTGCCTCGATAATATGACGCTCTGCCCACTGGTCAAGTAACCACATACGTCGCTCCAGGGATTGAACGAAAAGAATACAATTATTGTAGATATGTGGGGTTCAGGAGGATATAAAAAAACCCGCCGAAGCGGGTTTTTTTACGTTACTACAGATTACTCTGCAGCAGCTTCTGTTTTCTCTGAACGATCAACCAGCTCGATGTATGCCATCGGCGCGTTGTCGCCTGCACGGAAGCCACACTTCAGAATGCGAGTGTAACCACCGGCGCGGCTCGCGAAACGCGGGCCCAGCTCGTTAAACAGTTTTGCCACGATCTCGTTATCACGAGTACGGGCGAATGCCAGACGACGATTAGCAACGCTATCAGTCTTGGCAAGAGTAATCAGCGGCTCAACTACGCGACGCAGCTCTTTCGCTTTAGGCAGGGTCGTCTTGATGATTTCATGACGAACCAGTGAACCTGCCATGTTGCGGAACATAGCCTGGCGATGGCTGCTGTTGCGGTTCAGTTGACGACCACTCTTACGATGGCGCATGACCTTATCCTTCTCAGTAAAACCTTAACCTGTGATCCGGTTACTCGTCAGCGATGCTTGCCGGTGGCCAGTTTTCCAGGCGCATACCCAGAGACAGTCCACGGGAAGCCAGCACGTCTTTAATCTCGGTAAGAGATTTTTTACCCAGGTTAGGCGTCTTAAGAAGCTCAACCTCGGTACGCTGTACCAGATCACCGATATAGTGGATAGCTTCTGCCTTGAGGCAGTTAGCAGAGCGGACAGTCAATTCCAGATCGTCAACAGGGCGCAGCAGGATCGGATCGAATTCTGGTTTCTCTTCTTTCACTTCCGGTTGACGTACATCACGTAAATCAACGAAAGCTTCCAGTTGTTCAGCCAGGATGGTTGCCGCACGACGAATCGCCTCTTCAGGATCGATTGTGCCGTTGGTTTCCATTTCGATGACCAGCTTGTCCAGGTCGGTACGCTGTTCTACACGCGCTGCTTCAACATTGTAGGCAATACGCTCTACAGGGCTGTAGCAGGCGTCGACCAGCAGACGGCCGATTGGGCGCTCATCTTCTTCCGAATGAATTCGGGTAGAAGCCGGCACATAACCACGACCGCGCTGAACTTTGATACGCATACTAATAGACGCGTTTTCATCGGTCAGGTGGCAGATCACGTGCTGCGGCTTGACGATTTCGACATCCCCATCATGGGTGATATCGGCTGCGGTCACAGGGCCAATGCCAGATTTATTCAAGGTAAGAATAACTTCATCTTTACCCTGAACTCTCACCGCCAGCCCTTTCAGGTTGAGCAGGATTTCCAGGATGTCTTCCTGAACGCCTTCTTTGGTGCTGTACTCATGTAGTACACCATCAATCTCAACCTCGGTCACCGCGCAACCCGGCATCGATGAGAGCAGAATACGGCGCAGTGCGTTACCCAGAGTATGGCCGAAGCCACGCTCTAAAGGCTCAAGGGTCACCTTGGCGTGCGTCGAACTCACTTGCTCGATATCTACCAGGCGCGGTTTTAGAAACTCTGTCACAGAACCCTGCATTGTGTCCTCTCTTTGGTACTAAGCTTTACTTGGAGTAAAGCTCGACGATCAGGTGTTCGTTAATGTCCGCAGACAGATCAGAACGCTCAGGCTTACGCTTGTACGTACCTTCCATCTTGCCAGCATCAACTTCCAGCCAGGTTGGCTTTTCACGCTGCTCAGCCAGCTCCAGAGCGGCTTTCACGCGAGACTGCTTCTTCGCTTTCTCACGAATGCTAACAACGTCATTCGGACTAACCTGATAAGAAGCGATGTTAACAACACGACCGTTTACCATAATTGCTTTATGGCTAACCAGCTGACGTGCTTCTGCACGAGTGGCGCCGAAGCCCATACGGTATACAACGTTGTCCAGACGACCTTCCAGCAGAGCCAACAGGTTTTCACCGGTGTTGCCTTTCAGACGTGCTGCTTCTTTGTAGTAGTTACGGAACTGACGCTCCAGCACACCGTAAATGCGGCGAACTTTTTGCTTTTCACGCAACTGCACACCATAGTCAGACAGACGCGGCTTACGCGCACCGTGCTGGCCAGGAGCTTGTTCAATTTTACACTTGGTATCGATCGCGCGAACGCCAGACTTAAGGAATAAGTCGGTGCCCTCACGACGGCTCAGCTTGAGCTTAGGACCCAAATATCTTGCCATTTTCTTTCTCCAACTAACCTGGAAAACGAAGCGTTATACGCGACGTTTTTTCGGCGGACGACAACCGTTATGAGGGATCGGAGTCACATCAGTAATATTAGTGATGCGGAAACCAGCGGCGTTCAGAGCACGAATAGTAGATTCGCGGCCTGGACCCGGACCTTTAACCATAACTTCCAGATTCTTGATACCGTATTCTTTCACGGCGTCAGCGCAACGCTCTGCTGCAACCTGAGCTGCAAACGGAGTGGATTTGCGAGAACCACGGAAACCGGAACCACCGGCTGTTGCCCAACCCAGCGCATTACCCTGACGATCGGTAATAGTCACGATGGTGTTGTTGAAAGAAGCATGGATATGAGCCACGCCGTCAGAGACTTGTTTTCTTACACGTTTACGTGCGCGAACTGGTGCCTTTGCCATTATTCAATCACCCCGATTATTTCTTGATCGGTTTGCGCGGACCCTTACGGGTACGAGCGTTGGTCTTGGTACGCTGACCGCGAACCGGGAGACCACGACGATGACGCAAACCGCGATAGCAACCAAGATCCATCAGGCGCTTGATGCTCATGCTGATTTCACGGCGCAGATCACCTTCAACGACAAATTTGGCAACTTCGTCACGCAGCGTGTCGATTTGTTCTTCAGACAGCTCACTGATCTTAACATTTTCAGCGATACCCGCTGCAGCCAGGATGGCTTTAGAACGGGTCTTGCCGACACCGTAGATCGAAGTTAACGCGATCACGGCGTGTTTCTGATCAGGAATGTTAATGCCTGCTATACGGGCCACTATGCACTCCTACTATTTAATATGTACGTACCATGCTGAAAAGCCCGTTTTCAGGATACTCAAATGGAAACGTACAGACATACAAAAGATTGGCTGGCTAATCTAGCCAGCTCAACCCAACTTTGCAAGAAAAATATGCGAAAAAATCAGCCTTGGCGCTGTTTATGCTTCGGCTCGGCACTGCAAATCACACGGATGACACCATCACGCTTAACGATTTTGCAGTTACGGCATAATTTCTTGACGGAAGCACGAACTTTCATTTTTACTCTCCGTAACTTCTCAGGCGACCAATTAACGGCCGTAGCCTTTCAGGTTCGCCTTCTTCAATGCAGACTCATACTGACTGGACATCATCAGAGTTTGCACTTGAGCCATAAAGTCCATAATCACGACAACAACGATAAGCAGTGAGGTCCCACCGAAGTAGAACGGCACTTTCATTGCATCACGCATGAACTCCGGGATCAGGCAGATAAAGGTAATATACAGCGCACCAACCAGGGTCAGGCGGGTCATTACTTTATCGATATACTTCGCCGTTTGCTCTCCCGGACGAATTCCTGGTACAAATGCACCGGACTTCTTCAGGTTATCTGCTGTTTCACGCGGGTTGAAAACCAACGCCGTGTAGAAGAAACAGAAGAAGATGATTGCAGACGCATAGAGTAACACATAAAGCGGTTGCCCAGGCTGCAAATACAGCGAAATTGTTGTCAGCCAGTTCCAACCAGTACCGCCCCCGAACCATGACGCGATGGTCGCCGGGAACAGAATAATACTGGAAGCGAAGATTGCCGGGATTACCCCCGCCATATTCACTTTCAGCGGTAAATGTGTGCTCTGTGCAGCATAGACACGACGACCTTGCTGACGTTTGGCGTAGTTTACCACAATACGGCGTTGACCACGTTCAACGAATACTACAAAGAACGTCACTGCAAATACTAATACTGCAACCAACAGCAACACGAGGAAGTGCAGGTCGCCTTGACGCGCTTGCTCGATAGTATGGGCAATGGCTGGCGGGAGTCCCGCAACGATACCAGCGAAGATGATGATTGAGATACCGTTACCGATACCGCGCTCAGTAATCTGTTCGCCGAGCCACATCAGGAACATCGTCCCTGTAACCAGACTTACAACAGCGGTGAAATAGAATGCAAAGCCTGGATTCATCACCAGGCCCTGCATACCAGGCATATTCGGCAAACCGGTAGCAATACCGATCGACTGGAATATCGCCAGCACCAGAGTACCGTAACGGGTGTACTGGCTGATCTTACGACGACCAGACTCCCCTTCTTTCTTAATTTCTGCCAGCGTTGGATGAACCACCGTCAACAGCTGGATAATGATCGACGCCGAAATATACGGCATGATCCCCAGGGCAAAGATAGAAGCACGGCTGAGAGCACCACCAGAGAACATGTTAAACATTTCAATGATGGTGCCTCGCTGTTGCTCAAGCAGTTTGGCAAGTACAGCGGCATCAATACCAGGGATCGGAATAAAAGAGCCAATACGGAACACAATCAGCGCGCCGATAACAAACAGCAGTCTGCGTTTCAGCTCACCTAAGCCACCTTTGGCACTTTGAAAATCTAATCCCGGTTGTTTAGCCATCTGCTACTTATTCCTCGATTTTACCGCCAGCAGCTTCGATAGCAGCACGAGCGCCTTTAGTAACACGCAGGCCACGAACAGTTACCGGAGTAGTGACTTCGCCAGCCAGGATCACTTTCGCGAACTCGATCTGGATACCGATAATGTTTGCCGCTTTCAGCGTGTTCAGGTCTACAACGCCGCCTTCTACTTTCGCCAGGTCAGACAGACGAACTTCGGCTGTAATCGCTGCTTTGCGAGAAGTGAAGCCGAATTTCGGCAGACGACGGTACAGAGGCATCTGACCACCCTCGAAACCGCGACGTACGCCACCGCCAGAACGAGACTTCTGACCTTTGTGACCACGACCACCGGTTTTACCGAGGCCAGAACCGATACCACGACCCAGGCGTTTACCCGCCTTTTTGGAGCCTTCGGCCGGAGACAGAGTATTTAAACGCATCTCTTACTCCTCAACTTTAACCATGAAGGAAACCGCGTTGACCATACCACGAACAGCAGGAGTATCCTCGCGCTCTACGGTGTGACCAATACGACGCAGACCCAGGCCAAGCAGCGTTGCCTTGTGTTTCGGCAGACGACCGATTGCACTGCGGGTTTGAGTAATTTTAATAGTCTTTGCCATGGTTTATTTCCCCAGAATTTCTTCAACGGATTTACCACGCTTGGCAGCGACCATTTCTGGAGAATTCATATTTTCCAGGCCATCAATAGTTGCACGAACCACGTTGATCGGGTTGGTGGAACCGTATGCTTTAGCCAGAACGTTATGAACCCCAGCAACTTCCAGAACGGCGCGCATTGCACCACCGGCGATGATACCGGTACCTTCGGAAGCTGGCTGCATGAATACACGAGACCCCGTGTGAACACCTTTAACCGGGTGCTGCAGGGTGCCGTTGTTCAGCGCGACGTTAATCATATTGCGACGGGCTTTTTCCATCGCTTTCTGGATCGCTGCTGGAACTTCACGCGCTTTACCGTAACCAAAACCTACGCGACCGTTACCATCGCCTACTACAGTCAGAGCTGTGAAGGAGAAAATACGACCACCTTTAACGGTTTTAGATACGCGGTTTACCGCGATCAGCTTTTCCTGCAGTTCGCCAGCTTGTTTTTCGATGTGAGCCATCTTACACCTCTACCTTAGAACTGAAGGCCAGCTTCACGGGCAGCATCTGCCAGTGCCTGGACACGACCATGATATTGGAACCCGGAACGGTCAAAGGACACATCTTTGATGCCTTTTTCCAGAGCGCGTTCAGCGACAGCTTTACCCACAGCTGCAGCCGCGTCTTTGTTACCGGTGTACTTCAGTTGTTCAGCGATAGCTTTTTCTACAGTAGAAGCAGCTACCAGAACTTCAGAACCGTTCGGTGCAATTACCTGTGCGTAAATATGACGCGGGGTACGATGTACCACCAGGCGAGTTGCGCCCAGCTCTTTGAGCTTGCGGCGTGCGCGGGTCGCACGACGGATACGAGCAGATTTCTTATCCATAGTGTTACCTTACTTCTTCTTAGCCTCTTTGGTACGCACGACTTCGTCGGCGTAACGAACACCCTTGCCTTTGTAAGGCTCAGGACGACGGTAGGCGCGCAGATCTGCTGCAACCTGGCCGATCACCTGCTTATCAGCGCCTTTCAGCACGATTTCAGTTTGAGTCGGACATTCAGCAGTGATACCTGCCGGCAGCTGATGGTCAACCGGGTGAGAGAAACCTAAAGACAGGTTTACTACATTCCCTTTAACCGCTGCACGATAACCTACACCAACCAGCTGCAGCTTCTTAGTGAAGCCTTCGGTAACACCGATAACCATTGAGTTCAGCAGGGCACGCGCGGTACCAGCCTGTGCCCAACCGTCTGCGTAACCATCACGCGGACCGAAGGTCAGTGCATTATCTGCATGTTTAACTTCAACAGCATCGTTGAGAGTACGAGTCAGCTCGCCGTTTTTACCTTTGATCGTAATAACCTGACCGTTGATTTTGACATCAACGCCGGCAGGAACAACGACCGGTGCTTTAGCAACACGAGACATTTTTTCCTCCGATTAGGCTACGTAGCAGATAATTTCGCCACCAAGACCAGCCTGGCGCGCTGCACGATCAGTCATAACACCTTTAGAGGTAGAAACAACTGCGATACCCAGACCGGCCATAACTTTCGGCAGCTCATCTTTACGTTTGTAGATGCGCAGACCTGGGCGGCTGACACGCTGAATGCTTTCTACAACAGCTTTACCCTGGAAATACTTAAGAGTCAGTTCCAGTTCCGGCTTGGTGTCGCCTTCAACTTTAAAATCTTCAATAAAACCTTCTTCCTTCAGCACGTTGGCAATTGCCACTTTCAGCTTGGAGGAAGGCATGGTGACCGCAGCTTTGTTCGCGGCCTGACCGTTACGGATACGGGTCAGCATATCCGCGATCGGATCTTGCATGCTCATCTGTCTTTACTCCCGTGATTCAATTGGTGACAATTACCAGCTAGCCTTTTTCAGACCCGGAATTTCACCGCGCATAGCGGCTTCACGGACCTTAATACGGCTCAACCCGAACTTCCGCAGGAAAGCGTGCGGACGACCAGTTTGACGGCAGCGGTTACGCTGACGTGACGGGCTGGAATCACGCGGCAGAGTCTGCAGCTTAAGAACCGCATTCCAACGATCTTCGTCGGTTGCGTTCACATCAGAGATGATCGCTTTCAGTTCAGCGCGTTTCGCGAAGTATTTATCAGCTAAAGCTACGCGTTTTACTTCGCGTGCTTTCATTGATTGCTTAGCCATTTAGTAACCCTACCTTACTTGCGGAACGGGAAGTCAAAGGCAGCCAGCAGAGCACGGCCTTCTTCGTCAGATTTCGCAGTAGTGGTAATGGTAATATCCAAACCACGAACGCGGTCGACTTTATCGTAGTCGATTTCTGGGAAGATGATCTGCTCACGGACACCCATGCTGTAGTTACCACGACCGTCGAATGACTTAGCGGACAAGCCACGGAAGTCACGGATACGAGGAACAGCAATAGTGATCAGGCGCTCAAAGAACTCCCACATGCGTTCGCCACGCAGAGTTACTTTACAGCCGATCGGATAGCCCTGACGGATTTTGAAGCCTGCAACAGATTTGCGTGCTTTGGTGATCAACGGTTTTTGACCGGAGATTGCTGTCAGGTCTGCTGCTGCGTTATCCAGCAGTTTCTTGTCAGCGATCGCTTCACCAACACCCATGTTCAGGGTGATCTTCTCGACCCGAGGGACTTGCATGACAGAATTGTAGTTAAACTCAGTCATGAGTTTGTTAACTACTTCGTCTTTGTAGTAATCATGCAGTTTCGCCATCGTACTACTCCAAATTACTTGATAGTTTCGCTGTTAGACTTGAAGAAACGGACTTTTTTGCCGTCTTCGAATCTAAAGCCTACACGGTCAGCCTTGCCGGTTGCCGCATTGAAGATTGCAACGTTAGAAACCTGAATTGCAGCTTCTTTTTCAACGATGCCGCCCGGTTGGTTCAGAGCCGGAACCGGCTTCTGGTGTTTCTTAACCAGGTTGATACCTTCAACAATGACCTTGCCGGAAGACAGGACATTCTTAACTTTACCGCGTTTACCTTTATCTTTACCGGTTAACACGATAACTTCGTCATCACGACGGATTTTCGCTGCCATGATTCGCTCCTTAGAGTACTTCTGGTGCCAGAGAGATAATTTTCATGAACTTCTCGTTACGAAGTTCACGAGTTACCGGCCCAAAAATACGCGTACCGATAGGCTGCTCGCTGTTATTGTTTAAAATAACGCATGCATTACCATCGAAGCGAATGACAGAACCGTCCGGGCGACGAACACCCTTCTTGGTGCGCACCACTACCGCCTTCAGCACATCACCTTTTTTGACCTTACCACGCGGAATCGCTTCTTTGATGGTGATCTTAATGATGTCGCCTACGCCTGCGTAGCGACGGTGCGAGCCACCCAGAACCTTGATACACATTACGCGACGTGCACCGGAGTTGTCGGCGACGTTCAGCATAGTCTGTTCTTGGATCATTTTAGTGCTCCGCTAATGTCAACTACTACTGAGACCCGAAAATCAGGTCGTTAAAAAAACCCCATATCGAGGGCGCGGCATTATAACACCGCAAATCAGATATGGGTAGAAAAAATAAACGGCCCATCGCTGAGCCGTTTATTCGTTGAGAATGCGTACTGTATTACAGAACCGCTTTCTCTACAACGCGAACCAGAGTCCAGGATTTGGTCTTGGACAGCGGACGGCATTCGCGGATTTCAACCACGTCGCCGATACCGCATTCGTTGTTCTCGTCATGTACGTGCATTTTGGTCGTACGCTTGATGAATTTACCGTAGATCGGGTGTTTCACAAAACGTTCGATAGCAACAACAATGGATTTCTCCATTTTGTCGCTAACCACGCGACCTTGCAGAGTACGGATTTTATCGGTCATTACGCACCCGCCTTCTCAGTCAGTAAAGTCTTAACGCGTGCGACATCACGACGCACTTGCTTCAACAGGTGAGACTGTTGCAGCTGGCCACTTGCAGCCTGCATACGCAGGTTGAACTGCTCACGCAGCAGGTTCAGTAGCTCGGTGTTCAGCTCTTCAACGCTCTTCTCACGCAGCTCTTTTGCTTTCATTACATCACCGTCTTAGTTACAAAGGTGGTTTTAATCGGCAGTTTCGCTGCTGCCAGCTTGAATGCTTCACGGGCCAGCTCTTCCGGTACGCCGTCCATTTCATACAGGACTTTACCCGGCTGAATCAAGGCAACCCAATACTCCACGTTACCTTTACCTTTACCCATACGCACTGCCAGCGGCTTTTCAGTGATCGGTTTGTCCGGGAATACACGGATCCAGATCTTACCTTGACGCTTAACTGCACGGGTCATAGCACGACGTGCTGCTTCGATCTGACGGGCAGTCAGACGACCACGGCCAACAGCTTTCAGGCCGAAGCTGCCGAAGCTAACATCCGCGCCTGCAGCCAGACCACGGTTGCGGCCTTTGTGCATTTTACGGAATTTTGTACGCTTTGGTTGTAACATCAGCGACGCTCCTTATTTACGGCCTTTACGCTGCTGCTTTTTCGGTTGAGCAGCCGGTTTTTCCGGTTGTTCAACAGCAGCCATACCACCCAGGATCTCGCCTTTGAAGATCCACACTTTAACGCCGATTACACCATAAGTGGTGTGCGCTTCAGAGGTGTTGTAGTCGATGTCAGCACGCAGAGTGTGCAGCGGTACGCGACCTTCGCGGTACCATTCGGTACGTGCGATTTCCGCGCCGCCCAGACGGCCGCTAACTTCAACTTTGATACCTTTAGCGCCCAGACGCATGGCGTTCTGTACAGCACGCTTCATCGCACGACGGAACATAACGCGACGTTCCAGCTGAGAAGTGATGCTGTCAGCAACCAGTTTAGCGTCCAGTTCAGGTTTACGAACTTCGGCGATGTTGATCTGTGCAGGAACGCCAGCGATATCCGCTACGACCTTACGCAGTTTTTCTACGTCTTCACCTTTTTTACCGATAACGATACCCGGGCGAGCGGTGTGAATAGTCACACGGATGCTCTTAGCCGGACGCTCGATAACGATACGAGATACAGACGCTTTAGCCAGTTCCTTCGTCAGGTACTGACGTACTTTAAAATCGCTGTCCAGGTTGTCAGCGAATTCTTTGGTGTTCGCAAACCAGGTAGAGTTCCATGGTTTTACAATACCCAGGCGAATACCATTAGGATGTACTTTCTGACCCATTGCTAGTCTCCAGAGTCTCAGCGATCGGACACAACCACAGTGATGTGGCTGGTGCGCTTCAGGATGCGATCTGCACGACCTTTTGCACGCGGCATAATGCGCTTCATGCTCGGGCCTTCGTCTACGAAAATTTTCGTAACTTTCAGATCGTCAATGTCAGCGCCATCGTTGTGTTCAGCGTTAGCAATGGCAGATTCCAGAACTTTCTTGACCAGTACAGCCGCTTTCTTGTTGGTGTAGGTCAGAATATCCAGAGCCTGCGACACTTTCTTACCGCGAATCAGGTCAGCAACAAGGCGAACCTTCTGAGCAGAAGAACGAGCATGGCGATGTTTAGCGATAGTTTCCATCTCTTCCTCCTACCTTATTTCTTCTTCGCTTTTTTATCAGCAGCGTGGCCGCGATAAGTACGAGTCGGTGCGAATTCACCCAGTTTGTGACCGACCATTTCGTCGGAAACAAATACCGGAACGTGCTGACGACCATTATGGACAGCGATGGTCAAACCGATCATGTTAGGAAAGATCGTTGAACGACGGGACCAGGTGCGCAGGGGCTTCTTGTCTCCGCTTTCCACCGCTTTCTCTACCTTCTTCAGCAAGTGCAGGTCAATAAAAGGACCTTTCTTGAGAGAACGTGGCATGGCTTATCCTCTAAAATTATTTGCTACGGCGACGTACGATGAATTTATCAGTACGCTTGTTGCTGCGGGTCTTCTTACCTTTGGTCTGAACGCCCCACGGAGTTACCGGGTGCTTACCAAAGTTACGACCTTCACCACCACCATGTGGGTGGTCTACTGGGTTCATCGCAGTACCGCGAACGGTAGGACGAACGCCACGCCAGCGTGCAGCACCAGCTTTACCCAGAACGCGCAGCATATGCTCAGCATTGCCAACTTCGCCCAGGGTTGCACGGCAGTCTGCTTCGACTTTACGCATTTCACCAGAACGCAGACGCAGGGTGACATAAGCGCCATCGCGAGCAACGATCTGAACGTAAGTACCAGCGGAACGTGCCAGCTGACCGCCTTTACCTGGTTTCATTTCTACGTTATGAACGGTAGAACCAACCGGGATATTGCGCATCGGCAGGGTGTTGCCTGCTTTGATTGCAGCATCAACGCCAGACTGAATCTGGTCGCCAGCTTTCAGGCCTTTCGGGGCCAGGATGTAACGGCGTTCGCCGTCTTTGTACAGAACCAGCGCGATGTTCGCGGAACGGTTCGGATCGTACTCAAGACGTTCAACAACTGCCGGGATACCGTCTTTGTTGCGTTTGAAGTCAACAATACGATAAGCCTGTTTGTGACCACCACCGATATGACGAGTGGTGATACGGCCATTGTTGTTACGACCACCGGATTTGCTGTTTTTTTCAACCAGCGGAGCAAAAGGTTTGCCCTTGTGCAGCTCTGGGTTGACCACTTTAACGACGTGGCGACGACCCGGAGATGTCGGTTTACATTTAACAACTGCCATTGTATTACTCCTCCGACTTACTCAGCGCCGCCGACGAAGTCCAGATTCTGGCCTTCTTTCAGGGTGACGTAAGCTTTTTTCCAGTCGCTACGACGACCGATACGCTGTCCGTGACGTTTAACTTTCCCTTTAACGACCAGGGTGTTAACGACTTCGACTTCGACTTCAAACAGTTTCTGCACAGCAGCTTTGATTTCTGCTTTGGTCGCGTCTTTAGCAACTTTGAGAACGATGGTGTTAGTTTTTTCCATCGCAGTAGACGCTTTTTCAGAAACGTGCGGTGCGCGCAGCACCTTCAGCAGACGTTCTTCACGAATCATGCCAGCATCTCCTCAACTTGCTTAACAGCATCAGCAGTCATTACGACTTTGTCGAAGGCGATCAGGCTAACCGGGTCGATACCAGTCGCATCGCGTACGTCAACCTTGTGCAGGTTACGTGCGGCCAGGAACAGGTTCTCGTCCAGCTCACCGGTGATGATCAGCACATCTTCCAGAGCCATGTCTTTCAGTTTCTGTGCCAGCAGCTTAGTTTTCGGCGCTTCTACAGAGAACTTCTCGACAACGATCAGACGATCCTGACGTACCAGTTCGGACAGGATGCTTTTCAGCGCGCCGCGGTACATCTTCTTGTTAACTTTTTGACTGTGGTCCTGCGGACGAGCAGCGAAGGTCACGCCACCGGAACGCCAGATCGGGCTCTTGATAGAACCTGAACGCGCACGGCCAGTGCCTTTCTGGCGCCACGGTTTTTTACCGGAACCAGTTACTTCAGCACGAGTCTTCTGAGCACGAGTACCCTGACGAGCACCAGCTGCATAAGCAACAACAACCTGGTGAACCAGCGCTTCGTTGAAATCACGACCGAAGGTAGTTTCGGAAACAGTCAGCGCGCTCTGCGCGTCTTTCAATACTAATTCCATTGCTATCCCCTTACGCCTTCACAGCTGGTTTAACGATCAGGTCGCAACCGGTTGCACCCGGAACACCACCCTTAACCAGCAGCAGGTTGCGCTCAGCGTCAACGCGTACTACGTCAAGGCTCTGAACGGTTACGCGCTCATTACCCATCTGACCTGCCATTTTCTTGCCTTTGAACACTTTGCCCGGAGTCTGGTTCTGACCGATAGAACCCGGAACGCGGTGAGACAAGGAGTTACCGTGAGTAGCGTCCTGGGTACGGAAGTTCCAGCGCTTAACGGTACCAGCGAAACCTTTACCTTTAGAGGTACCGGTTACGTCAACTTTTTTAACGTCAGCAAACAGTTCAACGCTGATGCTCTGACCTACGGTGTATTCTTCGCCTTCAGCCAGACGGAATTCCCACAGACCACGGCCAGCTTCTACGCCAGCTTTAGCAAAGTGACCCGCTTCCGGCTTGGTGACACGGTTAGCTTTTTTAGCACCCGTAGTAACCTGAACAGCGCGGTAGCCATCGTTAGCCAGGTCTTTAACCTGAGTAACACGGTTTGCTTCAACTTCGATTACGGTTACTGGGATAGAGACGCCATCTTCAGTGAAGATGCGGGTCATACCCACTTTTTTACCGACTAAACCAATCATTGTATCAACCTCTCAATCGCTCGATGACCTGATTAACCCAGGCTGATCTGCACGTCTACACCGGCAGCCAGGTCCAGACGCATCAGAGCATCAACGGTTTTCTCGGTTGGCTCAACGATGTCAACCAGACGCTTGTGAGTGCGAATTTCGTACTGATCGCGCGCATCTTTGTTAACGTGCGGAGAGATCAGAACGGTAAAGCGCTCTTTGCGGGTCGGCAGCGGGATCGGACCGCGAACCTGCGCACCAGTGCGCTTGGCAGTCTCGACGATTTCCGCGGTTGATTGATCGATCAGACGATGATCAAACGCTTTCAGGCGGATACGGATTCTTTGGTTCTGCATGAGACCAGAGCTCCAATTATTTTATAAACGAAAATGATTACTCCTCACACCCATTACGATTGATGGGAGAGTGTAACCGTTCTTACGTAGCTCCCCGATTGGGAGCATTGTTAAATAGCCAAATCGGCTATTCGAGGTTCAAATCGAACCTGCCGTCAATTACGACAAGCCCGCGCATTATACGTAAATCTCAGCCTGACGCAAGTGTCGGATAGAAATTAAGCGCTTTATTCTTATGCGAGCATGATTCCAGATGGTACGCATGGGATGGTAACGCGCATCTTTTCTTTGGAAGGCATCAGGCAAACCTGGCAATACGTCGTTGTCGCTGTCGCATAAATCTATAAAAGTGAGCACAAACCTTGACGAGGATTTGCTTATGTTTGTTGCCCTCCCCTTTCTCATTTTTTATGCGTCGTTCTCTTTATTACTTGGCATATACGACGCGCGTACCGGTCTGCTGCCTGACCGGTTTACCTGTCCATTACTGTGGGGTGGTCTGCTTTATCACCAGATTTGCCTGCCGGAGCGTTTACCGGATGCGCTTTGGGGCGCTATCGCCGGCTATGGCGGATTCGCGTTAATTTACTGGGGCTATCGCCTGCGTTATCAGAAAGAGGGGCTTGGATATGGCGACGTCAAGTACCTTGCTGCCTTAGGGGCGTGGCATTGTTGGGAAACACTGCCGTTACTGGTTTTCCTTGCCGCCATGTTGGCCTGTGGCGGGTTTGGCGTCGCGCTCCTGGTGAGAGGTAAATCGGCATTAATAAACCCGCTACCTTTTGGGCCATGGCTGGCGGTGGCGGGTTTCATAACAGGTTGGAAAGCTTTCTTTCCAGGCGGTTAATCGGTAACCTTAATTTGTGATTGCAGATAATTTTGCATACCAAGTTTGGCAATCAAATCCAGCTCAGTTTCCAGCCAGTCGATGTGGCCTTCCTCGTCGGCAAGAATTTCAATCATCATATCCCGGCTGACATAATCATGAACGCTATCGGCATAGGCTATTGCCTCACGTAGATCTTTTGCGCCTTCCAGTTCGAGCCGGAGATCCGATCGTAGCATCTCTTCGACATCTTCACCGATGCCCAGCTTGCCCAGATCCTGTAGGTTCGGTATGCCTTCCAGAAATAAAATACGCTCAATATACTTATCGGCGTGTTTCATCTCATCAATGGATTCATGGTACTCAACATCATTAAGCCGGGTCAGGCCCCAGTTTTTGAACATACGGGCATGAAGAAAATACTGATTAATTGCGACAAGCTCATTTCCCAATAGTTTATTGAGATAATTTATGATTTTAACATCACCTTTCATTTTATAGTCCCTCCGCTTCCACTCTCTAGAGCGTAGATGGGGCTACAGGGATGTCAAAAAAAAGAGTGTGACTCAGGCGATCTCTTTAAATTCCGGCATTTGCGTTAACTCATCCTGCATCACTTCTCGCGCGGCGCGAATACACTTACCACATTGATTTCCCACAGGAATAAATTTACGCAACTGTTGAAATGACTGTGGATGAAATTGTCGTACAGCCTGGCGGATTTTTTTATCGCTTATACCATTACACAAACAAACGTACATGATCGCTCCCGTTCAATTTCCGCACAAAGTGTAAATGAGAATGGTTATGATTACAATAGCACAAAGCGATTTACGCCACGGGAGAAGCGTTAAAAAGGGTGAATAAATATAACAGCGGCTAAATAGCAGGCAACAAAAAGGGCGCCGAAGCGCCCTCTTCAATTCAAAACTAATTAACGAGTAATTAGCCCAGAACTTTAGCAACAACGCCCGCGCCAACGGTACGGCCGCCTTCACGGATTGCGAAACGCAGACCGTCGTCCATCGCGATCGGGTGGATCAGGGTAACAACCATTTTGATGTTGTCGCCCGGCATTACCATCTCTACGCCTTCCGGCAGTTC
>NZ_JBGDXK010000012.1:0-30509 GCF_046550775.1 Salmonella sp. SAL04202 | reverse complement strand
CCCAGCAGGATGTGCTCACGGGTCTGCGGCATCGGGCCGTCAGTCGCAGCAACAACCAGGATCGCGCCGTCCATCTGCGCAGCACCGGTGATCATGTTTTTAACATAGTCGGCGTGCCCCGGGCAGTCTACGTGTGCGTAGTGGCGGGTCGGGGTATCGTATTCAACGTGAGAAGTGTTGATGGTGATACCACGCGCTTTTTCTTCCGGAGCGTTATCGATCTGGTCGAATGCACGAGCAGCACCGCCGTAGGTTTTAGCCAGTACGGTGGTGATTGCAGCGGTCAGGGTAGTTTTACCGTGGTCAACGTGGCCGATGGTGCCGACGTTAACGTGCGGTTTTGTACGTTCAAATTTTTCTTTAGACACGGCTATATTCCTTACTATAGCGCTCTCCCCTTCAGGAGAGAGCACGGGATTTTGGTTTTTAACCCTGCGGCTTATTTACCACGGGCTTCGATTACGGCCTGAGCAACGTTGTTCGGCGCATCATCATACTTCAGGAATTCCATAGTGTACGATGCGCGACCTTTGGTCAGAGAACGCAGCTGAGTTGCATATCCGAACATTTCAGACAGCGGTACTTCAGCGTGGATCTTAACGCCTGTAACTTCAGATTCCTGACCTTTGAGCATACCACGACGGCGGCTAAGGTCGCCGATAACGTCACCGGTATTCTCTTCAGGTGTTTCTACTTCAACCTTCATGATCGGCTCAAGCAGAACTGGTTTTGCTTTCTTAAAGCCTTCTTTAAAGGCAATAGACGCAGCCAGTTTAAACGCCAGCTCAGAGGAGTCAACGTCATGGTAAGAACCGAAGTGCAGACGCACACCGAGATCAACTACCGGATAACCCGCCAGCGGGCCAGATTTCAGCTGCTCCTGGATGCCTTTATCAACGGCCGGGATGTATTCGCCAGGAATTACACCACCTTTGATGTCGTTGATGAACTCGTAACCTTTCGGGTTAGAGCCCGGCTCCAGCGGGTACATGTCGATAACAACATGACCATACTGACCGCGACCACCAGACTGTTTCGCGTGTTTACCTTCGATGTCGGTAACTTTCGCGCGAATCGCTTCGCGGTAAGCAACCTGAGGTTTACCCACGTTAGCTTCAACGTTGAATTCACGCTTCATACGGTCAACGATGATATCCAGGTGAAGTTCACCCATACCAGCGATGATGGTCTGGTTAGATTCTTCATCAGTCCATACGCGGAATGACGGGTCTTCTTTCGCCAGACGGCCCAGAGCCAGACCCATTTTTTCCTGGTCAGCTTTGGTTTTCGGTTCTACCGCGATGGAGATTACCGGCTCAGGGAATTCCATACGTTCCAGAATGATCGGGTTTTCCGGATCACACAGGGTGTCACCGGTAGTCACGTCTTTCAGGCCGATAGCAGCCGCGATGTCGCCCGCGCGAACTTCTTTGATCTCTTCACGTTTGTTGGCGTGCATCTGAACGATACGACCGAAACGCTCACGTGCGGTTTTCACGGAGTTCAGTACGGTATCACCAGAGTTAACCACACCGGAGTACACACGGAAGAAGGTCAGGTTACCCACAAACGGGTCGGTAGCGATTTTGAACGCCAGCGCAGAGAACGGCTCGTCGTCGCTTGCGTGACGCTCAGCCGGAGTATCTTTACCGTCGTCCAGAATACCGTTGATCGCAGGTACGTCTACCGGGGATGGCAGGTAATCAATTACCGCATCCAGCATCGCCTGAACACCTTTGTTCTTAAATGCAGAACCACAGGTTACCAGGATGATTTCGTTGTTCAGAACGCGCTGACGCAGAGCTTGTTTGATCTCTTCTTCAGTCAGTTCTTCACCACCCAGGTATTTTTCCATCAGCTCTTCAGAAGCTTCTGCGGCGGACTCGATCAGGTTCTGGTGCCATTCGTTAGCCAGGTCCTGCATGTCAGCCGGGATATCTTCGTATTCGAAGGTAACGCCCTGGTCGGCATCGTTCCAGTTGATGGCTTTCATTTTCACCAGGTCAACAACGCCGGTGAAACCTTCTTCAGCACCAATTGCCAGCTGCAGCGGAACCGGGTTCGCGCCCAGACGGGTTTTGATCTGACCAACAACTTTCAGGAAGTTCGCGCCCATGCGGTCCATTTTGTTAACGAACGCAATGCGCGGAACTTTGTATTTGTTTGCCTGACGCCATACGGTTTCAGACTGCGGCTGAACACCACCAACTGCGCAGTAAACCATTACCGCACCATCGAGAACACGCATGGAACGTTCTACTTCGATAGTGAAGTCAACGTGCCCCGGGGTGTCGATGATGTTGATGCGATGCGGTTCATACTGCTTAGCCATACCAGACCAGAATGCAGTAGTCGCTGCGGAGGTGATAGTAATACCACGCTCCTGCTCCTGCTCCATCCAGTCCATGGTAGCTGCGCCGTCATGAACTTCACCGATTTTGTGGTTTACACCGGTGTAGAACAGAATACGTTCGGTAGTAGTGGTTTTACCGGCGTCGATGTGCGCACTGATACCGATATTACGGTAGCGTGCGATGGGTGTTGTACGAGCCATTTGATTCCTCGTTGATATCTTTAGGCGTTCAGTTAAGTTATCCAAAACGGGCGACTTACCTGAAGCGCCCGCCTGGTGACTATGACTCCGAAGGGATTACCAACGGTAGTGTGCGAACGCCTTGTTGGCTTCTGCCATACGGTGAACGTCTTCACGTTTCTTAACTGCAGTACCTTTGTTTTCTGCAGCGTCAGAAAGTTCGTTCGCCAGGCGCAGAGCCATGGATTTATCACCGCGTTTACGAGCAGCTTCTACGATCCAACGCATTGCCAGAGCATTACGACGGACCGGACGGACTTCAACTGGTACCTGATAAGTAGAACCACCTACACGGCGGGATTTAACTTCTACAGTCGGGCGAACGTTTTCGAGAGCGACTTCGAAAGCTTCCAGTTCAGATTTACCAGAACGCTGAGCCAGGGTCTCCAGCGCGCTGTATACGATTGATTCTGCAGTAGATTTTTTACCATCTACCATCAGGATATTGACAAATTTAGCCAGCAGTTCTGATCCGAACTTCGGATCCGGCAGAATTTTACGCTGACCAATGACGCGACGACGTGGCATGGAAATACTCCGTTGTTAATTCAGGATTGTCCAAAACTCTACGAGTTTAGTTTGACATTAATTTAAAACGTTTGGCCTTACTTAACGGAGAACCATTAAGCCTTAGGACGCTTCACGCCGTACTTAGAACGAGCTTGCTTACGGTCTTTAACGCCGGAGCAGTCAAGCGCGCCACGAACGGTGTGGTAACGAACACCCGGGAGGTCTTTAACACGACCGCCACGGATCAGGATCACGGAGTGCTCCTGCAGGTTGTGACCTTCACCACCGATGTAGGAAGTCACTTCAAAACCGTTAGTCAGACGAACACGGCAAACTTTACGCAGTGCGGAGTTCGGTTTTTTAGGAGTGGTAGTATATACACGAGTACATACGCCACGTTTTTGCGGGCATGCTTCCAGCGCAGGCACGTTGCTTTTCGCAACTTTGCGAGCACGTGGTTTGCGTACCAGCTGGTTAACTGTTGCCATTAAATAGCTCCTGGTTTTAGCTTTTGCTTCGTAAACACGTAATAAAACGCCCTCACACAATATGAGGACGCCGAATTTTAGGGCGGTGTCGAAAAGGTGTCAAGAAATATACAACGATCCCGCCATCACCAGGCCATCTGGTTGGCATACTTAACCGTGAGTCTGACAAACTCAGTATAGTCAACCCTGACGACACTGTCTGAAATTTGACCACCCAGGCCGCGGGCGTCAATGTCTTCTTTCAAGGCATAGACTGTTATGGGGGCATCGCGCAGACTTTCAAGGAAGCGGTTACCTTCAATCGCGACGGTAACGCCATCCTGGAGCAACAAAAGCGCATCGCCCTCTTTTAGCAGGCGCAGCAAAGCGGGAAAATCAACGCCCGAAGCGCAATGAGGTAAGGTATGCAGCATAAACGCCTCAGAATCTCAGGATGACATCATAGTTGCCAAGCTCGCGGCGTAACGCCACGGGTTCCAGCGGCGTGGCGTCTACCACAAAATTAACGTTTTCCAGACCACGCTCGCGCAGCGATGCCGCGCAGATCCAGCATTGATCAATATCGTACAAATCAAAGAGCTTGAAAGTAGCAATATAGTCACGCGCCAGCACAGCGTCTGGTTTTTGTCCCGGTAATAACTGAAAGACGCCATCGCTGATAAAAAAGACGCCCAGCGCTTCCGTTAGCGCTGACGTTGCCAGCAGCGCATCCAGTCCTTCACGGCCTGAGGCGCTGCCGTGCGGCGCGGTGGAAAAGACAAATGCAATACGTTTCATTAAAACTGCACCACCCGATCGCAGGTGAGAGATGCCTCCGCCAGCGCGCCCAGTCCGCTTAGCGTAAAGCCCGGCTGAAGATTGGCGGACGGCAACGCCAGTCTGCCGGCTTCAGTTTCATCAATAATACCGCGACGAAGCGCCGCCGCGACACAGATGTTCAGCGCTACGCCATGCTGCGTATTCAATTTCTGCCAGGCGCGTACCAGATCATATTCATCGCTCGCCGGCGAGGTCAGGAGATTGGCGTTATAGACACCTTCCCGATAGAAAAAGACGCTGGCTAACTCATGCCCCTCATTGAGCAGCGCGTGGGCGAACTGCAATGCGCTGCTGGCCTGCTGGGTGCCATATGCCGGCCCGGTGACCATAATGGCATAACGCATTATTTATCCTGCCCCTGAAAATCGCCGCTTTTGAACTGGCGAATATAGAGGTAAACCGTGTGTTTTGAGATATTCAGACGATCGGCTACCTGGTTAATGGCGTCTTTAATATCGAAAATGCCTTTTTCGTACAGGTTAAGGACGATCTGACGATTTTTCGCGTTGTTAGAGACATTACGATCGGCATTCACTTCTTCGATCGTGAACTCCAGCGTCTGGGTGACTAAATCTTCGACTGAGGAGGCAAAATTAACCGCTGAGCCGACTTCCGGCGTTTCCGGCGGAATAAAGGTATTCATAATCTGTGAAAATGGCACATCAAGATTCATGTTGATGCACAGTAGACCAATGACGCGCTGCTCGCGGTTGCGAATGGCAATCGTCAACGACTTCATCAAGACACCGCTTTTCGCGCGCGTGAAATAGCATTTCGACACGCTACTGTCCGCCCCTGTCATGTCGTGCAACATACGCAACGCCAGGTCGGTAATCGGCGAGCCAATTTTACGGCCCGTATGTTCGCCATTGGCAATACGAATGGCTGAACATTTTAGATCCTGCAAAGAGTGCAATACGATTTCACAATGGGAACCTATAAGCATCGCTAACCCGTCCACTACCGCTTCGTAGGATTTCAGAATATCGAAGTCGGTTTGCTCGAAGGGACGCTGATCCAGCAAATCAAGTTCACTGGTTTCGTTGGTTAAAAGCGACCTGGACATGAAAAAAAACACTCCTTTTCAGGAGCCTGTCGTTATGTTTTCAGGGCAGGCTCATTATTTACGCGGATGATTAAATTAATACAGTGAGGGTTCATCTTTCCAGTACTAATTTGCTCGTCTATTTCAGACTACGTGTGCGTTGGCGGACATTCAGCCTACGGTCTCGCCCTTAACGACCAGCGCAAGCGCCGTTATCCGCAAATCAAATTATGGTGAGTAATATATCCGGCCTGAATAAAAAAAACCGCCGCTATTACAAGCGGCGGCTCTCAGTTTTTATTTTTTAGCAGCATCTGCGGCTTTAGCGTCAGCCGCATCGGCAGGTTTAGCATCCGCTTTCGGCGCTGGTTTGATATCCAGCAGCTCTACGTCGAATACCAGGGTGGAGTTCGCCGGGATACCCGGAACGCCCGTTTTACCGTAGGCCAGCGCCGGTGGGATAACCAGCTTGATCTTGCCGCCTTTCTTAATATTTTTCAGGCCTTCAGTCCAGCCAGGGATAACGCCGTCCAGACGGAAGGAGAGCGGTTCGCCGCGGGTGTAAGAGTTATCAAACTCTTTACCGTCGATCAGCGTACCTTTGTAGTTCACCACAACGGTATCGCTATCTTTCGGCGCCTCGCCTGTGCCTTCTTTCTCTACTTTGTAAAGCAAACCGGTAGAGGAGGTTTTCACGCCTTTCTCTTTAGCAAAAGCGTCGCGGAACGCTTTACCTTTTGCTTCGTTATCGGCAGCGTCTTTTTCCATCTTCGCCTGAGCAGCGCTCTTCACGCGTGCTTCAAACGTCTGCAGCGTTTGCTCAATTTCCTGATCGGACAGTTTGCTCTTATCGGCAAAGGCATCCTGAACGCCGGCAATCAACTGATCTTTATCCAGTTTGATGCCCAACTTTTCCTGCTCTTTAAGCGAATTTTCCATGTAACGACCCAGCGAGGCGCCCAGCGCATAAGCCGCTTTTTGATCGTCGTTTTTAAATGCTGCTTTGCTATCAGCGGTAGCTGCCGGTTTCGCCGCATCAGCAGCAAAAGTGATCGGTGCGTGCATAGCAACGGCCATCGTCGTTGCCAGCAGCGTGGCTTTAAACAGTGATTTCATCCATATCTCCAGGGCCGGGGCATCTCGCCCCATGTTAACTTACGTAAGAAGCGTACTATAAATCGTTGCAGAACAAATCAACATACGAACACGCCCTATTATCACTTCTTTTCAGACTCTTTTTGTTTAAATTAGTTTCGTAGGGCGCGTAATGGTTGCTGTGAAAGCCGGTAAAGTTAAGTAGAATCCGCCGACGGAGACAACATAAAGAGGTACATCATGCAGGATATCACGATGGAAGCTCGTCTGGCTGAACTGGAAAGCCGTCTGGCGTTCCAGGAGATTACCATAGAAGAACTAAACCTGACGGTAACCGCACATGAAATGGAGATGGCGAAGCTGCGCGATCATCTGCGTTTGCTCACGGAAAAGTTAAAAGCCAGTCAGCCGTCAAATATCGCCTCTCAGGCAGAAGAAACGCCGCCGCCGCATTATTGAGACGAAAAAAAAGCGGGGTTAACCCGCTTTTTTTGTGCCCGATGATTTATCGAACCAATGATAATACCCTAAGGATTTCGAGTCACGGCAAGGCGGCAAGCTTGAAAATTCCCCGGGAGCATAGATAACTATGTGTGTGACCGGGGTTTGAAAGCGTAGCCAACACCGCGGTGGCTTGAAAGACGACGGGGATTAATGGCAACCGCAGCCGCCTTTACCACCACCACCGCAGCAGCCTTCGCCGCCGTGCTCGTGACCATGGTCATGACCATGACCGCCACAGCAGCCGTCTTCACCGTGATCGTGGTGGTGATCGTGCGCGCCGTGAACATGACCGTGAGCCAGTTCTTCTTCAGTCGCTTCACGAATCGCAACAACTTCTACGTTAAATTTCAGATTCTGGCCCGCCAGCATGTGGTTACCATCAACCACAACGTGATCGTCTTCCACTTCGGTAATCTCTACCGGTACCGGGCCCTGGTCGGTTTCCGCCAGGAAACGCATCCCTACCTGCAGTTCATCAACGCCCATAAAGACGTCTTTAGGCACACGCTGCACCAGATTTTCGTCATACTGACCGTAAGCGTCGTTCGCGCCAACAGCGACATCAAATTTGTCGCCAACTTCATGGCCTTCCAGCGCGGTTTCCAGACCAGAGATCAGGGAGCCGTGACCGTGCAGGTAATCCAGCGGCGCACTCACCGGAGACTCATCAACCAACACACCGTCTTCTGTACGTACCTGATAGGCCAGGCTGACCACCAGGTCTTTTGCTACTTTCATGATATCTCCTGAGCATGGGAAGAATAGTGGCGCAGATTGTAGCGGAATTCTGCAGCCGTGTACCCCTTAGCTTAAAAAAACCTGCGGCATATCGCTAGTCCGGATGAAAAATCCCGATCACTTGCTCTTCTTTGCGAACATGCTCGCGAACGTCTTTATCCGCTTCCCGCATTTGATGCCCGCACTTAACGCATTCAACAATATCGACATTATTTTCACGCCACATCGCCATTGTGTCCTGCGCCTGACAGGCCGGACATTTCGCGCCTGCAATAAAACGTTTACGGATTGCCATTGTTCACCTCTACTCAAATTCATCCCAGCCATCCAACTGGCGCCGTTCCTGTTGCATTTCGCGCTGAAAAATCTCCTCCAGCTCGCGTCGGGCCTCTCTGGCGCGCGAAATCTGTACCATGTCGCTATGCTCCGGGATCAGCTCCCGCAACATTCGCATATCCAGCCGGCGAAAATGCAACTGCGCGCGTTGCGCCTGATGCGGATGCATACCTAACGACACCAGAGTTTTACGTCCCAGTTCCAGCGCGCTGGAAAACGTTTCACGGGAAAACTGCGTGACGCCAGCCTGTAATAACTCATGGGCCTCCACACGTCCACGCGCTCGCGCAAGAATATGCAGATGAGGAAAATGCTGCTGACACAGCGCCACCAGCTTCATCGTGTCTTCCGGTTCATTACACGTGATGACTATCGACTCCGCCGCTTCCGCGCCCGCAGAACGCAGCAGCTCGACTTGTGTAGCGTCGCCGTAATACACTTTATAACCATATTTGCGCATCAGATTAACGGCGCCGATATCGCGTTCCAGCACGGTGATACGCATCTTATTCGCCATCAATAAGCGAGCGATCACCTGACCAAAACGACCAAAGCCGACGACAATTACCTGGGGCTTATCATCCTCAACCCACGGCTTTTCATCATTCTCTTCCGGGCCATTAAGACGGCGCGATAACCACTTATCAATCCCTTTCATCAGTAGCGGCGTGGTCATCATTGATAATGTGACAGTCACCAATAATAACGCCATCTGATCGCCCTGAAACAGGCGCTGAGAAGAGGCGGTAGAAAAGAGCACAAAAGCGAACTCGCCCCCCTGACTCAGCACGCTGGCAAACTGCATCCGTTCAGAACTTCTTATTCCATATAGCCGCGCCAGCAGATACAGCGTCAGCATTTTTATGACGACCAGAATAACAACGCTCGCCGCCACCCACAGTAAATGGGTATAAAGTACGCCGAGATTTAGCGACATACCGACGGAGATAAAGAACAGCCCAAGCAGTAAACCTTTAAAGGGATCGATAGCATTTTCCAGCTCATGCCGGTATTCGCTCTCTGCCAGTAAAACGCCGGCAATGAAGGTTCCCAGGGCCATCGACAGTCCCAGCGCATCCATAAATAAGGCGGCGCTCAACACCAGCAACAGCGTCGCGGCAGTGAAGACCTCCCGCACGCCGGACGCAGCAATAAAACGAAATACCGGGCGCAACAGGTAACGACCGCCAATCAGCATTACCGCGAAAGCCAGTACCTTCATTGCCACTTTAAACCAGTCGAAATGCTCGTCGGCCGATCCCGCCAACAAAGGCACCAACGCCAGCGCGGGGATCACCGCTAAATCCTGAAACAGTAAGACGGAAAACCCTAACTGCCCGGACTCGCTACGGTTCATGCCTTTCTCGCGCATCAGTTGTAGCGCCATCGCCGTCGAAGACATCGCCAGGCCAATCCCGCCGACGACCGCCGCCTGCCATAAGAAATCAGCAAGCATCAATAATCCCGCCAGCACCGCCGCGCTTAACAGCACCTGAGCAGCGCCGACGCCGAAGATAGAGCGCCGCAGTTGCCAAAGCCGGGACGGATTGAGTTCGAGACCAATGATAAACATCAGAAACACGACGCCCAGTTCGGAAAAGTGCAGGATCTCGTCAACGTCGCTGATAAATCCCAGCCCCCACGGACCGATGGCGATTCCCGCCAGCAAATACCCTAGCACCGCGCCGATGCCCAGCCTGGCGGCTAACGGCACCGCCGCTACCGCTGCGAAGAGGAACAACACTCCCGCGGTCAATAAATCAGCACCTTCCATCAATAGCCTCCCGCGCTCACAGGATTCGCCAGCCACTCGCCATAGGCTTTCGCATGACTGGCCAGCGTCTGCGGCGACTGGCGGCGCGCCCAGTACACAATAATGGGCGGCATCCAGTGCATCCGGCACATGGCCGCGGTCAGTTCAAAAGGGCGGAGTACATCGCTCATTGGATAGCGGTTTAGCGCGTCATACCGGTAAGCGCTCTCCGGCTCGCCGGTCGTAATCACGCTACGCCAGTACTTTCCCACCAGTTGGTTTCCCCCTGGTCCGCTGGCGAACCCTCGACTCAAAACGCGATCAAGCCATTCTTTCAGTAAAGCCGGACAGCTATAGGTGTAAAGGGGATGCTGAAAAACAATGACGTCGTGCTCACGTAACAGGGCTTGTTCATAGGGCGTATCGATAAAAAAATCAGGATAGCGCGCATAAAGATCGTGCACGGTTACGTTATTGTGCTGTATGGCCGGTTTAAGCAGTACCCGGTTAGCAACCGAGTCCTGAGATTCCGGATGGGCATACAACAGCAAGACTTTCGCTGGCTGAGACATCAATCCCCCTCCCGGTTGTTTTGGGTCGATACATGCCATTCTTCAGGCCGCTTCTACGTTGACAGCGTTTGTTCAACTCAGAAACGTACTCCATGTCCGCCGCTGGGGATTAATGAGAGATATTCTTGTCCCTCACCAAAGGCGGCCTGAATGATTTTGTGTATCGTTGTTGTTTTGAGCTACCATTGCGCTCCAGCGCGGCGGTACGCCCGAATATTACATTATCATAATGATAAATTAACATAGTCTGAACATACGGCGCCTTATGATTGTTTTCTCCTCGTTACAAATTCGTCGCGGCGTGCGCGTCCTACTGGACAATGCCTCGGCTACCATTAATCCAGGCCAGAAAGTCGGCCTGGTGGGTAAAAACGGCTGCGGTAAATCTACCCTGCTGGCATTGCTAAAAAATGAAATCAGCGCCGATGCCGGGAGTTTTACCCTGCCCGGAACCTGGCAATTAGCGTGGGTGAATCAGGAAACACCTGCGTTGCCTCAGCCAGCGATTGAGTATGTCATTGACGGCGACCGTGAATACCGGCAGCTGGAGGCGCAGCTTAACGACGCCAACGAACGTAACGACGGACATGCTATCGCCTCCATACATGGCAAGCTGGACGCCATCGACGCATGGACCGTTCGTTCGCGCGCCGCCAGCCTGCTACACGGTCTCGGCTTCTCTAACGATCAGCTGGAACGTCCGGTCAGCGACTTTTCCGGCGGCTGGCGGATGCGCCTTAACCTGGCCCAGGCGCTGATTTGCCGTTCCGATTTACTGCTGCTCGACGAACCGACCAACCACCTCGATCTGGATGCCGTTATCTGGCTGGAAAAATGGCTGAAGAGCTATCCGGGCACCCTGATTCTGATCTCCCACGATCGCGACTTTCTTGACCCGATAGTGGATAAAATTATCCATATCGAACAGCAGACTCTGTTCGAGTACACCGGCAACTACAGCGCGTTTGAAGTTCAGCGCGCCACGCGCCTGGCGCAGCAGCAGGCGATGTATGAGAGTCAGCAGGAGCGTGTGGCGCATCTGCAAAGCTACATCGACCGTTTCCGCGCCAAGGCCACCAAGGCCAAGCAGGCGCAAAGCCGTATCAAGATGCTGGAGCGTATGGAGCTGATTGCCCCGGCTCATGTCGACAACCCGTTCCATTTCAGCTTCCGCGCGCCGGAAAGCCTGCCGAACCCGCTGCTGAAGATGGAAAAAGTCAGCGCAGGTTATGGCGATCGCATCATTCTGGAATCCATCAAGCTGAACCTGGTGCCCGGCTCGCGTATCGGCCTGCTGGGCCGCAACGGCGCGGGGAAATCGACGCTGATCAAGCTGCTGGCGGGCGAACTGGAGCCGCTACATGGTGAAATTGGCCTCGCCAAAGGCATTAAGCTCGGCTACTTCGCCCAGCACCAACTGGAGTTCCTGCGCGCGGATGAATCCCCGCTGCAACATATGGCGCGTCTGGCGCCGCAGGAACTGGAGCAGAAGCTGCGCGACTATCTCGGCGGCTTCGGTTTCCAGGGCGACAAAGTAACGGAAGAGACGCAACGCTTCTCTGGCGGCGAGAAAGCGCGTCTGGTGCTGGCGCTGATCGTCTGGCAACGTCCAAACCTGCTGCTGCTCGATGAACCGACCAACCACCTGGATCTCGACATGCGTCAGGCGCTCACCGAAGCGCTGATTGATTTTGAAGGCGCATTGGTCGTCGTGTCGCACGACCGCCACCTGATTCGCTCCACCACTGACGACCTCTATCTGGTGCACGACAAAAAGGTCGAGCCGTTCGACGGCGACCTGGAAGATTATCAGCAGTGGCTGAGTGACGTGCAGAAGCAGGAAAACCAGGCCGACGACGCACCGAAGGAAAACAACGCCAACAGCGCCCAGTCACGCAAAGATCAGAAGCGTCGCGAAGCCGAGCTACGCACTCTGACGCAGCCGCTGCGTAAAGAGATTACCCGTCTGGAAAAAGAGATGGAAAAGCTCAACGCCCAGTTAGCGCAGGCGGAAGAGAAGCTCGGCGACAGCAGCCTGTATGACCCCAGCCGTAAAGCGGAGATGACCGAGTGTCTGCAACTGCAGGCCAGCGCCAAATCCGGGCTGGAAGAATGTGAAATGGCATGGCTTGAGGCGCAGGAGCAGCTTGAGCAGATGATGCAGAACGACTAACGCGCGGGGCGGGCGATGAACCTGTCAATCACTGATGACATTACCTTCCGCAAGCTCACCATCTTCATGATGTTTGTGGAAAAGGGTAACATCGCCCGACCGCCGAGGCGCTGCACACGCTGAAAGAGAACGTTCGTTGTCCGCTGTTCGTCCATAAAGGCCTCTTCGGTACTCGTCCCGGTATAAAGATTACCGTTGCGGTCGGCAGCACCGGAACAGAAGCCTGCGTTATGTGATTTAGCGGCAAAGGTTGCCGTGATTTATTTTCGTCAGCGCGTCGTTCACGCCAAATAATGTAAACGTCACCTCATCAACGCCAAGATTTTTCAGACGCGCAGTGTGTTTTTTAATATAAGCCTGCGCCGTTTCTTCGGATTCAAACAAGTAAATGCCGCCAGCTTGCTGGTTTTTCTCGCTTTCTGTCCAGATTTTCCAGATGAAGCCCGGCTCCTCATTGATAGACTCCGCCAGCCCGACCAGTTGCTGAGTCATCTCCTCGCCAAAAGGGCCGCTAAAGTTAAAATGGATCTGTAAAAGTGTTTTCGACATGCCTTCTCCTTGAGTCACATAACTATCGTGTTGCCACACTACCACGATTAATTCGGCTGATGCAGAGGTTCACGCGATTTCTGTGGGGTATTGCGCGCGCCTTGCATACCGCCCCCTCTGGTGAAATGAGGCGCAATTTTATTTCGCCAGACGACCAATTGAACGTAAAATCACATATTGACTAATCTGTGAACCTTATGCGCGGTATAGTATTGTTTCCAATTATCAATTGTTCTGGTGCTATGGTTGAGATCACGTCTACAGAAATGACCCCGCCTGTCAATGACTCGCATGAATTTATTCCCATGCGTGGCATTCGTAATCGCCATTTACAAACTATGCTGCCGCGCTTAATCCGCCGCAAAGTGAAGTTCAACGCCCACTGGCAGCGGCTGGAGCTACCGGACGGCGATTTTGTCGATCTGGCATGGAGCGAAGAACCGCAACAGGCAAAGCATAAACCGCGGCTGGTGGTCTTTCACGGTCTGGAAGGCAGCCTGAACAGCCCCTATGCCCACGGGCTGATTGAGGCGGCGCAAAAGCGCGGTTGGCTGGGCGTGGTGATGCACTTTCGCGGCTGTAGCGGCGAACCCAACCGTCTGAATCGTATTTACCACTCCGGTGAAACGGAGGACGGAGCCTGGTTTTTACGCTGGTTACAGCGGGAGTTCGGCGCCGTTCCGACAGCCGCCGTGGGCTATTCGCTCGGCGGTAATATGCTGGCGTGCCTGCTGGCGAAAGAAGGCCGCGATATTCCCATCGAGGCGGCGGTGATTGTTTCTGCGCCCTTTGTTCTCGAAGCCTGTAGCTACCATATGGACAAAGGGTTTTCCCGCGTCTATCAGCGTTATTTGCTTAATCTGTTAAAAGCGAATGCGTCACGCAAGCTGGCGGCGTACCCCGGGTCGCTGCCGGTGAATCTGGCGCAACTGAAATCAATGCGCCGTATTCGCGAGTTTGACGACCTGATCACCGCGAAAATTCACGGCTTTGCCGACGCCATCGACTACTATCGTCAGTGTAGCGCCATGCCGTTGCTTAACCAGATTGCTAAACCGACGCTGATTATTCACGCTAAAGACGATCCGTTTATGGATCATCATGTGATCCCTAAAGCGGAAGATCTGCCCCCGCAGGTGGAGTATCAGCTAACTGAGCATGGCGGACACGTAGGATTTATCGGCGGTACGCCGCTGCGCCCTGAAATGTGGCTGGAACGCCGAATTCCTGACTGGCTGACAACGTACCTGGAGGCGTCATCATGATCATTCCCTGGCAGGGGCTCGCCCCCGACACGCTGGACAACCTGATCGAAAGCTTTGTGTTGCGCGAAGGCACCGATTATGGTGAACATGAACGTTCGCTTGAACAAAAAGTCGCTGACGTAAAACGCCAACTGCAATCCGGCGAGGCCGTGCTGGTATGGTCTGAATTACATGAAACGGTCAATATTATGCCGAAAAAGCAGTTTCGCGAATAAAACGCCTTTGCCGACAATACATTATTACTAAAGCTCAATCATGGAGTTGCCATGTCAGCCAAACATCCGGTGATAGCAGTAACAGGGTCAAGCGGCGCGGGGACCACCACCACCAGCCTCGCGTTTCGTAAAATTTTCGCGCAGTTAAATCTGCACGCCGCCGAGGTGGAAGGCGACAGTTTTCATCGTTACACCCGCCCGGAAATGGACATGGCGATCCGCAAAGCGCGTGACGCCGGGCGGCATATCAGCTATTTCGGGCCTGAAGCCAATGACTTCAGCCTACTGGAACATACCTTTATTGAGTACGGGCAGACGGGTAAAGGCCAGTCGCGTAAATATCTGCATACCTATGATGAAGCCGTACCGTGGAATCAGGTTCCCGGCACGTTTACGCCCTGGCAGCCGCTTCCCGAACCGACCGATGTGCTGTTTTATGAAGGACTGCATGGCGGCGTCGTCACCCCGCAACATGATGTCGCGCGTCATGTTGATCTGTTGGTTGGCGTGGTGCCTATCGTCAACCTCGAGTGGATTCAGAAACTGATTCGCGACACCAGCGAGCGCGGACACTCCCGTGAAGCGGTGATGGATTCCGTGGTGCGTTCCATGGACGACTACATCAATTACATTACGCCGCAGTTCTCGCGTACCCATATTAACTTCCAGCGCGTACCGACCGTCGATACATCCAATCCGTTCGCCGCAAAGGGTATTCCCTCGCTGGATGAGAGTTTTGTGGTGATCCATTTCCGCAACCTGGAAGGGATCGATTTTCCCTGGCTCCTGGCGATGCTCCAGGGCTCGTTTATTTCTCACATTAATACATTAGTGGTGCCGGGCGGCAAAATGGGGCTGGCGATGGAGCTGATTATGTTGCCGCTGGTGCAGCGATTAATGGAAGGCAAAAAAATCGAATAACCGCGGTGAAATGCCCGATGGCGCTACGCTTATCGGGCCTACGAGATAAAAACGGGTAGGCCGGATAAAGCCACGCCGCCATCCGGCATCACATGTTACGCCGCAATCACTTCATACGAATGGGTAATATTGACCGCTTTTTCCAGCATTAGCGCCACCGAGCAATATTTTTCCGCGGAGAGATCGACAGCGCGCGCGACGGCAGCCTCTTTCAGATCGCTGCCGGTAACGATAAAATGCAGATTAATGTGCGTAAACAGGCGCGGCGCGTCTTCCCGGCGCTCGGATGTCAGCTTCACTTCGCAGTTGGTGACATTCTGACGGCCCTTTTGCAGGATTGATACCACATCAATAGCGCTACATCCGCCAGCCGCCATTAATACCATCTCCATCGGGCTCGGCGCTTTGTCACCGGAGTTACCATCCATTAAAATCTGGTGGCCGGAGGAGGACTCTCCGAGGAACGTGAGCCCTTCAACCCACTTTACACGCGCTTGCATATTTCGTAACTCCAATGTTTCAATTTTCCTGAAAGATTACGCGCATACAACAAAAGTCGCAATGGAAGGCGACCTGGGTCATGCTGAAGCGAGACACCAGGAGACACACGGCGAAAGCTATGCTAAAACAGACAAGATGCTACAGTAATACATTGACGTACTGCATGTATGCAGAGGACATCACATTACAGGCTACAATCTATTTTCGTAGCCCCCTTCCCAGGTAGCGGGAAGTATATTTTTGCAACCCCAGAGACAGTGCCGTTTTCTGGCTCTGGAGACAGCTTATAACAGAGGATAACCGCGCATGGTGCTTGGCAAACCGCAAACAGACCCGACTCTTGAATGGTTCTTGTCTCATTGCCACATTCATAAGTACCCGTCAAAGAGCACGCTGATTCACCAGGGTGAAAAAGCAGAAACGCTGTACTACATCGTTAAAGGCTCCGTGGCAGTGCTGATCAAAGATGAAGAAGGGAAAGAAATGATCCTTTCTTATCTGAATCAGGGTGATTTTATTGGTGAACTGGGCCTGTTTGAAGAAGGCCAGGAACGCAGCGCCTGGGTACGTGCGAAAACCGCATGTGAGGTCGCTGAAATTTCCTACAAAAAATTTCGCCAATTAATCCAGGTCAACCCGGATATTCTGATGCGCCTCTCTTCCCAGATGGCTCGTCGCTTACAAGTCACCTCTGAAAAAGTAGGTAACCTCGCCTTCCTTGACGTCACCGGGCGTATCGCTCAGACGCTGCTGAATCTGGCGAAACAGCCCGATGCCATGACGCACCCGGATGGGATGCAGATCAAAATCACCCGTCAGGAAATCGGCCAGATCGTCGGCTGCTCCCGCGAAACCGTTGGTCGTATTTTGAAAATGCTGGAAGATCAAAACCTGATCTCCGCGCATGGCAAGACCATCGTCGTCTACGGCACCCGTTAATTCCGTCAGAATGGCGCGTTTTATCATGCGCCATTTTTGTTTGCATCGATGTGGCGAAGACTGATTTATCACCCAGAGATTAATTACGCACTACGGCAAACGCTGGTGCTGTGCCTGCCTGTGGCTGTTGGTTTATTGATAGGCCAGCTACACCTGGGCTTGCTTTTCTCTCTCGTTCCCGCCTGCTGCAACATTGCAGGTCTGGATACCCCGCACAAACGCTTTTTTAAACGCCTGATCATCGGCGCGTCGCTGTTCGCCGGATGCAGTCTGGTAACGCAACTTCTGCTGGCGGAATCCATCCCCCTGCCGTTGATCCTGACCGGGCTCACGCTAGTGCTTGGCGTGACGGCGGAAATTAGCCCGCTTCACGCGCGGCTACTGCCAGCGTCGCTGATTGCCGCCATCTTTACCCTGAGTCTTGCGGGATACATGCCCGTCTGGGAGCCGCTGCTCATTTATGCGCTGGGCACGCTATGGTACGGCGTGTTTAACTGGTTTTGGTTCTGGCTATGGCGCGAACAGCCGCTGCGCGAGTCATTGAGTTTGTTATACCGTGAACTGGCCGATTATTGCGAAGCGAAATACAGCCTGCTCACCCAACATATTGATCCGGAAAAAGCGCTGCCTCCCCTGCTGATACGCCAGCAAAAAGCGGTCGATCTCATTACCCAGTGTTACCAACAGATGCATATGCTTTCGGCGCACAACAATAATGATTACAAGCGTCTACTGCGGGCTTTTCAGGAAGCGATGGATTTGCAGGAGCACATCTCCGTCAGCTTGCATCAGCCGGAAGAGGTACAGAAACTGGTAGAACGCAGCCATGCGGAAGAGGTGATTCGCTGGAATGCGCAAACGGTCGCCGCCCGTCTGCGCGTGCTGGCGGATGACATTCTTTATCATCGTCTGCCGACGCGCTTCTCCATGGAAAAACAGATTGGCGCTCTGGAGAAGATCGCCAATCAGCATCCTGAAAATCCGGTAGGCCAGTTCTGCTATTGGCACTTCAGTCGAATCGCCCGTGTGCTGCGTACTCAGCGGCCGCTGTACGCCCGCGACCTGATGGCCGATAAACAGCGTCGTCTGCCGCTACTTCCGGCGCTGAAAAATTATATGTCTCTAAAATCGCCGGCGCTACGCAACGCCGGACGCATCAGCGTGATGATGAGCATCGCCAGTCTGATGGGCAGCGCGTTGCACCTGCCTAAACCGTACTGGATACTCATGACAGTGCTGTTTGTCACCCAAAACGGCTATGGCGCGACGCGCGTACGTATTCTGCACCGTTCGGTCGGAACGCTGGTCGGCCTGGTGATTGCCGGCGTCACGCTGCACTTACATATTCCCGAAAGCATTACGCTGGCGGTCATGCTGGTACTAACGCTGGCAAGTTATCTGATTATTCGTAAAAACTACGGCTGGGCGACGGTCGGCTTTACGGTGACGGCGGTATACACCATCCAGTTACTGACGTTAAACGGAGAGCAGTTTATTGTGCCGAGGCTGATCGATACGCTGATTGGCTGTTTAATTGCCTTTGGCGGCATGGTCTGGCTGTGGCCGCAATGGCAAAGCGGGCTATTACGTAAAAACGCCCATGATGCGCTGGAAGCCGATCAAGAAGCTATCCGACTGATCCTCAGTAACGATCCGCAGGCCACCCCGCTCGCTTATCAAAGAATGCGGGTCAACCAGGCGCATAATACGTTATTCAACTCGTTAAATCAGGCAATGCAGGAACCCGGATTCAATACCCACTATCTGTCGGATATGAAACTGTGGGTCACGCACAGCCAGTTTATTGTCGAGCATATCAACGCTATGACGACGCTGGCGCGGGAACACACCATGCTGACGCCTGATCTGGCGCAGCGCTATCTGGAATCTTGCGAGATTGCGATTCAGCGCTGCCAGCAGCGCCTGGAGTATGACAGGCCAGGCGGCTCCGGCGATGTCAATATTCTGGAGTCGCCGGACATGCCGTCACATGGCTTATTGAGCACTCTGGAGCAACATTTACAGCGCATCATTGGCCATCTGAACACCATGCACACCATTTCGTCGATGGCCTGGCGTCAGCGTCCGCATCACGGTATCTGGCTGAGTAAGCGGCTACGGGATACAAAAGGTTAAGACCGACTGCCGGATGCGCTACGCTTATCCGGCAATCCGCCATCAGGCAACCACCTTCCCTACCGCCTGCGCAAAGCGCTGCATTCCTTCATTGATATCCGCCTCTTCCACCACCAGCGACGGGGCAAAACGCATCACGTCGGCTCCGGCATTGAGCACCATCACGCCGGCCTCCGCGCCTGCGTACAGAAAATCGCGCGCCCGACCTTTGTACTCCGGTTTCAGTTCCGCGCCAATCAGCAGCCCCATGCCGCGAATATCGCTGAAAATGTCAAATTGCTCGTCAATCGCCTGCAAATGTTGCACAAACTGTTGCCGCTTAGTGTGAATGCCTTGTAGTACCTCTGGCGTATTAATAATATCGAATGCCGCGCCAGCCACCGCACAGGCCAGCGGATTACCGCCATAGGTTGAACCATGCGAACCGACATGGAAGGCCGAGGCGATCTCCTGCGTGGTCAGCATGGCGCTCACCGGAAAACCGCCGCCTAACGCTTTGGCGCTGGTGAGGATATCCGGCGTGACGCCGTAGTGCATATAGGCAAACAGGTCTCCGGTGCGCCCCATCCCACACTGCACTTCATCAAACACCAGCAACGCCTGATGCTCGTCACACAGGTCGCGTAACCCTTTGAGGAATTCCGGTGTAGCCGCCTGCACGCCGCCTTCACCCTGAATCGGCTCGACCACCACCGCGCAGGTGTGGTCATCCATTACCGCTTTCACCGCATGAAGATCGTTGAAGGGAACGTGAATAATATCGGCGGGTTTTGGCCCAAAGCCGTCGGAATATTTCGGCTGCCCGCCTACAGAGACGGTAAACAAGGAACGGCCATGAAAGGCGTTATGGAAGGCAATGATTTTCGTTTTGAACGGGCTATGGCGCACGCAGGCATAATGACGCGCCAGTTTAAAAGCGGTTTCGTTCGCTTCGGTGCCGGAATTCATAAACAGCACGCGCTCGGCAAACGTGGCGTCGATCAGTTTACGTCCCAGACGCAACGCCGGTTCATTGGTAAAAACGTTACTGGTATGCCACAAGGTTTCCCCCTGGGATTTCAGCGCCTCGACCAGTGCCGGATGGCAATGGCCCAGCGCAGTCACTGCAATCCCGCCGGCAAAATCGATATACTCTTTGCCCTGCTGATCCCATACGCGGCTGCCTTTACCTTTGACCGGAATAAAGTCCGCCGGTGCATAAACAGGCAGAATCACCTCATCAAAAGTTGCGCGCGTAATAGCCGTTTGTTCAGTTGCCATATCATTACCACCCGGTTAAGTAGAAATGCCAGTGAAATTATAATCACAAAATATGAATAAAAAATCACTCAATAGCAACCACAAATCAACGCCGGAGGAAATTTTCCAGCAGAGCGTGTCCTTGTTCGCTGAGAATACTTTCCGGGTGGAACTGCACGCCTTCCAGATCCCACTCGCGGTGGCGAATGCCCATAATCTCCTGCGTTTCGCTCCAGGCGGTGATCTCAAAACACTCTGGCAACGTGGCAGGGTCGACAATCAGCGAGTGGTAACGTGTCACGGTTAACGGGCTGGGCAATCCCCGAAACACGCCCTGTCCATTATGCGTAACAGGTGACGTTTTACCGTGCATCACTTTCGCTGCCCGCACCACCGACGCGCCAAAGGCCTGCGCCATCGCCTGATGACCCAGGCAAACGCCCAGCATCGGAATACGTCCGGCATAATGGCGGATGACCGCCAGTGAAATGCCAGCGTCATTCGGCGTACAGGGGCCAGGAGAGATAACGATTTTTTGCGGGTTCAAAGCGTCAATGTGCGCCAGCGTCAGCGCATCATTGCGCCGGACCTGTACTTCCGCGCCCAGTTCACAAAAATACTGGTAGAGGTTCCAGGTAAAGGAATCATAGTTATCGATAAGCAGGATCATGGCGGCTCCGGGTGAGTAGAACCGCACTATTTTACTCAGTTTCGCGAGCTTCGCTTATCGCTTTCTGAAAAATCGCCTGCAAAGCGGAGAGATCGCCCATCGCGCCGCTCTGGTTCGCCTGCTTCCATGTTTCAACCGCAATACCTTGCCAACTCAGCGCATAGCCTGCATGTAACGCCAGCTGTTCAAAGAAGATGCGCTGCGCCAGCCCGCTCCCCAAACGAAACGGATGAAGCACGTTAATTTCACAGTAGTAATGCGCCAGCCGCTCGACAAACTTCTCGTGCGCCAGACCGACCAGATAGCCCTCTTCTTCCAGATCCTGCATCAGAGCGTTGCCCTCTTTTTCGATATAGGCAAAGTGGCAGAAACGGGTATCGCCCTGGTAAATATCGACCTCCCGCAGTTGCCCTGCCCAGTCGAAAATATCCTGATAGAGCTGGCGATGAATCGCGCACAGATGAGGCAAGCCGCGTATCAGCGGCCCCAGTTCAATCGTGGCGGCACGGAGCGCGGTCATTTCATATGCCGCTTGCGCCAGTCGCTGGGCCTGATGAATCCCCAGCCGATTACGCATCACATTCAGCCCCGGATAGAGGTACGGATCGCGCCCTTCGCCAAATTTATCGCTCATAGTGCCTCCGAAGCTCGTCAAGACGTGCCAGCGCTTCATCGGCGGTCAGAGTTACTAAGGGGATCTCAATACCTTCGAGACGGCGGCTTTGCTGGAAGTTAACGTTGCGCCGCTGTTCCCAAAAGCGTGACTTTTGTTTATCGGTAAGTTTCTTCACCGGGCCTCCCTGAATATGTCTGTGCTTGACCACAAGTATAAGCAGCAATTTCAGGTTACGCTGAGACAGGGAGAAAACGCGGGCGGCTCGCGCCCGCGCAGGCATGTTTTATGGCAGGACTTTCGCGGAAAGGATAACGACTGGTTTTGTCGGCACATTCTGATAAGGCCCGACATCGTGCGTCGGTACCTGTGAGATTTTATCGGCGACATCCATACCTTTTACCACTTTACCAAATACCGCATAGCCAAAGTCGCGCTGGCCGTGGTCGAGAAAAGCGTTATCCGCGACGTTAATAAAGAACTGGCTGGTGGCGCTGTCTTTATCTGCGGTGCGCGCCATCGCGATCGTGCCGCGAGTATTACGCAGACCGTTGTCGGCTTCATTCTTAATCGGCGGATTCGGTTTCTTCTGCTGCATCTGCTCGTTAAAACCACCGCCCTGAATCATAAAGCCAGGAATAACGCGGTGAAACGTAGTGTTGTTATAGAAACCACTGTTGACGTAATCGACAAAGTTTTTCACAGAAATCGGCGCTTTCTGGCTGTTCAGCTCCAGCTCAATATTCCCGGCGGAGGTGGTTAACAGCACATGAGGATCGCCTTTTGCTGCCAACGCTACGGGAGAAAGAGCAGAAAGAGCGAAAACAGCTGCGACAGCCGCCAGAGTCGATTTGAGCATGAGATTTCCTTAAAGAGAGCAGAAATAAAGCAAGTGGAATGATTCTAAAGAGCCTTCCTGGGCCAGGCCAGCCCTTTACCTAATTTTACGTACATGAAACAAATGTAACGTTACGACGCAACGCCTTGTCCTTGCAATATGATGTGACAAACATCACATTAAAAAATGTAATGAACATTACTATCACTAATAATTATTTAAATACATCACAAAAACGCCTAAAATCTGCCCGCTTAACGCGCCCTCCACGCGCTTCACTTCTCTTCAAGGCCAGACATGACTAACAGCAACCGCATCAAGCTCACATGGATCAGCTTTCTTTCCTACGCCCTGACCGGGGCGCTGGTGATTGTCACCGGGATGGTGATGGGAAATATCGCAGACTATTTTCATCTGCCCGTTTCCAGCATGAGTAACACCTTTACTTTCCTGAACGCCGGGATTTTGATCTCGATCTTCCTCAATGCGTGGTTGATGGAAATCATCCCGCTGAAAACACAGCTACGCTTTGGTTTTATCCTGATGGTGCTGGCGGTGGCCGGGCTGATGTTCAGCCACAGCCTGGCGTTGTTCTCAGCGGCGATGTTTGTGCTGGGGCTGGTCAGCGGGATCACCATGTCGATTGGCACCTTCCTGATTACGCAACTGTATGAAGGGCGTCAGCGCGGTTCCCGACTGCTGTTTACCGACTCCTTCTTCAGCATGGCGGGGATGATTTTTCCTATGGTCGCCGCCTTCCTGCTGGCGCGTAGTATTGAGTGGTACTGGGTCTACGCCTGCATCGGCCTGGTCTACCTGGCGATTTTCATCCTGACCTTCGGCTGTGAATTTCCGGCGCTGGGTAAACATGCGCAGCACTCTCAGGCGCCTGTCGTCAAAGAAAAATGGGGCATTGGCGTACTGTTTCTGGCCATCGCCGCGCTGTGCTATATCCTCGGTCAATTAGGCTTTATCTCCTGGGTGCCGGAATACGCCAAAGGCCTCGGCATGAGCCTGAATGACGCCGGGGCGCTGGTGAGTGATTTCTGGATGTCCTATATGTTTGGCATGTGGGCGTTTAGCTTTATCCTGCGCTTTTTCGATCTGCAACGCATTCTGACCGTACTGGCGGGTATGGCGGCGGTACTGATGTATCTGTTTATTACCGGCACGCAGGCGCATATGCCGTGGTTTATTCTGACGCTGGGCTTCTTCTCCAGCGCCATTTATACCTCCATCATTACGCTGGGATCGCAGCAAACGAAAGTGGCCTCGCCTAAGCTGGTTAACTTTATTCTGACCTGCGGCACCATAGGAACGATGCTGACCTTCGTCGTCACCGGCCCGATTGTGGCGCACAGCGGTCCACAGGCGGCGCTACTCACCGCGAATGGCCTGTATGCGGTGGTCTTTGTGATGTGCTTTGCGCTCGGCTTTGTGTCCCGTCATCGCCAGCATAGCGCGCCGGCTACGCATTGATAATGATTGCCGGATGGCGCCGCGATGCGTCTTATCCGGCCTACAGCGTAAGCTGTTGGTAGGCCGGATAAGGCGACGTCGCCCTCCGGCACTCTATCCCCCTCCTGACGAGGTAGGCCTGTTGGTCTAAAAACCCCTCATTTTGTATGTTATTTGTACAAACATGAAAAGTCTGACAATTCCGCCACTTATAAAAATTCAGACAAATCAGCCATATACCCATTAAGAGGTATATAAAGGTGAATTTGATTTACATCAATAAGCGGGGTTGCTGAATCGTTAAGGTAGGCGGTAATAGAAAAGAAATCGAGGCAAAAATGAGCAAAGTCAGACTCGCTATTATCGGTAATGGTATGGTCGGCCACCGCTTTATTGAGGATCTCCTTGATAAATCCGACGCTAGCCTGTTCGACATTACCGTGTTCTGTGAAGAACCCCGTAAAGCCTATGACCGTGTCCACCTGTCATCCTACTTCTCTCACCACACCGCGGAAGAGCTCTCTCTGGTGCGTGAAGGATTTTACGAGAAGCACGGCGTGAAGGTACTGGTTGGCGAACGCGCAATTACCATTAACCGTCAGGAGAAAGTGATTCACTCCAGCGCGGGTCGTACCGTTTATTATGACAAGTTGATCATGGCGACTGGCTCTTATCCGTGGATCCCGCCGATTAAAGGTTCGGAAACGCAGGACTGCTTCGTTTACCGCACCATTGAAGATCTCAACGCCATTGAGTCTTGTGCGCGCCGTAGCAAACGTGGTGCTGTCGTCGGCGGTGGTCTGCTGGGCCTAGAAGCCGCCGGTGCGCTGAAAAACCTCGGCGTTGAAACCCACGTGATTGAATTCGCTCCGATGCTGATGGCTGAACAGCTGGATCATATGGGTGGCGAGCAGTTACGTCGCAAAATTGAAAGCATGGGCGTGCGAGTGCACACCAGCAAAAACACGAAAGAGATTGTCCAGGAAGGCGTCGAAGCGCGCAAAACCATGCGTTTTGCCGATGGTAGCGAACTGGAGGTCGACTTTATCGTTTTCTCTACCGGTATTCGTCCACGCGACAAACTGGCTACCCAGTGCGGTCTGGACGTCGCTCCGCGCGGTGGGATCGTGATTAACGACACCTGCCAGACGTCTGACCCGGATATCTACGCTATCGGCGAGTGCGCCAGTTGGAACAACCGCGTTTACGGTCTGGTCGCACCAGGCTATAAAATGGCCCAGGTCGCCGTTGACCATATCCTCGGCAGTGAAAACGCCTTTGAAGGGGCGGATCTCAGCGCCAAGCTGAAGCTGCTGGGCGTGGACGTCGGCGGCATCGGCGACGCGCATGGCCGCACGCCGGGCGCGCGTAGTTACGTTTACCTCGATGAAAGCAAAGAAGTCTACAAACGTCTAATTGTCAGCGAAGATAACAAAACGCTGCTCGGCGCAGTACTGGTCGGCGACACCAGCGATTACGGCAATTTGCTGCAACTGGTACTGAACGCCATCGAACTGCCGGAAAACCCGGATTCGCTGATCCTGCCGTCGCACGCGGGCAGTGGTAAACCCGCTATCGGCGTGGATAAACTGCCGGACAGCGCGCAGATCTGCTCCTGCTTCGATGTGACTAAAGGCGATCTGATCGCCGCTATCAATAAAGGCTGCCATACCGTGGCGGCGCTGAAAGCGGAAACCAAAGCCGGAACCGGCTGCGGCGGCTGCATCCCGCTGGTGACGCAGGTACTGAACGCCGAACTGGCGAAACAGGGTATTGAAGTCAACAACAACCTGTGCGAGCACTTTGCTTATTCTCGTCAGGAACTGTTCCACTTAATCCGCGTGGAAGGTATCAAAACCTTTGAAGAACTGCTGGCGAAACACGGTAAAGGCTACGGCTGCGAAGTGTGTAAGCCAACCGTCGGTTCGCTGCTGGCGTCGTGCTGGAACGAATACATCCTCAAGCCGCAGCACACGCCGCTACAGGATACTAACGATAACTTCCTGGCGAATATCCAGAAAGACGGCACCTACTCGGTGATCCCGCGCTCGGCAGGCGGTGAAATCACCCCGGAAGGTCTGGTGGCCGTGGGGCGTATCGCCCGCGAGTTTAACCTCTATACCAAAATCACCGGTTCTCAGCGTATCGGTCTGTTTGGCGCGCAAAAAGACGATCTGCCGGAAATCTGGCGTCAGCTGATTGAAGCGGGCTTCGAAACCGGTCACGCGTATGCCAAAGCGCTGCGGATGGCGAAAACCTGCGTCGGCAGCACCTGGTGCCGCTACGGCGTGGGCGACAGCGTCGGTTTCGGCGTGGAGCTGGAAAACCGCTACAAAGGCATTCGTACCCCGCACAAAATGAAATTCGGCGTCTCCGGCTGTACCCGTGAATGTGCGGAAGCGCAGGGCAAAGATGTGGGTATCATCGCCACGGAGAAAGGCTGGAACCTGTACGTCTGCGGTAACGGCGGCATGAAACCGCGTCATGCGGATCTGCTGGCAGCCGATCTCGATCGCGACACGCTGATCAAGTACCTCGACCGCTTTATGATGTTCTACATCCGTACCGCCGATAAGCTGACGCGTACCGCGCCGTGGCTGGATAACCTGGAAGGCGGCATCGAGTATCTGAAGTCGGTCATCATCGACGACAAGCTAGGCCTGAACGAACATCTGGAAGAAGAGATGGCGCGCCTGCGTGCAGCGGTGGTCTGCGAGTGGACAGAAACCGTTAACACGCCAGCGGCGCAGGTTCGCTTTAAGCACTTTATCAACAGCGACAAACGCGACCCGAACGTCCAGGTTGTGCCTGAACGTGAACAGCATCGTCCGGCCACGCCGTATGAACGTATCCCGGTCACTCTGGTGGAGGAAAACGCATGAGTCAGTGGCAAAACATCTGCAAAATCGATGATATCCTGCCGGGAACCGGCGTCTGCGCGCTGTCAGGCGGCGAACAGGTGGCGATTTTCCGTCCTTACCATAGCGATCAGGTGTTCGCGATCAGCAACATCGACCCGTTCTTTGAGGCCAGCGTGCTGTCTCGTGGGCTGATTGCGGAACACCAGGGCGAACTGTGGGTCGCCAGCCCGTTGAAAAAGCAGCGCTTCCGCCTGAGCGATGGTTTATGCATGGAAGATGAGCAGTTCTCTGTGAAACATTACGACGCGCGGGTGAAAGACGGCGTGGTGCAGTTGCGCGGTTAATTATTTTTGGGAGGCGCAACGCCTCCCCTTTTTTGACGTACTTGTAGGTCTTTTATTGGTAGGCCTGATAAGCGTAGCGCCATCAGGCAATTGCAAAAGCACATTGCCGGATGGCGGCATAAATGCCTTATCCGGCCTACGGTTACGATTTTTTTTATTTTTTGTACTTCAAGGATAATCAAATGTTTACAGACACTATTAATAAGTGTGCGGCTAACGCTGCGCGCATCGCACGCCTGTCGGCGAATAATCCGCTCGGCTTCTGGGTCAGTTCGGCAATGGCCGGGGCTTATGTCGGTCTCGGCATCATTCTTATTTTCACCCTCGGCAATCTGCTCGACCCGTCAGTGCGTCCTTTGGTGATGGGAGCAACCTTCGGTATCGCCTTAACGCTGGTCATCATCGCCGGTTCCGAACTGTTTACCGGCCACACCATGTTCCTGACGCTAGGCGTCAAAGCAGGCACCATCAGCCACGGTCAAATGTGGGCTATCCTGCCGCAAACCTGGCTCGGCAACCTGGTCGGTTCCGTCTTTGTCGCCCTGCTTTACAGCTGGGGCGGCGGCAGTTTGTTGCCGGTCGATACCAGCATCGTTCACTCAGTCGCGCTGGCGAAAACCACCGCGCCCGCCACGGTACTGTTCTTCAAAGGCGCGCTGTGTAACTGGCTGGTTTGTCTGGCAATCTGGATGGCAATCCGCACCGAAGGCACGGCAAAATTTCTTGCTATCTGGTGGTGTCTGCTGGCGTTTATCGCTTCCGGCTACGAGCACTCCGTCGCGAATATGACGCTGTTCGCCCTCTCCTGGTTTGGTCATCACAGCGACGCCTATACCCTGTCCGGAATCGGACACAACCTGTTATGGGTCACTCTGGGTAATACTTTGTCCGGCGTCGTGTTCATGGGATTGGGTTATTGGTATGCTACGCCGAAATCGGAGCGTCCTGTTCCGCAAAAAACCAACCAAATTAAGGTTACAGCTAACCATTAAGGGGTAATGTCGTGGACCATTTGCCTATATTTTGTCAATTACGCGACCGCGACTGTCTGATCGTCGGCGGTGGCGATGTCGCAGAACGCAAAGCACGATTACTGCTGGAAGCAGGCGCACGTTTAACGATCAATGCGCTAACCTTCATTCCACAGTTCACCGTATGGGCAAATGAAGGCATGTTGACTCTGGTTGAGGGTCCGTTCGACGAAACGCTTCTCGACTCGTGTTGGCTGGCGATCGCGGCCACTGACGACGATACCGTCAACCAGCGTGTCAGCGACGCGGCGGAGTCACGCCGTATCTTCTGCAACGTGGTGGATGCGCCGAAAGCCGCCAGCTTTATCATGCCCTCCATTATTGACCGCTCGCCGCTGATGGTCGCCGTCTCCTCGGGCGGCACTTCCCCGGTGCTGGCGCGTCTGCTGCGCGAGAAGCTGGAATCGCTGCTGCCGCAGCATCTGGGGCAGGTCGCGCGCTATGCCGGGCAACTCCGCGCCCGAGTGAAAAAGCAGTTTGCCACGATGGGCGAGCGTCGTCGCTTCTGGGAGAAATTTTTCGTCAATGACCGGCTGGCGCAGTCGCTGGCGAATGCCGATGAGAAAGCGGTTAACGCGACAACCGAACGCCTGTTTAGCGAACCGCTGGATCACCGTGGCGAAGTCGTGCTGGTCGGTGCCGGGCCGGGCGATGCCGGACTGCTGACGCTGAAAGGGTTACAACAAATCCAACAGGCGGATATCGTGGTTTACGATCGCCTCGTCTCCGACGACATTATGAACCTGGTACGCCGCGATGCCGATCGGGTCTTTGTGGGGAAACGCGCAGGTTACCACTGCGTCCCACAGGAAGAAATCAACCAGATCCTGCTGCGTGAAGCGCAAAAAGGTAAACGCGTGGTACGCCTGAAAGGCGGCGATCCCTTTATCTTTGGTCGCGGCGGTGAAGAGCTGGAAACGCTGTGTCATGCCGGTATTCCTTTCTCGGTAGTGCCGGGGATTACCGCGGCTTCCGGTTGCTCCGCCTACTCCGGTATTCCGCTAACCCATCGCGATTACGCACAGAGCGTACGTCTGGTCACGGGTCACCTGAAAACCGGCGGCGAACTGGACTGGGAAAACCTGGCGGCAGAAAAACAGACGCTGGTGTTCTACATGGGGCTGAATCAGGCAGCGACTATCCAGGAAAAACTGATCGCATTCGGTATGCAGGCCGATATGCCGGTTGCGCTGGTAGAAAACGGTACCTCTGTGAAGCAACGCGTCGTCCACGGTGTGCTGACGCAGCTTGGTGAATTAGCGCAACAGGTTGAAAGCCCGGCGCTGATTATCGTTGGCCGGGTCGTTGGCTTACGCGATAAATTAAATTGGTTCTCTAATTATTAATTAAAATAACGCCCTGAATAACAGGGCTTTATTTTACAACTACTCGTAATCTCAAATTATTTTTACTTAAAAGTGAATTAAGAAATCAACTTTAAATACACCAGAAAAATTTAAATAGTAATAATTCTGCCTAAAAACCCTTTTACTCGTCAAATTCACCCCTTATTCATTCATACAATAAATAACACCGTTAAGCACTCAATTTGACCTGACCTGGTTATCGGGTGATAAAATAAACACTAAAGCATAATTTTTCTTCTGGCCATTTCATCATTGCCTGTACCGCTCTCTGCATATGTTTAGTACGCAAGGAAAATATTAATTAAGGATGAACCCTATGCAAAAGAAAAAACTTATTTCTATCGCTATCGCTTTAACGCTACAAAGTTATTACATTCCGGCCATCGCCGCAGAAAATAACGATGATGAAAAAGAATGTCCCAGTAATATCTCCTCCCTGCCTAAAGAAAAACGCGCAAAACTCTCACCGACCTGCCTTGCTACACCTGAAAATGATAATCACTGGGGCTGGGTTGCTGGCGGCGTTGCTGCACTGGTCGCAGGTGTGGCTATTGGCGTTGAAAATAACGGTGGCGGAGATTCTAATCATTCTTATACCCCCCCTACGCCCGATAATGGCGGCGACGTTACCCCACCCGACGATGGCGGCAACGTCACCCCGCCTGACGATGGCGGCGATGACAATGTGATCCCGCCCGACGATAGCGGCGATGACGATGTAACCCCACCCGATGATAGCGGCGATGACGATGTAACCCCACCCGACGATAGCGGCGATGACGATGTAACCCCGCCCGACGATAGCGGCGATGACGATGTAACCCCGCCCGACGATAGCGGCGATGACGATGTAACCCCGCCCGACGATAGCGGCGATGACGATGTAACCCCGCCCGACGATAGCGGCGATGACGATGTAACCCCGCCCGACGATAG
>NZ_JBGDXK010000011.1:0-32382 GCF_046550775.1 Salmonella sp. SAL04202 | reverse complement strand
TTTTCTCTTCAACCGACCGGCTGTTTGTGTGAAGTGATTCACATCCGCCGTGTCGATGGAGGCGCATTATAGGGAGTTCTCTGCTGACCGCAATAGAAAAATTGCAGAAAAATGACTGTTTGCTGCATTCCCCAGCAAAACCCCTGGTTATACCCATTTACGCACAGACTTATCCACAAAATGCGCGTTCATCTCTTGGATCTTCTCACTCTGCAAACGATCTTTCAGGGATAAAAGCGGGGCCAGAATTTAAAAAGAAAAATTCGCGAGCGTTGCGCAAACGTTTTCGTTACAATGTCGCCGCAAAATGAGAATGCCCCATAAGGGGCGTTAGCTGAGTTTTTCACGAAAAATTCAGCTAACGCTCTCTGTAATCGTCAAATCCAGGGGATTTACCATGCAACAACGTCGTCCAGTCCGCCGCGCTCTGCTCAGTGTTTCTGACAAGGCCGGTATCATCGAATTCGCCCAGGCACTTTCCGCACGCGGTGTGGAGCTGCTGTCTACGGGGGGCACCGCCCGCCTGTTAGCAGAAAAAGGCCTGCCGGTGACCGAAGTTTCCGATTACACCGGTTTCCCGGAAATGATGGATGGACGCGTAAAGACCCTGCATCCAAAAGTCCACGGCGGCATCCTCGGTCGCCGCGGCCAGGACGATGCCATTATGGAACAGCACCACATCGCCCCTATCGATATGGTTGTCGTTAACCTGTATCCGTTCGCCGAAACCGTAGCACGCGAAGGTTGCTCGCTGGAAGATGCGGTAGAGAACATCGATATCGGCGGCCCGACCATGGTGCGCTCCGCCGCGAAGAACCATAGAGACGTCGCTATCGTGGTGAAGAGCAGCGACTACGACGCCATTATTAAAGAGATGGATGCTAACGAAGGTTCTCTGACCCTCGACACCCGTTTCGATCTCGCGATTAAAGCCTTCGAACACACCGCCGCCTACGACAGCATGATCGCTAACTACTTCGGCAGCATGGTTCCGGCCTACCACGGTGAAAGCAAAGAAGCCGCCGGTCGCTTCCCGCGTACGCTGAACCTGAACTTCATTAAGAAGCAGGATATGCGCTACGGCGAGAACAGCCACCAGCAGGCTGCCTTCTATATAGAAGAGAATGTGAAAGAAGCATCCGTTGCCACTGCACAACAGGTGCAGGGCAAAGCGCTTTCCTACAACAACATCGCTGATACCGACGCAGCGCTGGAGTGCGTGAAAGCGTTCAGCGAACCAGCCTGCGTAATCGTCAAGCACGCTAACCCGTGCGGCGTGGCGGTAAGTACCTCTATTCTCGACGCTTACGATCGCGCCTATAAAACCGACCCGACCTCCGCGTTTGGCGGCATCATCGCCTTCAACCGCGAGCTGGATGCCGAAACCGCGCAGGCCATCATCTCCCGCCAGTTCGTAGAAGTGATCATCGCCCCATCCGCCAGCGAAGAAGCGCTGAAAATCACCGCCGCCAAGCAGAACGTGCGCGTTCTGACCTGCGGTCAGTGGGCACAGCGTGTGCCGGGTCTGGACTTCAAGCGTGTTAACGGCGGCCTGCTGGTTCAGGACAGGGATCTGGGTATGGTGAGCGAAGCTGAACTGCGCGTGGTCTCTAAACGCCAGCCGACTGAGCAGGAACTGCGCGATGCGCTGTTCTGCTGGAAAGTGGCAAAGTTCGTGAAATCCAACGCCATTGTGTATGCCAAAGAGAACATGACCATCGGCATAGGCGCAGGCCAGATGAGCCGCGTGTACTCCGCCAAAATCGCCGGGATTAAAGCGGCTGACGAAGGTCTGGAAGTGAAAGGCTCCGCGATGGCCTCTGACGCCTTCTTCCCGTTCCGTGACGGTATTGATGCCGCTGCCGTTGTCGGCGTGAGCTGCGTTATCCAGCCTGGCGGTTCTATCCGTGATGATGAAGTCATTGCCGCTGCCGATGAACACGGCATTGCGATGATCTTCACCGACATGCGCCACTTCCGCCATTAATTCAGGGAGCAGACGATGAAAGTTTTAGTCATTGGTAACGGCGGGCGCGAACACGCGCTGGCCTGGAAAGCCGCACAGTCGCCGCTGGTTGATACCGTTTTTGTCGCACCGGGTAACGCCGGTACCGCGCTGGAGCCAGCGTTGCAGAACGTGGCTATCGGCGTCACCGATATTCCGGCACTGCTGAACTTTGCCCAGAACGAGAAGATCGATCTGACCATCGTCGGCCCGGAAGCGCCGCTGGTGATTGGCGTGGTCGATGCATTCCGCGCCGCTGGTCTGAAGATCTTTGGCCCAACCGAAGGGGCCGCACAACTGGAAGGCTCCAAAGCGTTCACCAAAGATTTCCTCGCTCGTCACCAGATTCCGACGGCGGAATACCAGAATTTCACCGAGATTGAGCCAGCCCTGGCTTATCTGCGTGAGAAAGGCGCGCCGATCGTCATCAAGGCCGATGGTCTGGCTGCGGGCAAAGGCGTCATCGTGGCGATGACGCTGGAAGAAGCCGAAGCCGCCGTTCATGACATGCTGGCAGGCAACGCCTTTGGCGATGCGGGCCACCGCATCGTGATTGAAGAGTTCCTCGACGGCGAAGAAGCGAGTTTTATCGTGATGGTCGACGGCGAGCACGTTCTGCCGATGGCTACCAGCCAGGACCACAAACGCGTGGGCAATGGCGATACCGGCCCGAATACCGGCGGTATGGGGGCCTACTCACCGGCGCCGGTGGTGACTGATGAAGTGCACCAGCGCACCATGGAACGCATCATCTGGCCAACCGTGAAAGGCATGGCAGCAGAAGGTAACACGTACACCGGCTTCCTGTATGCGGGTCTGATGATCGACAAGCAGGGCAACCCGAAAGTTATCGAGTTCAACTGCCGCTTCGGCGATCCGGAAACCCAGCCGATCATGCTGCGCATGAAATCGGATCTGGTGGATCTTTGCCTGGCCGCCTGCGACGGCAAGCTGGATGAGAAAACCTCCGAGTGGGACGAACGCGCTTCATTAGGCGTGGTGATCGCCGCGGGCGGTTATCCGGGCAGCTACAGCACCGGCGACGAGATCCACGGTCTGCCGCTGGAAGAAGTGGCTGACGGTAAGGTTTTCCACGCGGGCACCAAACTCGCCGATGACGACCGCGTGTTGACCAGCGGCGGACGCGTCCTGTGCGCCACCGCGCTGGGCCACACCGTGGCCGAAGCGCAGAAACGCGCTTACGCCCTGATGACCGACATCCGCTGGGACGGCAGCTTCAGCCGTAACGACATCGGCTGGCGCGCCATCGAGCGTGAACAGAACTAACGGCTGAGTTTAGCCAGCAGCGTTTTGCGCGTAATGCCCAATTGACGGGCGGCTTCGGTTTTGTTGCCGCCCGTTTTTTCCAGCGCCGCCAGAATCACCTCTTTTTCGACGTCCACCAGCGGTTGGATCTCACCACTGTATTCCGTTTTTATCGGCGTCGCGGCAATGGCCATTGGCAGCTCGCGTTCAGAAATGTATTCTCCCGTCAGCAACACCACCGCCCGCTCGATAGCGTTTTCCAGCTCACGGATATTGCCCGGCCAGTCGTAGTGGATCAGCAGATCCATCGCCTGCGGCGTAAACCCCTTCACCACTTTGCGGTTACGTTCGGCAAAACGCCGCAGAAAATGGTCTGCCAGTAGCGGAATATCTTCCCGACGTTGACATAATGCGGGCATTTCTATAGTGACCACGTTCAGACGGTAGTAGAGATCCTGGCGAAAACGCCCGGCACTGACCTCCTCGGCCAGATTACGATGCGTGGCGGCGATCAGCCGTACATCAACCGTCAGCGTCTGATTACCGCCAACGCGTTGCACCTCTCGCTCCTGGATAGCCCGCAGCAGGCGCACCTGCATCAGTGGTGAGATATCGCCAATTTCATCGAGGAATAAGGTGCCGCCGTCCGCTTCGACAAAACGCCCTTCCCGACGTTTATCCGCCCCGGTAAACGCGCCTTTTTCGTGGCCGAACAGCTCAGACTCCAGCAGCGATTCATTAAGCGCCGCGCAGTTGAGCGTGACCAGCGGTTTGTCGCTCCTGGCGCTACAGGCGTGTAGCGCCCGCGCCACCAGCTCTTTACCCGTGCCGGAGTCTCCGTGAATCAATACCGTGGCGTCTGATGGTGCGACCATCGCGATTTCATTCAGTAAATGTTGCATCGCCGGACTGCTGCCAATCATGCCAAACTGCGCAGCCGACGCCGATGGCAATTCAGCGCCCGTTTCCCGCGTATGCGCCAACGCCTTTTCCAGCGTCTCCTGCAGACGGTCAAAATCCAGCGGTTTAATTAAATAGTCGAGCGCGCCGGCTTTCAACGCCTCTACCGCCGTTTCCACGCTGGAGAATGCCGTCATAATCAAAATCGGAATGGCGGGATTGAGCGCTTTAATCTCTTTCAGCGTGGCGATACCGTCCATCTCCGCCATACGCACATCGCACAGTACCAGATCAAAGACTTTCTCACGCACCTGAGCCAACGCATCATGCCCACTGTAGGCCAGAGCGACGTTATAGCCCCAGCCCCGAAGCAGCGCCTGTAAAATCGTGCAGTGGCTTACATCATCATCCACAACCAGAATATCGATTTTTCCGCGTATCACCCTTGTTAATCCTGTTGTCTCGCTATCACTGGCAACCAGATAGTAAAGACCGCGCCTTTACCCTCAATACTTTTCACCTTAATCGCGCCGCCATGCTGTTCGATGATATTTTGCACCACCGCCAGCCCCAGGCCTGTCCCGTCAGCTTTGGTCGTAAAATAAGGTGTAAAAATCGCCTCCAGCTGATCCGGGGCGATCCCTTTCCCGCTATCGGTAACAGTGATGATAACGCGGTCAGTCCCACTTTCTTTTGCCTCTACGGTAATCGTTCCCTGGCGGCCAATCGCATGTATAGCGTTCAGGTACAGATTCAACAGCACCTGAGTCAGCCTGTCCGGGTCAGCCTGAATACGCTTAAGCGTCTCATTCGCCGTGAATCTCATCTGAATCTCTCTGCTTTGGGCATCCTGACTGACCAGATTCAGGGAGTGAGTAATAATATCATTGAGGTTAACCGTCTGGAGCGTCAGATGCGCGGGCTTTACCAGTTCAAGCAATTCGCTTACCACCCGGTTCAAACGGTCGGCCTCTTTGGCCATCACCTGCGCCAGTTCATGCGACTCGCCGCCGGCTGGCGTGCGCTCGGCAAAGTATTTCGCCAGCCCTTTGATGGACGAGAGCGGGTTACGAATTTCGTGCGCGACGCCCGCCGCCAGATGCCCCATCGCCACCAGCTTTTCTTTACGCTTCATTGCATCAAGCAGTTCTCTGTGCGAGCGCTGATAACGCTGATGCCAAAAAAACGCCAGTAACGTTGCCAACAGCACCGCCGCTAACGCAGACAAAACAATCAGCGTATTACGCCACTCCCTTGCCTGTGTCGCGGCCAGCTCGCTGGCGTCAAAGGCAATAAAAATAGTTTGTTTCGCTGGTTCGTCGTCATTGGCGCTACGCGCCATGCCGTGCCCCCTCATACCGTGACCTCTCATACCGAAAAGCGGCTGGAACTGACGGTAAATTTCCAGCGCAGGCACCGTCTCGCCGTTAGCAGCAACGTCGACACGCCGCCAACGCTCCTGCGGCCCGGGGTTTAGTTGATGCATTTCAGATGCGGAATAGAGCGATTTGCCCACCATGCCAGGGTTGCTATGAGTGATGATTACCCCCTGCGCATCCGTTACAGCGAACCACAACACGCCTGGCTGACCCGCCATCTCTTCCAGCAATGTCTGCTGCTGCGCGTGATGCATCCGCATTCCCATACCTACTCGCGTGCCGGACTCCAGAGCGCGAATGAGTACATTTCCCTTTTCCAGCAGCGTCTGCCTGGCGGCAGCGCTCTCACGGCCATAGTCGCGAATGACCATAATGGAAAATAGCCCCACCAGAATGAAGATCGCCGCAGGTAACAGCCGACTCAACCACGTTGCAGCGGCATCTTTATGTAATCGTATAAAACTCACAGGCTTCCCCGGCTCGTTTTTATTTTCCTTACTTAAGCAGAGATCATGCCATTCTTCGCTCCGCATAACCGCGCGTTGCCGCACACCCTTTCGGATACGGATGGGTAAAAATGACTCGCCAGGCGGGTCATGCGAGTCATTTTTACTCGCTTTTTGCCGCCTGAAGCGGGTTAACTCGCTGCCCGACAAGGAATAGTTACCTGGCACGGAAGATGCAAGAGAGAGGATAAGATGAGCAACAGGAGAACGCAAAATGAAACGGAACAATAAATCAGCTATCGCGCTAATCGCCCTCTCTCTTTTGGCCCTGAGCTCCGGCGCCGCCTTCGCCGGGCATCACTGGGGCAACAATGACGGTATGTGGCAACAGGGAGGTAGCCCGTTAACCACGGAACAGCAGGCGACGGCGCAGAAGATTTATGATGATTACTATACGCAGACCAGCGCGCTGCGCCAGCAACTGATATCCAAACGTTATGAATACAACGCGCTACTGACCGCCAGTTCGCCGGATACTGCGAAAATTAACGCGGTTGCCAAAGAGATGGAGTCATTAGGCCAGAAGTTAGATGAGCAACGCGTGAAACGGGATGTCGCGATGGCGCAGGCTGGCATACCACGCGGCGCAGGAATGGGCTATGGCGGTTGCGGCGGCTATGGCGGCGGTTATCATCGCGGCGGCGGTCATATGGGTATGGGAAACTGGTAAAGCATGTTTGCCGAATGGCGGCTTCGCCATTCGGTATTCCATCAAAAGGTTTTCGCTTGCGGCTGCCAGTGACAGAAATCTGAATTCGCCACCAGCAAAAGTTGCGATCCTTCCGGCGCCTCCAGCCATGCTACGCTCACCTCTACCGATGAGTGGTTCTGGCGGCGCTCAATGTGGCTTATTGCCCAGGAATCCAGATCCGGTTTCAGCGTTTCACCTTCACAGGTGGTTACCGTATGGTCGGCGTGCCAGCGTCCCTGGCGTAGTATGACCCGCCCCAGGCGCAAGGCGTCACTGGTCTGACGGATTTGTTCGGCGCGATAGCGATACAAGGCAATCTGATCGTTGGAAAGCTGCTGCTTCTGCCCCCCGACTTCACGCTGCATAAAACTGAGTTCGCCATGAGCGTCGAAACGCGCGCGAATATGTTCTGGCGGTTTGCTGTAAATATTGAGTTCAATAAGCGAAAGCGTATCACCCTGCCAACGATATTCGCTGGTCGTCGTGCTGCCGCTATGCCACGGGCTAAAAACAGAAAGCAGATGGACTTCATCGTTCGTATCTTTACGCCAGATACGCACCGCGCCGTGATCGCCGGCAAAGCCGCTGGCAGTAAACGGAGGCGGTGAAGCGTTATGACTGCAGGCAGTCAGCAACAGCGCGCCAGAAAACAGAAACGCGCGACGCCAGACGGACAAAAGGGGCTGATAAGCCCCTTCGATAAAACTGTTCACAGTTACGCGTCTTACTTAACTGCGTCTTTCAGAGCTTTACCAGAAACAAACGCCGGTACGTTAGCGGCGGCGATTTTGATTTCTTTACCGGTCTGTGGGTTACGGCCAGTGCGCTCAGCACGGTGGTTCACTTTGAAGGTACCGAAACCAACCAGTTGTACAGCATCGCCTTCTTTCAGAGACTCAGTAATAGCAGCCAGAGTGGATTCCAGAGCAGCTTTAGCCTGGGTTTTGGACAGTTCTGCTTTGTCTGCAATTACATCAATCAGTTGAGTCTTGTTCATAAGTTATCCTTACAATGTGTTTATCGCTTGCTAAGCATCGAGTGCGACGGAAATGCCAGAAAAGCACTCTCCTGCATACACGCACCGATAGCCACTTTTTTTCGCCTCCCAAATGTAGACCAGACGGGGGGCATAAGGGAAGCCTTATGGCACGACAAATCAGACGTTAAATCACGTTTTCTGGTGTCATTGCTGAAAATTTATACCGATATTGCTCTCACCAGCCTCGCGCAGGTCTGCCCTGAGCCCTTTTATCAGTTCAATATCGCGTTCTTCGCAGTCGGCTAAAAGTCGGAATATTTCCCACTGAATATCCCATTCCTGTTCAACGGCAGGGTTCGTTTTGAGCTCCTCATCGGTCATTTCCCGACCAGCCTGAGTCATTTCCAACATCGCCACCGTAGTAATGGAAGTCTTACTAACCTCAATAGCGTGTTCCAGCGTTTCGCCGCTAAGACGAGAATGCATTAATTCGCTTAATGCGACGCAGGCATCAATCGCCGGGTAAACGCCGTACAGATCATAGTCGTCAGCTGCCGGAATTGCCTCTTCAAACTTCTCCAGTTGGCTATCGAAATTGACCTTTGCATCTTTCACCGTCAGGGTTTCCCAGATCAGATCCAGAATGCGACGGTAGATCTGTCCGTCGCCGAATTCCGTCTGCTTGCAAAACATGGCGTAGTTCGGGTACATGCGCTCGCACAAGCAGGCCATAAAGGTAACGTGCTGCCAGCTTTCCAGCCGCTCCAGACGCAAATGAATCGGGTTTTGTAACATGATGGAATCTCGAATCGGAAATTAGCGGCAGTTTACCTGAATCAGCGCTGAATTTCTTGCCAACGAACAAACGCCGGACGTCCGGAAGCGACGGCATCCGCCCAGCGCGTCGGCTCCGGCAGGCGATACCCTTTCATACAGCGCTGTACCCACGCCAGCGCGCTGTCAGTACTGACCCGGTGCCCCGTCGCGATAAACAGCGGATTACAGCGCGCCTTGCTGCGCCATACCCACGCCAGTTGCTCGCCTTTATCCATTAAGGGGCTAAGTGTGCCAGGTTCGGTGGAAAGTGGCTCAAATTTACCGCATAGCCGTTTTTTCGCTACGCCGATGGTCGGCACGTCCACCAACAGTCCAAAATGACTGGCGACGCCAAGCCGACGCGGATGCGAAATACCGTGACCGTCCACAAACAGCAAATCGGGCTTTTGCGAGAGCTGTTCCCACGCCGCCAGCAGAGCAGGATATTCACGAAAAGAGAGAAAGCCGGGGATATACGGCATGGTGGTGGCAATACGCGCCACCTTGTACTCGACCAGTTCAAGCGACGGATATTTCAGCAACACCATCGCCGCCCGCGTCACCTCGCCCCCCTGCTCAAAACCGACGTCCGCCCCGCCGATAAACGCTGGCGGATCTTTGTCCAACCGATCTTCGCGGCAAACCGATGAAGCAAGTTCTATCTGTTGAGCGCGTAGCGACGCGAGATCCATACTAACTCCTTAGTTGTGATACTGCGCAGAAAGTCGGTGCACTGCCTCCACAAATGCGCCAGCATGTTCTGGCGGCACATCCTGATGGATGCCATGTCCAAGATTAAAGACGTGCCCTTCTCCCTGACCGAAACCAGCAAGTATAGTCGCTACCTCGTCTTCGATCCGTGCCGGCGGCGCATACAGCATCGAGGGGTCCATATTGCCCTGCAGCGCCACTTTATGGCCAACGCGACGGCGCGCATCGGCGATATCTGTCGTCCAGTCGAGACCCAGCGCGTCGCAGCCGGTTTCCGCCATCGCCTCCAGCCACTGACCGCCACCTTTAGTGAACAGCGTTACCGGCACGCGGCGACCGTCGTTTTCACGCAGCAGGCCATCGACGATTTTATGCATGTAGTAGAGGGAGAACTGCTGGTAATCGCGGCCAGTCAGCACGCCGCCCCAGGTGTCGAAAATCATCACCGACTGCGCGCCCGCTTTGATTTGCGCGTTGAGGTACAGCGTGACGCTTTTCGCCAACTTATCCAGCAGCAGATGCAACGCCTGCGGGTCAGCGTACATCATCTTTTTAATCACCGTGAAGGCTTTGCTACTGCCGCCTTCCACCATGTAAGTCGCCAGCGTCCACGGGCTGCCGGAGAAGCCGATCAGCGGAACCTCGCCTTTTAGTTCGCGGCGAATCGTACGCACTGCATTCATCACATAGCCCAGTTCATCTTCCGGATCGGGAATGGGCAGCTTATCGACATCGGCTTTGCAGGTGACAGGGGCCGTAAAGCGCGGGCCTTCCCCGGCTTCAAAATAGAGCCCCAGGCCCATCGCGTCCGGAATCGTCAGGATATCCGAGAAAAGGATCGCCGCATCAAGCGGATAACGGCGCAGCGGCTGTAAAGTGACCTCGCAGGCCAGTTCGGCATTTTTGCACAGCGACATAAAATCGCCCGCCTGAGCGCGAGTGGCTTTGTACTCCGGTAGATAACGGCCCGCCTGGCGCATCATCCACACTGGCGTAACATCAACGGGCTGGCGCAGCAGCGCACGTAGATAACGATCGTTTTTGAGTTCGGTCATTTTTACATTCCTTTAGCGTTGATGCGCCCAGTGTAACATGTCAATCATATTCAGCCCGACACATTGCCACCGTATCTTCGATCAAACGGCGCGCGACGGTGCCCGGTGGCGGTAGTAGCGGCAGATCGTCATAACGGTACCAATTTGCTTCCAACAGCTCTTTCGGGTCGATGACGATATCGCCGCTGTCGTACTCCGCCATGAAAGCGGTCATCAGCGACTGCGGGAACGGCCACGGCTGGGAAGTCACATAGCGCAGATTTTTCACCTTAATGCCGCTCTCCTCCATCACTTCACGCGCGACCGCCTGTTCTAAGGTTTCGCCGACTTCAACAAACCCGGCTAGCACGGTATGCACGCCGTTGCGGTGGCGAACGTGCTGGGCCAGCAGGATGGAATCCTCACGGCGGATCGCGACGATAATGCAAGGGGCGATTTGCGGGTAGTAACGCTCGCGGCAATGGCTGCACAGCATCGCCCATTCGGTTTTACTCGGGTGCATAGGGTGCCCGCAATAGCCGCAAAATTTATGCGACCGATAAAACTCCGCCAACTGTACGCCACGTCCCGCCAGTTGGAACAACCCGGCATCCTGATCGATAATCTGGCGAACCGATCCCATATCATGGCGTCGATGCTGTAACACCAGCCAGACGGGCTCGCCTTGCCATTCACCTATCCGGAGTGCGCGCTGCCCCACAAGATCGAAATTTGCCGCCAGCCCGTGTGGTAATTCCCCATACGGCAACCATAATTTTTGTTCATGGCTGACGATCCACCAGCCACTCTCTAATTTTTCAATTATACGATCCATAGCTCTTGCACTACCTTTGCTTCACTGGCATGTTGTTAACATTATTTTTACATTCATGGCGAGCAGCCTTTATCTAACTTGCGGAGACAATCATGCTAAACCAGCTGGAAAACCTGACGGAGCGCGTTGGCGGAAGCAACAAACTGGTCGATCGCTGGCTGGATGTACGTAAGCACCTGCTCGTGGCTTACTACAATCTGGTTGGCATTAAGCCTGGCAAAGAATCGTACATGCGGCTGAATGAAAAAGCGCTGGATGATTTTTGTCAGAGCCTGGTCGATTACCTTTCCGCCGGGCACTTCAGTATTTATGAACGTATTCTCCATAAATTGGAAGGAAACGGTCAGCTTTTACATGCGGCAAAAATCTGGCCGCTGCTGGAAGATAATACGCAGCGCATTATGGATTATTACGACACCAGTCTGGAAACTGCCATCGATCACGATAATTGTCTCGAATTTCAACAAGCTCTGTCAGATATCGGCGAAGCGCTGGAAGCCCGCTTTGTGCTGGAAGACAAGCTGATTATGCTGGTATTTGACGCGATGCACGACGGCGCCAGAGTCAAACGTCCCGCTTGAGTTCTGCGCGAGTAACGGGTAGTTTACTTCAGTCCCCTCTTCGGAGGGGCGGTTATCTTGTCGGAGTGCTAATTTTCCACAAAAGCGTTCGTGATGCGTCAAGGCGGCAAGTCGGTGAATCTCCAGGAGCTTACATAAGTAAGTGACTGGAGTGAGCGGACGAAGCCAACGAAGAGGCAGCGCGAAGGATGAAGTGGAAAAGGCTGAGACCGTTAATTCGGGATCCGCGGAACCTGATCAGGTTAATACCTGCGAAGGGAACAAGAGTAATTCTGCTTTATGCTGCTGCCTTTACGGGCGGCGCACATCCATTACTCCATCCGTCGTCTGACAAGCCACGTCCTTAATTTTTTGGAATGAGCTATGTCTACAACAACGTTAACCCGCCGCGAGCAGCGCGCTAAAGCCCAGCATTTTATCGATACGCTGGAAGGCACCGCGTTTCCCAACTCGAAACGCATCTACGTGACCGGTTCGCAGCATGATATTCGCGTACCGATGCGCGAAATTCAACTGAGCCCTACGCTCATCGGCGGCAGTAAAGAAAACCCGCAGTTTGAAGAGAACGAAGCCGTACCGGTATACGACACCTCCGGCCCCTATGGCGATCCTGAGGTGGCGATTAACGTCCAGCAGGGTCTGGCGAAACTGCGCCAGCCATGGATTGAAGCGCGGGCTGATGTAGAAACGCTTTCTGACCGCAGTTCTGCCTATACCCGCGAACGCCTGACAGATGAAGGACTTGACGCATTACGCTTTACCGGTCTGCTGACGCCAAAACGCGCCAAAGCCGGACACCGCGTGACGCAACTTCATTATGCCCGCCAGGGGATCGTCACTCCCGAAATGGAGTTCATCGCCATCCGTGAAAATATGGGCCGCGAGCGCATTCGCAGTGAAGTGCTGCGCCACCAGCATCCGGGGATGAGCTTTGGCGCGCGCCTGCCGGAAAACATTACCCCGGAATTCGTGCGTGATGAAGTCGCCGCGGGCCGCGCGATTATTCCCGCCAACATCAACCACCCGGAATCCGAGCCGATGATTATCGGCCGCAACTTCCTGGTCAAAGTGAATGCCAACATCGGTAACTCGGCGGTCACCTCCTCCATCGAAGAAGAGGTGGAAAAACTGGTGTGGTCGACCCGCTGGGGCGCGGACACGGTAATGGACCTTTCCACCGGCCGCTATATTCACGAAACCCGTGAGTGGATCCTGCGTAACAGCCCGGTACCGATCGGCACCGTCCCGATCTACCAGGCGCTGGAAAAGGTCAACGGGATCGCCGAAGATCTTACCTGGGAAGCGTTCCGCGACACGCTGCTGGAGCAGGCCGAACAGGGCGTCGACTACTTCACCATCCACGCGGGCGTGCTGCTGCGCTACGTGCCGATGACCGCCAAGCGCCTGACCGGGATTGTCTCACGCGGCGGTTCAATCATGGCGAAGTGGTGCCTCTCGCATCACAAAGAGAACTTCCTGTTCGAACATTTCCGCGAGATTTGTGAAATCTGCGCCGCCTACGACGTTTCCCTGTCGCTGGGCGACGGCCTGCGTCCCGGCTCCATTCAGGACGCCAACGACGAAGCGCAGTTCTCCGAGCTGCATACGCTGGGCGAATTGACCAAAATCGCCTGGGAATACGACGTGCAGGTGATGATTGAAGGCCCGGGTCATGTACCGATGCAGATGATTCAGCGCAACATGACCGAAGAGCTGGAGAGCTGCCACGAAGCGCCGTTCTACACCTTAGGGCCGTTGACCACCGATATCGCGCCGGGCTATGACCACTTCACCTCCGGCATTGGCGCCGCGATGATCGGCTGGTTTGGCTGCGCGATGCTGTGTTACGTGACGCCGAAAGAACATCTCGGCCTGCCGAACAAAGAAGATGTGAAACAGGGGCTGATCACCTACAAAATCGCCGCCCACGCAGCGGATTTAGCCAAAGGCCATCCGGGCGCGCAGATCCGCGATAACGCCATGTCGAAAGCGCGCTTCGAATTCCGCTGGGAAGATCAGTTTAACCTCGCGCTCGACCCGTTCACCGCCCGCGCTTATCACGATGAAACCCTGCCGCAGGAGTCCGGTAAGGTCGCCCACTTCTGTTCCATGTGCGGGCCGAAATTCTGCTCGATGAAAATCAGCCAGGAAGTGCGTGATTACGCCGCCGCGCAAACCATCGAAGTCGGCATGGCGGATATGTCGGAAAATTTCCGCGCCAAAGGCGGCGAAATTTATCTCAAGCGGGAGGAAGCCTGATGTATCAGCCTGATTTCCCAACCGTACCGTTCCGCCTCGGACTTTACCCGGTGGTGGATAGCGTTGCATGGATTGAGCGCCTGCTGGAGGCGGGCGTACGCACGATCCAGCTGCGTATCAAAGATAAGCGCGATGAAGAGGTGGAAGCCGACGTTATCGCCGCCATCGCACTGGGGCGTCGTTATGACGCCCGCCTGTTTATCAACGATTACTGGCGTCTGGCAATTAAGCACCGCGCTTACGGCGTGCATCTGGGCCAGGAAGACCTTGAAACCACCGACCTGAAAGCGATTCAGGCGGCGGGCTTACACCTGGGCGTATCGACCCACGATGATATGGAGATAGACGTGGCGCTGGCCGCTAAGCCTTCTTATATCGCACTCGGCCACGTCTTCCCGACGCAAACCAAGCAAATGCCTTCCGCCCCGCAGGGACTGGCGCAGTTGGCCAGTCATATTGAACGACTGGCGGATTACCCGACCGTCGCGATCGGCGGCATCAGCCTTGAACGCGCTCCGGCGGTACTGGCGACCGGCGTCGGCAGCGTGGCTGTGGTTAGCGCCATTACCCAGGCGGCAGACTGGCGTGAAGCCACCGCGCAACTGCTGGCAATCGTGGGAGTCGGCGATGAATGACCGTGACTTTATGCGCTACAGCCGGCAAATCCTGCTCGGCGATATCGCCATTGAAGGCCAGCAACAGCTGCTCGCGAGTCATGTGCTGATCGTGGGTTTAGGTGGGTTAGGTTCACCTGCCGCGCTGTATCTGGCGGGAGCAGGCATCGGCAAACTGACGCTGGTAGACGATGACGACATTCATCTGAGCAATTTGCAGCGCCAGATTCTATTTACCACCGATGATATCGCGCGTTCAAAATCTCAGGTTGCCCAGCAGCGCCTGACACGGCTCAACCCGGATATCGAACTGGTCTCGCTCCAGCAGCGACTAAAAGGCGATGCGCTCCGGCATGCGGTCTCGCGAGCCGACGTGGTGCTCGACTGTACCGATAACATGGCCACGCGCCAGGAAATCAACGCCGCCTGCGTAGCGCTCAATATCCCACTCATCACCGCCAGCGCCGTCGGCTTTGGCGGTCAGTTGATGGTACTCACGCCGCCGTGGGAACAAGGCTGTTACCGCTGCCTGTGGCCAGATGATGTGGAGCCGGAACGCAACTGCCGCACCGCTGGGGTGCTCGGTCCGGTGGTGGGCGTGATGGGCACTTTGCAGGCGCTGGAGGCGATTAAATTACTCAGCGGTATTGAGACGCCCAGCGGAGAGCTACGCCTGTTTGACGGCAAAACCAGCCAGTGGCGCAGCCTCGCGCTGCGTCGCGCCAGCGGCTGTCCGGTATGCGGAGGGCAGCATGCAAATTCAATTCAATGATGAGCCGATGCAGTGCGCCGAAGGGCAAACCGTCAGCGGGCTGCTTATCCAGCTCAACCAGCTCAAACCGGGCGCAGCGTTGGCGCTCAATCAGCAGATCCTGCCGCGCGAGCAGTGGGAACAGCAAATCGTGCAGGAAGGCGACCAGATCCTGCTTTTTCAGGTTATTGCAGGGGGTTGAGATGTTACGTATTGCCGACAAAACGTTTGATTCACATCTGTTCACCGGTACCGGGAAGTTTGCCTCATCGCAACTGATGGTCAAGGCAATTCGCGCTTCCGGCAGCCAGTTGGTGACGCTGGCGATGAAGCGCGTGGACCTGCGCCAGCACAACGACGCTATCCTGGCGCCGCTGATTGAAGCGGGCGTCACGCTGCTGCCCAATACCTCCGGGGCGAAAACTGCCGAAGAGGCGATCTTCGCCGCCCAGCTGGCGCGTGAAGCGCTGGGCACAAACTGGTTGAAATTAGAAATCCACCCGGATGCCCGCTGGCTATTGCCGGACCCGATCGAAACGCTAAAAGCCGCCGAGGCGCTGGTGAAGCAGGGTTTTGTAGTGCTGCCCTACTGCGGCGCGGATCCGGTGTTGTGCAAGCGGCTGGAAGAGGTCGGCTGCGCGGCGGTGATGCCGCTTGGCGCGCCTATCGGTTCGAATCAAGGGCTGGAAACCAAAGCGATGCTGGAGATTATTATCCAGCAGTCCACCGTACCGGTGGTGGTTGATGCGGGCATTGGCGTGCCCAGCCATGCGGCGCAGGCGCTGGAAATGGGCGCTGATGCGGTGCTGGTCAACACCGCGATTGCCGTGGCGGACGATCCGGTGATGATGGCAACCGCTTTCCGTCTGGCGGTGGAAGCCGGATTACTGGCGCGTCAGGCGGTGCCGGGTAATCGTAGCACCTACGCCAGCGCCACCAGCCCGCTCACCGGATTTCTGGAGGCGTTAGCATGAAAACCTTCACCGACCGTTGGCGGCAACTGGAGTGGGACGATATTCGCCTGCGCATCAACGGTAAAACCGCCGCCGATGTGGAGCGGGCGCTGAATGCTTCACGCCTCAACCGCGAGGATATGATGGCGTTACTTTCCCCCGCTGCCGCCGATTATCTTGAGCCGCTGGCGCAGCGGGCACAAAGGCTGACCCGCCAGCGCTTTGGCAACACCGTCAGTTTCTATGTGCCGCTTTATCTCTCAAACCTCTGTGCCAACGACTGTACCTACTGCGGCTTCTCGATGAGCAACCGCATCAAGCGTAAGACGCTGGATGAGGTGGATATTCAAAGGGAGTGCGATGCTATCCGTAAACTGGGCTTTGAGCATCTGTTGCTGGTGACTGGCGAACATCAGGCCAAAGTAGGAATGGACTATTTTCGCCGTCATTTACCGGCTATCCGCCGTCAATTTTCATCATTACAGATGGAAGTCCAGCCCTTGTCGCAAGAAAACTATGCGGAGCTCAAAACGCTGGGGATCGATGGCGTGATGGTTTATCAGGAAACTTACCATGAGGCAATCTATGCACAGCATCACCTGAAGGGAAAGAAACAGGACTTTTTCTGGCGGCTGGAAACGCCGGATCGGTTAGGCCGGGCAGGTATCGACAAAATCGGTCTTGGCACGCTAATTGGTCTGTCGGACAGCTGGCGGGTTGATTGCTATATGGTGGCGGAGCATCTGTTGTGGATGCAAAAACAGTACTGGCAGAGCCGTTACTCCATCTCGTTTCCTCGCCTGCGGCCCTGCGCCGGAGGCGTTGAACCCGCATCGATCATGGACGAGCGACAGTTGGTACAAACCATTTGCGCGTTTCGTTTACTGGCGCCAGAAATTGAGCTATCGCTTTCCACCCGCGAATCGCCCTGGTTCCGAGACCATGTGATTCCTCTGGCAATCAACAACGTCAGCGCCTTCTCAAAAACCCAGCCCGGCGGCTACGCTGACGATCATCCGGAACTGGAGCAGTTTTCTCCCCACGATGACCGTCGGCCAGAAGCCGTAGCAAGCGCGTTAAGCGCGCAAGGATTGCAGCCCGTCTGGAAAGACTGGGACAGTTGGCTGGGGCGCGCTTCGCAAATGCGGTGAACCCGTATGTAAACGCATTAGTATTTCACGAGCGAGTACGTAATGTGAAAAACGGGAGATTGTTATCGACCTCCCGTTTTTTTATGTCCGTTCTGAACAGCACTGCGATTTTAAAGTGGCGTTGTAGTAGAGAAAACTGAGCAACAAATATTTTTTCGCAGAAATTTGATAGTTTATGCCAATATTTTATGTATTCAATAGCATGATTATTGTCATTTCCGCTACTGCACATGCCTCGCCCATGAACTTTGCGTAAACTGACTGGTATTCATTATAATGTTATCATGCTTAAACTCAATAAAATCGCAAAAACAATTATAATCTTCATTTAAAGAATAATTAAAATGTTTTCTAATTCCATTACATACACCATCAGAATAGGGATCAGCATCAAATTTAGTATGCATTATTTCCAATCCAGCAAGTAAAGCCGGGTGGTTATTGCGATCAACAGCTATTATCCCGTTCTCCATAGAAGCACGGCCATCTATCCTTTCTACATGAACAGCGATTCCATCCGGAATATATATACCCCCCAGTTTTTCCGTGATAATCATATCAGCATCGAGATATATACACCCACTATTTGTTGATAAATCATAACACCCAACCTTATCCGCCTCCAGGAATAACTGACCAGCCTTTAACATAGCCATATTCCTGTAAAAATCAAACCATACATGGCCTTTATCCAGTAAGTAAGATTTAATTAATGAATCATTATCCTCTTGAATATCACTCAATTCTTTTTTCAATAGCTGCAGTAAATGACAATCCCTTTTTTCTTCTGGCATGGATTCTTGCTTAGAAATATTTTCCATATAAATTTCTGATAATTTTTTATCGTACATGCTAAAGTCAATATCATTTCTATATATGACTTTTATGTTTTCATAGTCATACTCAAGTTTTGAAAAAGCATCCTTTTGTCCCGGAAAAAAATCACCATCTACAAAAATACCTATAAGACGTTCTTTTTCAATTGTTGCTGCTTTAATGATATTGTTAAGGTAGGGGTTTTTCTCTGTGTTAATTATAGGTATATCATTTTTCCCAAAGCGAGCAGGATTCCGCTCAAACCACTGGAAAAGAAGAGGGGTCTTCTCATCTAATAAGCACAAGGGATAATCTTTTCCATTAAAACTTGTAAAATGAATGTCCCTGTTGGTAACAGTTTTAACCAATTCATTTTTTGAAAGCGCGGGAACATATCTATTTAATGGTGGAATCATAACAATTAAATGCTCCATGCTTACTTAATTACATATTTTACATGATGATTATTAGCACATGTTTTTTAGCGTTGCAATCGCTGTCAGCTAAAAGATGTTAAACTAAGCATTAACCGATGGATACATAAATATCTTACTAGTGAGCAATTAAATAAATAATTTATTAACTTTATTTTTATTCCAGAAATGGCATCATATTTATAATTCCTGTAATAAGAGCAAACAAAGACCTTAATGGAATTAAATACTCCATTTAATAATTTGAAATTTCCCGCGTAAACAACCAATAAAACAGGTTTATTATTTAATGTATGAACAGCAGGCATTTTATAATGGCGAGCCAATAGACTTTAATAACTTAGATTTATGGGATAAATTTAAAGTCACATTTGGATTCAATGTTACAGAAAAAAACAAACCCAATGGTATAAAAATTCAATTTTGAGTATTGTGGATTCTCTACTTTTATTACGCCGGTTGATGGCGTTGACGGGATTTTAGCAAAGTGGTTCTCAAACAAACATAATGTAATTGTCCCAACGCCTTATACATTCGGTCAGGACCCCATTCCTGGCGTCAATATTTATCGTAATACAAAAGCAAAATTTGTTATGGCTAACGGCGGTAATAGTCTTCCCTGTGCGATGGCAAAATATAATGCAAAAACTGGACAATTTATTCATATAACCAGTGATAGTGAGTTTTCACCAATAATACGAGAAACAAGAGTCATAAAAAATAATTCATTTATTCATTAAATTTATAATTACAGATAAAATCAAGAGCCAGCATGGCATTGAAAAATAAAATACGGCTTTTTTATCCGCGCTGATTTTGACTCGAAGAAGAATAACGGTGGCGACAATAATAATAAGACAATAAATAAATATAAGTAATGATTTATGGTGAAGTATATATAACGATAGAAACAATAAAAAAGCGGACAGAACGTTTGAAATGGTTATCTTTTTTGTAAATATCAAAAGACTAAACATTAAATAGATTAATGAAATAATCGCTGGCATTTTCTTTCCTTGTAGGCAAGCGACCCGGGATTCGGTATCCAGCATGAAGCTGGTGGAGGGATAAATGCCCCTCCACCATTTAACGATTACTCGTTATCAGAACCGCCCAGACCTGCGTTCAGCAGTTCTGCCAGGCTTGCAGATGCATCTTCCGCAGTGACCTGCGGTGTTGCTGGCTGCTCGCCCGCGGCGCGACGGCGCATACGATCCTGGTGGTACGCATAACCGGTACCGGCCGGAATCAGACGACCCACGATAACGTTCTCTTTCAGGCCGCGCAGTTCGTCGCGTTTACCCGCAACGGCAGCTTCGGTCAGGACACGTGTAGTCTCCTGGAACGATGCGGCAGAGATGAACGACTCGGTTGCCAGAGACGCTTTGGTGATACCCAGCAGATCGCGGGAGAAGGTAGCCCCCACTTTGCCATTCGCTTCCAGCTCGCGGTTAGCGATCTTGACGCGAGAGTATTCAACCTGTTCGCCTTCCAGGAAGTCGGAACTACCGGCGCTTTCGATGGTGGCTTTACGCAGCATCTGACGAACGATAACTTCGATGTGTTTATCGTTAATCTTAACGCCCTGCAGACGGTATACATCCTGGACTTCGTTAACGATGTAACGCGTCACAGCATGAACGCCACGCAGACGCAGAATGTCGTGCGGCGCTTCCGGACCATCGGAAATCACATCACCACGTTCTACACGTTCACCTTCGAACACGTTGAGCTGACGCCATTTCGGAATCATCTCTTCGTACGGGTCACTACCATCAACCGGCGTAATCACCAGACGACGTTTGCCTTTGGTTTCTTTACCGAAGGAAACGATACCTGCGATTTCAGCAAGGATTGCCGGCTCTTTCGGACGACGCGCTTCGAACAGGTCCGCAACGCGCGGCAGACCACCGGTGATATCCTTGGTACCGCCGGATTCCTGCGGAATACGCGCCAGGGTGTCACCAGAACTGATCTGTACGCCATCTTCCAGCTGTACAATCGCTTTACCCGGCAGGAAGTACTGCGCAGGCATATCGGTACCCGGGATCAGAACGTCATTACCCTGAGCATCAACGATTTTCAGCGCCGGACGCAGATCTTTACCACCGGTAGTACGTTCAGCCGAATCCAGAACCACCAGCGAAGACAAACCGGTCAGTTCGTCGGTCTGACGCGTAATGGTCTGACCGTCGATCATGTCAGTGAAGCGGATGAAACCACTCACTTCAGTGATAACCGGCATGGTGTGCGGGTCCCAGTTTGCCACGGTTTCGCCGCCGGCAACCTGCTCGCCATCACCTTTCGCCATGACAGCGCCATAAGGCACTTTATAGCTCTCTTTGGTACGACCGAATTCGTCGATCAGCTTCAGTTCGGTGTTACGAGAAGTGATAACCAGTTTACCGCTGGAGTTCACAACCGACTTCACGTTGCTGAGCTTGATGCTACCTTTATTTTTCACCTGGATGCTGGATTCAGCAGCCGCACGCGATGCCGCACCACCGATGTGGAACGTACGCATCGTCAGCTGTGTACCCGGTTCACCGATGGACTGTGCCGCGATAACGCCGATAGCTTCACCTTTGTTGATGATGTGGCCACGCGCCAGGTCACGACCATAGCAGTGCGCACATACACCAAAGTCGGTGTCGCAGGATACAACGGAACGCACTTTAACGGCGTCAACGGAGTTTGCTTCCAGCAGGTCACACCACTGTTCGTGCAGCAGCGTGTTGCGTGGAACCAGAATGTCCGCGGTACCCGGTTTCAGCACATCTTCTGCTGTCACACGGCCCAGAACGCGGTCACGCAGCGGCTCTTTCACGTCGCCACCCTCGATAACCGGGGTCATCAGGATACCTTCGTGCGTACCACAGTCATCTTCGGTCACTACCAGATCCTGCGCGACGTCAACCAGACGACGAGTCAGGTAACCGGAGTTCGCGGTTTTCAGTGCGGTATCCGCCAGACCTTTACGCGCACCGTGCGTGGAGATGAAGTACTGGAGTACGTTCAGACCTTCACGGAAGTTCGCGGTGATTGGCGTTTCGATGATGGAGCCATCCGGCTTCGCCATCAGACCACGCATACCGGCCAGCTGACGAATCTGTGCCGCAGAACCACGCGCACCGGAGTCGGCCATCATGTAGATGCTGTTGAAGGAGACCTGCTGCTCTTCCTGGCCGTCACGGTTAATCACGGTTTCGGTTTGCAGGTTATCCATCATCGCTTTGGATACACGATCGTTCGCCGCAGCCCAGATATCGATAACTTTGTTATAGCGTTCGCCAGCGGTTACCAGACCAGACTGGAACTGCTCCTGGATCTCAGCAACTTCGGCTTCCGCTTCAGAGATGATCTCGTGTTTTTTCTCCGGGATGACCATGTCATCAATACCAACGGACGCACCTGAACGCGCTGCATAAGCAAAGCCGGTGTACATCGTCTGGTCCGCAAAAATAACGGTCGGTTTCAGGCCCAGAATACGGTAGCAAGTGTTCAGCATTTTGGAGATCGCTTTCTTGCCCAGCGCCTGGTTGACGATGGAGAAAGGCAGACCTTTCGGTACGATCATCCACAGAATGGCGCGACCAACGGTCGTGTCTTTCAGGCTGGTGTGCGCAACGAATTCGCCGTTTTCATCTTTTTCATATTCAGTGATACGCACTTTAACGCGCGCATGCAGAGAGGCCAGACCTGCGCGATAGATACGCTCAGCTTCTTTCGGGCCAGTCAGCACCATGCCTTCGCCTTTGGCGTTAACACAGTCACGGGTCATGTAGTACAGACCCAGTACCACGTCCTGAGACGGAACGATGATAGGTTCGCCGTTCGCCGGAGACAGGATGTTGTTGGTAGACATCATCAGCGCACGCGCTTCAAGCTGGGCTTCCAGCGTCAGCGGTACGTGAACAGCCATCTGGTCACCATCGAAGTCGGCGTTATAGGCCGCACACACCAGCGGGTGCAGCTGGATAGCTTTACCTTCGATCAGTACCGGTTCAAATGCCTGGATACCCAGACGGTGCAGAGTCGGCGCACGGTTCAGCAGTACCGGGTGTTCGCGGATAACTTCGTCCAGGATATCCCAAACGACAGCTTCTTCGCGCTCAACCATTTTCTTCGCGGCTTTGATGGTGGTGGCCAGGCCACGCAGTTCCAGCTTGCCGTAGATGAACGGTTTGAACAGCTCCAGCGCCATTTTCTTCGGCAGACCGCACTGGTGCAGACGCAGGTATGGACCTACGGTGATTACAGAACGACCGGAGTAGTCAACACGCTTACCGAGCAGGTTCTGACGGAAACGACCCTGCTTACCTTTGATCATGTCGGCCAAAGATTTCAGAGGACGCTTGTTAGAACCGGTGATCGCACGACCGCGACGACCGTTATCCAACAGGGCGTCAACCGCTTCCTGCAGCATACGTTTTTCGTTGCGTACGATGATGTCCGGCGCAGCCAGATCCAGCAGACGCTTCAGACGGTTGTTACGGTTAATGACGCGACGATACAGATCGTTCAGGTCAGAAGTCGCGAAACGACCACCATCCAGCGGAACCAGCGGACGCAGATCTGGCGGCAGAACCGGCAGAACGGTCAGGATCATCCACTCTGGCTTGTTGCCAGACTGTACGAAGGCTTCCAGCAGCTTGATACGCTTGGTCAGCTTTTTACGCTTGGTTTCGGAGTTGGTTTCGTTCAGCTCTTCGCGCAGAGTTTCACACTCTTGCTCCAGATCCATGCTCTTCAGCAGGGCCTGGATAGCTTCCGCCCCCATCTTCGCGTCGAATTCGTCACCGAACTCTTCCAGCGCGTCCAGATACTGCTCTTCAGTCAGGATCTGTTGACGTTCCAGGTTGGTCATACCGCCTTCGATAACCACATAAGATTCGAAGTACAGTACGCGTTCGATATCGCGCAACGGCATATCAAGCAGCAGACCGATACGGGACGGCAGCGATTTCAGGAACCAGATGTGAGCAGTCGGGGACGCCAGCTCGATGTGGCCCATACGCTCACGGCGTACTTTGGTCTGGGTCACTTCAACGCCGCACTTCTCACAAATAACACCACGGTGTTTCAGGCGCTTGTATTTACCGCACAGGCACTCGTAGTCTTTTACCGGCCCAAAGATACGGGCGCAGAAAAGGCCGTCACGCTCAGGTTTGAACGTACGGTAGTTGATGGTTTCCGGCTTTTTAACTTCACCGAAAGACCATGAACGGATCATGTCTGGCGAAGCCAGAGCAATTTTGATCGCATCAAACTCTTCGGTTTTAGTCTGCGCTTTCAGAAACTTTAATAAATCTTTCACGGATTTGCTCCCGTCGGAGTTAGCACAATCTGGTGTCGGGTTTTACCCCGACACCAGTGACCTGTTTGAGCGAGAATTACTCGTCTTCCAGTTCGATGTTGATGCCCAGCGAGCGGATCTCTTTCAACAGAACGTTGAAGGATTCCGGCATACCCGGTTCCATCTGATGGTTGCCGTCCACGATGTTCTTATACATCTTGGTACGACCGTTCACGTCATCAGACTTAACGGTGAGCATTTCCTGCAGGGTGTAGGCGGCGCCGTAAGCTTCCAGCGCCCACACTTCCATCTCCCCGAAGCGCTGACCACCGAACTGCGCCTTACCACCCAGCGGCTGCTGAGTAACCAGGCTGTAAGAACCGGTAGAACGCGCATGCATCTTGTCATCAACCAGGTGGTTCAGTTTCAGCATGTACATGTAACCGACGGTTACCGGACGTTCGAACTGTTCACCCGTACGGCCATCGAACAGGGTGATCTGACCGGAGGTCGGCAGGTCGCCCAGTTTCAGCAGCTCTTTGATTTCCGCTTCTTTCGCACCGTCGAACACTGGTGTGGCAATCGGCATACCTTTGCGCAGGTTTTCTGCCAGACGCAGCACTTCATCATCGCTGAAGGTGCTCAGGTCGACTTTCTGACGAACGTCGGCGCCCAGATCGTAGGCACGCTGGATGAATTCGCGCAGTTTGGCGACTTCCTGCTGCTGTTTCAGCATGGCGTTAATCTTGTCGCCAATACCTTTCGCAGCCATACCCAGGTGGGTTTCCAGAATCTGACCGATGTTCATACGAGACGGTACGCCCAGCGGGTTCAGTACGATGTCTACCGGCGTGCCGTTTTCATCGTAAGGCATGTCTTCGATCGGGTTGATCTTAGAGATAACACCCTTGTTACCGTGACGACCTGCCATCTTATCACCCGGCTGGATACGGCGTTTAACGGCCAGATAGACCTTCACGATCTTCAGCACGCCCGGCGCCAGATCGTCGCCCTGGGTGATTTTACGGCGCTTCGCTTCAAGTTTTTTCTCGAACTCGTGTTTCAGTTCGTCATACTGCTCAGCCAGTTGTTCCAGCTGATTTTGTTTCTCTTCGTCGGTCAGACCGAGTTCCAGCCAGCGGTCGCGCGGCAGTTTGTCGAGCTTCTCAGCTTCAACGCCGCCGGACACCAACACCGCACGGATACGGCTAAACAGGCCCGCTTCGAGGATCTGCAGTTCTTCAGACAGGTCTTTTTTCGCCTGCTTGAGCTGCATCTCTTCGATTTCCAGAGCACGTTTGTCTTTTTCTACGCCATCGCGAGTAAAGACCTGAACGTCGATAACCGTACCGGAGACACCGTTAGGTACGCGCAGAGAAGAGTCTTTAACGTCAGACGCTTTCTCACCGAAGATCGCACGCAGCAGTTTCTCTTCCGGCGTCAGCTGGGTTTCACCTTTCGGCGTCACCTTACCGACCAGAATGTCGCCGCCGGTCACTTCCGCGCCGATGTAAACGATACCGGATTCATCCAGTTTGGAGAGCGCAGCTTCACCCACGTTCGGGATATCAGCGGTGATCTCTTCCGGCCCCAGCTTGGTGTCACGGGACACGCACGCCAGTTCCTGAATGTGGATGGTGGTGAAACGGTCTTCCTGGACAACACGCTCGGAAACGAGGATGGAGTCTTCGAAGTTGTAGCCGTTCCACGGCATGAACGCCACGCGCATGTTCTGACCGAGCGCCAGTTCACCGAGGTCGGTGGACGGACCGTCTGCCAGCACGTCGCCGCGTTCAACCGGCTCGCCCAGAGACACACATGGCATCTGGTTGATACAGGTGTTCTGGTTAGAGCGGGTGTATTTGGTCAGGTTATAGATGTCGATACCCGCTTCGCCCGGGTACATCTCGTCTTCGTTAACTTTGATAACGATACGGGACGCATCCACGTACTGAACAGTACCGCCACGTTTAGCTACTGCAGTAACACCGGAGTCGACGGCGACAGCACGTTCCATACCGGTACCCACCAGCGGCTTGTCAGCGCGCAGAGTCGGAACCGCCTGACGTTGCATGTTCGCACCCATCAATGCACGGTTGGCGTCATCGTGTTCCAGGAACGGGATCAGGGACGCACCGACGGAGACCACCTGCTGGGTGGAAACGTCCATGTAGTCAACCTGGTCGCGGCTGAACAAGCTGGATTCGCCTTTGCTACGGCAGGTCACCAGATCTTCTACAAAGTGGCCTTCGTCATCCAGGTTGGAGTTCGCCTGAGCAATAACGTAGTTGCCTTCTTCGATAGCAGACAGGTAATGAATTTCGTCAGTAACCACGCCATCAACCACACGACGGTACGGCGTCTCAAGGAAGCCATATTCGTTAGTCTGTGCGTACACGGACAGGGAGTTGATCAGACCGATGTTCGGACCTTCCGGCGTTTCGATAGGACATACGCGACCGTAGTGAGTCGGGTGTACGTCTCGAACTTCGAAGCCTGCGCGTTCGCGGGTCAGACCGCCTGGGCCGAGTGCGGAGATACGACGTTTGTGCGTAATCTCAGACAGCGGGTTGTTCTGGTCCATAAACTGAGACAGCTGGCTGGAACCAAAGAACTCTTTCACTGCGGCGGAAATCGGCTTGGCGTTGATCATATCCTGAGGCATCAGGGTATCCAGATCGCCCAGAGACAGACGCTCTTTCACCGCACGCTCTACACGCACCAGGCCAACGCGGAACTGGTTTTCCGCCATTTCGCCGACGGAACGGATACGACGGTTGCCGAGGTGGTCGATATCATCCACTTCGCCTTTACCGTTACGGATATCGATGAGCTTCTTCATGACATCAATGATGTCGTCTTTGCTCAGGATACCGGAACCTTCGATTTCGTCGCGCAGCAGAGAACGGTTGAACTTCATACGACCCACCGCAGACAGGTCATAGCGGTCTTCGGAGAAGAACAGGTTCTCAAACAGGCTTTCAGCCGCTTCACGAGTCGGCGGCTCACCAGGGCGCATCATGCGGTAGATTTCTACCAGCGCGCTCAGACGATCGTTAGTTGGGTCGACGCGTACCGTTTCAGAAATGTACGGGCCGTGGTCCAGATCGTTGGTAAACAGCGTTTCGATACGTTTGTGGCCGGACTGGCTCAGCTTAGCCAGCAGATCCAGGCTCAGCTCCATGTTCGCCGCGCAGATCAGCTCGCCAGTGGATTCGTCAACGTAGTCTTTAGAGACGACTTTACCTGCGATGTACTCAACCGGAACTTCGATATGCTTGATATCGTCTTTTTCCAGCTGACGGATGTGACGCGCGGTAATGCGACGGCCTTTTTCAACGTACACTTTGCCGTTAGCTTCGATATCGAACGACGCGGTTTCGCCACGCAGACGTTCTGGAATCAGCTCCATCTGCAGCTTGTTGTCGCGAATTTCGAAGACGACTTTCTCAAAGAACAGGTCAAGGATCTGCTCAGTGGTGTAGTTCAGCGCACGCAGGATGATGGTCGCAGGCAGTTTACGGCGACGGTCGATACGCACGAACAGGTTGTCCTTCGGATCGAATTCGAAGTCCAGCCAGGAACCACGGTAAGGAATGATGCGCGCGTTATACAGCACTTTACCCGAAGAGTGGGTTTTACCTTTGTCGGAGTCAAAGAAGACGCCCGGACTACGGTGCAGCTGAGAAACGATAACACGCTCAGTACCGTTGATAACAAAGGTACCGTTGTCGGTCATGAGCGGGATTTCGCCCATGTAGACTTCTTGTTCTTTAATGTCTTTAACGGTGCCTTCCGGCGCTTCGCGCTCGTAGATCACCAGACGCAGTTTTACGCGCAGCGGTGCGGAATAGGTCACGCCACGGATCTGACATTCCTGAACGTCAAACACCGGTTCGCCAAGGCGGTAGCTGACGTACTGCAGCTCGGAATTACCGCTGTAGCTCTGAATCGGGAACACGGAACGGAAGGCTGCTTCCAGGCCGTACTGCCCTTCAGGATCTTGCTCGATAAACTTCTGAAACGAGTCAAGCTGGATAGAAAGGAGATAAGGTACATCCAGAACTTGTGGACGTTTACCAAAATCCTTACGAATACGTTTTTTCTCGGTATAGGAGTAAACCATAGGGTTCCTCAGCTCGCTGACAAGTCGACCCATCTGTCCTGCGGGGGACAGTTTGTGCAACACTATTTTGTTGACCGGAAAATGGATACTTTCCGCAATGCCTGTTGCTATCACGCTTAAACCATTTCATTGCGATTTACACAGAACGTACGCTCTGTCGCAGTATATTAAGTCGTCGATAGAAACAAGCATTGAAAGGCACAGCAGTAGTCAAACAGTGTGAAACGCTACTGGCGCCTTACAGCGCAAAAAGGCTGGTGACTAAAAAGTCACCAGCCATCAGCCTGATTTCTCAGGCTGCAACCGGAAGGGTTGGCTTATTTAACTTCAACTTCAGCGCCAGCTTCTTCCAGAGATTTTTTCAGTGCTTCAGCGTCATCTTTGCTCACGCCTTCTTTCAGAGCGGCCGGAGCAGATTCTACCAGGTCTTTAGCTTCTTTCAGACCCAGGCCAGTTGCGCCACGTACTGCTTTGATAACAGCAACTTTGTTAGCGCCAGCAGCTTTCAGAATTACGTCGAATTCAGTTTTTTCTTCAGCAGCTTCAGCCGGGCCAGCAGCTACAGCTACAGCAGCAGCAGCGGAAACACCGAATTTTTCTTCCATTGCAGAAATCAGTTCTACAACGTCCATTACGGACATAGCGGATACTGCTTCAATGATTTGATCTTTAGTGATAGACATTTAAATTGTTCCTGAATATCAGAATAAGTTTATACGTAAGCAAATGCTTGATAAAGACAACTGCGATTACGCAGCTTCTTTTGCATCGCGTACAGCAGCCAGTGTGCGAACCAGTTTGCCAGCCGAAGCTTCTTTCATGGTTGCCATCAGGCGTGCAATTGCTTCTTCGTAGGTCGGCAGAGTTGCCAGGCGGTCGATCTGAGACGCCGGGATCAGCTCACCTTCAAAGGCTGCAGCTTTGACCTCAAATTTTGCATTCGCTTTCGCGAACTCTTTGAACAGACGAGCAGCAGCGCCCGGGTGTTCCATAGAGTATGCAATCAGGGTCGGACCAACAAACGTGTCTTTCAGGCACTCGAACTGAGTACCTTCAACGACGCGACGCAGCAGGGTGTTACGAACAACACGCATGTATACGCCAGCTTCACGACCTGCTTTACGCAGTTCAGTCATTTTATCTACAGTTACGCCACGGGAATCCGCAACTACTGCAGACAGCGCGCCTTTGGCTACTTCGCTGACTTCAGCAACAATCGCTTGTTTGTCTTGAAGATTTAAAGCCATTAGCTTTGCTCCTGGATGTTTGCCGGAACTCATGTTCCGGAACTCACTTCACTCATCTCAACGAGAAGAGCGTCTTAATACGGTGAGCAGAAACAAGCCAGAGTATCAAAAATAATCTTAGCGTTCTGTCACCGTCTACGCAGGGGATTAAGCCTCTTGCGAGACGCCTGCGGTCTTCGACGGAGGCCTGGATAGGCCAGGCTCCAACGAACAAATTCTTTCTATGACTTCGTCCTTTGAACCGCAGCTGTGTTAGCTGCGCTCGTTCACACCAGTCACATAGTTAACTATGCTCCTGGCGATTCACTCACTTGCTGCCTTGCTGCAATTCAAATGACTCGCATAGTGCTCTGTTATATTTCAACAGAATCGTGGGGGTAAGATTGTAGACAAAATCACCGCCCACGTAAAGACTAATCTTAGTTCGCAGATGCGCTCAGACCAGCCTGATCAACGGCAACGCCAGCACCCATGGTGGTGGAGATGCTAACTTTCTTGATGTACACGCCTTTCGCCTGGCTCGGTTTTGCTTTTTTCAGCGCAACCAGCAGAGCTTCCAGGTTTTCTTTCAGTTTGTCAGCGTCAAAGTCCACTTTACCGATGGTGGTGTGGATGATGCCGTTTTTGTCGTTACGGTAACGAACCTGACCTGCTTTAGCGTTCTTAACCGCTTCAGCAACGTTCGGAGTTACGGTACCGACTTTCGGGTTTGGCATCAGGCCGCGCGGACCCAGAACCTGGCCCAGCTGGCCAACAACGCGCATTGCATCCGGGGATGCGATAACAACGTCGAAGTTCATTTCGCCTTTCTTGATCTGGTCAGCCAGATCTTCCATACCTACCAGCTCAGCGCCAGCAGCTTTAGCTGCTTCAGCGTTCGGGCCCTGGGTAAATACGGCAACGCGAACAGAACGGCCAGTACCGTGCGGCAGTACAGTCGCGCCACGAACGTTCTGGTCAGATTTACGAGCATCGATGCCGAGGTTAACGGCAACGTCAACGCTTTCGTTGAATTTAGCAGTGGCCAGCTCTTTCAGCAGGGCAATAGCTTCGTTGATGTCGTACTGTTTGGTCGCATCAACTTTTTCACGGATCACGCGCATACGCTTGGTCAGTTTAGCCATTTCTTAGTCCTCCACTACCAGGCCCATGGAACGTGCAGTACCTTCGATGGAGCGAGTCATCGCTTCAATGTCGGCACCGGTCATGTCGGCAGCTTTGGTCTGCGCGATTTCCTGCAGCTGAGCGCGGGAAATTTTACCTACTTTGTCTTTGTTCGGCTTGCCGGAACCAGACTTGATACCAGCCGCTTTTTTCAGCAGAACAGCTGCCGGAGGCGTTTTGGTAACGAAGGTGAAAGAACGGTCAGCGTAAACGGTAATAACAACCGGAATCGGCAGACCTTTTTCGATGGAATCCGTTTTTGCGTTGAACGCTTTGCAGAATTCCATGATGTTCACACCCTGCTGACCCAGTGCTGGACCAACCGGCGGACTCGGGTTCGCCATACCAGCTGCAACCTGCAGCTTAACGTAGGCTTGTACTTTCTTAGCCATTCTAAATTCCTCGAATTGGGTAGTATCGCTTCAAAGAAGCTCCCCGTGATAAATATCGCTTTATGGGCATAAGGCCCATAAAAACAAAAGGCGCGAAATTGTATGTCAATTTCGCGCCCTATGCAACGATTAGATCGCTGCTTTTTTGATCGCAGCCTTACGCTTTCTCAACCTGGCTGAAGTCCAGCTCTACCGGGGTCGCACGACCGAAGATAGAAACAGACACTTTCAGGCGAGACTTCTCATAATCGACTTCTTCGACAACGCCGTTAAAGTCTGCGAACGGACCGTCGTTAACACGAACCATTTCACCCGGTTCAAACAGAGTTTTCGGCCGCGGCTTATCGCCAACCTGCTGCAGGCGGTTCATGATCGCATCGACTTCTTTGTCGCTGATCGGCGCCGGACGGTCAGAGGTACCGCCGATAAAACCCATCACACGCGGCACGCTACGCACCAGGTGCCAGCTTGCGTCGTTCATGACCATCTGGACCAGAACGTAACCCGGGAAGAATTTGCGTTCGCTTTTGCGACGCTGGCCGCCACGGATCTCAACGACTTCTTCAGTCGGCACCATGACTTCGCCAAACAGCTCTTCCATATTGTGTAATTTGATATGCTCGCGCAGCGATGTGGCTACGCGGCCTTCAAAACCGGAAAACGCCTGAACGACGTACCAGCGCTTTTTAGGTGCTTCAGACATCTCAGAACCTCAGGCCAGTGATAAAGGATACCAGGCGAACCAGAATACCATCCAGTCCCCACAGGATCAGTGACATAACTGCGGTAACCGCAGCGACGATCAGCGTGGTGTGCAGCGTTTCCTGGCGAGTCGGCCAAATGACCTTACGGACTTCGGTTCTCGCTTCACGGGCAAAAGCAACGGTTGCTTTACCTTTTGTCGTCAACAGCGCGACACCACCCGCTGCAGCAATCAGAATTACTACGGCCAGCGCACGCAGCGGCAGCATCATGTCGCGATAGAGGTAGTTGCCGACGATTGCGACGATCAGCAATATGGCAACAACTATCCACTTCATCGCTTCCAGGCCGCGCCCGCTCCCTTGAGCTTCGGTATTCGCACTCATAAACCAACCTGTCAGAAGTATTCTACAAACATTTTCACCCCGCAATCGCGAGGCAATCCAAATCGAAACGCTTATTCGCCTTTCGGATTATACGCCCTCTACAGAGCCTGTCTCAGCAATGATTATGACAAATAAAATCACTGATGAGCCAGGTTCTGGTGTGAAAGCGTGCAAAAAGGGCATCAAATGATGCCCTTTTATTGCGCATTGCGTCAAATGTTATCAGCGATTAGCCGAGAACTTTAGCAACAACGCCCGCGCCAACGGTACGGCCGCCTTCACGGATTGCGAAACGCAGACCGTCGTCCATTGCGATCGGGTGGATCAGGGTAACAACCATTTTGATGTTGTCGCCCGGCATTACCATCTCTACGCCTTCCGGCAGTTC
>NZ_JBGDXK010000010.1:0-42392 GCF_046550775.1 Salmonella sp. SAL04202 | reverse complement strand
GAGCGGTAGTTCAGTTGGTTAGAATACCTGCCTGTCACGCAGGGGGTCGCGGGTTCGAGTCCCGTCCGTTCCGCCACTTATTAAGAGCCCTGAGCATTAGCTCAGGGCTTTTTCTTTGCATGTCATTTAATTATTGCTCAATTCGCAAAAATCCTCTGCATTTCTCGCTCTTCTTCTGCAAAGCGCTGAAGGTCATAATTCCCTCAGTTAACGAACATAGTGATTAAAAAGAGGAATTCTATGACTATCCCTGCATTCGGTTTAGGTACTTTTCGCCTGAAAGACGACGTGGTTATCGCTTCTGTTAAAACGGCGCTTGAACTGGGCTACCGTGCTGTCGACACTGCGCAAATCTATGATAATGAAGCGGCTGTTGGACAGGCGATTGCTGAGAGCGGCGTACCGCGTAGCGAGCTGTACATCACCACCAAGATCTGGATTGAAAACCTTAGCAAAGACAAGCTAATCCCAAGCCTGAAAGAGAGCCTGAAAAAACTGCGTACCGATTATGTCGATCTGACGCTGATCCACTGGCCATCTCCGGGTGATGCCGTGTCTGTCGAAGAATTTATGCTGGCATTGCTGGAAGCTAAAAAACAAGGGCTGACTCGCGAAATTGGCATCTCAAACTTCACCATTCCGTTGATGGAAAAGGCTATTGCCGCGGTGGGCGCAGACCATATCGCCACCAACCAGATTGAGCTATCTCCGTATCTGCAGAATCGTAAGGTGGTTGACTGGGCGAAAGCGCACGGTATCCATATCACCTCTTACATGACGCTGGCATACGGTAAAGCGCTGAAAGATGAAGTGGTTGCACGCATTGCGGCTAAACATAATGCGACCCCGGCGCAGGTTATTCTGGCATGGGCAATGGGGGAAGGTTACTCCGTGATCCCTTCATCCACCAGGCGTGAAAACCTGGCAAGCAACCTGCTGGCACTGGAACTGCATCTGGATGTCGAAGATAAAAATGCGATCGCGGCACTGGACTGCAACGATCGTCTGGTTAGCCCGGAAGGTCTGGCCCCTGCCTGGGATTAATTACCCGATCCTTTGTACCTTTAACCCTCTTTCACAGCTCCTGCGGGGGCTGTTCTTATATATTCGCTCAAAAAGTCGATAAATGCCCGAATGCGTGTGCTGACGGCGCGATCGCTGTAGTAAACGGCGCTGAAAGGCATTTCTACCGGCAGACGTTTATCGGCCAGCAGTTCCACCAGTTCTCCCCGTGCGATCTCTTTATCAATCATATAATCTGAAAGACATGCAATGCCGTTACCGTTCAGGCAAAGCTGTTTTAACGTTTCTCCGCTGTTGGAAGAAATCCCACATTCGATCTCATGGAGCTGCCCGTCGCTACAGGCAATCGGCCAGGTATTGAGCGAAACAGGTTCTGAGAACCCCAGGCACAGATGCCGTTTTAACTCTTCAACGCTCTCAGGCTTGCCAAAGCGGGCAATATAGTCAGGTGAAGCGATAATCTTGCGATAGCTGGTAAATAACGGGCGCGCGCGCAGACTTGAATCTGTCAACGTGCCTGCGCGTATCGCAACATCCACTTTTCGTTCAATAAGATTGATGAACGTTTCTGAGGAGACAAGAGACAACGTTATTTCAGGATACCGTTCACGAAAAGGTTTAATCAGCGGCATCAGGAAATGCAGCATTACCGGCGTTGCCGCATCGATACGCAGTAAGCCGCGCGGGGTATTACGCGACTCCATGATTTCCGTTTCTGCGGCGGCCATTTCTTGCAGTATCTGCTGCACGCGCCTGAAGTATCGCTCTCCTTCTTCAGTCAGGCTCAGCTGTCGGGTCGTACGATTAAGCAGACTGACGCCGAGCTTCATCTCCAGCTTTTTAACTGCCCGGCTGACAGCGGAATTGGCCTGTCCAAGCTGCTCTGCCGCCCGGCTGAAGCTGCCGCTTTCCACGACAGCGACAAAAATTGCAAGTTCTTCGGAGGTGGCTTTCATCTTTGCTCCTGAAGCAAAATTAAATTGATATTTTGGCTATTTTTGTCATTAAAACATCCAGGCATACTGCGTGTCATCTGATTACTGCTGTTATGGAGTTATGTATGCCTCTCGCTTTATTTGCACTGACAATAAGTGCTTTCGCTATCGGTACGACTGAGTTTGTGATTGTCGGCCTGGTGCCGACCATTGCTCAACAACTGGCTATCTCGTTACCTTCCGCCGGAATGCTGGTTTCAATCTATGCGCTGGGTGTGGCTATTGGCGCGCCGGTGCTAACCGCGCTGACCGGACGCCTGCCGCGTAAACAGTTACTGGTCGCGCTGATGGTCTTGTTTACGGCGGGGAATTTGCTGGCATGGCAGGCACCGGGCTATATGACATTAATCGTCGCCCGTCTGCTGACGGGCCTGGCGCACGGCGTGTTCTTCTCGATTGGATCTACCATCGCGACAAGTCTGGTGCCAAAAGAGAAAGCGGCTTCTGCGATCGCTATTATGTTTGGTGGTTTAACGGTAGCTCTGGTCACGGGCGTGCCGCTGGGAACATTTATCGGTCAGCATTTTGGCTGGCGTGAGACCTTCCTTGCGGTATCACTGTTAGGCGTGATTGCGCTGATGAGCAGTCAACTGCTGATCCCGGCCAACATTCCCGGTCGGGCGGCCGCCAGCATTCGTGACCAGGTGAAAGTACTGACTCATCCTCGTCTGTTGCTGATTTACGCCGTTACGGCGCTGGGCTACGGCGGGGTATTCACGGCATTCACCTTCCTGGCGCCAATGATGCAGGATCTGGCGGGATTCTCCCCGGCAGCGGTAAGCTGGATCTTACTGGGGTATGGCGTATCAGTGGCTATCGGCAATATCTGGGGCGGTAAACTGGCGGATAAGCATGGCGCCGTGCCGGCGCTGAAATTCATTTTCGCCGCGCTGTTTGTTCTGCTTATGGTCTTCCAGGTGACGGCCTCCACGCAGTATGCCGCGCTGGCTACCATTCTGGGGATGGGGGTCTTTGCCTTCGGTAACGTACCGGGTTTGCAGGTCTACGTGGTACAGAAAGCGGAACAATTCACGCCTAATGCGGTAGATGTGGCGTCAGGTCTGAACATTGCGGCGTTTAACATTGGTATTGCGCTGGGCTCCGTGATTGGCGGGCAAACGGTGGAGCATTACGGTTTGGCGCAGACGCCGTGGATTGGCGCCCTCATTGTTCTGGTGGCTTTCCTGCTGATGGGTGTCAGCGGACGTCTTGATAAACCTGTACGCATTGCTCTGGAGTAAATTATTGATGTAAGCGCCTACTTACAAAACAAACTGCAATTGTTCGTTGAAAGTGAGTGCTAAAATCCCTATAACAGAAGAACCAGTCCGGTTGAGGACTGGTTGACGTTACAGAGGTTTGAAAGTCAAAAGTGCGAAAAAATACCTATGCGATGCGCTATGTTGCCGGACAGCCCGCCGAGCGGATTTTGCCGCCAGGGTCGTTTGCGAGCATCGGCCAGGCATTGCCCGCCGGGGAACCGCTAAGCAGTGAAGAGCGGATCCGTATCCTCGTGTGGAATATATTCAAGCAGCAGCGAGCCGAATGGTTATCGGTGCTGAAGAACTACGGCAAAGATGCGCATCTGGTCCTGTTGCAGGAGGCACAGACGACGCCTGAACTGGTACAGTTTGCCACCGCTAACTATCTTGCCGCCGACCAGGTTCCCGCTTTTGTACTACCTCAGCATCCGTCTGGCGTCATGACGCTTTCTGCCGCCCATCCTGTTTACTGCTGCCCTTTACGGGAAAGAGAACCGATTTTACGTTTGGCGAAATCAGCCCTGGTGACGGTATATCCCTTGCCGGATACCCGTTTATTAATGGTAGTAAATGTTCATGCGGTAAATTTTAGTCTGGGCGTGGACGTATACAGTAAGCAGTTACTTCCGATCGGCGACCAGATTGCGCACCATAGCGGCCCTGTCATTATGGCGGGTGATTTTAATGCCTGGAGCCGTCCACGTATGAATGCGTTGTACCGCTTTGCACGTGAGATGTCGCTGCGCCAGGTGCGTTTCACTGACGATCAGCGCCGTCGTGCGTTTGGACGACCGCTGGATTTTGTTTTTTATCGTGGGTTAAACGTGAATGAAGCCTCCGTACTGGTGACGCGCGCTTCCGATCACAATCCGCTACTCGTTGAATTCAGTCCCGGCAAACCTGAGCAATAAAGGTGCGTCAGGTCTGCCGTGGGGCAGGCCTCTGCGGGTGCTGCCCTCTATTTTTCTCATAACAGAAGGGCACTACCATGACAACGCATTCCCATCATGACAATGTTGAAAAGCAGTTTGGTTCACAGGCGAACGCCTATTTACATAGCGCCGTTCACGCATCGGGTCGTGACTTAGCGCGGCTGGCGCAAAGGCTGTCTGATTTTTCCCACGCGAACGTACTGGATATGGGATGTGGGGCTGGACACGCGAGTTTTGTCGCTGCGCAACATGCCAACTCGGTCGTGGCATACGATTTATCCGCCAGCATGCTTGAGGTTGTCGCTGGAGCGGCGGAAGAAAGACATTTAAGTAATATTACTCTCCGCCAGGGCTATGCCGAAAAACTGCCCTTTGAAGATGCATCGTTTGAGGTGGTGATTAGCCGCTATTCCGCGCATCACTGGCACGACGTTGGTCAGGCATTGCGTGAGGTTTATCGTGTATTAAAACCCGGCGGCGTGCTGATTATCATGGATGTCATGTCGCCTGGACATCCTGTACGCGATATCTGGCTGCAAACGGTGGAGGCGTTACGCGACACGTCGCATGTCCGTAACTATTCCAGTGGCGAATGGCTGACGATGGTCAATAACGCGATGCTGGTAACGAATACCGTGATAACCGATCGTTTATCTCTGGAGTTTCGCTCATGGGTAACGCGGATGCGTACGCCAGCGCCGTTGGTTGAGGCGATTCGATTATATCAGGCGAGCGCCCCGGTAGAGGTGAAGCGTTATTTTGAGTTGCAGGATGACGGCTCGTTTAGCAGCGATACTATCATGCTGGAAGCGCATAAAGCGGTATAGCAATTTAAAAGGCGCCGGGGGAAGCGGCGCCTTTTGGCTTTTTCGTCGGACAATATCAGGAGTCTGGCGTGCTATTGTCCTTCACAAACAACGTAAGCTGATCGCCCGGTTGTAGATTATCCGTATCATGGTTCCAGCGCATCACATCTTTGATATTCACCCCGTGACGTCTGGCGATACTGGAAAGCGAATCGCCTTTACGGACACGATAGGTAATGCTATCGCTATTGTTTGCCAGTCGTTGTGCGCTGCTGCCAGCGCCCACGGTCAGGCTTTGCCCGATTTTCAGGCGCGAACCACGCAGGTTGTTCCACTGCTGCAAGTCCTTCGTGCTTACGCCAAGCCGCGAAGCAATACCGGAAAGCGTATCGCCAGAGCGCACCTTATAGCTACGGCTATTCAACGGCGTATTGTCGGCGATCAGTTGGGACTGAACGGCGTCAATCTCACCGGAAGCCAGCGACTCACGCAACTGCTCGGCATGCTTTTTGGGCACCATAACATATTGCGGACCGCTTACGCCTAAGGTAGACCCTTTTACACCGGCATTAAACGTCTTCAGCTTGCTGATAGACATGCCCGCCATATCCGCAACCTGGGCCATTTCAACTGGACTGTTTAAACGAACTCGTGCCAGCGCTCGGCTTTCATCTGTTGTTGGCAGACGTACGCCATAGCGTTTGCTGTTTTTGAGAATTTCACTCAATGCCAGCATCTTAGGTACGTAGAGTTTTGTTTCTCTGGGCAAAGAAAGCGACCAGAAATCCGTCGGTTTTCCACGCGCTTTGTTTGCTTTAATTGCCCGCATAACACGGCCTTCGCCGCTGTTATACGCTGCAACGGTTAACAGCCAGTCGCCGTCAAACATTTTGTTCAGACGCTGCATCATGTCTAACGCGGCGGTCGTAGAGGCTACAACATCGCGACGCGCGTCATAATTACGGGTCTGCTTTAAACCATAATTGCGCCCTGTGCTCGGTATGATCTGCCAGATGCCTGCGGCATTGGCGCCAGACGTTGCGTGAGGATCAAAAGCGCTCTCCACTATGGGTAGTAGTACCAGCTCCATAGGCATGTTACGTTTCTTAACCTGCCCCGCTATCCAGTACATATACGGCTCTGCCCGTAAAGTTACATCGTGGAGATAGCTCTTATTGCGTAAATACTTCTGTTTCTGTTCGCGAATCCGGCTGTTTTCCGGAATTCCCATCTTTAGCTCGTCGCCAATGAAAGCCCACAAGTCCTGATCTGGCGCGATAGACGTTCCGTCGTCCATCCATCGTGCCTGACTCGTAAACTTTCCTGCTTCCCCTTGACCAGCTGCAGAAAGGCTCTGTGCGTGCTGTTGGACGTTGCCAGTGTTCTGAGACGTCTGGCACCCCACAAGCAGGACAGAGGCGAGTAATATCGCTTTTGCCTTCATGTGTGTGTCAATAGTTGCTTAAAAGACGACCGATCATAACGGCGAAGTTAGCGAATGACAAGTAAGAATTATCAGAACGTGTCTTTCTTTGACCTTAACCATGCAAAACGCGCTTCTGGTTGTTGCAATATTGTTTCTTTGTTTATTTCGTTAATTAAATCAATATCTTCAGTTCTTAAAAAAAGATTAATCTTACGCTCATTTTTAAGAATAACGGGTAATGTCATTTGTTTTTTTACACGTAACTCTTTAACTTTACGATAATATTCATTTATGAACGAATCGTGCGGAAGTATGCTCAATGCGAACTTAATGTTAGCTAAAGTGTATTCGTGAGCGCAGCAAATGAGCGTGTCGTCAGGCAGAGAATTAATTTTCATAAGTGACTGATACATCTGTGATGGCGTGCCTTCAAACAGTCGACCACAGCCGCCAGAGAACAGCGTGTCGCCGCAGAATAAGTAAGGATGGTTAAAGTAACAGACGTGTCCTAACGTGTGGCCCGGCGTGGCAAAAAGAGTAAATTTCTCGCCTAAAACGCGAATAGTATCGCCATCGCCAACAAGATGGGTTGCTCCCTTGTCTTGCGTTTCCGCCGGTCCATAAACCGTCATTTGCGGGAAGTGTTGCAACAGCTCTTTGACTCCGCCAACATGGTCGTGATGGTGATGCGTCAGAAAAATCGCCTCCGGCATCCACTTATGTTCAGCAATGGCCTTTAAGACGGGGGCCGCTTCGCCGGGATCAACAATCACACAGCGGCCTTCATCATTGGTCAGCACCCAGATGTAATTGTCCTGAAACGCGGGAATACTGTTAAGATTCATATATTACCTCTCAAATAATTAGCGGAAGGTTGCGATGAAACCGGCAAGGCTCTCTCAAACTGTCGTTGCGCCCGGATGTTGGGGTGAGTTGCCCTGGGGCAATTACTACCGTGAGGCGCTGGAACAGCAGCTCAATCCGTGGTTTGCAAAAATGTATGGTTTCCATTTGCTTAAAATCGGTAATTTAAGCGCAGAAATCAATTCCGAAGCGTGCGCGGTCTCTCATCAGGTGAATGTTTCGTCGCAGGGGTCGCCGATGCAGGTTCTGGCCGATCCGCTACACCTTCCTTTTGCAGATAAATCCGTCGATGTTTGTCTGCTGGCGCATACTTTGCCGTGGTGTACCGACCCGCACCGTTTATTGCGGGAAGCCGACCGCGTATTGATTGATGACGGTTGGCTGGTCATCAGTGGATTTAACCCGCTGAGTTTGATGGGGTTACGTAAACTGGTACCCGTTTTACGTAAAACACCGCCCTATAATAGTCGGATGTTTACCCTTATGCGGCAACTGGACTGGCTGTCTTTACTCAATTTCGAAGTGCTACATTATAGCCGTTTTCATGTCTTACCCTGGAAAAAGCAGGGAGGGCGGCTTTTAAATACGCATATCCCGGCGCTGGGCTGTTTACAGCTTATTGTGGCCCGTAAGCGGACCATCCCGCTTACGCTTAATCCGCTGCGACATAATAAAAGTAAAACCCCTATCCGCCAGACCGTTGGCGCCACCCGGCAATATCGCAAACCGGATGGCTAAGCCTCCGTCTGGTAGCCACTATCTTCCTGCGTGGGGTTCATTGCCGCGGCGCGCGCCAGTTCATCACAACGCTCGTTTTCGGGATGGCCTGCATGGCCTTTGACCCATACCCATTTGATCTGATGCTGACCTAACGCAGCATCGAGACGTTTCCACAGATCGACATTTTTTACGGGTTTCTTTTCCGCAGTTTTCCAGCCGCGTTTCTTCCAGTTATGAATCCATTGGGTAATTCCTTGCCGCACATATTGGCTGTCGGTGCTCAATGTCACTTCGCAATGTTCTTTTAACGCTTCAAGCGCGACGATCGCCGCCATCAGTTCCATACGGTTATTGGTGGTCAGCGTGTAACCTTCACTAAACGTTTTTTCATGACCGCGATAGCGTAAGATAGCGCCATAACCACCAGGCCCTGGATTCCCCAGGCAAGAGCCATCGGTGAAAATTTCTACCTGTTTAAGCATCTCTGGTAGACTTCCTGTAATTGAAATCGATAACAAAACGCAAGTCTGACATAAATGACCGATATGAGCACTGCAATTACACGACAGATTGTCCTCGATACCGAAACCACCGGTATGAACCAGATAGGCGCGCACTATGAAGGTCACAAGATTATTGAGATCGGTGCGGTTGAGGTGATAAACCGTCGTCTGACCGGCAACAATTTTCATGTTTACCTGAAGCCGGATCGGCTGGTGGATCCGGAAGCGTTTGGCGTACACGGTATTGCCGATGAGTTTCTGCTGGATAAGCCGGTTTTTGCTGATGTGGTCGATGAGTTTCTCGATTATATCCGCGGCGCGGAGCTGGTCATCCATAACGCATCGTTCGATATCGGCTTTATGGATTATGAGTTTGGTCTGCTTAAACGCGATATTCCTAAAACCAATACTTTCTGCAAAGTTACCGATAGCCTGGCGTTGGCGCGGAAAATGTTCCCCGGCAAGCGTAACAGCCTTGATGCGCTGTGTTCGCGTTATGAGATAGATAATAGCAAACGTACTTTGCACGGCGCATTGCTCGATGCCCAGATCCTTGCCGAAGTGTATCTGGCGATGACGGGCGGACAAACGTCCATGACGTTTGCGATGGAAGGAGAGACGCAACGGCAGCAAGGTGAGGCGACCATTCAGCGAATCGTTCGCCAGGCCAGCCGGTTACGGGTCGTTTTTGCCTCTGAGGAAGAGCTGGCTGCGCATGAATCGCGGCTTGATCTGGTGCAGAAAAAGGGCGGAAGTTGCCTTTGGCGGGCGTAATTTATTCCTTTTTAGGCTATAAAAATCATCCTTCGGGCGATTTTTGCAGCAACTGATTCAAAAGGTGAGAAAAAGCGTTGACGGGCGACACCGCAAACCGTAATATTCGCCTCGTTCCCAGCGGGAACATCACGGAGCGGTAGTTCAGTTGGTTAGAATACCTGCCTGTCACGCAGGGGGTCGCGGGTTCGAGTCCCGTCCGTTCCGCCAGATACAAATCTCAGGGTGTTTTTATACATCCTGTGAAGTAAAAAAAACCGTATCACTGTAAAAGGGATACGGTTTTTTTTTCGTCTTCAAGAAGTTCCACCGCCTATCGTGGAATCTAATGCAAATGGGCCTACGCCTGGATGACGAACAGGATATTACCGCCACTTCTTTCACTGTCATGGCTATTTTGATCCCACTGACATTTAAGGCGCGGCCTCATGGCGGTGCTTAACCGGGATCGGGACATGTTCAGCGCAGTAGCAGACTGCGTAATGTTGATGTCACTCAGATAATTACGGAGAACCGCCAGACATGCGCATCATCACTCCAGGGCATCCCACTTCTCCAGCAACTCCACCGGGATCTCATTGATCACCTCCGAGAACCGTTTTCCCACCAGTCTTTCAGCCTGGCGTAACAGTGGGATGGTTGGGCTGCTGGGTTCACTGCTCTCAAACCAGCGACGAATACACCGCAGGCGTTCCAGCGCATCATTACGATCGCGAATTGGCCCCGGTTCAGCATTGTGTGGGATAGATATACCGGGGGGCGCGTTGACAGGCGGCACATTCTCTGCCCGTGCCGGAATGGCATTATCCATAACCGTGCCTGCGGGGTCTGGCACTGGCGCTGGCGACGGAGGGATTTCCGGTGTGGTTGTCTGTACCACGTCAGGCAGCAGCGCTAACAACTGCCGCAGGCGTGAAAAATCTGGGGCCAGATCGCCTAATGTCTCACGCGCCCACACTTGCAGGCGTTCTGCGCTTTCCTGCGCTTCGCGAAACGCCGCCAGCGGTAATGCCCCACGGGCTTCGAGGTCGGCCAGTTGCTGGCGGACGGATTCGGGGGCCAGCGCATCAGCCGGGCGGGGAGCGGATAACGCGCGCTCGACATCCCGTACCTGCAGGCGCAGGGCGGCGCTGTTTGACAGCGTGATACCGCGAATGTCTGCCATCACGCCTTCGTGATCCAGCAGCGCCGCCAGGGCATTACTGCGCGCCAGCGCCGCATCTTCAATAGATTCTGCGGATGCGCCTTCGCCGGTAAGCAGCTGTGGATGGAGTGCATCGGACCAGATTACGCTCAGTTCTGCCAGTTGTGTGAGCATTTCCGCCAGTCCCTGTGCGCCAGCCTGCTGGATGCGACTGCGCAGCAGCAGGATCAACACCCGGATATCCTTACTGCGCGTGAGCAGACGGCGCGCATCACGCTCAATTTCCGGCCAGTTCACGGCTTCCGGCGTACTGACAAAATCACCATATTGCGCCTCCGCCTGGGGGGCGGCGCGACTGAACAGCAGCAGGTATTCCGGGTCGTACTCCGGATCGGGGCCGCAGGGTTGTTCCGCGCTTACCGGTTTAGTCAGGGACATGTCCATATCATTACTCTCAGTGGGTTAAGCCGTGTTCAGGTTCAAAAATCATGCCGGTCACCGGACGGTCATGCATGGCTTTACCTGCCCAGGCCGTCCAGCCAAGCCGCTGCGCGCCGCCGATCACCGCAGGCGGTGCGGCATGAGGCTTCAACTGCAGCTCAATTTCCCAGCAATATTCAAAACCGATGAACGTACGCACCAGTTCTGTCAGCACGGGCAGATTGTTGCCGCCGGGCAGAAAACGCAGGTAATCCTCCAGCGTAAGCGGGCCGATAATTAGCCGGAATTTGTACTGCATATCCGGTACGGCCTGGCCGATAAGCGCCCCGTTGCCCAGCACCGAAGACTGCGCGGGCGTGCCCAGACGGGTGATTTCATCGTTCGCCACCGTTATCCAGTGCAGGGCGAACTCTTTCACCGCAAAAGGTACGCTGAAATAGTGCGCCAGCGTGGCGGCCAGCCCGTCAGGATTGCGCGATTCGCGTACCAGATGGGCGGAGGCCGCCAGGCGAACATGATCTGACAGCGGGCTTTCGGCGCTTTCCCGTAGATCCTGCCCGCTGAGACTGGCGATATAAAACGCAAAACGGTCGTGTTCCGGTTTGTCCAGCCCGCCACCAGCGGACTGGGCGCTGCGCCATGCCTGCCAGAACTGCGTCAGCCAGCGGTGGTGAAAAATATTGGAAAAATGAACCAGCGTCGGATCGTGACGGCTCTCTGAGCGGTTTAGTGCCAGCTCGGTATAGTGCAGCGGCAACGGGCCGTTTGGCCCCCATAGTCCGAGGCTGTACAGGCTCAGGTGCAGGCGTCCATCCTGCCAGCTGACCTGGGCGATTTCCCGTGGCGCAAAGGTCATCGTCGGCGTCTGTCCCAGACGGAATTTTTCCATCCGTGGCTGCCAGATACTGCCTGCCGGAGTATCACAGAGCTGGGCATCCACGCGCCGCATCAGGTTCAGGAATCCGTAACGCCAGGGGGTTTTCTGCGCCTGGTCGAGAGCGCCGGTCATACGCTCCCCCGTTGCCCGGTTCTGACCGGCCAGGTCATGACATGCCCGCGTTGCATCGAGTGCAGCGTCATCTGCGAGAAGGTATTAATGGAAACATGGCGGGCAATATAGTGTTCCAGCACCAGACCGAACAGGTAAGGACTGATACCGGAAAATCCCTCTTCGTCCACGGTCAGTTCGCAACTGACGCCCCGGCCATAGACCAACAGGCCGGAGCCGGGCAGGCGGCGGGTCACCGGGGTGGTTTTGCAGCCAATCAGGCTGCGCACCTGGCGCGACTGCGGGCTGTCGTGAGCCGGAATAAACAGATTCAGCAGATCGCGCAGCGCCTGGCCGCCGGTGCGGTGATCCAGATCGGCCAGCGGCAGATAATTAAACGACAACTGCCGGATCAGCCGCCAGGCCATTTCGCGTTCAGCCAGCGGCGGCTGCGGCGGGCGCGGCGGTCTGATAAGACCCACTCCCGCCACCGGAATCGCCGCATCTACGGTCAGATCATCCCGGCCATTACGTGGAATAAGGCAGGGCAGATCGCGGTTAGTCACCATTGCCGTGACGGTGATATGGCGCAGATTTTCCGGGTAGGGCGCTTCATGCTGATCAACCAGCGACAGGAAGACTTCCGAGCCGGTATAAGGGGTTCGGGTGCCATAGCGGCGGGCGTTTTCTGACGAGCGGCGCGGCTCACGACGCAGTGAAAAATAACGCCCGTGGTTGCCTTCGTCATTATTACGGGTGTGATACAGCGGACGAAAAATCATCTTCCGTGTGGTTTCCGCTTCCAGGCCTTCGACTTCCTGAACAGAAAACACCTCGTAATCCAGCGGACGGGTACGATCCACCACCAGATGCTGTTCCGTCACGCTGTGAGTGACTTCAATCCGGGTGGTGGTGCGGGGAAACAGGTTGATCACCGGCGTACAGAACAGGCTGAACTGTGCAGCGTCCGTCTGATGAATCAGCCAGTCCGGTGGCAGGCGGTTAAGCAGTATGACAATTTCCGCCACATTGCCCTGCACCTTTTGTAACCCGGCAGACAATCCGGTCGGGGTGAAGAAGTAAAACCGTTCCGGACAGGCGAAAAATTCATGCAGCAGATTATGGCCGTGAAACACGTTCCAGGCGAGCGGCAGCAGCCCCTGCCCTGGCTCCAGCCCTTCGTGCGCCACCGGGTGTTGAAGATTCACATTCAGTTCGCCGTCAAAGTGACCGGGTTCACCGGCCAGTGTGGCGACGGCGCTGGTATGCAGCAGCTCAAACAGGTGTGACGCAATGCGTTCTTCGCCGCAGAGGTAAAAGGGCAGCCGTGCCGGACCGGCCAGCTCGCTGAAAGTCAGTTCCCCGAAGGTTCGCAGGGTGATGCGCAATGCCCCAGCGACATGAATATTAGGCGGCAGATAGCGGTGCAGGGCGGGCATATCCGGCGGCGCGGCGGTCAGGCGTACCTCCTCGATGGACAGCGGCCACAGCGTGACGTCCTGGCTGCTGCGAAACTGGCAGGCGGTATTTTCGCCTTCCGGGATAGGGGAAACGAACGCGGTATCGCGCGGCACGGTGACCCCTTTCGCCAGGTCGCCTTCCTGCGTATCGGGATACAGCTTTACCACTGCCATCGATGGCGTGGGGGTGACGTAATTGGGGCTGACGACTTCCAGTAACCGCTGTGTGAAGCGGGGAAACTCGGCGTCAATTTTTAGCTGAGTGCGGGCGCTCAGAAAGCTGAACGCCTCGATCATGCGTTCCACATACGGGTCGGCAATATCGGTTCCCTGCATCCCCAGTCGGGCGGCAATTTTGGGATGGAGGGTGGCGAACTCAGCACCAGTCTCCCGCAGGTAGCTCAGTTCGCGGTTGTAATACTCCAGTAGCCGTGGATCCATGAATAATGCCCTGTATTAAAAGAACGTAATGCGGCTCAGCTCCATATCCAGCGCGCTGCGTACCAGAAACTCCGTGGGATACGGCTGCGTCAGAATTTGTCCGCGAATTTCAAACTGTAGCGTGTTATAGCTACCCTGCCGGGTTTTATCGAGCAATGGCGTGACCCTGAGTGTGGCGGCGTTCAGCCGGGGTTCGAAACGGATAATGGCGCGCCGGATCGCCTCGCTGATATCGTCCCACTTATGCTCATACATAAAGCTGCCCGCCAGCGGCGGCAGGCCATAGTTGAGCACTGACGCCGCCGCCTGCGGATAGCGCCGGGCGTCGATGTCACCCTCGTGGCTAATGGTATTGAGCAAAAAGGAGAGATCCCGGCGAATGATCTCCTTCAGTTGTACCGGCGTGACGCTGATATCCCGGTCAATTTTCTGATACGGAGCATTGTCACACAGCCGATCAAATAGGGTGGGCAGCAGGTGGTTAGCGGGTGTAAAACGAGACGTGCTCATGCGCCATCGTTTTCCTGAGCATGAAAGGTACAATGGGCCATGTCCAGCAGGCTGATATCGCCGTGGCTGGTCAGCCACACTTTCTGCCCCAGCGCCCGCACGGTGGTTTCGCCGGGGCCGTCCTGCCAGGCGGTTTCCCGGCACAGACGCAGGGCGTCAGATGCACTTTCCGAACCGCTGTAACGGGTAAAGAGCCAGGCGCCGTGCGTATCGCCATTCACCAGGGTGATATTAACGGGTTTCCACAGCAGATCGGTCAGGCGCGCCGGTTGCGGCGATTCCAGCGAGCGTATTTGCGAAAACGGCAGCCAGATATACACGCCGCCGGTGACCAGCTCAAGTACCGGGCCAAGGCGGGAATCGCTGTCGCTCGCCCAGTCAAATGCGCCGCCGTTCCACTGCCCGCCCGTGTCTGTTATGGCTTCCAGTGCGGTATTACGGTGTTTATCAACCTCACCGGTATCGTCATGACAGGCGAGTGCCGCCAGCAGTGACTCCACCCAAACGGGCTGCGGCAGAAGAAAACCGGGTCGTTGTTCACCCTGAAAAACGGTGTGGCGGAACATTTCGCAGCGAACCAGCTCCCGGTACAGCCGGGCCTCCTGGGTATAATTGGCCTCCATCCTGGCGCATAGCTGAAGCTGGTGTAGCGCCCGCGACCAGTCTCCGGCCACACACAGCAACTGAAACAGGCTGTGGCGGCAGAGCGCTTTCGCCGGATTTTCCCGAACCTGCTGCTCCGCCATCTGAATCCCCTCCGCAATAGAGTATTCCTGTAGCAGCGCGGACAGGGTAGCAGGAAGCGTGTCAGTTTTTTTCATGGGCGGTATTTCCATTTTTCTGTGTCGGAGTGATTCGGTAGTGGCTGTCGATGCCAATAATACGATGCTCGCGGCGGGTCAGATCGGGCAGTATCTCGCTATGTGCGGTTTTCCCCGCCAGTTCCGGTGAGAGCAGTTGCAGGATATCGGGCATTGATTCCATCGCCAGCCAGTGCATTTCACCCTCACCGGTCGTGTCCAGCGTATCCAGAATGGCATCAATACCGGGCGCGCCTGCCACCATATCCTGTAACGTGTCGGTGTCGCCCTTTTTATCGTATAACGACGTCAAATCCTGGGTGACAGCGTCTTCATTTCGGGGAAACGGTTTAGCACGGAGGGGCTTTTCCTGCCCGGAGGGCCGCAATGCCTGCTGATATTCCTGGTAAAGCTGGTGTAGCGTGCTATCCGCTTCATGGCCGGTGTAAGAGGGCGCGGTTTCCCGGACGGGAATAATATCGAACGGGTTCTGCGGATTGAGCTGTTGTTGTTTAAACCAGTCCAGATCCAGGTACTCAGCAACGGATTCAGATGACTGAACCAACTGAGGAAACGAAACATCGGGACGGGACTCATCATTGGTGCGGGCAAGGCACCAGGATGACAGACCCCATTCAATCGTATCTCCATCATTCAGCCGCATACGGTGATGAGGTTCCATCACCTGCTCATTGACGGCACAGCACAGTTCATCCGAGTGATTAACAATCCACCACGCCTCTTCGTGGCGAACAAGACTGAGCGCGATATCGTCTTTCCCATGTTGCTCAAAAAGCGGAATGTAGGGGGCGGCGGCAGTAAATACGATGTATGTCCCTGCGGGATACTGTGCGTTATCCGTTATACCCTGCGACTGTATTTTCCGTAATTCCCACATGTCTTGTTTCATTATGTCCCTTAAATGTATTTATTTTTCTGGAGGAAACGTTTAGGGAGTTTTAATTCATAAATAATTTTAACTAAATTCATAGGGAGTCATTATTGATGACACCCTTTTTATTATTTTCGTCGTGAATGCATTGTTGTATGCATAGATGTCTTTTTTGAAATATTATTTCTTTTAATTCTGCAATTGCGATTTTTATCTTGCTGTTCATTGATTATTTAATATTAACGGCTTAGTTGCTAATTAGTCCCTGATCTGTATCATTGTTTTGTTTCGATATTTTTTCGAGGCTATCAATAAAGAATTGTTTATATATTTATATGCATTGATGCATTATTTTTATGAATTTTTATGTCACAAGGCATAACACATGGAAACTCCTGTTTCACGCAGTGCGTTGTATGGAAAACTGGCCGGCCCACTATTCCGGTCGCTGGAATCGGCAACGGCATTTTGCAAACTACGCTCTAATCCCTGGGTTGAGCTGACTCACTGGCTGCACCAGTTAACACAGCAGCCCGATAACGATATTCTCCACGTTCTTCGGCATTACCAGATCCCTCTTTCTGATGTGGAGAAAGCGTTACTCCGGCAACTGGATATGCTGCCCGCCGGGGCCAGCGCCATTAGTGATTTTTCTCACCATATCGATCTCAGCGTTGAAAAGGCCTGGATGCTGGCGAGCGTCCGTTACGGCGATAACAAAATTCGCAGCGGCTGGTTGCTGCTGGCCTTGTTGACCACGCCAGAACTGCGTCGGGTACTGAGCAGTATCTGCGCGCCGCTGGCCACGCTTCCGGTTGATGAACTGACGGAAATACTGCCCTCGTTGATCGAAACATCGCCGGAAGCGCAGGAGCGCCCTTATGACGGCTCCGGCCTGGCATCAGCCATTCCCGGTGAAAGCAGTCAGGCGATTCCCAACGGCGGGCAGGACGGTAAATCCGCGCTGGCAAAATACTGTCAGGACATGACGGCACAGGCGCGCGACGGCAAAATCGACCCGGTGACGGGGCGTGAGCATGAAATCCGCACCATGACGGATATTCTGCTGCGCCGTCGCCAGAATAATCCACTACTGACTGGTGAGGCAGGCGTCGGAAAGACGGCGGTCGTCGAAGGTTTTGCCCTCGCGATTGCGCAGGGGGAAGTGCCGCCCGCGCTGCGGGAAGTACGGCTGCTGGCGCTGGACGTTGGCGCTCTGTTGGCCGGAGCCAGCATGAAAGGCGAGTTTGAATCGCGTCTGAAAGGGTTACTGGAAGAGGCCGGGCGCTCGCCGCAGCCAGTTATTCTGTTTGTCGATGAAGTTCACACTCTGGTGGGCGCGGGCGGCGCATCCGGCACGGGCGATGCCGCTAACCTGCTGAAACCGGCGCTGGCGCGCGGCACCCTGCGGACTATCGGCGCCACCACCTGGAGCGAATACAAGCGCCATATTGAGAAAGATCCGGCGCTGACCCGTCGTTTTCAGGTGTTGCAGATTGCCGAACCGGAAGAGATCCCCGCAATGGAAATGGTGCGTGGTCTGGTGGATACGCTGGAAAAACACCATAACGTTCTGATTCTGGATGAGGCGGTACGTGCGGCGGTACAGCTTTCTCACCGCTACATTCCCGCCCGGCAGTTGCCGGATAAGGCCATCAGCCTGCTGGATACCGCCGCGGCCCGCGTGGCGCTGACGCTGCACACGCCGCCTGCCAGCGTACAGTTCCTGCGCCAGCAGCTAAAAGCGGCGGAAATGGAACGGTCGCTGTTGCAGAAGCAGGAAAAAATGGGGATTCAGTCAGATGAGCGGCGCGATGCGCTGACGGCGCGAATTTTCTCGCTCAACGATGAACTGACTGCATCCGAATCCCGCTGGCAGCGGGAGCTGGAACTGGTACATACGTTGCAGGAACTGCGTCTCGCAGAGTCAGATGCTGATGACAAAACCACGCTGCAACAGGCCGAAACGGCGCTAAGGGAGTGGCAGGGCGACGCGCCGGTGGTGTTCCCGGAGGTCAGCGCGGCGGTGGTCGCGGCGATTGTCGCCGACTGGACCGGTATTCCTGCCGGGCGCATGGTGAAAGATGAGGCCAGTCAGGTGCTGGAACTGCCTGCCCGACTGGCGCAACGCGTTACCGGGCAAGACGGCGCGCTGGCGCAGATTGGTGAACGTATTCAGACCGCCAGGGCGGGACTGGGCGATCCACGCAAACCGGTGGGCGTGTTTATGCTGGCCGGGCCATCCGGTGTCGGTAAAACCGAAACCGCGCTGGCGCTGGCGGAGGCTATCTACGGCGGTGAGCAGAACCTGATTACCATCAATATGAGCGAGTTCCAGGAGGCTCACACCGTTTCCACGCTGAAAGGCGCGCCCCCCGGCTATGTGGGCTATGGCGAGGGTGGTGTGCTGACGGAAGCGGTGCGTCGCCACCCCTGGAGCGTAGTGCTGCTCGACGAGATCGAAAAAGCGCACCATGACGTCCATGAACTCTTCTATCAGGTGTTTGACAAGGGCGGGATGGAGGACGGTGAGGGAACACATGTCGATTTCAAAAACACCACGCTATTACTCACCACCAACGTGGGTTCCGACCTCATCAGCCAGATGTGTGAAGATCCGGCCTTAATGCCCGATGCTACGGGGCTTAAAGAGGCGCTAATGCCGGAATTGCGCAAGCATTTCCCGGCGGCATTTCTGGGCCGCGTGACGGTGATCCCTTACCTGCCGCTGGATGAAACGTCGCGTGGCGTGATTGCCCGTCTGCACCTTGACCGGCTGGTGGCGCGGATGGGTGAACAGCACGGCGTGACGCTGACGTATAGCGAGGAACTGGTCGCACATATTGTGGCGTGCTGTCCAATGCATGAAACGGGCGCGCGGTTGCTGATTGGCTACATCGAACAGCACATCCTGCCGCAACTGTCGCGCTACTGGTTGCAGGCCATGACGGAAAAAGCCGCGATCAGGCAGATTGATATCGGCGTTAATGGTGATGAGCAGATTGTTTTTGAGATCGTTTGCTGAAACCGGCCGTTCGAAGTGTCCGTAGTGCGATTTTAAAAACTGTACCGGTATACCGCTCCCCTTGCGGCAACCAGTTGACTAAAAAGGAAATGAAGGATTATGGCTATCAACAATAGCGCGCAGAAATTCATCGCGCGCAACCGCGCGCCGCGCGTGCAGATTGAATATGACGTAGAGATTTACGGTTCCGAGAAAAAAATCGAGCTGCCGTTCGTGATGGCGGTGCTGGCCGATCTGGCCGGGAAACCGCGTGAAGAACTGCCGCCGGTGACGGATCGCAAATTCCTCGATATTGATATTGATAACTTCAATGAGCGCATGAAAGCCATTGCGCCGCGCGTGGCGTTCGCTGTGCCGAATACGCTGACGGGTGAAGGTCAGTTGATGGTCGATATCACGCTGGAAAATATGGACGACTTTTCGCCGGCACAGATTGCCCGCAAGGTGGACGCCCTGAACCAGTTACTGGAAGCCCGCACTCAACTGGCGAACCTCCAGACCTACATGGATGGCAAGGCGGGGGCGGAAAATCTGGTCAATAAACTGTTGCAGGACCCGACTCTGCTGAAAACGCTGGCGAATGCGCCGAAATCGGCCGCTACCCAGCAAGATGTGTCAGCGGATAATGAATCAGCGGAATAACGTCGAATTTTTAAGGAATTTTCATGGCAAACAGTAATATGCAGGCAACCGACGCGGTTGCTCAGGATACCGCCTCCGCATCCGGTGAATTTGATGCGTTGCTGAATCAGGCCTTCCGACCCAAGACTACCCAGGCGGCAAAAGCCGTGGAAGCCGCGGTGCAGACGCTGGCGCAACAGGCGCTGGCGAACACGATCACCGTCAGCGATGACGCCTATAAAAGCATCAGCGCTATTATTGCGCAGATCGACTTTAAACTGACCGAACAGATCAAACTGATCCTGCAACATCCCGACTGGCAGAAGCTGGAATCCTCCTGGCGCGGTATGGAGCATTTGGTTTACAACACCGAGACCGACGAAAAGCTGAAAATTCGCTTCATGAATCTGTCAAAAGATGAATTGCGGCGCAACATGAAGCGTTACAAGGGCATCGCCTGGGATCAAAGCCCGATGTTCAAGAAACTGTATGAAGCCGAATACGGCCAGTTAGGTGGCGAACCTTATGGCTGTATCATTGCGGATTACTACTTCGACCATACACCGCCCGATGTGGATCTGCTCGGCTCTATCGCCAAAGTCGCCGCGTCGGCCCATGCGCCGTTTATTGCCGGGGCTTCCCCCTCGGTACTGCAAATGGACTCCTGGCAGGAGCTGGCGAATCCCCGCGACCTGACCAAAATCGTCACCCAGAACCTGGAATATGCGCCGTGGAACTCGCTGCGGGCTAGCGAAGACTCCCGTTATATTGGCCTGACGATGCCGCGTTTTCTTGCCCGCCTGCCGTATGGCGCAAAAACCAACCCGGTGGACGAGTTTGATTTTGAAGAAGATGCGGATGGTTCTGACCATACCAAATACGTCTGGAGCAACGCGGCCTACGCGATGGGCGTAAACATCAACCGTTCCTTCAAACACTACGGCTGGTGTACGTTGATTCGCGGTGTGGAATCAGGCGGTGCGGTGGAAAATCTTCCCTGCCATACCTTCCCGACTGACGATGGCGGCGTGGACATGAAATGCCCGACCGAAATCGCCATCTCTGACCGCCGCGAGGCTGAACTGGCGAAAAACGGTTTTATCCCGTTGATCCACCGTAAAAACTCAGACTATGCCGCCTTTATCGGCGCACAGTCGCTGCAAAAACCACAGGAATACTACGATCCGGACGCGACGGCCAACGCTAACCTGTCTGCCCGTCTACCGTACCTGTTCGCCTGCTCGCGCTTCGCTCACTTCCTCAAATGTATCGTCCGCGACAAAATCGGTTCCTTTAAAGAGCGTGAGGATATGCAGCGCTGGCTAAATGAATGGATTATGAATTATGTCGACGCCGATCCGGTGAACTCCTCGCAAGAAACTAAAGCCCGTCGTCCGCTGGCTGCCGCTGAAGTAGTGGTGGAAGAGGTCGAAGGCAATCCAGGTTATTACGACGCGAAATTCTTCCTGCGTCCGCATTTCCAGCTTGAAGGGCTGACGGGATCGCTGCGCCTGGTGACAAAACTGCCGTCAGTGAAGCAGGGCAATGCCTGATATATATTTTGTGAATGTTTAAGCGAGTGAAGTCAGAGAAGATAGAGAATATAAAGAGGGATATGAAGAAAAGAATTTCGTCTCGCCCACGGTCTCGTAAAGGTGGGGTACGTAATGATGACACATATCCGAATGCCAGTAACAATGCCGAAGCTTTTTATATCATTGAGTAGGAAATACATATTATGACCATAAGCCCAACTTTTCATCTGTTACCTGGTATTGTTCTGCTCTTTTCACAATATGCTGTAGCCTGGGAAGTCAGTTGCCCGGCTGTTATTGATACTCAGTCTTCTGCTGTGAGCCTGAAGTCTGATGTCCCAGCGGCGTGGCAGCTTTCTCCCCGATATATGTCGCGTTTATGGTTAAGTAGTATTGGGGTAACGCAGGGTAAACCTGAAAACCTGATGGATCTCAAACCAGAGACTAAAAAAGTAAACGGTGAAAATTGGTCTGTATGGGAAACAGAACGTGGTAGCGATAAAGAAACCGATCGCTATTGGGTTTCGTGTATTTATGGTCATGAACAGATATGGTTGACGCAACCAATACCTGCTTCTTCTACTCGCTGTAAGACTCGTAATTTTGAGGGATCGCCAGAAGACCAGTCTGTATCTTTTATCTGTAATTAGCGATTTGAGACGTGAAAATTTCAGTACAGGTTATGGTTTTTATTATCGGAAGTTATGAAGCATTATTTATATGCATTAAATAATGCAAATTCATAAAATAACTAAATACATTATCGGTACCGGAAAAATATACAGTCCTCTGTTCTCCTGAAGTTATTGGAGAAGGATTCTGTACGGCAATGATTTATCTATAAACAAAAAGATATAGATAAAATCAGGTTTATTTTAAGTAAAACTTAATAAGGATATAAAAATGGCTTATGACATTTTTTTGAAAATTGACGGCATTGATGGCGAGTCAATGGATGACAAACACAAAAATGAAATTGAAGTACTGAGCTGGCGCTGGAATATTCATCAGGAATCCACCATGCACGCCGGTAGCGGCCTCGGCTCCGGTAAGGTCTCCGTCACCAACTTGGATTTTGATCACTATATCGACCGCGCCAGCCCGAACCTGTTCAAATACTGCGCCTCCGGCAAGCACATTCCGCAGGCCATTCTGGTTATGCGTAAGGCTGGCGGCAATCCGCTGGAGTACCTCAAGTATACCTTCACCGACCTGATTGTCGCCGTGGTTTCCCCGAGCGGCAGCCACGATGGTGAAATCGCCTCCCGTGAAACGGTGGAGCTCTCCTTCAGCACCGTGAAGCAGGAATACGTGGTGCAGAACCAGCAGGGCGGCAGCGGCGGCACCATCACCGCAGGCTACGACTTCAAGGCCAACAAAGAAATTTAACGGCTGTTTTTCCGGCCAGATGTTATGTCTGGCTGGTTTTATTGTTTTGATTTTAAAGGAATTTACAGTGAATAAATGGCGTAACCCCACTCGGCGGTTATGTGCGGTAGCTATGCCTTTTGTACTGCTCCTGCTTTCCGGATGCGGCAGTAGCGATTCGCTACCTGACCCCTAATCGCAGCGGCCTGGCTTGAGCGTGAAAGCATTTTACAAGGTGAATTCTGACAATCAGAAGAAAGCGGCGTCCATGAAGATACGTGTTGAGAATTAATGACCTACACAGAATTTTTAGAGGGTAAGCAAAATGAACAGACCTTCATTCAATGAAGCGTGGTTAGCTTTTAGGAAGGTGAATCATTCCGTCGCTGATGTGGGTAGCATTATTGGTGGAAACGTTGGGAAAAATATAACTGGTGGTTATTTTCAAAATGCCTGCCCTATTCGAATGAGCTATGTTTTGAATGCGACAGGATTCCCAATAGCCCGTAACTCTCCGTATGCAAAGGTTAGTGGTGCCGATAATAAATTCTATATTTATCGCGTGAATGATATGATTGATTATCTTACTCATACTATGGGCAAGCCTGATCTTATTGTTAATAATCCGAAACAGAGTGATTTTATAGGGAAGAAAGGAATTATCGTAGTAAAAGGGCATGGCTGGAGCAATGCCAGAGGACACGTTACATTATGGAATGGCAGTATCTGTTCAGATCAGTGCCACTTATTAAATGATCCAGATAATGGACCATTTGTTCCTGAAGTTGGGACTCTGTGGATACTGCCGTGAAATGGTTAATATTAGTTACTTTCAGCATAAGTGGAATGCTGGTATGGCAGCCATCCTTTGCACAAGAAGCATTGACCACACAATATTCACAGTCGGAACTCTTAAAAAATTGGGCGCTGAGTCATTGTCTGGCATTAGTATACAAAGATGATGTCGTTAAAAACGATGCCAGAGCTACGGCCAGTGCTTACCTTGAATATGGTAAACAATCTGTGGAGATTTACCATGAAATTGATGAGATTGCGAAAAAATATTCAGGGTTGAAATATAACGGTTCGATATCATCAGATTTTAATACCATGAAGTGCATAGATTTTATCCATGACAGGGAATTAAATGAATTAATTAAAAGGCGTGTCGAGAAGTAAAATTCAAAGATATTAAAAGCATACGTTCTCTTGCTCTGATGAATTTATGGGTAAGAAAGAGCTGTACAGGAATAGTTAATCTGTTCACCTAATAAAGCAGATAAATCAGGGCTTAATTTAGGTAGTTAAAAGGATAGTAGATATGTCTTATGACATTTTTCTGAAAATTGACGGCATTGACGGCGAGTCAATGGATGACAAACACAAAAATGAAATTGAAGTACTGAGCTGGCGCTGGAATATTCATCAGGAATCCACCATGCACGCCGGTAGCGGTCTCGGTTCCGGTAAGGTCTCCGTTACTAATCTTTCATTTGAACATTACATCGATCGCGCCAGCCCGAACCTGTTCAAATACTGCTCTTCCGGTAAGCACATTCCGCAGGCCATTCTGGTTATGCGTAAGGCTGGCGGCAATCCGCTGGAGTACCTCAAGTACACTTTCACAGATCTGATTATTGCAATGGTATCGCCCAGCGGAAGCCCGGGAGGGGAAATTGCGTCTCGCGAATCAATTGAACTCTCCTTCAGCACCGTGAAGCAGGAATACGTGGTGCAGAACCAGCAGGGTGGCAGCGGCGGCACCATCACCGCAGGCTACGACTTCAAGGCCAACAAAGAAATTTAACGGCTGTTTTTCCGGCCAGATTTATATCTGGCCGGATTTATTATTTTGATTTTAAAGGAATTTACAGTGAATGAATGGCGTAACCCCACTCGGTGGTTATGTGCGGTAGCTATGCCTTTTGCACTGCTCCTGCTTTCCGGATGCGGCAGTAGCGATGCGTTACCTGACCTCGAATCACAGCGACTCGACCTGAGCGTGAAAGCCTCCGATAAGGTGAATCCTGACAATCAGAAGAAGGCCGCGCCCATTGAGATACGTGTTTATGAACTAAAAAATGACGCCGCTTTCACGACAGCTGATTACTGGTCGCTCCATGACAACGACAAATCCGTCCTTACCGACGATTTAGTGCGTCGCGACAGCTTTATTTTGCGTCCCGGCGAAGAGAAAAAACTGCGTCGCCCGCTGAATGCGCAGACCACGGCAATCGGCGTACTGGCCGGATACCGTAACCTGGCCAAATCGGTCTGGCGGGTAACCTACAAAATCCCGGAAGCCCCGGAAAAAGCCTGGTACAGCAGCTTCATACCGGGGAAAGGAAAAGTGCAGTTGGAGGCGGAACTGGAACAAAGCGCCATTGTAATTACGGAACGGGATAAATGAATTATGAGCTGGAATGACCGCGTAGTCTGGAGTGAAGGACAATTTTTACTGCCGCAGATGTTTCAGCAGCAAGAGCGTTATCTGGAACACGTCATGCATTACCGCAGCCTGCCGCTGACCCCCTTTTTCTGGGGATTCAGCCACTACAATATTGATGGCGAAGCGCTGAACATCGGTAAACTGATACTGAAAGAGGCATCAGGGATTTTCCCTGACGGCACGCCGTTTAACGCACCGGACCACACCCCGCTGCCGCCGCCGCTGACCATCCTGCCGGAGCACCTGAACCAGCAGATTTGTCTGGCGGTACCGGTACGCGCGCCGAACAGCGAAGAAACCACGTTTGACAATAACCCGGAATCACTGGCGCGTTTCTCGGTACATGAACACGACATCCGCGACGCCAACTCGCTGGGACGTGGCGCGCAGTTATTACAGCTCAGTCACCTGCGCCTGCGGCTGCTGCCGGAAAAAGCGGTGACGGGCGCCTGGATTGGCCTGCCGTTGACCCGCATCACCGGGTTGAACCCTGACGGGCGGATAGATATCGACCACGACCTGATCCCGCCCATCATTAATTATCAGGCCAGTTCACTGATGTGTACCTGGCTGTCGTGGATCAACGATCTCATCCGGATGCGGGCCGATTCGCTGGCGGAACGGCTGACAGGCAGCGACAACCACGGCCATGAAGCAGCGGAGGTCTCCGATTACCTGCTGTTGCAAATTCTCAATCGCTTTGAGCCGCTGTTGACCCACCTGGCGAAAACGCCGCTGGCCCCGGAAGTGTTGTATCGCTACCTGTCCGAACTGGCCGGGGAACTCTCCACCTATGTGCGTCCACAAACGCGACGGCCCGCTGAATACAAAGAGTACAAACACCTGACGCCCTATGCCGGGTTGAAATCGCTGGTTGATGAGGTGCAGTTCCTGCTGAATGCGGTACTGATCCGGGGCGCGCAGCGCATCGAACTGAAAGAGGGGACTTACGGCATCCTGAATGCGGTGGTGGCTCCTTCCGATCTTGCCGATTTCAGCACGCTGGTACTGGCGATAAAGGCTTCAATGCCGACCGATGTGCTACTGCAACATTTTGCCGCCCAGACCAAAATCGGGCCATCCGATCGCCTGCCGGAACTGATCCGCTCGCATCTGCCGGGGCTGGCTTTGCAGGTTCTGCCTGTACCACCGCGCCAAATCCCGTTTCAGGCCGGATACATCTATTACGACATCCGCCGCGAGGGAGCATTGTGGGAACACATTGCCCGTTACGGCGGGATGGCCATGCATACCGCCGGGGAATTTCCGGGGCTGGAGACAGAACTGTGGGGAGTGCGCGATAAATGACAGACAGTACCCTGACGCCGCCAGCGGCGGACATGATGTCCTTTTTGTCCACCACGCCGGAGCATAAGGACAGTGAATATGAAACGCCGGTACACACCAGCCAGCGCACGGAACTCAATGTCATCGTTGAAGACGGTCCGGACAGCAAACTTCGGCTGGCTGAAATCAGCGCGGCGGCTAACCCGTTGCTCGCCGCTGCCCGGCCTTTATTGTGCGCTCTCGCAGCCATGCCCGCTAAACTGGATGCGGCCCTGGTAGAGCCTTACCGTAATCTGTTGGTACGCGAGATGCATCTGTACCAGACATTATGCGATCAGGCGAACCTGCGGCGCGAGCACGTACTGGCGGTACGTTACTGCCTGTGTACGGCGCTTGATGAAGCCGCCAATAACACAACCTGGGGACGGCGCGGCATCTGGGCCGGAAAAAGCCTGCTGGTAACATTTCATGGTGAAAGCGAAGGCGGGATAAAACTTTTCCAGATCATCGGGCGTCTGGCGGCCAGCTTCCAGGAGCATGGCAACGTACTGGAGGTTATCTACCACCTGCTGGGGTTGGGATTTGAAGGCCGCTACAGCGTGCAGCCAGACGGGCGTAAGCAACTGGACAATATTCGCCAGCAACTGCTGACACAGCTTTCACAGCGTCGCGATCCGGTTATGCCCGCGCTCTCGCCTGACTTTCAGGGGGCGATAAGCGGACGACTGCGGCGGATGCGCCGGGTGCCGGTCTGGCTGAGCGCCGGGATTGCTCTGTTGGCGATGCTGACGCTGTTTGGCCTTTACAGCCACCGGATGGATGTGCAGACCGTCACCGTACAACAGCATATTGATGCGATTGGTATAAAACTGCCGCCGCCGCCCGTGCCGGTTCATAAGCTGCGGCTGAAAATCCTGCTGGCAAACGAAATCGCCCGTGGCCTGCTGACCGTGGACGAAGATGACCAGCACAGTAGGGTGGTCTTCCGTGGCGACGCCATGTTTGTGCCGGGACAGAAAACGGTGAGTGACGCAATCCGGCCAGTGATTAACAAAGCGGCGCGGGAAATCGCCCGCGTGGGCGGCGCAGTCACTGTAACGGGTCACACTGACAGCCAGCCCATTCATTCGGCTGAATTCCCATCCAACCTGGTGCTGTCGGAAAAACGGGCGGCGGAAGTTGCGGCGTTGCTGACCTCCGGCGGCGTACCTGCCGGACGGGTACATATCGTCGGCAAGGGCGATACGGTGCCGGTGGCGGATAACGGCAGTAAAGCCGGGCGGGCGAAAAACCGTCGGGTGGAAATTCTGGTAGTGGAGTGAATGAATGATAAAAAAATCGACCTATGATGTGTCTCATCATTCGGCAATATGTGGCGTGACGGGGGATTATTATCGGATCTCAGCGACATATCACATAAAACGATCTATCCGTGTTTTTTTGATCATTTTATGTTGTTTATTACCCGGTGGCGTTTTTGCCGGGTCCCTGATTAACGCAGGATTCATTTCCCCCGATAATGTCAACCTCAGTATACGGGATTTTCTGGGGTTTTATGCCAGTGATAACTTACAGGAAAAAGATAATACACTGATGTATGTGTTGGGGGTAGCGGATGCCACAGAAGGTAAGACGTGGTGTGGATATGGTCAGGTTGACAGTATAACAATAAACCATACTGTGCTGGCCTGGCTTGATCGGTACTCTGTGAAAAAGCCTGATGCAAGAGCTTCGGTGCTGATAGAGGAAGCATTAGTTAAAAATTTTCCCTGTCAGAGGACAGACTCCTCCATAAAAATTGCTTCCCGGTCATCTCCCATTTTATCCCTGACGCCGGATGCGCTTAATCTTTCAGGTAATGACTTTTTTAAATTTTGGGTGTCTGGTAATCAACGGGATAAACTCAGGGCGGGTGTCTATCTGCTCGGCGTGGAGGATGCGACAGAGAACAAACTGTGGTGTGGATACGCTTTATTTAAGACGCTAACATTAAATGAATTAGTCTATGTTTCTCTTAAAAATAAAACCAATGAGGAACTGAATTCTCGCGCGGCTGAACTTATCATAAATAAATTAATAGAGTATCCCTGTAATATATAAAATCATTCAAGTTGCATCAAGGCGGCAAGGGAGTGAATCCCCAGGAACGTACATTAGTTCGTGACTGGGGTGAGCGAGGAAAGCCAACGCACATGCAGCCTGAAGTATGACAGGTATACCCTGTGATAATGTTATCGCTGCCAGTTCAGATAAGTATTGGTGGTAAAGTCTTGGTAGTAAGGGATTGATATGTTTAAGATAATGGTCTGTCTGTTGGTGGGTATTCCTGCCATTTCTTATGCGCACGATTATGGGTGTGCTACGGTTGGAGCATCAATGGAGTCATCATTATTTGATGCCATAAAAAATGACCTGAATATAGATGTCGCTACTATTATAAAGGATAAAACAAAGGTAGAGATTCTTGATATCTCGCCTGTATCTAAGGTCTATGCAGAATCTCTGGCCAGGATGGATTATGAAAAAGATAAGGCCAAAAATAAAGTGGCAATATTAGATAAAAAATCCTATTTCGATAGTTACTATGAAAATCAGGTTAAATCTATCGTGGCAAAATATACCTATATTAACAAAGATAAAGAAAAAGATATTTTCATTGCATCCAGCTTCATGAATGCTGATGAGTGTTCTGTAAGATTTAATGGTTATATTACTTTATCCAGGGAATTTTAAAATATTGATTATTGGGTGGCGAGTCGAAATATAATGCAAAAATTTCTTAGTCTGCTTTTTTCCCGGCGCGCGCTGGCGATTGTGGGCGTTCTGGTTCTGGCGCTGCTGGTCTGGTTTGTCGGGCCGCTGGTGTCATTTGATACCCTGCGCCCGCTGGCCTCCGTGGGTAGCCGGGTAGTGACCATTGCCCTGTTGCTGATGCTGCTGGTACTGTGGCTGGTCAACTGGTCGATGAGTATCATCGGCATCAGTGTCCTGTGCCTGGCGATTGGCTTCGTCACACCGCTGCTGGCCCTGGGCGATGTCCATCCGTTTGCGCCGCTGTGGGTCCGCCTGACCCTGATTGGTTTCATCCTGCTGATGTACGCGCTGTACGGCCTGTATCGGCTGTGGCGTGCGCTGCGTATGGATGAACAACTGCTGCGTCGCTTCCTGCATCCGCGCGGGGAAGAGGTACCGGTGGCAGGCGAGATCAAAGCCGACCTGCGCACCGTCAACCATATTGTCACGCAGGCCATCCGGCAGCTGCGGCAGTTGCGGGTGGATATGCCTGGCTGGCGTAAAATCTTCGAGGGAAAACGCTTTCTGTATGAGCTGCCGTGGTTCATGGTGGTCGGCAGTCCCGGCGATGGCAAAACCACGGCCCTGCTGAACACCGGATTGCAGTTCCCGCTGGCGGAGCAAATGGAGCAGACCTCGCGTATCCTGACAGTGCCGGGTGGCGGCACGCTACACTGCGACTGGTGGTTTACCAACGAAGCGGTGTTGATTGATACCGCCGGACGCTACGCCCGCCACGATGACGGTGGTGAAGCGAGCGCCGCGCAGCGTAACGCCGGAGAGTGGCAGGGCTTTCTCGGTCTGCTGCGTAAACATCGCCCCGGCGCGCCGCTTAACGGCGTGCTCCTGACGCTAAACGTGGCGGATTTAACCGCACAGTCACCGGCGGAACGCCTGGCGGCCTGCGCCGCTCTGCGGGCGCGACTGGCAGAACTGCGCGAGACCCTGGGGATTCGCTTTCCGGTCTATCTGGTGGTCACCAAAATGGATTTGTTGCCGGGGTTCAGCGAGTATTTTCGCACGCTGACCAGCCATCTTCGCGCACAAATCTGGGGCTTCACGTTGCCGTACAGCCGCAGGCGAAAAGCGGGCGACCCGCAGGCGCTGCATGCCGCCTGCGCGCAGGAGCTGGCGCGCCTGACGCTGCGGTTGGATCAGGGACTGGATACCCGGTTACAGGAAGAGTACGACCTTAAAAGCCGCCAGCGGCTGTATACCTTCCCGCGTGAGTTCGCCGCCCTCGGCGAGCCGTTGCTGGAGGCTATTGAACAGATCTTCCTCGATTCAAAATTCGATGCCACGCAACTGAATAACACGCTGCGCGGGGTCTTTTTCACCAGCGCCGCGCAGGCGCAGGCCGACGCCGTGGCCGACCAGTTGAGTATCTGGCAGCGCTTTGTCCGGGCGATAAAAACCGCCCGTGGCGAATCCTCCGCCTCTCTCCCACACGCTCTGCCGGACGGCAACCGCAGCTACTTCCTGCATGACCTGCTGACACAGTTTATTTTCCGTGAAGCGCACCTGGTGGAGCCAAACCTCCAGTGGGCCTGGCGTTACCGCCTGCTGCGCCTCGGCGGGCACCTGCTGGTACTGGTGCTGGCATTCCTGTTGTGGCAGGGGATGCAGACCAGTCAGCAGACCAACGGCGACTATCTGAATGAAATCAGCGCCCGCGCGACCCGGCTGGACGGTGAAGTGAAAGCCTACACCGGTAAACCGGCGATGGCTCCCGTCCCGGCACTGCTGGACAGCGCAAGGGAACTGTCCGCCTGGCCGGAACTGGACCCGGACGCGCCGCCGCTGACCTGGCGCTACGGCCTGTACAGCGTACCGCCGGTAACCGACAGCGTGGCGTCGCTGTACAACCGCCTGCTGGATCAACTGCTGCTGCCGCCGCTGGTGAAACGGATGGAGTATGTGCTGGCGGACGCCATTGCCCGTCAGGACAGTAAAGCTGCGTATGATGCCCTGCGCATCTATCTGCTACTGAATCTGGATAAAGATCACGAAGATAAATACAACGCGGCGGAGATCCAGTCGTGGGTGATTAACGATCTGGGGAACAGCGACAGCGTGGCCGGGTTCGGCGGGCGCGCCGCCGTGCTGACGCATATCGAAGCGCTGTTTGACGGCAGCCGGGTGGTGCATTCACCGTATGAGAAAAATGAGGCACTGATCCGCCAGGCGCGGGCATTCCTCGACGGTCACACCAGTACCGAGCGTATCTATGCGCGGGCGCTGGCGGCAATGGAGAGCGAAGCGCCGCAGGAGTTCACGCTGGTACGCGCTGTGGGCGCGGATGCGGGAACGGTGTTTGTGCGTAGCAACGGCGCGCCGCTGGATCGGGGCGTGCCGGGTATTTTTACCCGTGAAGGTTACCGGGAGCTGTTCGACAAACGATTACCGGAATTTGTGGCGGCGGCGACGGCGAACGATGGCTGGGTGATGGGCCGGGAGAGTACGCCAAAAAAGCTGACTGACAGCCTGCGCAGCCAGATACCGGGGCAGGAGCAGTCTGTCGCCCGTGAAGTCCGCCGTTTGTACCTGACGGAATATGCCCGCCGCTGGCAGGATTTTCTGGACAGTATCCATAGTATCAACAGTGCCGGGGAAGAGGGCAGTTCCGGCCTGGCCTATGATTTACAGGTGCTGCGCACCCTGGCGTCGCCGGACTCACCGCTGATGCGGCTGGGAAAAGCGGTGGTGGAGCAGACCACGCTGGTGCCGCCGCCGGACCCGCAGGCCAGACAGAAACAACTGGCGCAGCGCGCATCCGGTAACGCGGGGAAAGTGGTACAGACGGCAAAACTGTTCCAGGATATTCACCCGGAAGAGCGGCTGGAAAAAACGCTGGTGGATGATCGTTTCGCCGCGCTGCGCGAGGTCATTGCCGGGCGGGCGGACGGCGGACAGAGCGGTGGTGGGACGATGCAGATCGCTTCGCTGCTGACCATGCTCAACGAGTATTACACCCAACTGACCATTGCTGATAGCGCGCTGGCGGCGGGGACGTTGCCAGCGCGCATTACTGCCGCAGACAAGTTGCAACTGGAGGCGGCGAAACTGCCTGCGCCGCTGAAAAACATCCTGCTGGATCTGACGAAGCAGGGAACGCGCAAAATCAACGCCGGGACCGGCGACGTGCTGAACACCCAGATGGAGGCGATGATGGGCGACGACTGCCGTGACGCCATCGACGGGCGCTATCCGTTCGCCGACAGCCCGCAGGAGGTCAGCGCCGAGGACTTTAACCGCATCTTCGCCAGCGGCGGCGTACTGGATGCTTTCTGGAGCAAACAACTGGCTCCGCTGGCGGACACCGCCAGCGACCCGTGGCGCTACAAACCGACCGAAGGCAACATGACGTTGCAGGGGCCGGATTTAACGCCGTTTCAGCAGGCGAAGCAGATTCGCAGCGTGTTTTTTAACAGCGAGGGCGGGAAAAAATTTTCCTGGTCGATGCAGATTAGCGTGGTGGATATGGACCCGGCCATCACGGAACTGGTGATTGATATCGACGGTCAGGTGCTGCGCTACGCCCATGGTCCGGACCGGCCCCTGAAAGTGACGTGGCCGGGACCGCGCAACGGCTCGATGGCGGAAATCACCGCCAGCCCGCGTATTCGCCAGGACACCTCAACGCTACTGACCGGCGGGCCGTGGGCGCTGTTTCATCTGCTGGACGCCGGAATGGTACAGGAAACGGCGGTGCGGGGGCGTCAACTGGTGGAATATGATTTTGACGGTCGCCGGGTGGTGCTGGAAATCACCGCCGGGCGGGATTTTAACCCGGTCAGCCGGGAGCTGTTGCAGAACTTCAGTTGTCCGGCGAGGGCGTTGTAATGCGTCGGCCAGCGGTGGTATCAGCCCCGGCGATGTTCGGCAGGCTGCCGGACCAGCGCGACTATGTGCGCTGGCGGGTGGGCGCTGAAGAGGGACGAATATGGCAGGACTGGCTGAACCGCCAGACATGGGTGGGCAGCGGGCGGCATATCGTGTTGCCGGAAGGCCAGACGACCGATGAAGAGCGTGACGGCTGGATGCACCTGTCGCCGCGTGGCGAACATGATATGCCCGCGCCGGAACACCATCCGCTGCCGTGGAGCTTTGTGATGTCGCCGGGATTTTTGCCGATGGGTGGGACGACTGACTGGCTGACCGGAGTGCTGATGGCGTCACGGGATAGCGTGGGACGCCCGTGGCCGCTGGTGATTTACCAGCGCTGCGGTCGGGAGTGGCTGGACGAGAGTTTGCAGGAGACGCAGGGCTGGCTGTACTGGCTGGCGAGGCTGGCGGCGCAGCATATCACGCCGGACACGATGCGGCGCGGGCGGCTGACCGAGCAGGTGGACCAGCTATGGGCGATGTGGCAGCCGGGGCCGTGGTGGGCGCAGTGGCTGCGCGGGTTACGACGAACATCGCAGCGCAGCCGGGAACTGACCGGGCTGCCGGATGAAGCACCGGTAGTAGAACTGCCGGGCGTGCGTTATCTGCCGTGGCCGGGCTGGCCGGGTAAGACGCTGGGGCAGGCAACACCGGGGCAAGGCTGGTTCTGGCAGCAGAACAGTGAAGGGCGGTATGTGGATGCGCTGCGACTGGTGGAGAAATAATGAACATGGTGGTTTTAAAAACACCTGCTAAGGAATGAAGAAATGGGTAATTATGATAAAGCGTGTAATAACGTGGGTGCGGTAAGATTTGTCCAGGAGCACATGAAGGTTTGTGAGATAATTGCAAAAGAGCTTGACGTACCGGTAGAGAATATACTGGGTCTTGCTGCTGCCGAAAGTCAATATGGTACAGGTCGTATTGCCAGGGAATATAATAATTACTTTTCTCTCCAGGCTCCTGCATCATTTCAGTCAGGTCGGGTTCATCCAAAGGATAGTAACAAAACTTGGGTGGCTATTTTTTCTTCGTTTTCAGTTTGTGCGCGATCTTTTGCTGTCAAGTATGGTGACGCTGTTCGGGGGAAAAAAGATGCTCTGGCCTTCTCTGAAGCTCTGGTAGCTGCTGGGTTTAATTCAGGATCTCATATTACTGGTGGTACGGATAATTACGCCAGGATAACTGCTGGAATAATTATTATGGTCGGTCGGAGAATAGCATGCCCCGTAAAATAATGCTTGTTTTTTTTCTCTTTATATCTGAGTTCTGTTATGCCCAAACGGTTGTATCTGAATTTAATTTGTCAGATATAAATCGCGGTGGAATGACGAAAGCACAGGCAGAAAAACTACTCATTATTGCACTTAAATATCAAAAATATGATTTATCGCTGGATGGCGTTTTTGTTGACGGTGATTTGCAGGATAAACACGGAAATCCTCCCCATCCGGGATATTATGATTTTAGCCTTGGTTATGATACACCGACTGCCGGAGCAATCGATTATTGGGGACTGTTTTCAGTAAGTTCTCAAACTGGTGATATATGGGAAATAAATAAATGTGAGAGAATTATATTTCCGCAGTTGCAAAAAATACAACAAGAAATAATGAAAAAAACTGGCGCGACATTTGCCAGTGAAGTGGTACAGCGCCGGGGGCTGGGCTGTACAGATGAATAGCGGGATAGTTGGATCTACCGGGCATACGTTACCTGCCAGGGCAAGGCTGGTTCTGGCAGCAGAACAGTGAAGGGCGGTATGTGGATGCGCTGCGACTGGTGGATGAAAAAAATAGAGGTCAGATGCTGTGAAAAAGTACGCTGTAGAGGTTCTGTTTATGTCTGCCTGTGCAGGAATGTTCCTGCCCGTATTTGCCTGGGGCGGAACAGATGTAAACATTGATAACCCGCTGGCGGAGTGTGTGGATATCCATCCCGTTCATCGTCAGGAAATGGATAACCTTACCATTCTGAAAACAACGGTCACACTGAAAAAAAGTACCGGTGAATGTGGCTGTTTCTCAGCATTAATCAGCTATACCAGCTTACTGGCGCAGGATGTTGAGGGTTACGGACGCGGAAGTGCATATTCCCTTCAGGAGGGGAATATCTCACTGGCGAAGATGCAGGGACGTTATCCTTTCAGCTTTGTATTATCGGTGGATAACCAGTCTGTACGGGATCAGAAGCTGGCGCTAATGATACGTTGTACACCACCGCTGTAATACACAGAATAATCAGGGAGAAGATGATGGCGGTAAGACTGACTTTTGACGGGCAAAAGCTGACATGGCCTGGTATCGGGATATTTAAGGCGACCACGGGGTTACCGGATTTACAGTGGCCAGATAAACAGTGTGTGCCGGATGCGGCGATACCGGAAGGGAATTATAAATTGTTTATTCAGTTTCAGGGGGAGGCACCGATAAGAAATGCTGCGGATTGTGATCTGGGACCATCATGGGGCTGGAGTACCATTCCGCGAGGCCAGGCTGCCGGAACATGTGAGATATACTGGGCGAACTGGGGATATAACCGTATCCGGCTGGAATCAGCGGATGAGAAGACCCGAAAAGCCTGTGGGGGCAAGCGGGGTGGTTTTTATATCCATGATTCCACCAAAGGTTACAGTCATGGTTGTATTGAAGTGGAACCGGTGTTTTTCCGTATTCTGAAACAGGAGACGGAAAAAGAAAATGGTGAAAAGACATTTACGGTTAATGTTAAGTATGTTTCTGGTCAGCAAACGAATGGTGGAACAAAACAATAATACCGTTAAAACCGGCTGAAATTATCGTGTCTGAACGTGCTGTGGTTGACAAGGATTACAATGGTGGCCAGATAAGTAATGAGCACCAATGATAAAGTATATGGCTGGCGGTGTGCTGGTTATTAATCAAATTTCTATAAAATGCAATGCGAATCTGGTAAGCGTAATAAAAATAAAATCATAATATTGTTATGTTCATTTCCTTATTTATGTAATTCAGTATTTATGTTATGTGCTAATTTTTGTGTTTTTATTTTCATGGCTCTTGTCAGCAATATACCCTGTTCTTCTGGTAAATATTTAAATATAACAGGCTGGTTGCATTATAAAGTGCGGGGCACTGTTTCCTGACGGTGAGTCTATTTATTTTAATCCGGTATTAAAGGAGTCACTACCATGAGTTTTGTATCCACAAATAATAAATCCGGTATGGGAGGGCTGACGACAACCACGCCGCCGATAACCGGAGAAAGTGGCGGTGTCACCGCAGATTCAGTCGCCGGAAGCGTGGCAGATGCGGCGGAAGCCGCTGTGGAACAGGCTGCGGGATCGCTATTTGGCGCATTGCCGGAGCCATCAGGGCTGGTGAAAGCCGCGGTGGCAGCGGCGCAGGCCGCCGCCGCCGCAGGTATGGCGCAGGATGCGGTATCGGCCATCGTCTCTGCTGTTGCAGGCGGGCCGGGGGCGCATAATGTGACGGTCAGCGGCAGCGCCGTACCGCCGGGCGCATTACTGTTCGCCAGCCTGGACGGCGGCGAAACATTAAGTGAACTGTTCAGCTATGTGGTACAGCTAAAAACGCCCGACACCCTGAATCTGGGCTATGTCTCCCCGGCGGCCAACCTGCCGCTCAAACCGATGGTGGGCAAAGATCTGTGCGTCAACATCGAACTGGATGGTGGCGGTAAACGACATATCAGCGGGCTGGTCACGGCGGCGCGGGTGGTGGGCCATGAAGGGCGTTCGGTTACCTATGAGCTGCGTATGGAGCCGTGGCTGAAACTGCTGACCCATACCAGCGACTACAAAGCATTCCAGAATAAAACCGTGGTGGATATTCTGGATGAGGTTCTGGCGGAATACCCCTACCCGGTGGAAAAGCGGCTGGTGGAAAGCTACCCGGTACGTACCTGGCAGGTGCAGTACGGTGAAACTGATTTTGATTTTCTTCAGCGACTGATGCAGGAGTGGGGCATCTACTGGTGGTTTGAGCACAGCGAGGACAGCCACACGCTGGTGCTGGCGGATGCCATCAGCGCCCACAAAGCATGTCCGGACTCGCCGCTGGTCGAGTGGCACCAGGAAGGGCTGAAGCTGGACAAGGAGTTTATCCACACTATCACGGCAAACGAGAGTCTGCGGACTGGCCAGTGGGTGCTGGATGATTTCGATTTTACGAAGCCACGTTCATTGCTGGCAAACACCGTGGCAAACCCGCGTGAAACCGGTCATGCCACCTACGAGCATTATGAGTGGCCGGGAGACTACTTCGACAAGAGTGAAGGCGAGATGCTGACGCGCATTCGTATGGAAGCGCAGCGCAGCCCCGGCAGTCGGGTGCTGGGGGGAGGGAATATCCGCACACTCATGACCGGTTATACCTTCACGCTGGAAAACTATCCCACCGCCGAAGTCAATCAGGAATACCTGCTGATGCAGACCTTGCTGTTTGTACAGGACAACGCGCAGCACAGCGGGCAGGACCAGCACTTTACCTTTTCCACCCGTTTTGAACTGCACCCCACCCGCGAGGTGTTCCGCCCGCAGCGGACGGTGAGCAAACCTCACACCAAAGGGCCGCAGAGCGCCATCGTCACCGGCCCGGCGGGCCATGAAATCTGGACGGATCAGTACGGGCGGGTAAAGGTACAGTTTGGTTGGGATCGCTACGGCAAAATGGATGAAAACAGCTCCTGCTGGATACGCGTCAGCTACCCGTGGGCGGGCAAAGGCTTCGGGATGATCCAGATCCCGCGTATCGGCCAGGAAGTGCTGGTGGATTTCAAAAACGGCGATCCGGATCTGCCGATCATCGTGGGGCGTACCTACAACCAGGACACCATGCCGCCGTGGGGACTGCCGGGCGCGGCAACACAGAGCGGGATATACAGCCACACTATCGGCGGCGGACCGACCAATGCCAACGCTCTGCGTTTTGAAGATAAACCCGGTAGTGAAGAGGTCTGGCTACATGCTGAAAAAGATCAGCGTATTGAAGTTAATAATAATGAAAGTCACTGGGTGGGGAATAATCGGGTTAAGGTCATTGATCAGTCAGAAATAGCCACTATTGGCGCTGTCCGCGACCATAAAGTTCAGTATGACGATACCTCTCTGGCCGGAGGAAATAAAACCATTCAGACGGTAAAAGAGTTATATCTGGCAGCGGGTGATTCTATTACTCTGAGTTGTGGTGACACCGTTCTGTACATGAGCAGTAAGGGGGAATTTTACGTAACCTGTAAAACGTTCAATATTACTGCAACAGATGCCGATGGTCAGATTAATACTATAAAAGGGCAGCTGGATTTAAATATGGATAAAAGAGAACCCAAAGTGGGAACATTTGGTGAGTCAGAAAAAACAGCAATGGCAGCAGTAATTAAGGAAACTTTCCCACCCAAAGAATAGTTTTTATTTTAGTGCCGGACTTATCAACACTTTCAGACCAAAAAGGATTTTATATAATCATGACGAACTATTATATCAACGAAGCCATCTTGAGTTTCTCCGGTAATATATCCCAGGACAGCACCCTCAATATGATCCGCCTGAGCGATCCGGATGCGGCGCTGATTATCAGCCGCGGCAAAATGCAGGACGGTGATGAACTGGCGTCCCAGGTTGAACAACAGATGAAAAAACTGGAAAAGCAGGTTAAGGAACTGCGTTATACGCCAGCACAGGTTGTCCGGCTGGGTATTGACGGGAAAATGGAAGGGCTGGAAATACAGAGTCAGTTCATCCGGGGTAATGAGCATGTATATCAGTACCAGGCGGTATTTGTGCTACAGAGCAGCCGGGTAATGATGGCCCTGACCTATGCCCGCTCAACAGCGTTAACCGAAGCGGATAGGGTGCGCTGGGCGGATATCAAAAAGAATCTGCGTTTCAGGTTGGACCCGGAAAACACGGCAACCGGACAATAACACAGGGAGTGTGGTATGGGAGAAGCATTCTGGGCGGCAAGGGAAGGCGACGCGCTGCTGCATACGTCCTTTCTGGCAGATCTGGTGGGCAGTGCGCTGGAATTCGCCATCAATGCGGTTATTGATTTTGCGGCACTGGCTGTTGTGGCGCTGGCGACGGGGGCTACGGTGGCAACGCTGGGATGCAGCGCTGTATTACTTGTGGGGACCGTGGTCGGCGCGACGATGTTGCTGAGTGGCGCCGGGGAGAAAATCAGTAAAGCCTGTGAAGACATAGCCAACAGCCTTTTTCCGCCGAAAATTGAGGGATATATCCTGACCGGCTCAGGCGACACCCGGATTAACAGCAAACGGGCGGCGCGGGCGGCGGCAACGGCATTATCACGCCATGATGTGGAAACCCTGGACGCGCAGGCGCAGGCAGAGGCAGAAGAAGAAAAACGCAGGCAGGACGCCAAATCAATGTGGGATGTGGCCGGGGAATATCTGGATGCAGTAAAAGGCCGGGCAGAGAATATGGCTAAGGGCGTCGTTTCCGTGGTGAGCCGGATGGGATCAGCGGAAGGATGGGCCTCGCTGGGAAATGATGCTCTGGCAGAGGCGGGCGATATGCTTTCCGACACGGGCCACTTTATTTCAGAGATGTGGCAGCCCACGGTGGCAACGGCATATCCGGGGTCTGACCCGAAACAGGATGATAAAATCGACTGCCACAAACATCCCTCTTCATTCACCCAGTTTATGGCGCAGAAACTGCAGGCGCTGACGGATGACCCGGTGGGGACGGTACTGGGGGCGATGAACACTTTCGATGTGCTGGAAGCCGGTTTTCAGGCGGCAAGCGCGCTTATCGGCAGCGTGTCGAACCTGTTCAAAGGCGACGATGAGCCGCCCGCAGCAGAATATATCGCCGAAGGGACGCGGGATGTGCGTATCAACAGCCAGCCTGCGGCGCGCAGCGGGGTACGCTGTACCTGCGATGCAAAAGTGGTGGATGAGCCTGAGAACGGCGTACATGTATCCGGTGATGTACGTATCGGCGGGCCGCTTCTGGTGGTACGGGATATCAAAAGCGGTAAGTCACAAATAACCCTGGTGACCACCATTGCGCTGACGTTCATGCAGCCCGGACGGGCGTCAGCTAAAAGTGCCTGCTTTATGATGGGATTGGGCATTAACATGATGGTTCAGAAGGCGGGGAGTGCGCTGAACCGCCCGGTAAACGCCGCCACCGGAGCCAAGTACCTGGCAGGCGATGATGACGTTGATTTCAGTCTGCCCGGCCACTTCCCGCTGGAGTGGCAGCGGACCTACAGCAGCCGTGATGAACGGACGGAGGGGATGTTCGGGCGGGGCTGGAGCGTGCTGTATGAAGTGTGCCTGGAGCGTACGCCGGACAACCCGGATGAAAACTGCATGACGTATGTATCCCCAATGGGACGGCGAATTGACCTGCAGGCGGTGGAGCCGGGGAGCGGTTTTTACAGCCCCGGCGAGGGGCTGGCAGTGCGGCGCAGCGAACAGGGCCACTGGCTTATCAGCAGTGATGACGGCGTGTACAGGCTGTTTGAAGCGGACCCGCTCAGCCCACAGCGTCGGCGGCTGAAAATGCTGGGCGACCGCAACAGTAACTGCCAGCACCTGACCTACGACAACCACGGGCGTCTGGTGGAAATCAGCGGCGATCGGCAGCGCCCCTGCATCCGGCTGCACTATGAGCTGGCAGCGCACCCGCAGCGCGTGACGCGCATCTTCCGCCATTACCCGGAAGGGGAGCCGGAGCTGCTGCGGCGTTACCGCTACGATGAGGCGGGGCGGCTGAACGGGGTGGTGGACAACGCAGGTCAGTATCAGCGCGAGTTTGCGTACGACGACAACGACTGCATGACGATGCACCGGGAGCCGGGCGGCGAACGGTATTACTACTCCTGGGCGTGGTTTGAAGGCCCGGACGATGCGGCGTGGCGGGTGACGGGCCATCATACGGACAGCGGCGAGCAGTACCGTCTGGACTGGAATCTGGCAGAACGTTCGCTGTGCGTGACGGATAGTCTGGGGCGTACGCGCTGCCACTGGTGGGATGCGCAGGGCCTGGTGACGGCGTACCGGGACGAGGCCGGGCAGATGACCACTTTCCGCTGGAGCGATGAAGAGCGGTTACTGCTGGGGATGACGGACGCGCAGGGCGGCAAATGGCGTTATGTCTATGACCGTCTCGGCCACCTGACGGAGACGCATGACCCGCTGGGCCGGGTTGAGCAGACGCAGTGGCATCCGGTGTGGCACCAGCCGGAAACGGAGGTGGATGCCGCGGGGGCGGCGTGGCGTTATGAGTATGATGAGCGGGGCAACCTGCAGGCGGTCAGCGACCCGCTGCACCAGCGCACGGTATACGGGTATGACCGGCACGGCCAGGTGGTGCGGATAACCGACGCGCGGGGCGGAGATAAATACCTGCAGTGGAACGAAGACGGGCAGCTTATGCGCCACACGGACTGTTCTGGCTCGCAGACGGCATGGTTTTATGATGAACGCACGCGGCTGGAAAGGGTGACGGACGCGGAGAGTAACAGTACGCGTTACAGCTATGACGGCAACGGACATCTGACGGAGGTCATGTTCGCGGACGGGCGTACGGAGCGTTACCAGCCGGATGCGGCGGGACGGCTGGTGAAATACACCAGCCCGGCAGGGCAGATAACACGCTGGCAGCGGGACGGCCAGGGGCGGGTGCGCAGGCAGACGGATGCGACGGGTCGCAGAACGGCGTATGAGTACGACGCTTACGGGCGGCTGACCACGCTCACGAACGAGAACGGGGAAAGCTACCGGTTCCGGTACGATGTTCTGGACCGGGTGACGGAACAGACGGACCCCGGCGGCAGCCGCCGGGTATACGGGTATAACGCGCTGAATGCGGTGACGGCAGTGATATACGGCGGGGAGCGCGGGGGCGAAATCCGCCACGGTCTGGAGCGTGATGCGGCGGGGAGGCTGACGGCGAAAATCACGCCGGAGACGCGCACGAAATACCGGTACGACGCGGCGGACCGTCTGCTGGAAATCCGCCGCAGGCGGCATGATGCGGCGGAAGGCGGAGAGCCGGAAGTTATCCGGTTCAGCTACGACAGTGCGGGTAACCTGCTGAGCGAGGAGACGGCGCAGGGCGTGCTGCAGCACCGGTACGATGTTCAGGGCAACCGCACAGAAACGCAGATGCCGGACGGGCGGACGCTGCGGTACCTGTACTACGGGAGCGGCCATCTTCAGCAAATCAACCTGGGGCGTGATGTCATCAGCGAGTTCACGCGCGACCACCTGCACCGTGAGGTGCAGCGGAGCCAGGGGCGGCTGGACACGCGGCGGATGTACGACCGGACGGGCCGGTTAACGCGGAAACTGACCTGTAAAGGAATGCGCGGCGTGGTGCCGGAGACGTTTATTGACCAGGAATATGCGTACAGCGGCCAGGATGAGCTGCTGAAAAAGCGGCACAGCCGGCAGGGGGTGACGGATTATTTTTACG
>NZ_JBGDXK010000009.1:0-74002 GCF_046550775.1 Salmonella sp. SAL04202 | reverse complement strand
GTTCCGTGTCAGTGGTGGCGCATTATAGGGAGTTATTTCTGCCTGACAAGAGGAAATTTAAAATAATTTTCTGAGTGTCTCTTTTTTCATCAACAGCGTGCTTAACGTGCCATAAAATAAGCAAATTGCCGTTATTGCAACTGCAATCACACTTCCAGGTGGCATACTAATAACCAAACGAAAGAGAAAGGAAGAACATTCATGCCTTTAAGCGCACAACAATTAGCCGCACAGAAAAATCTATCCTATGTTCTGGCTGAAAAGCTGGCGCAGCGGATATTAAAGGGTGACTACGCCCCCGGTACGATTCTTCCCGGCGAAATAGAACTGGGCGAGCAGTACGGCGTAAGTCGAACGGCAGTTCGCGAAGCGGTGAAAACGTTGACGGCTAAAGGTATGGTGCTACCCCGTCCGCGCATTGGTACGCGGGTGATGCCGCAGGGAAACTGGAACTTTCTGGATCAAGAGCTGCTGACCTGGTGGATGACGGAAGAAAATTTTCATCAGGTGGTAGATCATTTTCTGGTGATGCGTATTAGCCTGGAGCCGCAAGCCTGCCTGCTGGCGGCGACGCTTGGCACTCCGGAGCAGAAAGCGCGGCTTAATGCCTTAATGGAAGAGATGGTCGCGCTGAAAAAGCATTTTAAGCGTGAACGCTGGATTGAAGTGGATATGGCGTGGCACGAGCATATCTACGAAATGAGCGCCAATCCCTTTCTAATCTCTTTTGCTACGCTATTTCATTCGGTTTATCACACTTACTTTACCTCAATCACCTATAACGAGGTGGTAAAGCTGGATTTGCACCAGGCCATTGTTGATGCCATCGCTGATGGCGACGGCGAACGCGCTTTCCAGGCCTGTCAGGCGTTGTTAATAGCGCCCAATGAGAGACCAGATAATTAACAGGATATTGAATGACCAGCAAAAAAGCGCGCAGTATGGCTGGCCTGCCGTGGATCGCGGCGATGGCCTTCTTTATGCAGGCGCTAGACGCCACCATTTTGAATACCGCTTTACCGGCTATTGCGCATAGTCTTAACCGTTCCCCACTCGCCATGCAGTCCGCTATTATCAGTTATACCCTGACAGTAGCTATGTTAATTCCGGTAAGCGGCTGGTTGGCTGACCGCTTCGGTACGCGTCGCGTCTTTATGGTTGCCGTAAGTCTGTTTACGTTAGGCTCGCTGGCCTGCGCGCTCTCCAGTTCACTATCTGAATTGGTTATTTTTCGCGTCGTACAAGGCGTCGGCGGAGCGATGATGATGCCAGTGGCGCGACTGGCGTTATTGCGAGCCTATCCGCGTAGTGAGCTGCTGCCCGTTCTTAACTTTGTCACTATGCCGGGGCTGGTAGGTCCGATTCTGGGGCCGGTATTAGGCGGCGTACTGGTGACCTGGGCAAGCTGGCACTGGATCTTCCTGATTAATATTCCCATTGGTGTTGCAGGCATTCTGTATGCCCGCAAATATATGCCCAACTTCACCACGCCGCGTCGCAAGTTTGACATGACCGGCTTCTTTCTTTTTGGGTTAAGTCTGGTTTTATTTTCCAGCGGAATGGAACTGTTTGGCGAAAAGATTGTGGCGACATGGATCGCATCCGCCATTATTTTTTGCAGTATCGTTCTACTATTGGCCTATATCCGCCACGCCCGCCGTCATCCGACACCGTTAATATCACTATCGCTGTTTAAGACACGCACATTTTCCGTCGGTATTGCCGGCAACCTCGCCACGCGTCTGGGGACAGGCTGCGTACCTTTTTTGATGCCGTTAATGCTACAGGTTGGTTTTGGCTACCCGGCTCTGATCGCCGGCTGCATGATGGCGCCGACAGCTTTGGGTTCTATTATCGCGAAATCGACCGTAACGCAGGTTTTACGACGTTTGGGATACCGGAAGACTCTGGTCGGCATTACGGTATTTATCGGTCTGATGATTGCCCAGTTTTCGTTTCAATCTCCCGCCATGCCGATCTGGATGCTCGTACTGCCGCTATTCATTCTTGGAATGGCGATGTCCACTCAATTTACGGCAATGAATACGATTACTCTTGCGGATCTGACGGACGATAATGCCAGCAGCGGCAACAGCGTTCTGGCGGTTACGCAGCAATTGTCTATCAGTTTAGGCGTGGCGATCAGCGCGGCGGTGTTACGTATTTATGAAGGTTTTGCGGGCACCAGTACCGTGGAACAGTTCCACTATACCTTTATCACGATGGGGGCGATCACTATCGCGTCCGCGCTGATGTTTATGCTGCTAAGAGCCAAAGACGGCAACAATCTGATTAAAGAACGGCATAAATCTAAACCGACCCACGCACCGTCAAAACCGGAGTAAGCTGAAGTCGCTGTTGTTGCAAGGCGGGCTGCGCCATCCGATGAATCAACACATCAATAGCCAGCTCGCCCAATTCATCTTTCGGCTGATGGATAGTCGTCAGCGGCGGCGTCATATAGCGCGCCAGCTCAATATCATCATAGCCAATGACCGCCATATCCTGCGGAATACGAAGCCCCGCCTGATATAGCGCCTGATAGGCGCCGACAGCCATCGCATCGTTTCCGGTAAAAACCGCTTGCGGTCGCTGTTGATGGGCGAGTAACGCCTGCATGGCGTCAAAGCCGCCGCCAAATTCAAAATCGCCGGTGATCTCATAGCCTTGCGGAATAGCCAGCCCTGCGCGTTTCATCGCCGCCCGATACCCTTCCAGCCGTAAACGCGCTGGCGTTTTGTCCAGCGGGCCGGTAATACAGGCTATTCGGGTAAATCCTTTATCGATAAGGTGTTGGGTGGCAAGATCGCCGCCTAACAACGAATTATCCTGAATGAGATCGCTACCGCCCTCGCCATCAAACGGCGACCAGTCCATCATGACGGTAGGAATAGACGGATAACGCTCCATGATTTCACGAGAAGGCTGATGCGTTTCGGTACACAGCAGCAGTAAACCGTCTACCCGTTTTTGCATCAGCGTCTCCAGGTTGCGGTTCATCCGTTGCTCGTCGCCTTCGGTATTGCACAGCACCAGACTATAACCGCGCTCAAAACAGCTTCGCTCAACGCCGCGCACCAGTTCGGAATAAAAAGGGTTGGTACTGGCGGTAATCAGCATACCAATCGTGCGGGTCTGGTTTAACTTGAGGCTTCGCGCCAGCGCAGAAGGCGCATAGTTAAGTGATTTAATCGCCGCTTCAACTTTTTCGGTTATCGTCTCACTCACAAAGCGATCTTTGTTAATAACGTGAGAGACCGTCGATGTAGAGACTCCCGCCAGGCGGGCAACATCTTTCATAGTAGCCAAGCGTTACCCCTGCTGATGTAAAAACGCTTCTATCTCTTCGCGCCACGGAACGGAAGGTTGCGCGCCTTTACGCGTTACGGCAATCGCGGCGGCGGCATGGGCAAAGCGAATCGCTTCCGGCAACGGCGTCTCCTCCAGTATCGCGGTGATAAAGGCGCCGTTAAACGTATCTCCGGCGGCAATGGTATCGACAGCCTCAACGCTAAATCCAGGAACGCGGCGGCCCTCGCCGTTTACGCTGGCCCAGACGCCACGGCTTCCTAAGGTAATTAATACGGTTCGAATGCCTTTATCATGCAAAACCTGCGCAGCTTTCGCGGCATCGTCGTCATTTTCCACACGCATGCCCGTCAGCTTTTCAGCTTCCGTTTCATTTGGCGTGATGATGTCCACCAGCGCCAGCAGTTCATCCGGTAGCTCACGGGCAGGCGCCGGGTTAAGCGCAACAGTAGTATGATGTTGATGGGCGATTTTCGCCGCCGCCAGTACGCTTTCCAGCGGCGATTCCAGCTGCATCAGTAACGCATCCGCCTGCGCGATACGTTCACATTGCGCATCAACCAACGCCGGCGATAACGCGGCATTCGCTCCGGCATGAATACCGATGACGTTCTCGCCTTCGCCGTTAACGAAAATCAGCGCCACCCCGGTAGACTCGCCTTTAATGACGCTAACTGGCGTGATATCAATACGATCGCTGACTAATTGTTTACGAATACTGTCGCCAATATCGTCATCGCCCGTGCAGGCAATAAACGCAATATTTGCCCCGCTACGTCCCGCAGCAACCGCCTGATTCGCGCCTTTCCCGCCAAACGCGACCTGATAATGGCTACCGGTTACCGTTTCACCCGGGGTAGGGAAGGACTCAAGATTAAGGATATGATCGGCATTAATGCTGCCAAGGACGATGAGATTACCTGCGGTTTTCATATTCGGGGTTCCACGTCAAAGTGCGCCACCGGTTAGGGTGGCGCGTGCCCTGCTTTTCTTTTTTTACGTTCACCTCAGCGGAGGCTCGCGTATTTCTGTCGCCATCAGGCCATAGTTGACCCGTGTCGTTTATTACTGCTTGATGACCAGTTTCAGGTCAACCGGATATTTGGCCTGAACTTTTTCGCCTTTCAGCACCTTATCCGCAACTTCAACGCCTTTGGCGCCGATTTGATCCGGTAACTGAGCGATAGTCGCTGCCAGTTTGCCATCTTTTACGGCCTTTTCGCCATCCGGCGTACCGTCAAATCCAACCACCATCACATCTGCTTTACCGGCAGTTTGCAGTGCGCGCAGTGCGCCCAGCGCCATTTCATCGTTCTGGGCGAAGACAGCCTGAACATCCGGATGCGCGGTTAGCAGGTTCTGCATGACGTTCAGACCCTTAGTACGGTCGAAATCAGCAGGCTGGCTGGCCAGGACATTAAATTTGTGGGCGGCTACCGCCTGCTGGAAACCTTCGCCACGCTCACGCGCCGCAGATGTTCCGGCAATGCCTTGCAACTCAATCACTTTGGCGCCTTCGCCAGCTTTTTTCGCGATATAGTCGCCAGCGATCTTACCGCCCAGCACGTTATCAGACGCGATATGGCTGACGACATCGCCTTTGGTTGCCTGGCGGTCAAGCGTGATAACCGGAATCTTCGCCTGGTTCGCCATCTTCACCGCGTTACCCACCGCATCGGAGTCAGTCGGGTTGATCAGCAGAATTTTGGTCCCGCGAACGGTTAAATCCTGCACGTTCGCCAGCTCTTTGGCAGGGTTGTTCTGGGAGTCCAGCACCACCAGGTTATAACCCAGTTTATCCGCCTCTTTTTGCGCCCCGTCTTTTAACGACACGAAGAAGGGATTATTGAGGGTAGAGATCACCAGCGCAATGGTGTCTTTCGCCATTGCATTCGCGCTCACGGTGGCGCTCAGCGCAACAGCAGATACCAGGGTAGCCAGTTTTTTCATGTTCATATTTCAGATGTCCTGTAGTCGTTGTTACTGCTTTTTGTTGTCTACCAGTACCGCCAGCAAAATCACCACCGCTTTGACGATCATCTGGTAATAGGAGGAAACACCTAACAAATTCAAACCATTATTAAGGAAGCCGAGAATCAATGCGCCGATCAATGTCCCAACAATGCGTCCTTTACCGCCTGCAAGGCTGGTGCCGCCCAGCACCACGGCGGCAATAGCATCCAGCTCATAGCCGGTACCCGCCGTCGGCTGCGCGGAAGAGAGGCGCGCCACTTCAATGATGCCCGCCAGCGATGCTGTCAGGCCGCAAAGTGAATAGACGATAATTTTCACTTTGCTCACGCTAATGCCAGACAGACGCGTCGCCGCTTCGTTACCGCCCAGCGCGTAGATATAGCGTCCCAGACGAGTGTGATGCAGCATATACCAGGCGGCGATAAAGACGATAGCCATGATCCAGACCGGCGTAGGAACGCCCAGCGGACGACCGATACCGAACCAGCCAAACAGATCGGCGTTATCGGTAAAGCCGGTGTTGACCGGGCTACCGTCGGTGTAAACCATCGTCACGCCACGCAGTAGCAGCATCATCACCAGCGTAGCGATAAACGCCTGTACGCGGCCCTTCGCGACGATAACGCCAGTGACGGCGCCAATCGCAGCGCCCAGCGCCAGCGCGGCGGCAACCGCGACCAGCGCATTCACTTCAACGCCGACGATTGAAGCGGCAACCGCACCGGTGAGCGCCAGCAGGGAACCGACGGACAGATCGATCCCCGATGTCAGAATCACCAACGTCATCCCCACCGCCATAATGGCGTTAACGGAGGTCTGTTGAAGAATATTGAACAGATTATTAACGGTAAAAAAGTTGGGGCTCAACGTCGAAACAATCGCGATCAACACCAGCAGGGCAATGAGCGACTTCTGCTCAAGAAGCCACGCTTTAGTGAAATAACGGCGACCAGAAACAGCCTGGGTTGTCATCTTTTTTACTCCTGATTCACGCGATTAAGCTTGCCCACTGCGGCAGCCATTAACACTTCCTGGGTGGCCTGCTCGCGAGTAAATTCACCGCTGAGATGCCCTTCATGCATGACGATGATGCGATCGCTCATGCCTAATACTTCTGGCATCTCAGATGAGACCAGAATGATGCTAAGGCCGTCGGCCTTAAACTGGTTGATAAGCTGGTAAATCTCTTTCTTGGCGCCGACGTCCACGCCGCGGGTCGGCTCATCAAGAATGAGCACTTTCGGGCGCGTCATCAACCCGCGGGCAATCGCCACTTTTTGCTGATTACCGCCAGAAAGCAGGCCTATCGCCTGTTCCATTGACGGCGTCTTGACGTTGAACAGACGGATAAAATCCCCCACCGCCTGCTGCTCATCTTTGTGTTTCAGGCTTCCGCCAGCGCGGCTGAAATAGTCCAGCGCCGTCAGCGACATATTCTCTTTAACTGACATGCCGAGCACCAGTCCATCGCGCTTACGGTCTTCAGAGATATAAACGATGCCATTGGCCAGCCCGTCCTGCGGAGAACGCGTCACCACTTCGTGTCCATCGAGCGTCACATAACCGCTGGTTCGCGGCATCGCGCCGTACAATACTTTCATCAGCTCGGTGCGACCGGCGCCCATCAGGCCGGAGATGCCAAGAATCTCGCCTTTTCGCAGCACAAAAGAGACATCATTCACGCCCGGTCCGCACAGATTATCGACCTTCAGGCGAATCTCACCCGGCGCGTTATCCAGATGCGGGTACTGATCTTCCAGCTTACGTCCCACCATCATTTCGATAAGAGAATCTTCGGTCAACGTGGCCACTTCACGCTCGGCGATAAATTGCCCATCGCGGAAGACCGTCACGTCATCGCAAATTTCGAAAATCTCTTTCATACGGTGAGAGATATAGACAATGCCGCGCCCCTGCGATTTTAATTCGCGGATAACGCGGAACAGAGAGTCGGTTTCAGTGTCGGTCAGCGCATCGGTCGGTTCATCCATAATGATGACTTTGGATTCGAAGCTCAGCACTTTGGCGATTTCCACCATTTGCTGATCGCCGATAGAGAGTTCGCCCACCAGCTTATCGCTCTTAAAGCGCAGATTGAGTTTGGCTAAGAGCTGGTCGGCTTCGGCATACATCTTTTTCCAGTCGATTTTGCCAAAGCGATTAACAAATTCACGGCCCAGGAAGATGTTTTCCGCAATGGTCAACTGCGGGATCAGGTTCAGTTCCTGATGAATAATGCCGATCCCGGCTTCCTGAGACGATTTAGGCCCGTTAAAGGTGGTCTCTTTACCCAGCCATAACAACGATCCCGCATCTCGCGTATAGATGCCGGTTAATACTTTCATCATGGTGGATTTTCCGGCGCCGTTTTCCCCCACCAGCGCCATAACGCGGCCAGGATAAACGTTTAACGCGGCGCCGGAGAGAGCCTTCACGCCGGGGAACGCTTTATCGATCCCTTTGAGTTGCAGTAATGCGTCCATAGCGGCCTCAGAAAGTGACGCCAGCGCAAAGAATGACGTTCGCATACGGGGAACACTCCCCGCTGCGAATCACCGCCTGACTGTCTGCAGTCAATTTTTTGAATTGTTCGTGTGTCGTATAACTAATTTTTATGGTGTTTCCCTGGTGTTGCTGCAGTTGCTCAAGGTGAGTGAGCAACGTTTCGTGGAGCTGCGGATTCTGTTGTTTGATTTCCGTTGCAAGAATCGCCGCCTCAACCTGCATTTCCCGGGTCACGACATCCACCACCTGCATAAAAGAAGGTACGCCCTGGGTTAGTGCCATATCGATACGCGCAGTGCTATTCGGGATGGGTAAACCCGCATCACAGACCACCAGAGTATCAGTATGCCCCAGACGGGAAATGACCGACGAGATTTCAGAGTTGAGTACGGTGCCTTTCTTCATTTTTCTGCTCCACTAGCGAAACGTTTCGCTGGCCGCAGTGTAACCCTGGATGTGTTCATAAAACCATCATGACGTAACAGAATTGTGATCGCCGTCGAAACGTTTCGCTAGCGGAAATCAGGTGAAGATAATCGCCCGATGGCGATTATCTTGTGGGAATCTACGGATTGGCCAGGCCGGGTAAGCCAACGCGGCCCCCGGCATGTTGATGGGAGGTTAAATCTCGACCTGCGTACCTAACTCAATCACGCGGTTAGGCGGGATCTCGAACTGATCCGGCGCGCGCAGGGCGTTGCGTTGCAACAACAAATACAGCTTGCCGCGCAGACGCAAATACCACGGGCGTTTGCCGACAATCAACGACTCGTGCGACATAAAGAACGACGTTTCCATCATCCGACAGCTAAGCCCTTCCAGACCGCAGCGGTGGAACACCTCTTCAACGTTTGGCGTTTCGCGCCAGCCGTAGCTGGCCACCACGCGCCAGAATGTCGGAGACAACTGCTCAATCTGCACCCGGCGAACGTTATGCACATAAGGCGCATCTTCCGTACGCAACGTCAGTAAGATTACGCGCTCATGCAACACTTTGTTGTGCTTCAGGTTATGCAATAAAGCAAAAGGGATCACACTGAGCGCGCGCGACATGTATACGGCAGTACCCGGCACCCGAACCGGCGGTGACTTCTCCAGCGAAGCAATCATCGCTTCCAGCGAATTACCGTGTTCATGCATACGACGCAACAGACGGAAACGCTCGCTCTTCCAGGTGGTCATGATCGTGAACATGATCAGGCCCAGGCTCAGCGGCAGCCAACCACCGGACAACAATTTATCGAGGTTGGCCGAGAACAGCGGGATATCCACGCACAGGAATGCGATGAGGATCAGCGCGACAAAATATTTGTTCCAGTGCCAGTTCTTACGCGCCACGGTCGTAGAAAGAATAGACGTCAGCACCATCGTGCCGGTCACGGCGATGCCATAGGCCGCCGCCAGGTTGCTGGAGTGCTCAAAGCTAACAATAACAACCACGACCGCGAAATAAAGCAGCCAGTTAACGAAAGGGATATAGATCTGACCGGACTCCATCTCGGAGGTATGGATAATGCGCATTGGCGACAAATAGCCAAGACGCACAGCCTGACGCGTCAGCGAAAAGACGCCGGAAATTACCGCCTGGGAGGCGATCACCGTCGCCAGCGCGGCCAGAATCAGCAGCGGAATTAACGCCCAGTCCGGCGCCAACAGGAAGAAGGGGTTTTTAATCGCTTCCGGATGCTTTAGTAGCAATGCGCCCTGACCAAAGTAGTTCAGTACTAACGACGGCAATACCACGGTAAACCACGCCAGGCGAATCGGGAACTTACCGAAGTGTCCCATATCGGCGTACAACGCCTCTACGCCGGTAATCGACAGCACCACCGCGCCCAACGCAATAAACGATACGGTTTTATATTCAAGGAAAAAACGTACCGCCCAGACAGGATTCAGCGCATGTAACACTTCGGGATTGGCGATAATACTGCGTAGGCCAAGTACCGCCAGGATTAAAAACCAGGTCAGCATGATCGGCGCAAAGAGTTTTCCTACCATTCCCGTACCGTGCTTCTGAATCATAAACAACAGAGTCAGCACAATAATGGAGAGCGGGACAATCCAGGTATCCAGCTGCGGCGCGACAATCTCCAGGCCTTCAATCGCCGACATCACCGAAATCGCCGGCGTAATGACCACTTCGCCATAGAAAAAGCTGCCGCCTATCAGTCCCATGATAACTAACATGGATGTGGTGCGCGCCGAGGTATTACGCCCGGCAAGCGACATCAGCGTCAAAATTCCACCTTCACCCGCGTTATCGGCGCGCATCACGAAGGTGAGATATTTGATGGAAACCACAAAGATGAGTAGCCAGAAGATCAGCGACAGAAAACCAAACACGGCATCTCGTTCAACGCCAAAACCAAACTGACCGGACAAACATTCACGAAGCGTATAAAGCGGGCTGGTACCAATATCACCGTAGACAACCCCAATAGCTGCGAGGGTAATCGCAGGCAACGATTGCTTATTATCAGTGCTCATAGACTCATCTTTCGTTTATACACGTCACCCTTCACACTACCTCCTTGTCGGCTGCATTCGCTTACCCCAGTCACACGTTTAAGTCAGTGCCAGGGGATTCACTCCTTTGCCGCCTTGATGTAGTTTGAATGAATGAGTGTATAGATATGAAATGTGTGCTTAGTCCCTTGGCCCACAAAAAAGCGCACAGTATGCACGATTAATCATAAAATCGTACCCCTAAATGAAGCCAGATTAACCTGGCTCAAAGAAAAATAAACAGCGCGTCAGACGATTACAGCCCCGGTGGTGAAACGTCTATACTCGCAATTAGCATGATCCATTTGTCGAAAGGACGCCTCTTTATTATGGCTCACCCACATTTATTAGCGGAAAGAATTTCCCGTCTGAGCAGCGCCCTTGAGAAGGGGCTGTATGAACGTAGTCACGCCATACGCCTTTGCCTACTGGCGGCATTAAGCGGTGAAAGCGTCTTTTTGTTGGGCCCGCCCGGTATCGCCAAGAGTCTGATTGCCCGCCGCCTGAAGTTTGCTTTCCAGCGCGCCCGCGCTTTTGAATATCTGATGACACGCTTTTCCACGCCGGAAGAGGTGTTTGGCCCGCTCTCTATTCAGGCGCTGAAAGATGAAGGTCGCTATGAACGCTTAACGACCGGCTACCTTCCCGAAGCCGAAATCGTTTTTCTGGATGAAATCTGGAAAGCCGGGCCCGCTATCCTGAACACATTGCTGACCGCCATTAACGAACGCCATTTCCGCAACGGCGCATTTGAGGAAAAAATTCCGATGCGGCTGCTGGTGGCGGCCTCTAACGAACTGCCCGAAGCGGACAGCAGCCTGGAAGCCTTGTACGACCGAATGTTGATTCGCCTGTGGCTGGATAAAGTTCAGGATAAAGCCAATTTCCGCTCCATGCTGGTTAGTCAGCAGGATGAGAGCGATAACCCGGTCCCCGCCTCGTTACAGGTTAGCGACGAAGAATATCAACAGTGGCAAAAAGATATCGGCGCGATTTCACTCCCTGATCCGGTCTTTGAGCTGATATTTACTCTGCGCCAACAGCTGGATAATTTGCCGAATGCGCCTTATGTCTCCGACCGTCGCTGGAAGAAAGCCATCCGCCTGTTACAGGCCAGCGCCTTCTTTAGCGGACGCGACGCGGTTGCGCCGATTGACCTTATCCTGCTAAAAGATTGCTTGTGGTATGACGCGCAGAGTCTGAATCTCATGCAACAGCAACTGGAAATATTGATGACCGGACACGCCTGGCAGCAGCAGGCCATGCTGACTCGCCTCGGCGGTATCGTCCAGCGCCGCCTCCAGTTGCAGCAACAGCAAAGCGATAAAACCGCCTTCACCGTCATTAAAGAAGGCGGTATGTTCAGCCGCCGCCCGCATTACACTTTACCGCCGGAAGCCAGCGCGTCAACGTTGACGTTATTGCTACAAAAACCGCTAAAACTGCATGATATGGAAGTGATCCATATTACCTTTGACCGCAGCGCGCTGGAACTTTGGCTGACCAAAGGCGGCGAGATCCGCGGCAAACTGAACGGGATCGGCTTTGCCCAAACGTTGAATATGGAAGTCGATAACGCTCAACATCTGGTGGTGCGCGACATCAGTCTACAAGGTACCCGTCTGGCGTTACCGGGAGCGGCTGAAGACAGTATGCCTGCGGAGATCAAACAGCAGCTGGAAACGTTAGAAAACGACTGGCGCCAGCAGCATACCCGCTTCAGCGAGCAGCAACATTGCCTGTTTATTCACAGCGACTGGTTAGGGCGCATTGAGGCCAGCCTGCAGGATGTAGGAGAACAGATCCGCCAGGCGCAACAATGCTGACGCTGGATACGCTAAATACCATGCTGGCCGTCAGCGAAGAGGGAATGGTCGAAGAGATGATCCTCGCGCTACTGGCTTCCCCACAGCTGGTCATTTTCTTTGAAAAGTTTCCGCGTTTAAAAAACGCCGTGACCGCCGATCTCCCGCGCTGGCGGGAAGCGCTACGCAGCCGTCTTAAAGACGCACGCGTTCCGCCGGAACTCACGGAAGAGGTCATGTGTTATCAGCAAAGCCAACTTCTCTCTACCCCACAGTTCATCGTGCAACTGCCGCAAATACTGGCGTTGCTTCACCGCCTGCATTCACCGTATGCCGCGCAGGCGAAGCAGTTGACGGAGAGCAACAGTACCTTTACCCCTGCGCTACACACGCTTTTTTTGCAACGCTGGCGGTTAAGTCTGGTCGTGCAGGCCACCACGTTAAACCAGCAATTACTGGAAGAAGAGCGCGAGCAGTTGCTGAGTGACGTTCAGGAACGGATGACGCTGAGCGGGCAACTGGAACCGACGCTGGCGGAAAATGATAATGCCGCAGGCCGCCTGTGGGATATGAGCGCGGGCCAGCTTAAACGTGGTGATTATCAACTGATCGTAAAATACGGCGAATTTCTCGCCGCCCAGCCGGAGCTAATGCAACTGGCGGAACAACTGGGACGTTCGCGGGAAGCCAAATCGGTACCGAAAAAAGACGCGCCGATGGAAACCTTTCGTACACTGGTACGCGAACCCGCTACGGTGCCGGAGCAGGTTGACGGTATTCAGCAAGGCGATGATATTCTGCGCCTGTTGCCGCCAGAGCTGGCGACGCTCGGCATCACCGAGCTGGAATATGAATTCTACCGCCGGTTAGTGGAAAAACAGCTCCTCACCTATCGCCTGCATGGCGAAGCGTGGCGTGAGAAAGTGACCGAACGGCCGGTAGTACACCAGGATGTCGACGAGCAGCCGCGCGGACCGTTTATTGTCTGCGTCGATACTTCAGGCTCGATGGGGGGATTTAACGAGCAGTGCGCAAAAGCGTTCTGCCTGGCGTTGATGCGCGTTGCGCTGGCGGATAACCGCCGCTGCTTTATTATGCTGTTTTCCACTGACGTTGTGCGTTATGAACTCTCCGGCCCGGAAGGTATTGAGCAGGCCATCCGCTTTTTAAGTCAACGTTTTCGCGGCGGCACGGATATCGCCAGCTGTTTTCGCGCCATTATTGAAAGAATGCAGGGACGGGAATGGTTTGATGCCGATGCGGTGGTCATTTCGGATTTTATCGCCCAGCGCTTGCCGGATGACGTGGTGAGCAAAGTGGGAGAGTTGCAGCGTCTTCACCAGCATCGATTCCATGCGGTGGCGATGTCGGCACACGGCAAACCCGGCATCATGCGCATTTTCGATCATATCTGGCGCTTTGATACCGGGATGCGAAGCCGCCTGCTGAGACGCTGGCGGCGCTAACGGCTTATAAAATAGCAGGAATGCTTTCGCGAACCTGCGCGGGCCATACGCCGCACTGTACCTGACCAATATGCGGCAATTGCAGCAGCAACATCGTCAGACGCGACTGCCCAATCCCGCCGCCGATGGTCTGCGGCATTTCGCCGCGCAGCAGCGCCTGATGCCACTCCAGTTGCAGACGATCTTCATCACCGGTCAACGCCAGCTGGCGCATCAGCGTATCGGCATCTACGCGGATACCCATAGAGGAAAGCTCAAACGCATCTTCCAGCACCGGGTTCCACACCAGGATATCGCCGTTCAGACCGGCGTAGCCCAGCTCAGATGCGGAGCTCCAGTCATCATAATCCGGCGCGCGTACATCATGGCGGTGGCCATCGCTCAGTTTACCGCCGATCCCCACCAGGAAAACGGCGCCAAGTTCTTTGGCGATCGCGCGTTCGCGCCCTTTCGCATCCAGATCCGGATAGCGAGACAACAGCTCCTGGCTGTGAACAAACTGAATTTGCTCTGGCAGGAACGGCGCCAGACCAAACTGTTTATGCACTTCTGCTTCCGTCGCCTTAATTCCTGCCCATATAGCCTCTACTGTGCTTTTCAGGGTGGAAAATTGGCGCTCGCCATCGCCCATGACACGCTCCCAGTCCCACTGATCCACATAGACCGAGTGGAGCGGAGAGAGTCGGTCTTCATCGGGGCGAAGGGCTTTCATGTGCGTGTACAGCCCTTCGCCCGCGCTGAAGTCATGTTGCCCCAGGGTTTGACGTTTCCACTTCGCCAGTGAATGCACCACTTCGAACTGGGCGTCAGGCAACGCTTTCACTTTTACCTGCACCGCTTTTTCACAGCCGGACAAATTATCCTGCGTACCATCCCCTACGCGACTCAGGATCGGCGCCTGGACCTCAATCAGACCCAGACGCTCCTCCAGCTGGCGAGAGAAATGTGATTTCACGAAGCTAATTTGACGTTGTTTGGCAATGTAAGCGGTTTTCATTTTTTTACTCCTGCGTCCTGTTGCCTATGATTAAGCAACAAAACGAGAGCACTATTCAATAATCAACAGATAAAAAGCTAACTTCGGTTTTGATTCGTTAAAAATAATGGCTAAAATAGAGATAATCATTAATCTGCATAAGAAAAAGCGATGGAAAATTATCAGATCGACAATCTGGACCGCGGCATCCTTGACGCCTTAATGGGAAATGCCCGCACTGCCTACGCCGAACTGGCCAAACAATTTGGCGTTAGCCCTGGAACCATTCACGTTCGCGTCGAGAAAATGAAGCAGGCCGGGATCATTACGGGCGCACGGATTGACGTCAGCCCTAAACAACTGGGCTACGATGTGGGCTGCTTTATTGGCATCATCCTCAAAAGCGCCAAAGACTATCCCTCCGCACTGGCCCGGCTGGAAAGCCTGGATGAGGTGACGGAAGCGTATTACACCACCGGTCACTACAGCATCTTTATAAAAGTGATGTGCAAATCAATCGACGCGCTTCAGCACGTACTTATCAACAAGATCCAAACAATTGATGAAATTCAGTCCACTGAGACACTGATCGTCTTGCAGAACCCGATCATGCGCACCATCAAGCCATGATCGGCTTTTTTAATCCCACATTTTTCCACAGGTAGATCCCAGCTCGTTCACAGAGTACAATGCAGCCTCTTTACCTGAGCGAGCGATCAATGGCAGACATTACTCTTATCAGCGGCAGCACCCTGGGCGGCGCCGAATACGTCGCGGAACATCTGGCGGAAAAGCTGGAAGCTGCCGGTTTTTCAACCGAAACGGTGCACGGTCCGTTATTAGAGGATCTGTCAACTTCCGGGATCTGGCTGATAATCAGCTCAACGCACGGCGCCGGAGACATTCCGGACAACCTGACCCCTTTCTATGAAGACCTTCAGACGCAGAAACCCGATCTTTCCGCGGTACGTTTCGGCGCAATTGGCATTGGCAGTCGAGAATACGACACGTTTTGCGGCGCGATTGAGAAAATAGAAGCGGAACTGAAAGGCGCTGGCGCAAAACAGGTTGGGGAAACACTGAAGATCAACATCCTTGAACATGAGATTCCGGAAGATCCAGCGGAGATTTGGCTCGGATCCTGGATTAATTTACTCAAATAAGTGTAAAGATCGTGCGATCCATTGTGGATAAATCTGGTGGAAAGCTTGGATCAACCGGTAGTTATCCAAAGAATAACCGTTGTTCACTTTTTGAGTTGTGTATAAGTACCTGTTTTGATCCCAGCTTATACGGGCCACGATCACCGATCATTCACAGCTAGTGATCCTTTCCAACGCATTGATCTTTATTACAGGATCCGGGTTATCCACAGCCTGGTGCGATCCTAATAAGAGATCACAATAGAACAGATCTCTAAATAAAAAGATCTTCTTTTTAATAGCCCGGATCCCGGGGCTTTCTCCATCGGCTAAAGTTGAGTAGAATCCACCGCCCGGGCTTCAATCCATTTTCACACCGCGTTATGCGAGGCAATTACCATGTTTTATCAGGATCCTTTTGACGTCATTATTATTGGCGGGGGTCATGCAGGCACTGAGGCCGCGATGGCCGCAGCGCGTATGGGTCAACAGACTCTGCTTTTGACACACAATATTGACACGTTGGGACAGATGAGCTGCAACCCGGCGATCGGCGGTATTGGAAAGGGACATCTGGTAAAAGAGGTGGATGCGCTCGGCGGTCTGATGGCGAAAGCGATCGATCAGGCAGGTATTCAGTTTAGGATACTAAATGCCAGCAAAGGTCCGGCCGTTCGCGCTACCCGGGCTCAGGCGGATCGAGTCTTATACCGCCAGGCGGTGCGTACCGCGCTGGAGAATCAGCCGAATCTGATGATCTTCCAGCAAGCGGTTGAAGATCTGATTGTCGAAAACGATCGCGTTGTCGGCGCTGTGACCCAAATGGGGCTCAAATTCCGCGCGAAAGCGGTGGTGCTGACCGTCGGAACCTTCCTCGACGGCAAAATTCATATTGGTCTGGATAACTACAGCGGCGGTCGTGCTGGCGATCCGCCATCCATCCCGCTGTCTCGCCGTCTGCGTGAGCTTCCGCTACGCGTCAGCCGCCTAAAAACCGGCACACCGCCGCGTATTGATGCGCGTACTATCGATTTCAGCGTGTTGGCTCAACAGCATGGCGATAACCCGATGCCGGTTTTCTCGTTTATGGGGAATGCTTCTCAGCATCCGCAACAGGTGCCGTGTTACATCACGCATACCAATGAGAAAACCCATGACGTGATTCGTAATAACCTCGATCGTAGCCCAATGTACGCTGGCGTGATCGAAGGGATCGGCCCACGCTACTGTCCTTCGATCGAAGACAAGGTGATGCGTTTTGCCGATCGTAACCAGCACCAGATCTTCCTGGAGCCGGAAGGACTGACCTCTAACGAGATTTACCCTAACGGTATCTCCACCAGCCTGCCGTTTGACGTGCAGATGCAGATTGTCCGTTCCATGCAGGGTATGGAGAACGCGAAGATCGTTCGCCCTGGTTACGCGATTGAGTACGATTTCTTCGACCCGCGCGATCTGAAACCGACGCTGGAAAGTAAATTTATTCACGGCCTGTTCTTTGCTGGTCAAATCAACGGTACTACCGGCTATGAAGAGGCTGCGGCGCAGGGCTTGCTCGCTGGTCTGAATGCCGCGCGTCTTTCCGCCGACAAAGAGGGCTGGGCGCCTGCGCGTTCTCAGGCTTATCTCGGCGTGCTGGTGGACGATCTCTGTACGCTGGGCACCAAAGAGCCGTATCGCATGTTTACCTCCCGTGCCGAATATCGTCTGATGCTACGTGAGGACAATGCCGATCTGCGTCTGACTGAAATGGGCCGCGAGCTGGGTCTGGTGGATGATGAACGCTGGGCGCGCTTCAACGAGAAGCTGGAAAATATCGAACGCGAACGTCAGCGGCTGAAATCGACATGGGTAACGCCGTCTGCGGAATCCGCCGATGAAGTGAATGCGCATTTGACCACGCCTCTCTCCCGTGAGGCCAGCGGCGAAGATCTGTTGCGTCGTCCGGAAATGACCTACGCGCAGCTCACTTCGCTTGCCGCATTCGCGCCTGCGCTTGAAGATGAGCAAGCCGCTGAGCAGGTGGAAATCCAGGTCAAATACGAAGGCTATATCGCTCGCCAGCAGGATGAGATTGAAAAACAACTACGTAACGAGAATACGTTGCTGCCTGCCACGCTGGATTATCGTCAGGTTTCCGGTCTGTCGAACGAAGTTATCGCCAAGCTGAACGATCATAAACCGGCGTCTATCGGCCAGGCATCGCGTATCTCCGGCGTTACGCCAGCGGCAATCTCCATTCTGCTGGTATGGCTGAAAAAACAAGGTATGCTGCGTCGTAGCGCTTGATAACACTAATTTGGCGGGGGCGCTTCGCTTGCCCGCCCTACAAATTTGTAGGCCCGATAAGCGAAAGCGCATCGGGCATTTGATTATTAACAGGTAATGACCGTGCTCAACAAACTCTCTCGTCTGCTGGCTGATGCCGGTATTTCTCTTACCGATCACCAGAAAACGCTGCTGGTCGCCTACGTTGATATGCTGCACAAATGGAACAAAGCATACAACCTGACGTCAGTGCGGGATCCCAACGAAATGTTGGTACGCCATATTCTCGACAGCATAGTCGTTGCGCCGTATCTTCAGGGACAGCGTTTTATCGACGTAGGAACAGGACCGGGGCTGCCGGGCATCCCGCTGGCTATTGTTCTCCCTGACGCGCATTTCACCTTACTCGACAGCCTGGGCAAGCGGGTACGTTTTCTGCGTCAGGTCCAGCACGAACTGAAACTGGAAAACATCACGCCGGTTCAAAGCCGCGTTGAAGCCTATCCCTCCGAACCGCCGTTTGATGGCGTTATCAGCCGCGCTTTCGCATCGTTGAATGATATGGTGAGCTGGTGTCACCATCTGCCGGGAGAGAAAGGGCGTTTTTATGCCTTAAAAGGGCAATTGCCAGGGGATGAAATTGCCTCACTACCTGACAATTTTAGCGTCGAATCTGTTGAAAAATTACGCGTTCCGCAACTGGAAGGCGAGCGGCATCTGGTGATTATTAAGTCAAACAAAGTTTAATTTTTATCAAAAAAAATAGAAAAAAAACGACGCGGCTTGTGTTAAAAATCGACAGGTATAACGCATTTCAGCGTTGTTACATTTAACTCTGGATTTACGGTTTCGTTTCAACATGACAACGTCGCTTCTTTTGTTAAAACAGAGAGTAATCAACTTTGTAAATATCAGTCTGCTAAAAATCGAATCGAAAAATCACTTTTGCTTGTTAAATTTTTATTATAAATGTCAATGGGGCGTTTTTAAGGTGTAAGCTGGTATTTTTAAAACAGTACCTGGTTTTACGCTTAAATATCAAAAAGATGAAAAGGCATGAATTGACACGTAAATGAATTGCGTAAGCATGAATATGTTTAATGTGTGATCTGGTGCACGCTTTATCGCCAGTGTTTTCGCGCTATTTGCAGTTTTGTACGATCGTTCACACTTTGGCTAAAAGTTAAAAATGCGGGCCAGAGAAAAATATTTAAACATTTATTCACCTTTTGGCTACTTATTGTTTGAAATCACGGGGGCGCACCGTATAATTTGACCGCTTTTTGATGCTTGACTCTAAGTCTTAAAGAACGTTTTATACGACACGCGGCATACCTCGAAGTGAGCAGGAGTAAAAACGTGATGTCTGTGTCGCTCGTGAGTCGAAACGTTGCTCGTAAGCTTCTGTTCATTCAGTTTCTGGCGGTAATAGCAAGTGGATTGCTGTTTTGCCTCAAAGACCCCTTCTGGGGCATCTCTGCAGTATGTGGGGGATTGGCAGTGGCACTGCCTAATATGTTGTTTATGATATTTGCCTGGCGTCACCAGGCGCATACACCTGCTAAGGGCCGCGTGTCCTGGACTTTCGCCTTCGGTGAAGCCTTCAAGGTGTTAGCGATGCTGGTTTTACTGGTGGTGGCGTTGGCGGTTTTAAAGGCGGTGTTTTTGCCGCTGATCGTTACGTGGGTTTTGGTGCTGGTGGTTCAGATACTGGCGCCGGCTGTAATTAACAACAAAGGGTAAAAGGCATCATGGCTTCAGAAAATATGACGCCGCAGGAATACATAGGACACCATCTGAATAACCTTCAGCTGGACCTGCGTACTTTCTCGCTGGTGGATCCGCAGAACCCCCCAGCCACCTTCTGGACGCTCAATATTGACTCCATGTTCTTCTCGGTGGTGCTGGGTCTGTTGTTTCTGGTGATGTTCCGTAGCGTTGCTAAAAAAGCGACCAGCGGCGTGCCAGGCAAGTTTCAGACCGCGATTGAGCTGATAGTCGGCTTTGTGCATGGCAGCGTCAAAGACATGTACCATGGCAAAAGCAAGCTGATTGCGCCGCTGGCCCTGACGATTTTCGTCTGGGTATTCCTTATGAACCTGATGGACTTACTGCCTATCGACCTGCTGCCGTATATCGCTGAGCATTGGCTGGGTCTGCCGGCAACGCGCGTGGTGCCGTCTGCTGACGTCAACATCACCCTGTCGATGGCGCTGGGCGTATTCATCCTTATTCTGTTCTACAGCATCAAAATGAAAGGCATCGGCGGCTTCGCAAAAGAGTTGACGCTGCAGCCGTTCAATCACTGGGCGTTCATTCCTGTCAACTTAATCCTTGAAGGGGTAAGTCTGCTGTCCAAACCGGTTTCTCTCGGTCTGCGACTGTTCGGCAACATGTATGCCGGTGAGCTGATTTTCATTCTGATTGCTGGTCTGTTGCCGTGGTGGTCACAGTGGATTCTGAATGTGCCGTGGGCCATTTTCCACATCCTGATTATTACGCTGCAAGCCTTCATTTTCATGGTTCTGACGATTGTCTATCTGTCGATGGCGTCCGAAGAGCATTAATTTACCAACACTACTACGTTTTAACTGAAACAAACTGGAGACTGTCATGGAAAACCTGAATATGGATCTGCTGTACATGGCTGCCGCTGTGATGATGGGTCTGGCGGCAATCGGTGCTGCGATCGGTATCGGCATCCTCGGGGGTAAATTCCTGGAAGGCGCGGCGCGTCAACCTGATCTGATTCCTCTGCTGCGTACTCAGTTCTTTATCGTTATGGGTCTGGTGGATGCTATCCCGATGATCGCTGTAGGTCTGGGTCTGTACGTGATGTTCGCTGTCGCGTAGTAAGCGTTGCTTGAATTAAGAGCAATATCAGAAGGTTAACTAGATAGAGGCATTGTGCTGTGAATCTTAACGCAACAATCCTCGGCCAGGCCATCGCGTTTATTCTCTTTGTCTGGTTTTGCATGAAGTACGTATGGCCGCCGTTAATGGCAGCCATCGAGAAACGTCAGAAAGAAATTGCTGACGGTCTCGCTTCTGCTGAACGAGCACATAAGGATCTTGACCTTGCAAAGGCCAGCGCGACCGACCAGCTGAAAAAAGCGAAAGCGGAAGCTCAGGTAATCATCGAGCAGGCAAACAAACGCCGCGCTCAGATCCTGGACGAAGCCAAAACTGAAGCAGAGCAGGAACGTACTAAAATCGTGGCGCAGGCGCAGGCGGAAATTGAAGCCGAGCGTAAACGCGCCCGTGAAGAGCTGCGTAAGCAAGTTGCTATCCTGGCTGTTGCTGGCGCCGAGAAGATCATCGAACGTTCCGTGGATGAAGCTGCTAACAGCGACATCGTGGATAAACTTGTCGCTGAACTGTAAGGAGGGAGGGGCTGATGTCTGAATTTGTTACGGTAGCTCGCCCCTACGCCAAAGCAGCTTTTGACTTTGCCGTTGAACACCAAAGTGTAGAGCGCTGGCAGGATATGCTGGCGTTTGCCGCCGAGGTAACCAAGAACGAACAAATGGCAGAGCTTCTCTCTGGCGCGCTGGCGCCGGAAACGCTCGCTGAGTCGTTTATCGCAGTCTGCGGTGAGCAGTTAGACGAAAACGGTCAGAACCTGATTCGGGTGATGGCTGAAAATAATCGTCTGAACGCGCTCCCGGATGTTCTGGAGCAGTTTATTCATCTGCGTGCCGCCAGTGAAGCTACCTCCGAGGTAGAAGTTACGTCGGCAACCGCATTGAGTGAAGAGCAGCTTTCGAAAATCAGCGCCGCGATGGAAAAACGTCTGTCACGCAAAGTGAAGCTGAATTGCAAAATCGATAAGTCTGTAATGGCAGGCGTTATCATCCGGGCGGGTGATATGGTCATTGATGGCAGCGTACGCGGCCGTCTTGAGCGCCTTGCAGACGTCTTGCAGTCTTAAGGGGACTGGAGCATGCAACTGAATTCCACCGAAATCAGCGAACTGATCAAGCAGCGCATTGCTCAGTTCAATGTGGTGAGCGAAGCTCACAACGAAGGTACTATTGTTTCTGTCAGTGACGGTGTTATCCGCATTCACGGCCTGGCCGATTGTATGCAGGGTGAAATGATCTCCCTGCCGGGTAACCGTTACGCTATCGCACTGAACCTGGAGCGCGACTCTGTGGGTGCGGTAGTCATGGGGCCATACGCTGACCTTGCCGAAGGCATGAAGGTTAAATGTACGGGTCGTATCCTGGAAGTTCCGGTTGGCCGCGGTCTGCTGGGACGTGTGGTGAACACCCTGGGTGCGCCAATTGACGGTAAAGGTCCGGTTGATAATGACGGCTTCTCTGCCGTTGAAGCGATTGCGCCGGGCGTTATCGATCGTCAGTCTGTTGATCAGCCGGTGCAGACCGGCTATAAAGCCGTTGACTCCATGATCCCAATCGGTCGTGGTCAGCGTGAACTGATCATCGGTGACCGTCAGACCGGTAAAACCGCGCTGGCTATCGACGCCATCATCAACCAGCGCGACTCCGGCATCAAATGTATCTATGTCGCTATCGGCCAGAAAGCGTCCACCATCTCTAACGTGGTGCGTAAACTGGAAGAACACGGCGCGCTGGCTAACACCATTGTAGTGGTGGCAACCGCGTCCGAATCCGCTGCGCTGCAATATCTGGCGCCGTATGCCGGTTGCGCAATGGGCGAATACTTCCGTGACCGCGGCGAAGATGCACTGATCATTTACGATGACCTGTCTAAACAGGCTGTTGCTTACCGTCAGATCTCCCTGCTGCTCCGTCGTCCGCCAGGACGTGAAGCATTCCCGGGCGACGTATTCTACCTCCACTCTCGTCTGCTGGAGCGTGCTGCGCGTGTTAACGCCGACTACGTCGAAGCCTTCACCAAAGGTGAAGTGAAAGGGAAAACCGGCTCTCTGACCGCGCTGCCGATTATCGAAACGCAGGCAGGTGACGTTTCCGCGTTCGTTCCGACCAACGTAATTTCGATTACCGATGGTCAGATTTTCCTGGAATCTAACCTGTTTAACGCTGGTATTCGTCCTGCGGTTAACCCGGGTATCTCGGTATCCCGTGTAGGTGGCGCAGCCCAGACCAAGATCATGAAAAAACTGTCCGGTGGTATTCGTACCGCGCTGGCGCAGTATCGTGAACTGGCGGCGTTCTCTCAGTTTGCATCCGACCTTGACGATGCCACCCGTAAACAGCTTGACCACGGTCAGAAAGTGACCGAACTGCTGAAACAGAAACAGTATGCGCCGATGTCCGTCGCGCAGCAGTCTCTGGTTCTGTTCGCAGCAGAACGTGGTTATCTGGCGGATGTCGAACTGGCGAAAATCGGTAGCTTCGAAGCCGCACTGTTGGCTTACGTCGACCGTGATCACGCTCCGCTGATGCAAGAGATCAACCAGTCCGGTGGCTATAACGACGAAATCGAAGGCAAGCTGAAAGGCATCCTCGATTCCTTCAAAGCAACCCAGTCCTGGTAACGTCTGGCGGCTTGCCTTAGGGCAGGCCGTAAGGCATTGAGGAGAAGCTCATGGCCGGCGCAAAAGAGATACGTAGTAAGATCGCAAGCGTCCAGAACACGCAAAAGATCACTAAAGCGATGGAGATGGTCGCCGCTTCCAAAATGCGTAAATCGCAGGATCGCATGGCGGCCAGCCGTCCTTATGCAGAGACCATGCGCAAAGTGATTGGTCACCTTGCGAACGGTAATCTGGAATATAAGCACCCCTACCTGGAAGAGCGCGACGTTAAACGCGTGGGCTACCTGGTAGTGTCGACCGACCGTGGTTTGTGCGGTGGCTTGAACATTAACCTGTTCAAAAAGCTGCTGGCGGATATGAAGGCATGGTCCGATAAAGGCGTTCAGTGCGAACTCGCAATGATCGGCTCTAAGGGCGTGTCATTCTTTAATTCCGTAGGCGGCAACGTTGTCGCTCAGGTGACAGGTATGGGGGATAACCCTTCTCTGTCCGAACTGATCGGTCCGGTTAAAGTGATGTTGCAGGCCTACGACGAAGGCCGTCTGGACAAGCTTTACATTGTCAGCAACAAATTTATTAACACCATGTCTCAGGTGCCGACGATCACTCAACTGCTGCCGTTGCCGGCGTCAGAAGATGATGATCTGAAGCGTAAAGCCTGGGATTACCTGTATGAACCAGACCCGAAAGCGCTGCTGGATACTCTCCTGCGTCGTTATGTGGAGTCTCAGGTTTATCAGGGCGTGGTAGAAAACCTGGCCAGCGAGCAGGCCGCACGAATGGTGGCGATGAAAGCCGCAACCGATAATGGCGGCAGCCTGATTAAAGAGCTGCAGTTGGTATACAACAAAGCTCGTCAGGCCAGCATTACTCAGGAACTCACCGAGATCGTCTCGGGGGCCGCCGCGGTTTAACCAGGTTATTTCGTAGAGGATTTAAGATGGCTACTGGAAAGATTGTCCAGGTAATCGGCGCCGTGGTCGACGTCGAGTTCCCTCAGGATGCCGTACCACGCGTGTACGATGCCCTTGAGGTGCAGAATGGTAATGAGAAGCTGGTGCTGGAAGTTCAGCAGCAGCTTGGCGGCGGTATCGTGCGTACCATCGCGATGGGGTCTTCTGACGGTCTGCGTCGCGGTCTGGATGTAAAAGATCTCGAACACCCGATCGAAGTCCCGGTAGGTAAAGCCACGCTGGGTCGTATCATGAACGTCCTGGGCGAACCGGTCGACATGAAAGGCGAGATCGGCGAAGAAGAGCGTTGGGCGATTCACCGCGCAGCGCCTTCCTACGAAGAGTTGTCAAACTCTCAGGAACTGCTGGAAACCGGTATCAAAGTTATCGACCTGATGTGTCCGTTCGCGAAGGGCGGTAAAGTCGGTCTGTTCGGTGGTGCGGGTGTAGGTAAAACCGTAAACATGATGGAGCTTATCCGTAACATCGCGATCGAGCACTCCGGTTACTCTGTGTTTGCGGGCGTAGGTGAACGTACTCGTGAGGGTAACGACTTCTACCACGAAATGACCGACTCCAACGTTATCGATAAAGTATCCCTGGTGTATGGCCAGATGAACGAGCCGCCGGGAAACCGTCTGCGCGTTGCATTGACCGGTCTGACCATGGCGGAGAAATTCCGTGACGAAGGTCGTGACGTACTGCTGTTCGTCGATAACATCTATCGTTACACCCTGGCCGGTACGGAAGTATCCGCACTGCTGGGCCGTATGCCTTCCGCAGTAGGTTACCAGCCGACTCTGGCGGAAGAGATGGGCGTTCTGCAGGAACGTATCACCTCCACCAAAACCGGTTCTATCACCTCCGTACAGGCGGTATACGTACCGGCGGATGACTTGACTGACCCGTCTCCAGCCACCACCTTTGCGCACTTAGATGCAACCGTGGTACTGAGCCGTCAGATCGCATCCCTGGGTATCTACCCGGCCGTTGACCCGCTGGACTCCACCAGCCGTCAGCTGGATCCGCTGGTTGTTGGTCAGGAACACTACGACACCGCGCGTGGCGTTCAGTCCATCCTGCAGCGTTATCAGGAACTGAAAGACATCATCGCCATCCTCGGTATGGATGAACTGTCTGAAGAAGATAAACTGGTGGTAGCTCGCGCGCGTAAAATTCAGCGCTTCCTGTCCCAGCCGTTCTTCGTGGCGGAAGTATTTACCGGTTCTCCGGGCAAATACGTTTCCCTGAAAGACACCATCCGTGGCTTTAAAGGCATTATGGAAGGCGAATACGATCACCTGCCGGAGCAGGCGTTCTACATGGTCGGTTCCATCGACGAAGCCGTGGAAAAAGCCAAAAAACTTTAACGCCTTAATCGGAGGGTGATATGGCAATGACTTACCACCTGGATGTCGTCAGCGCGGAGCAACAAATGTTCTCCGGTCTGGTCGAGAAAATCCAGGTTACGGGTAGCGAAGGCGAACTGGGGATTTACCCGGGGCACGCGCCGCTGCTCACCGCCATTAAGCCTGGTATGATTCGCATCGTTAAGCAGCACGGTCATGAAGAGTTTATCTATCTGTCCGGCGGCATTCTGGAAGTGCAGCCTGGCAGCGTGACCGTTCTGGCGGATACCGCGATTCGCGGTCAGGATCTCGACGAAGCGCGAGCCCTGGAAGCGAAGCGTAAAGCCGAAGAGCACATTAAGAGCTCGCACGGTGACGTGGATTACGCTCAGGCGTCTGCGGAACTGGCCAAAGCGATCGCTAAACTGCGCGTTATCGAGTTGACCAAAAAAGCGATGTAACACCGGCTTGAAAGCATAAAACCAGTCTGATTGCGGACTGGTTTTTTTTTATCCTCTCAATTTTTATTCGATAAACTAGCAACGACAAAAACAAGCGGCTGAAGGCGACGCGTTTTCAGCGACAGCGCTGTTTTCATTAAATCCTTCTTTCTGTCATTGGCATCTGCACATTGTGCGAAGAAGGAAGGAATGGATGCGTTTTTATTGCATAAAATGAGGGATTATTACTATGTCATTTCAGCCATCCTTTGCGGGTCCACAACCCGACTCAAGGATTGATCGTACTACCTTTATTCGTCGCGCTTATCTTCATCTCGCCGTCGCCATCGTCGGTTTTATCGTATTGAGCGCGGCGTGGAGTTTTATAGGGGTCGGGGAGTATGCGCTTGATGTGCTGCTGGCTGGTGGAAGATATAGCTGGTTGGTTGTTCTCGGCGCTTTTATGCTGGTGGGAATGCTGGCGACCCGTCTGGCGGATAATGCGGGGACTAATCAAACGCAACTTATCGGGCTGGGGATTTATGTGTTGGCAGAATCCCTGATTTTTGCCCCCCTGTTAACGGTGGCGGCGTATATTAACCCGTCGAGCATTGGCGCGGCGGCAATAACGACTCTGTTGCTGGTCGGCGGCCTGACGTTTACCGCTTTTTCCATAAAAAAAGACTTTTCTTTTCTGCGCTCGTTTCTGACTATGGCTGGGTTCATTGCTTTTGGCGCGATTATTGCCAGCGTCATCTGCGGCTTCTCGCTGGGCGTCTGGTTTTCTGCGCTGATGGTACTGCTGTGCGCCGGGTTTATACTTTACGATACTTCTAACATTATTCACCATTACCCTACCGATCGCCCTGCTGGCGCGGCATTACATCTGTTTGCTTCTATCGCGACCATGTTCTGGTATATTTTGCGGATTTTTATGTCGCGTAATTAAGTAAAAAATACGCGCAACGGAAAACCAGCGGCCTCTGTCGCTGGTTTTTGCTTTTCTGACTCCCCTGCGCTTTATTACGTTATCTTCTTTATTTATGGAGTAAAAAAACAGCAAAAACATCGGACTACGTTGCCAATACGCGGGTGTTTTTACTTTTCAGGAGACAAGAGGCGCGGTAATGAACGAAAATGATTCATTAGCAGGCGGGGTTTTTATCCCGGTGAGCGTTTTATCCTTCTTCCATTTTACGATGAAAAAAATGTAGTATTTTCAACGTGAAACAGTATAAATTCGTTCTCAAATTACAGTCAGGACGCGTATGTTAAATAGTGCTATGAGCGTAGTGATCCTTGCCGCAGGTAAAGGCACGCGCATGTATTCCGATATTCCTAAAGTGCTGCACACGCTGGCGGGTAAACCCATGGTGCAGCATGTCATTGATGCAGCTACTAAATTAGGGGCCGCACAGGTTCATCTGGTCTATGGCCACGGTGGCGAGTTGTTAAAACAGACCCTGAAAGATGACAAGCTAAACTGGGTGCTTCAGGCGGAACAGTTGGGAACAGGTCACGCAATGCAGCAGGCCGCGCCCTTCTTTAGCGACGATGAAGATATTTTAATGCTTTACGGCGACGTGCCGCTGATTTCGGTTGAAACCTTACAGCGCCTGCGCGATGCCAAACCGCAGGGTGGTATTGGGTTATTAACCGTGAAGCTGGACGATCCGAGCGGCTATGGCCGTATTACGCGTGAAAACGGTAAAGTGACCGGCATCGTTGAACATAAAGACGCCACTGATGAACAGCGTCAGATCCAGGAAATTAACACCGGTATTCTGATCGCCAACGGCGCGGACCTGAAACGCTGGTTGTCTAAGCTGACTAACAATAATGCGCAGGGTGAATATTACATCACTGATATCATTGCGCTGGCTTATCAGGAAGGACGGGAAATCGCCGCGGTGCATCCGGCTCGCATCAGCGAAACGGACGGCGTGAATAACCGTCTACAGCTTTCTCGTCTGGAGCGTATTTACCAGGCCGAACAGGCGGAGAAACTGCTGTTATCCGGCGTTATGTTGCGCGATCCGGCACGTTTTGATCTCCGCGGCACCCTTCATTGTGGAATGGATGTCGAAATTGACGCTAACGTTATCATCGAAGGTTATGTAACGCTCGGTCACCGCGTGAAGATCGGCGCGGGCTGCATTATTAAAAACAGCGTTATTGGCGATGACTGCGAAATTAGCCCATACAGCGTGGTGGAAGATGCGCATCTGGAAGCGGCCTGCACCATCGGCCCGTTTGCTCGCCTGCGTCCCGGCGCGGAGCTGTTAGCGGGCGCTCACGTCGGCAATTTCGTTGAGATGAAAAAAGCGCGTCTCGGTAAAGGTTCTAAAGCCGGCCATCTGACCTACCTGGGCGATGCGGAAATTGGCGACAACGTGAATATCGGCGCGGGGACCATCACCTGTAACTATGATGGTGCGAACAAATTCAAAACGGTTATTGGCGACGATGTGTTTGTCGGCTCCGATACCCAACTGGTGGCGCCGGTTACTGTTGGTAAAGGGGCCACCATCGCCGCAGGGACTACCGTCACCCGTAATGTAGCCGACAATGAACTGGTATTAAGCCGCGTGCCGCAGGTGCATAAGCAAGGCTGGCAGCGTCCGGTGAAGAAAAAGTGATTTTGTAAGCCGGATAAGCGTCAGCGCCATCCGGCAGACCGGAGATGAGAGGATAAAATAATCCTCCGCTCCATGAGCAGTACTTATAAAAATAACCCCACTCTCTACAAGGCTCGGGGCGCCCGCAACGACGGGCATACAGGTCAGCGACAACGCATGGCGTAATGCCATAATCAGGAAATAAAACTATGTGTGGAATTGTTGGCGCTATCGCGCAGCGTGATGTAGCTGAAATCCTTCTCGAAGGTTTACGTCGTCTGGAATACCGCGGATATGACTCTGCCGGTCTGGCCGTGGTTGATGCAGAAGGTCATATGACCCGCCTGCGTCGCCTCGGTAAAGTCCAGATGCTGGCTCAGGCAGCGGAAGAACATCCTCTGCATGGCGGCACCGGTATTGCTCACACTCGCTGGGCGACGCACGGTGAACCTTCAGAAGCTAACGCGCATCCGCATGTTTCTGAACACATTGTGGTGGTGCATAACGGCATCATCGAAAACCATGAGCCGCTGCGTGAAGCGTTAAAAGCGCGTGGCTATACCTTCGTTTCTGAAACCGACACCGAAGTGATTGCACACCTGGTAAACTGGGAACTGAAACAGGGCGGTACTCTGCGTGAGGCTGTTCTGCGTGCTATCCCGCAACTGCGTGGTGCGTACGGTACAGTGATCATGGATACCCGTCACCCGGATACCCTACTGGCTGCACGTTCTGGTAGCCCGCTGGTGATTGGCCTGGGTATGGGCGAAAACTTTATCGCTTCTGACCAGCTGGCGCTGTTGCCAGTGACTCGTCGCTTTATCTTCCTTGAAGAGGGCGATATCGCTGAAATCACTCGCCGTTCGGTAAATATCTTCGATAACACCGGCGCGGAAGTAAAACGTCAGGATATCGAATCCAATCTGCAATATGACGCGGGCGATAAAGGTATTTACCGCCACTACATGCAGAAAGAGATCTACGAACAGCCGAACGCGATCAAAAACACCCTTACCGGGCGCATCAGCCACGGTCAGGTGGATTTAAGCGAGCTGGGACCGAACGCCGATGAACTGCTGTCGAAGGTTGAGCATATTCAGATCCTCGCCTGCGGTACGTCTTACAACTCCGGTATGGTTTCCCGTTACTGGTTTGAATCGCTGGCAGGTATTCCGTGCGACGTTGAAATCGCCTCTGAATTCCGCTATCGCAAATCTGCCGTGCGCCGTAACAGCCTGATGATCACGCTCTCCCAGTCTGGCGAAACGGCAGATACCCTGGCTGGCCTGCGTCTGTCGAAAGAGCTGGGATATTTGGGCTCTCTGGCAATTTGTAACGTGCCGGGATCTTCGCTGGTGCGTGAATCCGATCTGGCGCTGATGACCAATGCCGGAACGGAAATTGGCGTAGCATCTACCAAAGCCTTCACCACCCAGTTAACCGTGCTGTTGATGCTGGTGGCGAAACTGGCGCGTCTGAAAGGTCTGGATGCGTCCATTGAGCATGATATCGTGCATGGCCTACAGGCGCTGCCGAGCCGTATTGAGCAGATGCTGTCGCAGGACAAACGTATCGAAGCCCTGGCGGAAGATTTCTCCGACAAGCATCACGCGCTGTTCCTGGGGCGTGGCGATCAATATCCGATTGCGCTCGAAGGCGCGCTGAAGCTGAAAGAGATCTCTTACATTCACGCGGAAGCCTATGCTGCAGGCGAGCTGAAACACGGTCCGCTGGCGCTGATTGACGCCGATATGCCGGTGATTGTGGTGGCGCCGAACAACGAACTGCTGGAGAAACTGAAATCCAACATCGAAGAAGTTCGCGCCCGCGGGGGGCAGCTTTATGTCTTCGCCGATCAGGATGCGGGTTTTGTGAGCAGCGACAACATGCACATCATTGAGATGCCGCATGTGGAAGAAGTGATCGCGCCTATCTTCTACACCGTTCCGCTGCAACTGCTGGCGTATCACGTGGCGCTGATTAAAGGCACCGACGTTGACCAGCCGCGTAACCTGGCGAAATCGGTGACGGTAGAGTAAGTCAAATGTAGTACCAGGCAGAAGGCCGTCGACAGACGGCCTTTTTTTGTGCGCCGTGACAGGCGCTGTTCTTTCTCTATGGTGGCTGAAGAGCGACTAAGAGGTGCTACGCCTGCCAGCGCTACGGGCACCCGGTAACATTCTCTTCTTTAAGGCCCTGGCTCAATCCAGGTGGATCGGAAATCAAACCATCCCAGGTTATTCAGGTGGATCCCCCTGGCCCGGTCGGGGCTTTTGAGTCGCATCCAGTGGTGAAAAAGCGGCTGTAGCCAGCCTGAACGGGTGGTTTCCCTGACCAGTTGTTCCGCGCTGATGGTTTCGGCATGCCACTGGGTTTCCCATTGGGCCAGCAGCGCATCATCCCCACCGCTGATGGCGTGGCGCAGTAAAGGGGAGCCCAGTAGCCATGTACCGACGTTCCACTCTTCGGGAATGGGGAAATTGACCGTCCCCAGCCAGAGATCCACATTGGCTTTGCCATTCGCCCAGTCATCATAATTCAGCTCAACGCCCTCAAGTAAAATGCCCTGCTGGCGCATGATCTCTTGCATGATATCCAGGAGCATTGGAAATTCAGGGTGCTGATCGTGATAGGCCAGACGCAGTTTTGCGTAGGGCGACGACGAGATAAAAGGTGAACAGGCCGGGCCCGCCTCAATAGTATGAAACCAGGAGGACAGCAGGCTGCCGCCCGGTACCCAGAAGGGGCGAATTGCCTCACTCAGATGCTGGAGTATGGCGTAAGGGCTGAGTGTTTCCCGTAGCCAGCGGCGATGTTCGGCGGTATGCCAGTGCGGGGAGCGGCTGTCGCATAATAAAAAATATCCTCCACGCTCAAGAAACATCTCGCGCAGGTTGTCAGAAGGTTTGCCTGATACCTGGCTAAGCCGTCCGGAAACATAATCCTCATCGCTTAGGCTGGAGCTGAGCCAGGCTGCCGTGTCGTTATCCGACAGCGATTCCGCCAGGTTATCTGTCTCCGTTAAATTCGGCCAGATAAAGACCTCCACTTCATCCAGCAGCCCGCGCAGACCAAAGTAGTGGTCAAAGGCCTTCATTTGCAGATGAAAGCCATTGTTTTCCACCACCTCATAAGGGCCAGTCCCCACAGGATGTGCCGGGAAATCAGCGCGTTGTGTATGGTCAGGCGGTAGGATCATGGCATCAATATGGCTGAGCAGCAGAGGCAGTCGGTTATCCGGGTGCGCCAGCGTAATTTCAAGGCTCAGCGGCCCGGTGGCCTGAATGGTCTGCAAGTGCGAGAACAGCGGCAGCTTAGCGCTGCGGGTCAGTGAAGCGATAACCGCGTCGATCGTCAGCTCCTGGCCATCATGCCAGAGGACGGCGGGGCGCAGATAAAAACGCCAGCGCAGCGGATCAATCTGCCGCCAGTGGTGGGCAAGATCGGCTTCGACTTCACCTTTTTCCTCATTTATGCGCGTCAGGCCGCTAAAAATCTGCCTGACCAGATGCTGCTCAGAGCGACGCAACGGTATGCCGGGGCACAGCGACGGCATTGTCCGGTAATAGGGGATGCACAGCCGCTGATAGTCTGCCCGCACGCTATAGCCCAGCTTTGAACGCAGCAGTTGCGCCACCTGGTGCTTATTTTTACCCAGCAGTTGAATGGCCTGATCAACATGACCAGACTCCAGCAACTGCTCCGCCTTTTCGCTTAACAGCTGTTCTGGTTTATAGCGCAGGTGAAGCCGGGCGCGATGCCCACGTCCGGCCTGTGATTGCCAGATGAGCCACTTTGCCTCCTGCATCTGAAGCAACAGATTACGCATATGCCGCCGGGTGCAGAACAACACATCCGCCAGCTCCTGTAGCGTCACGCTAACGGGCTTGTCGCCATAGTGCTGGAGTAGCTTTAAGTATTTTTGTTCAGTGTGCCGGGTTGTCATAAAAGGTGAAATTTCCCTAACGGGAATGAGCAATTTTTAATATCCCCTTTTTAGCCGATGATTTTCTCTATCGCAACTTCTATGAGGATTCATCATGACAAAGCGCATTAATAAAGATACTCAGGTCTGCATGTCCCTGGCGGCACGCCCGAGTAACTTCGGTACACGCTTTCACAACTATCTGTACGAAGCGCTGGATCTCAATTATCTCTACAAAGCCTTTTCGCCGACCGATCTTACGCAGGCCATTAGCGGCGTGCGCGGTCTGGGGATCCGTGGGTGCGCGATCTCTATGCCATTTAAGGAAGCCTGCATTCCGCTGGTGGATGAACTGGATGCTTCCGCTCAGGCCATTCACTCAGTTAATACCATTGTGAATACCAATGGCCATCTGAAGGCGTACAACACCGATTACATTGCAATAGCTCGCTTGCTGGCGAATTACAAGGTCTCTCCCGACCTGGTGTTTGCTTTGCGTGGCAGCGGTGGTATGGCAAAGGCGGTGGCTTGCGCGCTGAAGGATGCGGGGTTTACCCGTGGTTATATTGTCGCGATTGATGAAGCGTCAGGTAAACAACTGGCCGAACTCTATGGCTATGAATGGCGCCCGGATACCGACGGTATTGAAGCCGATTTGTTAATTAACGCCACGCCTATCGGAATGGCTGGCGGTAATGATGCCGACAAACTCTCTTATTCCGAACAGGAAGTGGATAAGGCGAGCGTTATCTTTGATGTGGTGGCGCTACCGCCCGTCACGCCGCTGATCCGCTACGCCCGTGAACGCGGTAAAACCGTGATTACCGGTTCCGAAGTGTTTGCTATTCAGGCCGTGGAGCAATTTGTCCTTTATACCGGGATTCGCCCGGATGACGCGCTGTTCCAGAAAGCAGCGGCCTGGTCACGCCTGTAACATTTTTTCCCGCTTTTTCTTTAAATTAAAAGAACAGGGTACCCTACTATGACTAAAAAAATTGTTGCTGTGACGGCCTGTCCGACGGGCGTCGCCCATACCTTTATGGCGGCAGAAGCGTTGGAAATTGAAGCCCGCAAGCGTGGTGACTGGATCAAGGTTGAAACTCGCGGTTCCGTCGGGGCGAAGAACACGCTGACCGCGGAAGAGATAGCGCAAGCGGATGTGGTGATTATCGCGGCGGATATTGAGCTGGATCTGTCAGGCTTTGTTGGCAAAAGACTCTATCGCACCAGTACCGGCGCGGCGCTAAAAAAGAGTGCGCAGGAAATGGATAATGCTTTCAATAGCGCCGAGGTCTATCAGGGGAGTGCCGGGCGATCTTCTTCAGCTGGTAAAACAGAGCTACCTGGCGTTTATAAGCATTTAATGACCGGCGTATCCCATATGCTTCCTTTGGTGGTGGCGGGAGGGTTGTGTATCGCACTCTCTTTTGTCTTCGGTATCCAGGCCTTCAACGAGCCGGGCACGCTGGCGGCTGCGTTATTTCAAATTGGTGGTAAGGCGGCCTTTGCGCTGATGGTGCCGGTACTGGCTGGGTTTATTGCCTTCTCAATTGCCGATCGTCCGGGTCTGGCCCCGGGGCTTATTGGCGGGATGTTGGCCAGCCTGTGCGGCGCCGGTTTCTTGGGTGGGATTGTGGCCGGTTTTCTGGCCGGTTACAGCGTACGGTTTCTGGCGCAAAATATTAAGCTGCCAGCGTCAATGGAAGCGCTTAAGCCTGTGCTGGTTCTGCCGCTACTGTCTACGCTGGTTACCGGCCTTATCATGATTTACGTGGTGGGTGGCCCCGTTTCTGCGGTGATGGAAGGGCTGACGACGTTCCTGGGGAATATGACCTCCACGAATGCTATCTTGCTGGGAATGTTGCTGGGCGCAATGCAAGGTTTTGACCTTGGTGGGCCGGTGAATAAAGCTGCGTATACCTTCGGCGTCGGTTTACTGGCTTCTCATTCTTATATGCCAATGGCGGCCATTATGGCGGCAGGGATGGTACCGGCATTAGGAATGGGCGTCGCAACCTGGGCGGCCAGAGCGAAATTCACTGCCTCTGAGCATGAAGCGGGTAACGCATCCTTTATCCTGGGGCTGTGCTTTATCTCTGAAGGGGCGATTCCCTTCGCTGCGCGTGACCCGATGCGCGTCATCCCTTCCACGATGGTCGGTGGCGCAATCGCCGGGGGACTGTCCATGTATTTCGGTTGTACACTGATGGCGCCACACGGTGGTCTCTTTGTCCTGGCGATCCCGCATGCGGTAGAACATGTGATGCAATATCTGCTCTCGATTGCCCTGGGCACGATTGTTTGCGGCCTGATGTACGCGCTGTTGAAACCGTCTGCGGTTGCGCAAACAGTTTAATTCATCTCCCCCTGCAGGCTGGTCTGGTGTCTCCCCGGGCCAGCTTTTTTATTTCCATTGTCATCAAACCGTCATAATCAAGACATATAACTGTCATCAATTTGTCCTATTTTGCTCATCGTAGCAACTCAAACAACGATTTACCGAAACCGTGCAGGAGACATTATGAAAGTTATGCGTACCACTGTCGCAACTGTTGTCGCCGCGACCTTATCGATGAGCGCGTTCTCTGCCTTTGCAGCAGCAAGCCTGACAGGTGCCGGTGCAACGTTTCCTGCGCCGGTGTATGCCAAATGGGCGGATACCTACCAGAAAGAAACCGGTAACAAAGTCAATTACCAGGGGATAGGCTCTTCCGGCGGCGTGAAACAAATCACCGCGAATACCGTTGATTTCGGCGCTTCCGATGCGCCGCTGTCTGACGAAAAACTGAATCAGGAAGGCCTGTTCCAGTTCCCGACGGTGATCGGCGGCGTGGTGCTGGCGGTGAATATTCCAGGCCTCAAATCCGGTGAACTGGTGCTGGATGGTAAAACGCTGGGTGACATTTACCTCGGTAAAATCAAGAAGTGGGATGATGAAGCCATCACTAAACTGAACCCAGGCGTGAAGCTGCCTTCTCAGAACATCGCTGTGGTGCGTCGCGCTGACGGTTCCGGTACCTCCTTCGTGTTCACCAGTTACCTGGCGAAAGTCAACGACGAGTGGAAATCGAAAGTGGGCGCGGGTTCTACCGTGAACTGGCCAACCGGTCTGGGCGGTAAAGGTAACGACGGCATCGCGGCATTTGTACAGCGTCTGCCAGGCGCTATCGGCTACGTTGAATACGCTTACGCTAAGCAGAACAACCTGGCCTACACCAAACTGGTTTCTGCCGACGGCAAACCGGTAAGCCCGACGGAAGAGAGCTTCTCTAATGCGGCGAAAGGCGCTGACTGGAGCAAAACCTTCGCGCAGGATCTGACCAACCAGAAAGGTGACGATGTGTGGCCAATCACCTCCACCACGTTTATCCTGGTCCACAAAGCGCAGAAGAAACCTGAGCAGGGTGCTGAAGTGCTGAAGTTCTTCGACTGGGCCTACAAAAATGGCGCTAAACAGGCGAATGATCTGGACTACGCCAGCCTGCCGGATAACGTCGTTGAGCAGGTTCGTACTGCCTGGAAGACCAGTATAAAAGACAGCAACGGTAAGGCGCTGTATTAATTAACGAATTGGCGGATGGCGCTACGCTTATCCGCCCTACGGTTTCGACCGCAGGCCCACGTTGTAGGCCGGATAAGCGTAGCGCCATCCGGCAGGGGCAACGTCGTAAAACGCGTTTAATGGAAAGAGTAATTTATGGCTGCAACCAAGCCTGCTTTTAACCCGCCGGGTAAAAAAGGCGACATGATTTTCAGCGCGCTGGTAAAACTGGCTGCGCTGATTGTGCTATTGATGTTGGGCGGTATTATCGTCTCATTGATCATCTCCTCCTGGCCAAGTATTCAGAAATTTGGTTTCTCATTTCTTTGGACTAAGGAATGGGACGCGCCAAACGATATCTACGGCGCGCTGGTGCCCATTTACGGCACGCTGGTAACCTCCTTTATCGCACTGCTGATCGCCGTTCCGGTCAGTTTCGGCATTGCCCTGTTTTTAACCGAGCTGGCGCCAGGCTGGCTAAAGCGTCCGCTCGGCATCGCCATTGAACTGCTGGCGGCGATCCCCAGTATCGTGTACGGCATGTGGGGGCTGTTTATCTTCGCGCCGCTGTTTGCGACGTACTTCCAGGAGCCGGTCGGCAATATTCTTTCCAACATTCCGTTTGTCGGCGCGCTGTTCTCCGGCCCGGCGTTTGGTATCGGCATTCTGGCGGCGGGCGTCATCCTCGCCATCATGATCATCCCCTACATTGCGGCGGTTATGCGCGACGTCTTCGAGCAAACGCCGGTAATGATGAAAGAGTCCGCTTACGGTATCGGCTGTACTACCTGGGAAGTTATCTGGCGCATCGTGCTACCGTTCACCAAAAATGGCGTGATCGGCGGCATTATGCTGGGGCTGGGCCGTGCTCTGGGTGAAACGATGGCGGTCACTTTTATCATCGGCAATACCTACCAGCTCGACAGCGCGTCGCTGTATATGCCGGGCAACAGCATCACTTCCGCGCTGGCGAACGAATTCGCTGAGGCGGAATCGGGTCTGCACGTGGCAGCGTTGATGGAACTGGGGCTGATCCTGTTTGTGATCACCTTTATCGTCCTGGCGGCGTCTAAGTTCATGATTATGCGTCTGGCGAAGAACGAGGGAGCACGTTAATGGCTACGCTTGATATGCAGAACACCGCGCAGCTCGCGGAATCCCGTCGCAAGATGCAGGCGCGTCGCCGCATGAAGAACCGTATCGCACTAACGCTCTCAATGGCGACGATGGCATTTGGCCTGTTCTGGCTGATCTGGATTTTGATGTCCACCATCACGCGCGGCATTGATGGTATGTCGCTGGCGCTGTTTACCGAAATGACGCCGCCGCCGAACACGGCGGGCGGCGGGCTGGCGAACGCCCTGGCGGGGAGTGGATTATTGATTCTCTGGGCTACCGTATTGGGTACGCCGCTGGGGATTATGGCGGGTATTTACCTGGCCGAGTATGGCCGTAAATCCTGGCTCGCCGAAGTCATTCGCTTTATTAACGACATTCTGCTTTCCGCGCCGTCAATTGTTGTGGGGCTGTTTGTTTACACCATCGTGGTGGCGCAGATGCAGCACTTCTCCGGCTGGGCAGGGGTGATTGCGCTGGCGCTGTTGCAGGTACCGATCGTTATCCGTACCACTGAAAACATGCTCAAATTGGTGCCGGATAGCCTGCGTGAAGCCGCTTATGCGCTGGGTACGCCGAAGTGGAAGATGATCTCCGCGATTACGCTGAAAGCCTCTATCTCCGGCATTATGACCGGTATCCTGCTGGCTATTGCGCGTATCGCCGGCGAAACGGCGCCATTGTTGTTTACCGCGCTCTCGAACCAGTTCTGGAGCACCGACATGATGCAGCCGATCGCCAACCTGCCGGTGACCATTTTTAAATTCGCGATGAGCCCGTTTGCCGAATGGCAACAATTAGCCTGGGCGGGCGTGCTGATTATTACCCTGTGCGTACTGCTGCTGAATATTCTGGCGCGTGTTGTTTTCGCGAAGAAAAAACACGGTTAAAGACATTGTAGGCCTGATAAGCGTAGCGCCATCAGGCATTATTTTACGGCGTGGCGGATGCGGCGCTGGATGAGGAAAAGAGTGAAATGAGTATGGTTGAAACTGCCCCGAGTAAGATTCAGGTTCGTGATTTGAACTTCTACTACGGCAAATTCCATGCCCTGAAGAACATTAATCTGGATATCGCGAAGAATCAGGTAACGGCATTTATCGGGCCATCCGGCTGCGGTAAATCAACGCTACTGCGTACCTTCAATAAAATGTACTCGCTTTATCCGGAGCAGCGCGCGGAAGGTGAAATTCTGCTGGATGGCGACAATATTCTCACCAACACCCAGGATATCGCGCTGCTGCGCGCAAAAGTGGGGATGGTATTCCAGAAGCCGACGCCGTTCCCGATGTCCATCTATGACAATATCGCCTTTGGCGTGCGTCTGTTTGAGAAGCTGTCTCGCGCCGATATGGACGAGCGCGTGCAGTGGGCGTTGACCAAAGCCGCATTATGGAACGAAACCAAAGATAAATTGCACCAGAGCGGGTACTCTCTCTCCGGTGGTCAGCAGCAGCGTCTGTGCATTGCGCGCGGTATCGCGATTCGCCCGGAAGTGCTTCTGTTGGATGAGCCATGCTCAGCTCTGGACCCGATCTCTACCGGGCGTATTGAAGAGCTGATCACCGAGCTGAAACAGGATTACACCGTGGTGATCGTGACCCACAACATGCAGCAGGCGGCACGTTGCTCCGATCATACGGCGTTTATGTACCTGGGCGAGTTGATTGAGTTCAGCAACACGGACGATCTGTTCACCAAGCCCGCGAAGAAACAAACAGAAGACTATATCACCGGTCGTTACGGTTAATTCAGGAGTGCGTAATGGACAGTCTGAACCTTAATAAACATATTTCCGGCCAGTTCAACGCCGAACTGGAAAGCATCCGCACTCAGGTAATGACCATGGGCGGCATGGTGGAGCAGCAGCTTTCTGACGCTATCACCGCCATGCACAACCAGGACAGCGAGCTGGCGAAGCGCGTGGTAGAAGGCGATCATCAGGTTAATATGATGGAAGTCGCCATCGATGAAGCCTGTGTGCGTATTATCGCCAAGCGCCAGCCGACGGCGAGCGATCTGCGTCTGGTAATGGCGATTATCAAAACCATCGCCGAGCTGGAACGTATTGGCGACGTGGCGGATAAAATTTGCCGCACCGCGCTGGAGAAATTCTCCCAACAGCATCAGCCGCTGTTGGTGAGTCTGGAGTCACTGGGCCGCCACACCGTGCAGATGCTGCACGACGTGCTGGATGCGTTCGCGCGCATGGATCTCGACGAAGCGGTGCGTATCTACCGTGAAGATAAGAAAGTTGACCAGGAATATGAAGGCATTGTGCGTCAGCTGATGACCTACATGATGGAAGACTCGCGCACCATTCCCAGCGTGCTGACCGCGTTATTCTGCGCGCGTTCTATCGAGCGTATCGGTGACCGTTGCCAGAATATCTGCGAATACATCTTCTACTTCGTGAAGGGGCAGGATTTCCGTCACGTCGGCGGCGATGAGCTGGATAAGCTGCTGGCGGGGAAAGATCCGAAAGAGTAAATCTCATTCTTTTGCCCGGTGGCGCTGCGCTTACCGGGCCTACAGGTACAGATGCTGTAGGCCGGATAAGCGTCAGCGCCATCCGGCATTTCAGTTAACGCGTAATCTCCCACCCGCGCGCTTTCCACAATCCCGGCAACTGCGCCAAATCGGTAAACGTCGTCACGTTAGGGTGATCGATCGGCTTGTTATGCGGATCGGCGCAGAAATAAAACACTTCCATTCCCGCCGCAATTCCTGACTGCGCGCCTGCGCTGGAATCATCCACCAGAATACACTTCTCAACATTGACCTTCATGGCGTTCGCCGCATGGAGCATCAGCGCCGGATCGGGCTTCCAGCGTTGAATATCGTAACCGCTAAACAGCAAATCGGGAAAATAATGCAACATGCCCAGTTTACCCAGCGAATGCTGCATCTTACTGACCGGCCCGTTGGATACCACGCACATCGGCGTCTTAATGCTCTCCAGCAGGGTATTTGCGCCCGCGATCGCTTCCAGTTCGGTATCGAACAGGCGCGCCACTTCCGCGCGGTACACCGGCTCCAGCTCCGCCTTTGCCAGCGCAACGCCATGCTCTTTACTGATGGTATCGATAATTTCGTAGAGCTTTACGCCTTTAAAGCGTCTGAATACTTCCGTGAGCTTAAGCGTAATGCCGAACTGCCGGAACATAGTGACATAGGCGCGCGAGCAAATTACTTCACTGTCGACCAGCGTGCCGTCACAGTCAAAAAACACCGCTTCGATTTGGGACATGTCATTTCCATTTTAACAAGTTTAACGTTTACGTAATGCTGAATGAGGGGACGCAATCGTTGCCGTACTAACAAATTGAGTGAAAAAAATTACCACACAACTGCGCCAGGTGTCGCATTTTGGTATAGGATAACGGCGAATTTTCCCTCCTTTCTCCGGAAATTGATAATGAGTCAACAACACACCACCCAGGCTTCTGGTCAGGGTATGCTGGAACGCGTGTTTAAACTGCGCGAACATGGCACGACGGCACGAACCGAAGTGATCGCCGGTTTTACCACTTTCCTGACGATGGTTTATATCGTTTTTGTTAACCCGCAAATTCTGGGCGTAGCTGGCATGGACACCAGCGCCGTCTTTGTGACCACCTGTCTGATTGCGGCCTTTGGCAGTATTCTGATGGGCCTGTTCGCTAACCTGCCGGTGGCGCTGGCGCCCGCGATGGGGCTGAATGCGTTCTTTGCCTTCGTGGTTGTGCAGGCAATGGGACTGCCGTGGCAGGTAGGCATGGGCGCCATTTTCTGGGGCGCTGTTGGTCTTTTATTGCTGACTATCTTCCGCGTGCGTTACTGGATGATCGCCAACATTCCGGTCAGCCTGCGCGTGGGCATCACCAGCGGCATCGGCCTGTTTATCGGCATGATGGGGCTGAAAAACGCCGGAGTGATCGTCGCTAACCCGGAAACGCTGGTCGGCATCGGCAACCTGACCTCGCACAGCGTGCTGCTGGGGGTTCTCGGATTCTTTATTATTGCGATTCTCGCTTCGCGTAACATTCATGCGGCGGTGCTGGTGTCCATCATCGTCACGACGCTGCTTGGCTGGATGATGGGTGATGTACACTACAACGGCATTGTCTCCGCGCCGCCAAGCGTCACCAGCGTGGTAGGGCATGTCGATTTGGCAGGCTCGTTCAATCTTGGCCTGGCGGGGGTTATTTTCTCCTTCATGCTGGTAAACCTGTTTGACTCCTCCGGTACGCTGATTGGCGTGACTGATAAAGCCGGCCTGGCGGATGAGAAAGGCAAATTCCCGCGCATGAAGCAGGCGCTGTTTGTTGATAGTATCTCTTCTGTCACTGGCGCATTTGTCGGAACGTCTTCTGTGACCGCTTATATTGAGTCCTCTTCCGGCGTTTCGGTGGGCGGTCGCACCGGTTTGACGGCGGTGGTGGTCGGTATTTTGTTCCTGCTGGTTATCTTCCTGTCGCCGCTGGCGGGCATGGTGCCGCCTTACGCGGCGGCGGGCGCGCTGATTTACGTCGGCGTGCTGATGACCTCCAGCCTGGCGCGGGTAAACTGGCAGGATTTAACCGAATCGGTCCCGGCATTTATTACGGCGGTAATGATGCCGTTTAGCTTCTCGATCACCGAAGGTATCGCGCTGGGCTTTATCTCTTACTGCGTGATGAAAATCGGTACCGGTCGCCTGCGCGACCTTAGCCCGTGCGTAGTGATTGTCGCGCTGTTATTCGTGCTGAAGATTGTGTTTATTGACGGCCACTAAGAACAACGAAATGGGCGGTAAAACCGCCCATTAACGTATAGAAACATGGACAAAATATTTATTCATCTCCCCAAACATTTAATTCGTTATGAAACAGGCCAGGCTATCGATTCCCTGGCTCAGCGTTTCAGCCTGCCTAATGAATCTTGCATGCAAGATTGGCCAATCGAGGTTGCGGATAATCGACGGTTGGATGAGTTTTTATCGGCTTATAGCGAATGCAACGATGATGAATGTTTTGTGTTAATGATAATACTTCTTGAATGTATAGATAACTTTGGTGAGCAGTACCATAAGCATCCTTCCTGGCCAGTAATCTATGACTTACTGGATAAACATATCACCAGACATATCTATACAGTGTGGTATTGGTCATGTACGGACTGTAAGGATGAAGAGTTGGAAGATGCTTTTTACATCACATCGGATATGCGTGCTTTACTAAAAAAGCACGCGTATTTACTACGGTGATAATCCTCAGTGTTTCACCCGCTGAATAAACTTGCCAAATGCGGTCAACTGACCAGTCAAATGATCTAACGTTCCCTGATCCACCACTTCTCCAGTCTGCGGGTCGACTTTATTCTGAATCACGCCGCCCATAAACTCCGGTTTGTTCATCACCATCGCATCAAGGAACACCAGAATCTGGCGCAGATGATACTGGCAGCGCGCGCCGCCAATCGCCCCCATTGAACTGGTCTGGATAAGAACGGGCTTACCCGCCAGCGGCTGCTCAGGCAGACGGGATAGCCAGTCGATGGCATTCTTCAGGCCGCCGGGAACGGAATAGTTATATTCCGGCGTCACAATGACGACGCCGTCGGCGTTGCGAATCTGCTCCGCCAGCGCCTCTACGCTGGCTGGAAATCCCTCTTCCTGCTGGATATCGGCGTCATACAGCGGAATATCCCCGATCGAAGGCAGCGGCGATACCGTCATTCCTGCCGGCGCGACTTTAGGCAGCGTACGCGCCACCATCCCGTTAAAGGAACCTTTGCGTAAACTTCCCAGCAATGTAACCACATTCAGCGTTTCAGACATACGTGCCCCTTTTTTCATTATGAACGATTAAGCGTATACGATTTGGCGGCGGGGAGTTGGGCGAATCGCATCAAACGACCGGTTGGCTCATTGGCGCGCGTCTGGATATCGGGCAGGCTTTTCCAGCCCAGTTTGCCATCGAACTCCCACACTTTTAATTTTTCTATCGCTGGCGTAACGGTTACGGACCATACCAGCACATCTTCCGCATCGCATACGGCTTCAAGCTGTGTGACATGCGCGCACTTCAGGCGTCCGGCAACGGGTAAAAGTTGCAGCTCCCGCGGATCGTCATTCATGACATCGCCGGTGAGTTTTAACACGCTCTGGCGCAATGTGATGAGTTGCGCTCGCGCTTCGTTGGGATCGTTTTGATTGGCTACCCATAAGTTTTCATTACGGGAGAAAGGGTGGCGTTCGAGCGAATGCGGATGGTGAAAGCCGCGGGAGATGCGCTGTAATTCCATATCCAGCCCGCACTCTCCTTCGGTGGTCAACGCCACGCCAACCATATTTCCGGCGTAGGAGATAGAAAAGCCTGGCAGATTTTTGTCACGAAACGCGGGTTTACCTTTCGCCTGAATAATGATTTCCGGCAGCTCGCTAATTCCGTACAGCATAAACATCAGTTCGGCAAGAAGGCCTCTGGAGGCAAGAAAACGCGTTCGTCGGTGAGCAGGCAGGTTTCTGGCTTCAATATGGCAAGACGAAGAGAGACGAATTGAAACCAACTGTCCCTCCGTAAGTATCCCTCTGGCAAAGTGAGTCGCCATTTTTCGCTCCGTGATTAATGGGCCGTGATAATGACGAGAGTAACATTAACGTAAATTATGGACAGGTTTTACGCGCTAAAAATTCAATTTCAGAAGGTTCTTTAATCAGACGGTGACATTTCTGGTAAGAGTAAGGTTAATTTATCAACACAGGTGGTCAGATAAGGCGACGGCAGAGCGTGTTGATAGCCTGTCGTAGCCACACAATCTTGGGATTATGACTATTACGTTTGTGCCATAATAGGGTAAACGGCACCATCAGCTTTTCCCGCTGTTGCGCATCAAAAGGCAGGGGGCGCGCCACTAACGGTAGCTGGTGGAGCTGATTGTAGTGCTGGCAATAGCGCGGCGCGGTTGCTATCAGGGTGTGATCCGGCTGGGCGGCCATAAAGAGCGACTGCTCGAACCCCGGCAGGCTCAACGCAATATGGCGTTTGCGTCCCATTTCTTGTAGGACATCATCCAGCGCCCAGGTATCGCTTTGCTCCCAGCAAATACTGATATGCGGGTAGCGTAGAAAAGTGTCCAGATCCCACACTTCGCGCAGCGCCGGATGATCTTCCCGCAGCCAGACCCACGGCAAATCGCTAAACAACACCTCAAAATCAATCGCGAGCGGCAACAGACTGAGCAATTCTCGCGAGCGGGGATGGCTTTCGCGTCCGGTAAATCCGATATCGACTTCCCCACGCGTAATCGCCTCCAGCGAGTCATAATCCCAGTTGCGAACCTTAATGGTAGCCTGCGGATAGCGCTGATAAATCTTCTGCGACAGTGAATTAAACATAATCATCATCAGCGGCGACTCTGCCGCCAACTCAAATTTTAAACCGCGCGGCGTTTGATGGTGCGGTTTATCAAGCAGTTGATTCCCCATCTGCATCCAGTCCGCCAGACTTTGCTCCATACTGACCATCAGCGGCGTCGGCGCCAGGCCCAGCGGCGTATTGACGAACAGCGGATCGTCAAACCATGCCCGGAGTTTCGCCAGCGATTTGCTGACCGCCGAGGGCGTTACGTTCATCCGTTTTGCAGCTTTAGTGACGCTGCGCTCCTGCATGAGTAACTGTAGGCATAACAGCAGATTAAGATCGAGATTGGTAAGGGATTTCTTCATGCTCGGCTACGGACCTGTTGGGCGCGACGGAGAAGATCAGCAGAATACTCACTATGCTACAACCAATCAGAATCCCGATCAGCATATTCATCGCGCTGATACCGAGTATTGCCGCCAGCCAAATCCACAGTGATGAACCGCAAACCTGCGCGATACCCAGCGTGGAACTGGCCACACCGGCGCGCAGCGAAAACGGCCCCAGCGCCTGGCTCATCGCGACGCCAAAACCAACCGAGAATCCGGCGCAGATAAGCGTCAGGCCAAAGAGTGTGACGGTATTGGTATGAGCAAGGCTTAACGTCACGCCAGCCGTCAAAAACAGCCCCTGTGAGACGAGCATTAAAGTTCGCGGCTTAAATAACCCAAGCGCAAAAGGGGTAGAAAAAGAGACGACCATACTGACGCCTGCGGTGAGCGCCATGGTAATGGCATAGTCGCCACGACTAAATCCCATCACCTCCATCAGCAGCACTGGAGAGGCATTGACGAAGGTCAGGATCACCGACACGCTAAGGGTGGTGATCGCCAGTCGACTGACGAAAAAACGGTTAACCAGCGACTCGGCGGCGGGCGACGATCGTGATAAATCGCGTGGAGCCAGCCTTGCCGGGCGCGTCTCGCGCAGGATAAACAGTGATAACAGGCCCACAATAATGCCCATCGCGGACATCGTATAGAACAGACTTTGCCAGGGGAAACGAAGCATAATCAAATGCCCCACCACCGGGGCGAGTACCGGCACAATACAGGTAATCCCATTCAATAATGACAGCACTTTCGCCCGGCGATGCTCGTCGAGCGTATCGCGCAGAATGGCGAACGCCACCACATAGCAGCCGCCTGCGCCTACTCCCTGAAGAAAACGCCCACTCAGAAATAGCGAGCCTTCCGACGCCCGTGAACAAAGCAGTGAGGCCATCATAAAGACGAGCGCGCCGACGATCGCGACCGGCTTGCGGCCTGACTGGTCGGCTATCTTCCCGGCAAACAGCATGGCCGTCGCCATTCCGGCCAGGTAAACGGAGAAGGCGATATGCAACTGCGCCTCGCTGGCGTTCAGATCGGCGGCTATACGCGGTAAACCGACCAGATACATATCAATACCGGCAGGATAGAGTAAAACCAGGGCAAAACTACACAGTAGAAAACGTTTCATAGCGGCCTCACGAAAAGTGTGGCGCTAAGAATACGGGGCGACGTTGCGCGAGACGAGTTGCCATTTGGACAACAGTGTTTTCCGCATGGGAAATTATTGTTGCCGGATGGCGGCGTAAACGCCTTATCCGACTTACGGGTTTTGTAGGCCCGGTAAGCATCGCGCCACCGGGCTACACAACGTTACTTACCAATACAGAAGCTGGAGAAAATCCGTCCCAGCAGGTCGTCGGAGGTAAACTCGCCGGTAATCTCGCTTAAGCTTTGCTGCGCCAGGCGCAACTCTTCCGCCAGCAGTTCCCCTGCCCACGCGCCTAATAACTGCGCTTTGCCCTGCTCAAGATGTTCAGCGGCTTCCGCCAGCGCCTGTAGGTGACGGCGGCGGGCCAGGAAGCCGCCTTCCATATTGGTATCAAACCCCATGCTCTGCTTGAGGTGGTTACGCAACACGTCGACGCCTTCGCCGGTACGCGCCGAGAGGCGAACCAGTGAGTGACCGTTTACTTCACTAATACCCAACGTTTCGCCGGTGATATCCGCCTTGTTACGTACCACGGTAATCGGTAGATTTTTGGGCAGACGGGCGATAAAGTCCGGCCAGATGTCGGCAGGGTCAACGGCGTCCGTCGTGGTGCCATCCACCATAAACAGCACGCGATCGGCCTGTTCAATCTCCTGCCAGGCGCGTTCGATGCCGATACGCTCAACTTCGTCGCTGGCGTCGCGTAGTCCGGCGGTATCGATAATATGCAGCGGCATCCCGTCGATGTGGATATGCTCGCGCAACACGTCGCGCGTGGTACCGGCGATATCGGTAACAATGGCCGCTTCACGGCCTGCCAGCGCATTCAGCAGGCTGGATTTCCCGGCATTCGGGCGTCCGGCAATCACTACCTTCATCCCTTCGCGCAGCAGGCTGCCCTGGCGCGCTTCGGTTCGCACGGCGTCAAGATCGGCGATGACGCCATTGAGCTGCGCTTCGATTTTGCCGTCAGAGAGAAAGTCGATCTCCTCATCCGGAAAATCGATAGCCGCTTCGACGTAGATTCGCAGGTGAGTAAGTGCTTCCACAAGGTGGTTAACGCGGGCGGAAAATGCCCCCTGTAACGAGTTTAGCGCCGAACGCGCCGCCTGTTCGGAACTGGCATCGATCAGGTCGGCAATGGCTTCTGCCTGGGCTAAATCGAGCTTATCGTTGAGGAACGCTCGCTCGGAGAACTCGCCCGGTCGGGCAATGCGCACGCCTGGAAGCGTCAGGATACGTTTTAACAGCAGGTCCAGGATCACCGGACCGCCGTGCCCTTGTAGCTCCAGCACATCTTCACCGGTGAAGGAGTTTGGGCCGGGGAACCACAGCGCAATACCCTGATCCAGCGCGCTGCCGTCAACGTCTTTAAACGGCAGGTAGTCGGCATAGCGCGGCTTCGGCAGCTTGCCCAGCACCTCTTGCGCAACGTCACGCGCCTTCAGACCAGAGATACGCAGGATACCCACGCCACCGCGTCCCGGTGGGGTTGCCTGGGCGACGATAGTGTCGTTATGGCTCATGGTTAGTCTCAACTTTGTTGCAATAAAAAAGGCGGTCATATGACCGCCTTTTGATTGTAGGCCTGATAAGCGTTAGCGCCATCAGGCTGACCGGCGCGCCTTGCCGGATGGCGGCTCCGCCTTATCCGGCCTACACCGAATCAGGATTTTTTCTTCTCGCGGCTATGCAGGCCACGCTTCTCCAGACCACGGTAAATCAGCTGCTGCTGAATGATGGTGACCAGGTTGCTGACGATATAGTACAGCACCAGACCTGACGGGAACCACAGGAAGAACACCGTAAAGATGACCGGCATAAAGGTCATGATCTTCTGCTGCATCGGGTCGGTCACGGTGGTCGGCGACATCTTCTGAATGAAGAACATCGTTACGCCCATCAGGATCGGCAGAATGTAGTACGGGTCCTGTGCGGACAGGTCATGAATCCACAGCGCGAACGGCGCATGACGCAGTTCAATGGAACCCATCAGCATGTAGTACAACGCCAGGAAGATAGGCATCTGGATGATCAGCGGGAAGCAGCCGCCCAGCGGGTTAACCTTCTCCGCTTTGTACAGGGCCATCATCTCCTGGCTTTGGCGCTGTTTATCATCGCCAAGACGTTCGCGCATCGCCTGAATTTTCGGCTGCAGCATACGCATCTTCGCCATTGACGTGTACTGCGCTTTAGTCAGCGGGTACATGATACCGCGAACGATAAAGGTAATGATGATAATGGAGAAGCCCCAGTTGCCCACAAAGCTGTGGATCCACTTCAGCAACTTGAACAGCGGCTGAGAGATGAACCACAACCAGCCGTAGTCCACGGTCAAATCCAGGTGCGGTGCAACAGCCGCCATTTTATCCTGAATTTCCGGGCCGACCCACAGGGTGCTGGTCATCGCGCCAGTCTGGCCTGGCTGTACCAGTACCGGCTGCGCTTTATAGCCGATAGCGACAATGCCGTTACCCAGATTAGCGGTGTAGAAATTGTTGGTGCCGTCGTTACGCGGAATCCATGCGGTAGCGAAATACTGCTGCAACATTGCCACCCAACCGCCTTTGGAGCTGACGTTGAGGTTTTCGTTATCGGCAATAGTGTCGAATTTGTATTTCTCATACTTCTCATCCGGCGTGGAGTACGCTGCGCCGCGGAACGTATGCAGCGCAAAGTTGCTGCTGCCGGTGTCGCGATGAGGAGGCAGGTTGACGGATTGTTTTAACTGACCAAAGGTGGAGACTTCCAGCGGTTTTTCGCCGGTGTTCTGCACGCTATAGTTCACGTTAACCGCATAATCGCCACGCTTAAAGACAAACGTTTTGGTAAACGTGTTGCCTGCGGCGTCAGTATAAGTCATCGGAACCTGCAGTTCGTTCTGACCGTCGGCCAGTACAAACGCCTCTTTCTCGACGTTGTACAGCGGACGCGGGCCGTTCGCCGGGTTATCCGGGCCGTCGCGGCCTGTCAGGCCGCTTTGCGCCTGATAGATAAACTGCGGGGTGGTTTCCAGCAGCTGGAACGGTTCGTTGGAACCCAGTTCTTTCGGGTAAGCCGGGAGCAAGGCCTGCTCGACATCACCACCACGGGTGTTGATAGTCAAATCAAGCACATCGGTTTTCACCGTAATCATTTTCCCCTGGCCACTGGCTGGTACGCCCTGGTCGGCGGCGCTACCCGCTGCGGTGGTCGTTGTCTGCGTGGTCTGTTGAGTCTGAGGTTGCGGATTTTTATCCTGCTCCCAGGCTTGCCAGATCATGAAAGACACGAACAGCAAAGCGATGACTAAAAGATTGCGTTGCGAATCCATCGTTAGTGTTCTCTGGTATCAAATGGTCCGGGCGGGACGGGATCGTCACCACCAGGGTGTAAAGGGTGGCATTTTAATACGCGTTTCACCGTCAACCAACTGCCTTTTATCACTCCAAACCTGCGCAATGCCTCAATTCCGTAGCTTGAGCACGTTGGCGTGAAACGACAATGCGGCCCAAGCAGCGGACTGATCAGGCGTTGATAGACCCGAATAAGGGCTATCAGGACCCGCGAGCCAGGCGACAGTGGCGGCGCCATAATTTTTCCAACGCTTCCGAGAGAGCACGGTTATCGAGGTCGGCAACCCCTTTTTTCGCCACCACCACGAAATCCATTGCAGGAAGTTCATGCTGGCGCAGACGGAAGCTTTCACGCGTCAGACGTTTAATCCGGTTGCGTTCATGCGCACGTCGAACATTTTTCTTGGCGACGGTAAGACCGATACGGGGATGCCCCAGCGAATTCAGGCGGCCGAGGATGGTGATTTGCGGCGTGCCAGCCCGTTGAGGTTGCTGGAAGACGAATGTGAAATGAGCGGGAGTTAACAAACGTAACTCCCTGGGAAATGCGAGCTTAACCACTCAGGGGTTAGCTTTATTACTTGGAAACGGTCAGACGAGCGCGGCCTTTAGCACGACGACGTGCCAGAACCTGACGACCATTTTTAGTAGCCATACGAGCACGGAAGCCGTGAGAACGGTTGCGCTTCAGTACAGACGGTTGAAAAGTGCGTTTCATGGCGATTTCTACCTAAACTTGAATAAATTCACTGACTTTTGCGTATACCCGAACAAACTTTGAACGACTTACGCCACAGTGTGGGTGATTAAAGAGGCCGGATTGTAATAATTGTACACTCCGGAGTCAATTCTCTTTCCTTATTTTCCCGCGATTTTCCACGCCTTTTTGTGCGGAAAATAAGCAGCGTTGACGCCATATGACGGGCATTGCGCGACGGGTGGAGAATTATACGGACTGCCAGGTAAAGCGCAAGGATCGCCCTGGATCTTTATGCGATCTTTTAGGCGTCTGCTCACCTTTACCTATTAATTTTTTCAATATGCGCGCGAAAGCGTACAGGAGTTCCCCAGGATCGATTACACTTATCCTTTCCTGGAAAGTCCTGTGGATAAATAGGGAAGAATCTGTGAGAAACAGAAGATCTCTTGCTCAGTTTAGGCTATGATCCGCGGTCCTGATCGTTTCAAACGATCCTGGTCAGGCATGAACACGAAATCTTTCAGACTGCGTGAAGTCGCGATCGTTTGAAAGATCCGTGAAAACCGCAGACAGCGGTTCGTGCGTCACCCTTCATGCAGGGTCTTATCGACGTGCGCCAACAATCATTAATGTATCAGCCTTTGTCATTTATCGACTTTTGTTCGAGTGGAGTCCGCCGTGTCACTTTCGCTTTGGCAGCAGTGTCTTGCCCGATTGCAGGATGAGTTACCAGCCACAGAATTCAGTATGTGGATACGCCCGTTGCAGGCGGAACTGAGCGATAACACGCTGGCTTTGTATGCGCCAAACCGTTTTGTGCTCGATTGGGTAAGAGATAAGTACCTCAACAATATCAATGGATTACTCAACACATTCTGCGGCGCGGATGCCCCACAACTGCGTTTTGAAGTGGGAATAAAGCCCGTTACGCAAACGCTAAAAACGCCTGTGCATAACGTTGTCGCGCCTGCGCAGACAACGACGGCGCAGCCGCAGCGCGTAGCGCCTGCGGCCCGTTCTGGCTGGGATAACGTACCAGCGCCGGCGGAGCCGACCTACCGCTCTAACGTCAATGTAAAACATACATTTGATAACTTCGTCGAAGGTAAATCCAACCAACTGGCGCGCGCGGCGGCACGTCAGGTGGCGGATAATCCTGGCGGCGCCTATAACCCCTTATTCCTCTATGGCGGCACCGGTCTGGGTAAAACTCACCTGCTGCACGCGGTGGGTAATGGCATTATGGCGCGCAAACCCAACGCGAAAGTCGTGTATATGCACTCCGAGCGCTTTGTGCAGGACATGGTAAAAGCCCTGCAAAATAACGCCATCGAAGAGTTTAAACGCTACTACCGCTCCGTTGACGCATTGCTGATCGACGATATTCAATTCTTCGCCAATAAAGAACGATCCCAGGAAGAGTTTTTCCACACCTTTAACGCTCTGCTGGAAGGCAATCAGCAGATCATTTTGACGTCGGATCGCTATCCGAAAGAGATCAACGGCGTTGAGGATCGCCTCAAGTCCCGCTTTGGTTGGGGGCTGACAGTGGCGATCGAACCGCCAGAACTGGAAACCCGCGTGGCGATCCTGATGAAAAAAGCGGACGAAAATGATATTCGTCTGCCAGGCGAGGTCGCGTTCTTTATCGCCAAGCGTCTACGCTCTAACGTACGTGAACTGGAAGGCGCGCTGAACCGGGTGATCGCCAATGCCAACTTTACCGGCCGGGCGATTACTATCGACTTTGTGCGCGAAGCGCTGCGCGATTTACTGGCGTTGCAGGAAAAACTGGTCACCATCGACAATATTCAGAAGACGGTGGCCGAGTATTACAAAATCAAAATTGCGGATCTGCTTTCTAAGCGTCGATCTCGCTCGGTAGCACGTCCGCGCCAGATGGCTATGGCGCTGGCAAAAGAGCTCACCAACCACAGTCTGCCGGAAATCGGCGATGCGTTTGGCGGGCGCGACCACACTACCGTACTTCATGCCTGTCGTAAAATTGAGCAACTGCGTGAAGAAAGCCACGATATCAAAGAAGATTTTTCGAATTTAATCAGAACATTGTCGTCGTGATCCTATGAAATTTACCGTTGAACGTGAACATTTATTAAAACCGCTTCAGCAGGTCAGCGGCCCGCTGGGCGGTCGTCCTACGCTGCCGATTCTCGGTAACCTGCTCCTCCAGGTAGCGGACGGTACGCTTTCTCTGACCGGCACCGATCTTGAAATGGAGATGGTCGCGCGCGTTACGCTTTCTCAGCCGCATGAGCCGGGCGCCACTACCGTGCCGGCGCGGAAATTCTTTGATATCTGCCGCGGCCTGCCGGAGGGCGCGGAGATTGCCGTTCAGTTGGAAGGCGATCGGATGCTGGTGCGTTCTGGCCGTAGCCGCTTCTCGCTGTCTACGCTGCCTGCCGCCGATTTCCCGAATCTTGACGACTGGCAAAGCGAAGTTGAATTTACGCTGCCGCAGGCCACGATGAAGCGCCTGATTGAAGCGACCCAGTTTTCGATGGCCCATCAGGATGTGCGCTACTACTTAAACGGTATGCTGTTTGAAACGGAAGGTAGCGAACTGCGTACTGTCGCGACCGACGGCCACCGTCTGGCGGTGTGTTCAATGCCGCTGGAAGCGTCTTTACCCAGCCACTCGGTGATTGTGCCGCGTAAAGGCGTGATTGAACTGATGCGTATGCTCGACGGCGGTGAAAACCCGCTGCGCGTGCAGATCGGCAGTAATAATATCCGCGCGCACGTCGGCGACTTTATCTTTACCTCGAAGCTGGTGGATGGTCGTTTCCCGGATTACCGTCGCGTATTGCCGAAGAATCCGGATAAACATCTGGAAGCGGGCTGCGATATCCTCAAGCAGGCGTTTGCCCGCGCGGCAATCCTCTCGAATGAGAAATTCCGCGGCGTGCGTCTGTACGTCAGTGAGAATCAGCTCAAAATCACCGCCAATAACCCGGAACAGGAAGAAGCGGAAGAGATTCTGGACGTGAGCTACGGCGGGACGGAGATGGAAATCGGCTTTAACGTTAGCTATGTGCTGGACGTGCTCAATGCGCTGAAGTGCGAGACCGTGCGCATTATGCTGACGGATTCCGTATCCAGCGTACAGATTGAGGATGCGGCGTCACAGTCGGCTGCCTATGTTGTTATGCCAATGAGGCTGTAGAATCTGAAAAGGGGCTGGTTTACTTGCCATTTCGCCTCCCGGCAGTGCTCGAAATGCTCACGTACTTCGTGTACGCTCCGCTTTCTGCGCGCTGGCGGTAGACGAACTGGCTGCGACACACACGCCCCTGGACGAATGTACTAATATATGTCACTGACGCGCCTTTTAATCAAAGACTTCCGCAACATAGAAAATGCGGATCTCGCTTTATCCCCCGGCTTTAATTTCCTGGTTGGCGCCAACGGTAGCGGCAAAACCAGCGTGCTGGAAGCTATCTATACGCTTGGCCACGGTCGGGCGTTTCGCAGTTTGCAGCCTGGCCGCGTGATTCGTCATGAGCAGGAAGCGTTTGTTCTTCACGGGCGATTACAGGGCGAAGAGCGTGAGACGTCGATTGGCTTAACCAAAGATAAGCAGGGCGACAGCAAAGTCCGTATCGATGGTACCGACGGTCACAAGATCGCGGAGCTGGCGCATTTAATGCCGATGCAGTTGATTACGCCGGAGGGGTTTACTTTACTCAACGGCGGCCCCAAATACAGAAGAGCGTTCCTTGACTGGGGATGCTTTCACAACGAAGCCGGATTCTTCACCGCCTGGAGCAACCTGAAACGATTGCTGAAACAGCGTAATGCTGCGCTGCGCCAGGTGAGTCGTTATGAGCAATTGCGCCCGTGGGATAAAGAGCTGATTCCGCTGGCGGAACAAATTAGTACCTGGCGGGCGGAGTACAGTAGCGCTATCGCACAGGACATGGCGGATACCTGTCAGCAGTTTTTACCTGAATTTTCCCTGACGTTCTCTTTCCAGCGCGGCTGGGAGAAAGAGACAGACTATGCGGACGTGCTGGAGCGAAGCTTTGAGCGTGACCGTATGTTGACCTACACCGCGTACGGGCCGCATAAAGCGGACTTTCGCATTCGCGCTGACGGCGCGCCGGTGGAAGATACCCTGTCGCGCGGGCAGCTAAAGTTATTGATGTGCGCCTTACGTCTGGCGCAGGGCGAGTTCCTCACCCGCGAAAGCGGGCGGCGCTGCCTGTACCTGATAGATGATTTTGCCTCTGAACTTGACGATGCGCGTCGCGGACTGCTGGCCAGCCGCTTAAAAGCCACGCAATCGCAGGTCTTTGTCAGCGCAATTAGCGCTGAACACGTTATAGACATGTCGGATGAAAATTCGAAGATGTTTACCGTGGAAAAGGGTAAAATAACGGATTAACCCAAGATTAAATGAGCGAGAAACGTTGATGTCGAATTCTTATGACTCCTCCAGTATCAAAGTCCTGAAAGGGCTGGATGCGGTGCGTAAGCGCCCGGGTATGTATATCGGCGACACGGATGACGGCACCGGTCTGCACCACATGGTATTCGAGGTGGTAGATAACGCTATCGACGAAGCGCTCGCGGGTCACTGTAAAGATATCGTCGTGACTATTCACGCCGATAATTCCGTGTCCGTAACGGATGATGGCCGTGGCATTCCGACCGGGATTCACCCGGAAGAAGGCGTCTCGGCGGCGGAAGTGATCATGACCGTTCTGCACGCGGGCGGTAAATTTGACGATAACTCCTATAAAGTCTCCGGCGGTCTGCACGGCGTGGGCGTCTCGGTAGTCAACGCTCTGTCGCAAAAACTGGAACTGGTTATCCAGCGAGATGGCAAAATTCACCGTCAGATCTACGAGCACGGCGTGCCGCAGGCACCCCTGGCCGTCACTGGCGATACCGATAAAACCGGCACGATGGTACGTTTCTGGCCGAGCCACGAAACCTTCACCAACGTCACTGAATTTGAATATGAGATCCTGGCGAAACGCCTGCGTGAACTGTCATTCCTGAACTCAGGCGTCTCCATCCGCCTGCGCGACAAGCGCGATGGCAAAGAAGATCATTTCCACTACGAAGGCGGCATCAAGGCGTTTGTTGAATATCTGAACAAGAATAAAACGCCGATCCACCCGAATATCTTCTATTTCTCCACCGAAAAAGACGGTATCGGCGTGGAAGTAGCGCTGCAGTGGAACGATGGTTTCCAGGAAAACATCTACTGCTTTACCAACAACATTCCGCAGCGCGACGGCGGTACTCACCTTGCAGGCTTCCGTGCGGCGATGACCCGTACGCTGAACGCCTACATGGACAAAGAAGGCTACAGCAAAAAAGCCAAAGTCAGCGCCACCGGCGACGATGCCCGTGAAGGTCTGATTGCGGTGGTTTCCGTGAAGGTGCCGGACCCGAAATTCTCCTCGCAGACCAAAGATAAGCTGGTCTCTTCCGAGGTGAAATCGGCGGTAGAACAGCAGATGAACGAACTGCTGAGCGAATACCTGCTGGAAAACCCATCTGACGCGAAAATCGTCGTCGGCAAAATTATCGACGCCGCGCGTGCGCGTGAAGCGGCGCGTCGCGCCCGTGAAATGACCCGTCGTAAAGGCGCGCTGGATTTAGCCGGTCTGCCGGGCAAACTGGCGGACTGTCAGGAACGCGACCCGGCGCTGTCCGAACTGTACCTGGTGGAAGGGGACTCCGCGGGCGGCTCTGCGAAGCAGGGGCGTAACCGTAAAAACCAGGCGATTCTGCCGCTGAAAGGTAAAATCCTCAACGTCGAGAAAGCGCGCTTCGACAAGATGCTCTCCTCTCAGGAAGTGGCGACTCTGATCACCGCGCTGGGCTGCGGTATCGGTCGCGACGAGTACAACCCGGACAAGCTGCGCTATCACAGCATCATCATCATGACCGATGCGGACGTCGACGGCTCGCACATCCGTACGCTGCTGTTGACCTTCTTCTATCGTCAGATGCCGGAAATCGTCGAGCGCGGCCACGTCTACATTGCGCAGCCGCCGCTGTACAAAGTCAAGAAAGGCAAGCAGGAACAGTACATTAAAGACGACGAAGCGATGGATCAGTACCAGATTTCCATCGCGCTTGACGGTGCGACTCTGCACGCGAACGCTCATGCGCCGGCGCTATCCGGCGAAGCGTTAGAAAAACTGGTCTCTGAATATAACGCCACGCAGAAAATGATTGGTCGTATGGAGCGTCGCTTCCCGAAAGCGCTGCTCAAAGAGCTGGTGTATCAGCCAACTCTGACCGAAGCCGATCTTTCTGATGAGCAGACTGTAACGCGCTGGGTGAATGCGCTGATTACCGAGCTGAATGAGAAAGAGCAGCACGGCAGTCAGTGGAAGTTCGATGTTCATACTAATACGGAACAGAATCTGTTCGAGCCGATCGTTCGCGTGCGTACGCATGGCGTGGATACCGATTATCCGTTGGATCACGAGTTTGTGACCGGCGCGGAATATCGTCGTATCTGCACGCTGGGCGAGAAGCTGCGCGGTCTGATTGAAGAGGACGCGTTTATCGAACGCGGCGAGCGTCGCCAGCCGGTAACCAGCTTCGAGCAGGCGCTGGAGTGGCTGGTGAAAGAATCACGTCGCGGTCTGGCTATCCAGCGTTATAAAGGTCTGGGTGAAATGAACCCGGATCAGCTGTGGGAAACCACCATGGACCCGGAAAGCCGCCGTATGCTGCGCGTGACCGTCAAAGATGCGATTGCTGCCGACCAGCTGTTCACCACGCTGATGGGTGATGCCGTTGAGCCGCGTCGTGCCTTTATTGAAGAGAACGCCCTGAAAGCAGCGAATATTGATATTTAATATTCCCGCGTAATCTCTCCCTTATATAAGGGAGAGATTTAGTCTGTAGGTTGAGGGGAGCGATTCCCAACATTTAACAGCGCCTGGAAGGTTTGTCAGCAGTCTGAGATTTAGTAACGCATCGGGGGTAGTGAGTGCAATATAATGACGTATCCAATACCAAGAATTATAGCCACTACAAGTATCGTTAAAATTAATATTTCTAATAATTTGTTCATAATATATCCTTGATGTATTTTCCATTGTTTAGCATTAAAGATACTTTGTTGGTTGGATAGAGTATTTACTCCGCCATCCGACAAGGTAAGGCTGACATAGAATGCCTGAATACATTCAGGCATTCTTTATTATTAGTAGCGCATCGCCGGTAAAGAATTCATGATAATAATATAGCCAATTGCCTGGAAGGGCGCAGTGATAACATCGCCAATAATAGAGAATGGCATTAATAAAACCTTAGCCGAGAAATGCTTCTTATCACGTGTGAAATTTATTTTATGGGAAGATTTTAGTAATATTTCATTTTCATTATCGGCATCTTTGGGTTGGATTTTTCCTGCTAACGTAAAATAAAAAGGACTGCCAGGATCGTTTTCATGTACATAAAATGCTTCTCTGACTTTTGATTTTTCTTCTTCCGTCAAAGACTTATAACTGTATCTAATATCTGAAGGGCGGACGCAATGAAACTCATTTTGTTTGTTCCCTTTTTTACTATCGGTAGAACAGTAAAGCTGTTTGGAAAATTCGATAATTCTTTTATCGATATGAGGATTATTCAGTAAAGTGACGAAATTTCTGGTTGTTGTGTTGATATTATCATCTTTTATATCAAGTTGATAATTATTGTCTTCACCAACAAATGTCCACGTTTTCTCTCCGTTTGTAGTCGTTGATGGTTTGATACTTTTTATTTCATCTGTTTTCCAGACTTCTGTCGTGGGTGCGCTTTCCGTTTTTATAGTATCGAGTAAAGATGACGTCATACAACCGCTTAAAAAATAACTCATGGCAATGGCTGATATTATTTTAATTATTTTCATGAATGTATTCCTTACATGTCATATTCGTTATTATTACCACGCCGCTAATTTTATTGCTATTTTTTCTATCTGCGCTTTCTTACCGGTGTGCCGTTTAATCGAAAGCTGTGTTATTTTTATTTTTTTCAGAGAGTACTAACGGTAATTGTCATCAAATTATTCATTCCTCAAATGGTTTAACGGGACACTCAGTCTCTTTTTCTTCTATAGACGGTGAGTTTCCCAATAACCTCCTTTATTTTTCTGTATGTTATTGCCTGATAAATCGGTCAATGCACAATAGAAGCAACCATTGTAAAGACCGTTAAACTCCTCATCATGTCGGACAAAAGAGGAATCCTTTTTCCAGAGTTTATCCCCCTTTATCCCTGACTCTTTTGCTGTTTTTTGAGCGGAATCGCGTTAGCATGAGTCAGGACTCATTTAATGCGGGGATTTCATGGCTATCAAACTTATTGCTATCGACATGGATGGCACCCTTCTGCTGCCCGATCACACCATTTCTCCGGCGGTTAAAAACGCGATTGCCGCTGCGCGTGAAAAAGGGGTAAATGTGGTGCTGACCACAGGCCGTCCGTATGCGGGTGTGCACAGTTACCTGAAAGAACTTCACATGGAACAGCCCGGCGATTATTGCATCACCTATAACGGGGCGCTGGTGCAGAAAGCAGGGGACGGCAGTACGGTTGCACAAACGGCGCTCAGCTATGATGACTACCGTTACCTGGAAAAACTGTCCCGTGAGGTGGGTTCTCACTTCCACGCATTAGACCGAAATACGCTTTATACCGCTAACCGCGATATCAGCTACTACACGGTGCATGAGTCGTATGTGGCGACCATTCCGCTGGTATTTTGTGAAGCGGAGAAGATGGACCCGAACACCCAGTTCCTGAAAGTTATGATGATCGATGAGCCTGCCGTTCTCGACCGGGCGATTGCGCGTATACCGGCAGAGGTGAAGGAAAAGTATACCGTGCTGAAAAGTGCGCCGTACTTCCTTGAAATCCTCGATAAACGGGTTAATAAAGGCACTGGCGTAAAATCACTGGCCGAGGCGCTGGGTATTAAACCAGAGGAGGTGATGGCGATTGGCGATCAGGAAAACGACATTGCGATGATCGAATACGCCGGTATGGGCGTGGCAATGGACAACGCCATTCCGTCGGTCAAAGAGGTGGCTAACTTTGTGACTAAATCGAACCTTGAAGATGGTGTTGCTTGGGCGATTGAACAACATGTTCTGTCCTGATTCACTCCGGCCCGATCGCCGTCGGGCCGATAGTTCCACTCATGAAGCCAATGCCTTGCAACAAAAACGTTGTAGAAAATAGTTTTTTATTTCAAAAGATTAATCCGCACAGAAATCCCGCCCACCAGGCGACGATTACTATATTCTCCCTCCTCCTTTCGAGCTGGCGGCGCTTCTCGCCAGAATAAACGCTTCATCATTATGAAAAAACGCTCCCTTTTGCTGTTGGCGCTGCCCGCTATGGCTTTTTCTACCTGGGCGGCTACCAGCCCCCCGGCGAACCTGTCGCCGGTTTATAGCTATCAGGATGACGCCCCATCTGCTGCCACACCGCCAGTGGCGACAACGCCGGTGGCAAAGCCTGCCAGTACATCAGTGTTGCCTTTTCTGGGTGATGAAGCCCGAAAGCGTGGCTATGAGCTTCCCGATCCATTTGGCCTCAATATCAACTATATGAATATTGGGCAGAATATTAACGTTGATAGCATCAACTTTAATGGCCTGGCTTTAGGTCCCAACGGGGGAATTCCATTAGATAACGCATTTAAAATTAACGTCGGTAATACCCGTGAAAAGAGCAAGACCGAAACGGTCAAGCTGGATGCCTGGCTGCTGCCATTTATGAATGTGTACGGCCTGGTGGGCTATACCGATGGTCATTCCGTTTCGCAAATTGGTGTTGGGTTGATGACGAAAAATGGCCACGTTTTTCATCCCGCCGATCTGCAAAACCTCAAGTTTAAACTCGACTTTAAAGGCACTACCTATGGCATCGGCACCACGCTGGTCGGCGGCGTAGGTAACTGGTTTACCGCTGTTGATGCTAACTACACCCAGACACAGTTCGATATTCTTGATGGCAGCATCGACGCCTTTACCGTCTCACCTCGCGTTGGTTACCGTTTTACCACCCCGGGTATAGATAAGATGCATCTGCCGTCGGGCAAGCTAAACGTCTGGGTCGGCAGCATGTATCAGGATGTGCAGCAGGAGTTTAAAGGCAGCCTCGACGACCTGACCATGCCGTCAGCGACGCTACAAAGGCTGGTGAGTATGGCTAACTATAACAATAACGGCCGCTTTGACGTCAAACAGCATCTACAATCACCGTGGAACATGCTGCTGGGCGCTCAGTATGAAATAACCCGCCATTTCAACGTTACCACCGAGTTTGGCTTTGCCGAGCGCAATAGCTTCTTTGTGGCCGGTGAGTACCGCTTTTGAACCGCTGCCATTGCCGACTGTTGCTTTGCGTCGCCGGTGTGCTGTCCGGCGTGGCGCAGGCGGCGCTGCCCAGCCGCAGTCAGGTGGACGGCTGGCTACAACAAATGGGGGATAGCGATACTTACGATGCCGCCAAAGGCGTCAACTGGGGAGTAATGCCCGGGCCATTTTATACCCCTGAACTGGGGCTGGGCATCGGCACCGCCATCGTCGGTATGTATCGCCCCGATCCTGCCGATAAGGTTAGCCAGGTATCCACGCTGTCGCTGAGCGGCTATTTCAGCTCCACAGGCGCTTTTGGCGTAAGCCTGCAAAATTACGCTTTTTTCGCGCAAGATCGCTGGCGTTTCTTCCTCACTGGCGCATTGAGCGACACGCCCACTTACTATTGGGGACAGGGTTTTGCCGCCGGTGATAAAGACAGCCATAAGCAGGCCTATACTGCGCAGGTGCTGGATCTGCAACCCATGCTGTATCGTCGGCTGGTCAACAATATCTATCTTGGCGTTGGCTGGACGCTGGATATACAGCACGCCGCGCAAATTGATGAGACCGATCCGCCCAAAATTCAAAGTACAGCGCAGGGCTGTTCTTCACTGAGTAACGGCGGTAGCGTTGAGATTAGCTGGGATGATCGTGATTTTATACCTAACCCACGCAAAGGGCAGTATGCCACCCTTCGCTATACCCACTTCGCACCGGACGTCGGTAGCGATACGCGGTTTGATGAATACCAACTGCACTATAGTCGTTACCATGCCGTCAATGATAAAGATGTGCTGGCCTGGGAAACGGACGGCGCCTTTACTCAGGGTGATGTGCCGTGGAATATGCTGCCGCTGCTGGGCAGTAACCATCGTATGCGCGGCTATTATGAAGGGCGCTATCGCGATAAAAATGCTATCAGCGGTCAGCTGGAATATCGCCATAAGCTGAGCTGGCGACATGGCGTTGTCGGTTGGGTGGGCGCGGGCACCATGGGATCGTCTTTGCACCATCTGGATGACGGGCGATGGCTGCCTTCTGCGGGCGTGGGCTATCGCTTTGAGTTCAAGCCGCGCGTCAACGTGCGGCTGGATTACGGCGTGGGCAAAGCTAGCAGCGGTTTTTATTTTCAGGTAGGAGAAGCATTTTGAGGTCCGTCGTTCGGGTTATCTTTCTGGCGCTGCTGTTTCTGGCGGGGAGCGCCCGCGCCGCCTTACCACTGACGCTCTATCTGTCCTCTCTCCCAATGCCAGTTGCCAGTGAAGCCTGGCCGACGATGCCGCCGCAGCCGCTGCCAAAGGGGTTGCGTCCGTGTTGCGCTTTTGGTTACGACCTGCATGCCGAGCTGCTGGGACTGCCGGTTCCGTTCTATCAGTTAAATAACGTCGTGACGGTGGACTCGCTGGGGCATCATCAGTACAACGACCATCTGTACTCGGGCGTGGCAAACCTGATTGGCCTTAGCGGTGAGAATAACGGTATTGTGTATACCTTGCGTGGCGGATTCATCGACACCGCACATGTGCGGGATACCGCTGATATGACAGTGTATATCTTCAGCCAACTACTACCAAAGCTGGGGCAGGCTTTTACGCTGAATCTGGGCGAGGAGCTGGCCGAACGGCGTCTGGTTTTTACTGCTTTTACCCCTCCGGTCGATGCACGCGAGCGTTACACGCTGGCCGCCTGGCTGTCGGCGCATCTGGCGTTCCAGGTGGCGGAGTGGCACGAAATCGCCCAATGGTACGGTTTCGAGTCTGTTCGCGGATTTTCTGAGGGAGTATCGGCCTTTTCGCCGGAAGATCTCTATTCTAACCTCGCGGGTGCCCGTCTGGCGGCGTCTTTAATTGTCGGCGGCCAGACGAAAACGCAAGAGATGTACAACACGGCGATGGAAACTGCGCTGCGGCAAGCGCTGACGCAGCTGGCAGCGCAGCCGACGCAGATCACCCGTTTTCAGTTTGATATGCTTGATGGCCGTTGGTGGAACAGCCAGCGGCGGGTACCGGAAAAATATCTGGTGCTGCATCGTAATTATCAGATGGGCGATGACCGCCTGCCGACCGCCATTCCTGGCGAGATAATGCCGCTATTGCCGCTGAGCTTGCCCCATCGCTGGCGCGGTATCCAGCTTAGCACGCTGGCGCAACTACAATTGTGGCCCAGCGAGGATATGGCGCAGCTACCGCCTCCCGCGCACTATTACAGCGAAAAAGATTTTGCCGCCCTGGCGGAGCAGGCACGGCTACAGGACGAAAAAACACAGAATCATTAAACAGGCAGTAGCCGTAGGCTAGTTCCCTCTTATACCCTCGGCGTACTGTTTTATGTCCTGATAACTGGTGATGTGAAACGCGTCGTTTGGCGAGCCGGAAGCTATTATGGCGAAGGATGACCGGCTATCCATGCGTCGAGCGCCGTCACTCCCTGCGTCACGATAGTTTTAATATCTATATCGCTAAGCGGTTGCAATTCCAGCTCCCGACAGGCTTCGGTTGCCTGCGTCATCCCCAGGCTGGCGCAGCCGCTTTTTAATTTATGCGCCAGCCGCTTAATGTTAACGTCGTCATTCATGGCGCGCGCCGCCTCGATCTCCTCGACTAAAGGCAGCGCGCTGTCTTTGAATAACGCGACCCATTGCCGGAGTTTTTCCGGGCCGACAGACGCCATATCGCCGGCAAGCTGATGTTCATTCAGCATCGCCCGCGCGTTGTGAGATTTGCCCTGTAAATAGTGCGCTATCATGCGGTAAAGCTCCTCGCGGGGAACGGGCTTTTGAATAATCCCGCAGAAAAGACCGGCGGTACGCTGACGAAGATTATCGTCTATCACATGCGCGCTAAAACCAATGCGTTTCATGGCGGGATACTGACTCATCAACTGCTGCGCCAGGGTTAAGCCGTCATAATCCGGTAAATCAAAATCCACCAGCGCCACATCAAAGGACTCGCCTTCGGCTAAACAGCGTAGCGCGTCATTCGCGCTTTCAGCTACTGAGACCTTCCCCCCTTTACCCGTGAGCATTTCAGCGGTAATACGCTGCGTTAGCATATTATCTTCAATCAGCAACAGGCGTAGTCCGTTAAGATTTATCGGTTCCCTGAACGCATTTTTGCTTGCGGGTTTGGGGTGGCGAACCGGCAGTTGTAAGCGAAAACAACTGCCAACATGAAGCGTACTGGTGACGGTTAGCGTCCCGCCCATCGCCTCTGCCAGGCTGGCGCTGATAGCCAGCCCCAGGCCCGTCCCGCCCCGGCGTCCAGTCGCCTGCACAAACGGTTTGAAAATAGCCGTCAGCTTTGCTTCAGGGATACCGCATCCGGTATCTTCAACCTCAATAAACCAGCTCTGATCGTCGCAAAACGTGCGCAGCACTATGCTGCCGCGATCGGTAAATTTCGCCGCATTACTTAAAAGATTAATCACAATTTGACGTATCCGGCGCGGATCGCCTTGTAGCGTGGAAGGGAGTTGCTCGCTAAAGTCGGTGATGAGCGCCACCTGCACGCGGCTGTGCATTAAATGCAGCGCGCTATTCAACAATTGTCGCGGTTCAAACGGTTCCTCGCTAATGGAAACGTTGGTGCCGCCTACTTCAATCGCTGAGTAATCAAGAATATCGTTAAGAATCGCCAGTAGCGATTCGCCTGAATCATTAATGGCCTGTAAATCGTCGCGGTAGTTTGCCATGAGCGGTTTATCGGCCAGCAATTGTACCGTACCGAGAATGCCGTAAAGTGGCGTGCGAATTTCATGGCTCATGGCGGCAAGGAACGTCGATTTCGCCTCGTTGGCCTTTTCCGCTTCGGCGCGCGCCTGCCGGTGTTCCAGCACCAGCGCATGAAGCTCCGCCGTTTGCGAACGCACCTGTTCCGCCAAATCCTCACGATGGCGGTTCAATTTGCGCACGTTGGCGCGAAACGCTTCCATCAGACGGCTGATGGTATCCAGTTCGCTGACGCCAGCCGCCTCCGGAAACGGTGAGTCAATATCGCCCTCCAGTAGCCGCTGTAAGGCCTGCGTTTGTTGCGCCAGCGGGCGGGATACGGAACGGTAAACCACTCGCCAAAGAATAAAACTTAATGAGCACAGCGCCAGGATGCCTAAGATCACTAACCCTATTTGCCCACGCTGACTGGCGTGTGTAAGACGCGCTAACCCAGCCTCGTTTCGTTTTTCGATGGCGTTCACCAACTGCGACACTTCCGTACTGAAGCGGGTAAACTGAAAGAGGTTATTGGCCATAAGCGTTTGAAGCTGATCGCGGATGGCGTTTTCCTTACGAAACAGGGTAACCAGCGTGGTGTACTGGTTTATTTTCTCCAGCGCGTCGGCGATTTGGGCGCGAACGGTAGGATCTTCTATACGCTGCTGGCGGCGGGATAAAATTTTAACCAACTGATTAAGTTTTTCATCGGTTTCCTCGGCATCGCTCAGCCCTTGCGCGTCTTTTAAGGTCACAATGAGCTGCTTAAACCGCAGGGCATTGACCCGCAACTCATTCATCTGATTCACATACTCAAGGTCGATATCAATCAGTCGGTCAAGCGCGCGTTCAGCCTGATCCCCTTTACCGCTTTCGATAAGATCGTAAATACCGGCCTGGGTGGCGCCCGCAGATGTCGCGGCATTATTGGCCTGGCCGTGAGCCTGGGCGGCAATGCTTTCCGCCGCCTCCGCAATCTGGCGGCTTAACTGCTGTTGCTGTGCGCGCAGCGTGAGAATTTCACCGACCAGCGTTCCCTGTTGCCCAAGCGTTTGCGCAATCTCTTTTTCTTGCCGGGCGATGGCCGAGGTATTAAATCCCTGCTCGCTTAATGCCTGCAAAAGATGGTTAATTTTAAGGCTTTGCGCTTTCAGCATCTTCCCCTGCGCCAGCCAAACGCCCTCACTGTCGGCATTGGTCAGATTTTGCGCGGAAAAGAGCTCGTAAGCGCTGGCTTCGCTTAACTGCCTGGCCATATTCATCGTGGGGAGCAGCGCTTGCGTATTGGTTTGCTCCACCTGACTAATGACGCGCAGGCTTATCCAGCCGATCACGGTGCTGAGCAGAGTGAGTGCCGCCATCAGGGCGAAGGCCAGCCATAATCTGCGGGTCAGTGAAGGCGTTGACATTTATGCGCCGCGGGTGAAATGGGTTGAGTTGCCGCCGGAAAAACCATTAGGATAAAACCTTGTTGCTGGTGGGGCTATCATGCGCGCGCTTATTTCGTTCTTTTTTTTGATAATCATCGTCTCGAATGTAGAAACGGCGTCAGCCGAAACCGGACTGCTACACTGGACGCGCGCCGATCGGGCGATTCCCTGGCGGCAAACGTCAGTCAATGCGAGTAAACCCTGGAAACTGTGCGCATTATACCCCAGCCTGAAAGATTCTTACTGGTTGTCCGTCAACTACGGGATGCAAAAAGCGGCCAAATTGTATGGCGTTGATTTAAAAGTGCTGGAAGCGAATGGCTATCGGCAACTGGCGACGCAACAACAGCAAATGATGCAGTGCCGGGAGTGGGGTGCCGACGCTATTCTGCTTGGCAGCAGTACCATTCGTTTCCCGGAACTGGAACGGTATGCCGGTAATGTGCCGGTTATTGAAGTGGCGAACGTGATACGCGACGCTAGCGTGGCAACTCACGTCGGTCTGCCGTGGTTTCAGATGGGTTATCTGCCGGGACGTTTCCTGGTGCAGTGGAGCAAAGGAAAAACGCTCAACGTTTTACTCTTCCCGGGGCCGGAGGAAGCTGGCGGCAGTCAGGAGATGGCGGCGGGTTTTCGTCAGGCAATTAAAGGCAGCGCCATCAACATTGTGGATATCGCCTGGGGCGATAACGACATTGAAGTGCAGCGAAACTTACTCCAGGAAATGCTGGAACGCCATCCGGACGCCAATGTGGTCGCCGGGTCGGCGATAGCGGCGGAGGCGGCGATGGGCGAAGGGCGAAATTTGACGACTCCGCTCACGATCGTCTCATTTTATCTGACGCATCAGGTTTATCGCGGTTTAAAACGCGGCCATATCCTGATGGCGCTCAGCGATCAGATGGCCTGGCAGGGAGAATTAGCGATAACGCAGTCGATTAAGGTCTTACAGGGGCAACCGGTGCCTGAAAATATCAGCCCGCCGGTACTTATTTTGACGCATAACAACGCCGACAGCGCGCGCGTTCGCCGTTCGCTATCGCCTCCGGGATTTCGGCCCGTCTATCTGTATCAATACACCTCCGAGGCTAAAAAATAGCCTTCGCCATGCTGTGTGACCAGCAGTTCCGGCGTAATTTTATGGCGTAAGCGGCGAACCAGGACATCAATCGTGCGGAGATCCGGAGTCTCTACGCGGCGGGCGGAAAGCATTCGCAGCAGGCGTTCGCGATGCAGCACTTTGCCTGGGTTGGTCACAAAGGCCAGCAGTAACTCGTACTCCGCGCGCGTAAGCTTAATGGCTTCACCATTGTGCTCCAGCGTGTGATTCATCACGTTCAGGCAGTAACCGGAAAACATATAGCAGTTTTCACTGGCATTTTGCGGCGTGGGGCGGGCCAGATCGATGCGCCACAAAAGATTTTTCACCCGTACTACCAGCTCGCGCAGTTCCAGCGGCTTGGTGACGTAGTCGTCCGCGCCCATCTCCAGTCCGACGATGCGGTCTATTTGGTCGCAACGCCCCGTCACCAGAATAATGCCCACCGTGGAACGTTCGCGTAGCGCCCTGGTCAGCATCAACCCGTTTTCATCGGGGAGGTTGATATCCAGCAGGATCAGCGAAACGTGCTCATGCTCCATGATGTCGCGCAGGCCCGCGCCGCTGTCGGTCACCGAAACGCGATACCCCTCCTGCTCAAAATAGGCCTGTAATCTGGCCTGAGTAACAGGTTCATCCTCAACAATAACAATGTGATGTGACATCCTGCGCGCGGTCTCTTTCTGTTCATATCTGTTCATATATTGCCGTATCCCGTTCATCCTGACCAGTGACGCTGTTCATATTTGCGGAATAAGATCTGCGCATTAAACCATATAATTACAGGGGCTATTATGCGAAAACTCTGGAGAGCGCTACTCAGGCCAAGCGCCCGTTGGTCGATACTGGCGCTGGTCATTGTCGGGATTGTGATCGGCGTTGCGCTGATCGTGTTACCTCACGTCGGTATCAAACTGACCAGTACGACAGAGTTTTGCGTCAGCTGCCATAGTATGCAGCCGGTGTATCAGGAATATAAACAGTCCGTACATTTCCAGAACGCTTCCGGCGTACGCGCGGAATGCCACGATTGCCATATCCCCCCTGATATTCCAGGCATGGTGAAACGTAAGCTGGAAGCCAGCAACGATCTTTACCAGACATTTATCGCCCACTCGATTGATACCCCGGAAAAATTTGAAGCCAAACGCGCCGAGCTTGCCGAGCGTGAATGGGCGCGCATGAAAGAGAATAACTCCGCGACCTGTCGTTCCTGCCATAACTACGATGCGATGGATCACGCGAAACAGAACCCGGAAGCGGCGCGGCAAATGAAAATCGCCGCGAAAGAAAATCAGTCCTGCATCGACTGCCATAAAGGGATTGCCCACCAGCTACCGGATATGAGCAGCGGTTTCCGCAAACAGTTTGATGAACTGCGCGCCAGCGCCAGTACGCATAATGACGGCGATACGCTCTATTCGCTGGATATCAAGCCGATTTACGCCGCTAAAGGCGATAAAGAACCGGCAGGTTCGCTGTTACCTGCTTCTGAAGTGAAAGTCCTTAAACGGGACGGTGACTGGCTGCAAGTGCAAATCGAAGGCTGGACGGAGACGGACGGTCGCCAGCGCGTGCTGACGCAGTTGCCCGGTAAACGTATTTTTGTCGCCTCGATTCGCGGCGATGTGCAACAGCATGTGAAAACGCTGGAAGAGACCACCGTCGCGGCGACCAATACTCAGTGGAGCAAATTACAGGCAACTGCGTGGATGCAAAAAGGCGACATGGTAAATGACATTAAACCGATTTGGGCCTATGCCGACTCCCTCTATAACGGCACCTGTAATCAGTGTCACGGCGCGCCGGACAAAGCGCACTTTGACGCTAACGGCTGGATCGGCACGCTCAACGGCATGATCGGTTTCACCAGTCTGGATAAGCGTGAAGAACGTACCTTGTTGAAATATCTCCAGATGAATGCGTCTGATACCACCAACACGCCGCACAGCGATAAGGGAGAAAACAATGAAAAATAAGGACACGCTACACGTCTCTCGTCGACGTTTTCTGGCGCAGCTTGGCGGTTTGACGGTGGCAGGAATGCTGGGGCCGTCACTGCTGACGCCCCGTAGCGCCCGCGCAGCGGATGCCGTTGCGCCAGGCGCCGCGACGAAAGAGGGTATCCTTACCGGCTCTCACTGGGGGGCGATTCGCGCCACGGTGGTTGACGGTCGATTTGTGGCGGCAAAACCGTTTGAACAGGATAAATACCCGTCCAAAATGATTGCTGGTCTGCCCGATCACGTCCACAACGCGGCGCGTATCCGTTATCCGATGGTGCGTGTCGACTGGATGCGCAAAGGTCATCAAAGCGACACCTCGCAGCGCGGCGATAATCGTTTTGTGCGCGTCTCCTGGGATGAAGCGCTGGATCTGTTCTATCAGGAACTGGAGCGGGTGCAAAAAACCTACGGGCCGAGCGCGCTACTGACGGCGAGCGGCTGGCAATCTACCGGCATGTTCCATAATGCCTCCGGGATGCTGGCGCGCGCGATTGCGCTACATGGCAATAGCGTCAGCACGGGAGGGGACTATTCGACCGGCGCGGCGCAGGTGATTTTGCCGCGTGTGGTGGGTTCAATGGAAGTGTACGAGCAGCAAACGTCATGGCCTCTGGTTTTACAGAACAGTAAAACGATTGTGCTATGGGGTTCTGATATGGTGAAAAACCAGCAGGCAAACTGGTGGTGCCCGGATCACGATGTCTATCAGTACTATGAACAATTAAAAGAGAAAGTTGCCAGCGGCGCTATCTCGGTCATCAGCATCGACCCGGTCGTCACCTCCACGCACGATTATCTGGGGCGCGATAAGGTCAAACATATCGCCATTAACCCGCAGACGGATGTCCCGTTACAACTGGCGCTGGCGCATACCCTGTACAGCGAGAAACTGTACGATAAAAATTTCCTCGATAACTACTGCGTCGGTTTTGACCAGTTCCTCCCCTATTTGCTGGGCGAGAAAGATGGACAGCCCAAAGATGCCGCTTGGGCGGAAAAACTGTGCGGTATTGACGCCGACACCATCCGCGCGTTGGCGCGGCAGATGGCGGGCGACAGAACGCAAATCATCGCTGGCTGGTGCGTACAACGTATGCAGCATGGCGAACAGTGGTCATGGATGGTCGTCGTGCTGGCGGCAATGCTGGGCCAGATTGGTTTACCGGGCGGCGGCTTTGGTTTTGGCTGGCACTACAACGGCGCCGGGACGCCTGGCCGTAAAGGGATCATTTTAAGCGGCTTTTCCGGTTCGACGACCGTTCCGCCAGTGCACGACAGCACGGATTACAAAGGCTACAGCAGCACCATTCCTATTGCGCGTTTTATGGATGCCATCCTTGAACCGGGCAAGGTCATTAACTGGAACGGCAAATCGGTTAAATTACCGCCGCTGAAGATGTGCGTGTTCGCCGGAACCAACCCGTTCCACCGACACCAACAAATTAACCGCATAATTGAAGGCTGGCGCAAGCTGGAAACGGTCATCGCTATTGATAACCAGTGGACGTCGACCTGCCGCTTTGCGGATATCGTTTTGCCGGCTACCACCCAATTTGAGCGTAACGACCTCGATCAGTTCGGCAACCACTCTAACCGCGGCATTATCGCCATGAAACAGGTGGTGTCGCCGCAGTTTGAAGCGCGTAACGACTTTGATATTTTCCGCGATCTCTGCCGACGCTTTAACCGTGAAGCGGCATTCACGGAAGGTCTTGATGAAATGGGCTGGCTGAAACGCATCTGGCAGGAAGGGAGCCAGCAGGGAAAAGGTCGCGGTATCCACTTACCGACTTTCGAGGTGTTCTGGAATCAACAGGAGTACATCGAGTTTGATCATCCGCAGATGTTTGTGCGCCATCAGGCTTTCCGTGAAGATCCGGACCTGGAGCCGTTGGGCACGCCAAGCGGTTTGATCGAGATTTACTCTAAAACGATCGCCGACATGCAATACGACGATTGTCAGGGCCATCCCATGTGGTTCGAAAAAATCGAACGCTCGCATGGCGGGCCGGGATCGCAGCGCTGGCCGCTGCACTTACAGTCCGTCCACCCTGATTTCCGTCTGCATTCCCAACTGTGCGAGTCGGAAACGCTGCGTCAGCAATATGCCGTTGGCGGCAAGGAGCCGGTCTTTATTAACCCACAGGATGCCAGCGCGCGCGGGATCCGCAACGGTGACATCGTGCGGGTATTCAATGCACGCGGGCAGGTACTGGCGGGAGCGGTAGTTTCCGATCGCTATGCGCCGGGCGTGGCGCGAATTCATGAAGGCGCCTGGTACGATCCTGATAAAGGCGGCGATCTCAACGCGTTATGTAAGTACGGCAACCCTAACGTATTAACGCTGGATATCGGTACATCACAGCTCGCGCAGGCGACCAGCGCGCATACGACGCTGGTGGAAATTGAAAAATATACCGGCCCTATGGATAACGTCACGGCGTTTAACGGTCCGGTCGAGATGGTCGCGCAGTGTGAATATGTACCCGCATCGCAGGGGAATCCGCATGATTAAGCAGCCAGCGCTTGCTCAGGAACAGTACGCCTGCGTATATGCATGGCTGGCGTTACTCTTTTTCCGGGAAGTTGATGATGAAGGGTTAATACAATTACAGTCCGCGGAAATCGCGGACTGGCTGGCGCTGTTAAAGCGTCAGCCTGCGCTGGCGGCGTCGGTGGCGTTACTCGAACAAAAAATTGCCGCGCTTAGCCTGCGCCAGGATGCGCAGCTGGAGCTGGCCGCAGATTTTTGCGGATTGTTCCTGATGACGGATAAAAAATCGGCGTTGCCCTACGCCTCGCAATACCCGCAGCAGGAACCCGGCATGATTAAACATTTATTGCTTGAAGCCGGGATGGAAGTCAACGACGATTTTAAAGAGCCGACCGACCACCTGGCGATTTATCTGGAATTACTCAGCCATTTACATTTTTCATTGGGTGAATCGTTCCAACAACGGAGAATGAATAAATTACGCCAGAAAACATTGTCGTCATTACTGGAATGGCTTCCGGAATTTACAAATAATTGCCTTAAGCATGATCCCTATGGTTTTTATGCTGCGTTAAGTCAATTATTGTTGGCTATCGTTCGTTTTGATGACGGAAAAGAGGATTTATCCATTGTTGCGGTTGAATAAACCCTGTGACGGGCATCGCAAAATAAATCTTACGATAGTCGGGGGTTATCATATCTATAGGTTTAGCCAATTGTAATTATTGATACCAATCAATATCCATGATGGGTTTGTATTTAGTATTGACGGGCCTCATGAGTAAAAAAATAAAATTTAATTAATCATGCCGCAATACCCCATAAGGATAGTGATATGAAAAAAATTACCCTCTATGCGACAACGGTTATCACCGTTGGGCTGTTATGTTATTTAGGTTTGTCCGGGTATGTATGGTATTACGACAAACAGCGCAGTAAAAAAAGCGATGTGCAGGCCTCGGTTGTGGGTGAAAATAATAAAATACTGGGTTATTTCAGGGAGAAAGGATGTGATTATTGTCATACGCCTTCCGCTGAATTACCTTTTTATTCCTCTTTTCCGGTGGCAAAGCAGCTAATGGATTACGATATCCAGCTTGGCTACAAATCGTTTAACCTGGAGGCGGTACGGGCCGCCCTGATTGCGGATACGCCGGTGCCGCAAAGCGAACTGAATAAAATTGAATGGGTTATGCAACATCAGACTATGCCGCCAACCCGCTATGTCGCGCTGCACTGGGCGGGGGGCGTCAGCGATAAAGAGCGTACTGACATCCTGAACTGGATAGCCGATCAGCGTGAGCGCAACTATGCCAGCGCCGATACCGACCCCGCGCACCGGAATGAACCCGTTCAGCCTATTCCGCGCAATATTCCCGTCGATGCGAAAAAAGTCGACTTAGGTTTCCGCCTTTATCATGATGAACGTTTATCCGGCGACAGCACAATATCCTGTGCGCATTGTCACGCGTTAAATGCAGGCGGTGTCGATGGCAGAAAAACCTCAATTGGCGTTGGCGGTGCGGTAGGACCAATAAATGCGCCGACGGTATTCAACTCCGTATTTAATATCGAACAATTTTGGGATGGCCGTGCTGCAACCCTGCAGGAGCAAGCAGGCGGACCGCCGTTAAATCCTATTGAAATGGCTTCTAAATCCTGGGATGAAATTATTAGCAAGCTTGATAAAGATCCTGTCTTGAAAAAAGATTTCCAGGCGGTTTATCCGCAAGGATTTACCGGGGAAAATATTACTGATGCGATCGCCGAATTCGAAAAAACGTTGATAACGCCGGATTCCGCTTTTGATAAATGGCTACGTGGAGATGAAAATGCGCTGACCGCGCAACAGAAACACGGTTATCAATTATTTAAAGAGAATAAATGTGCAACCTGTCACGGCGGTATCATTTTAGGCGGGCGCTCTTTTGAACCATTGGGATTAAAGCGAGACTTTAATTTTGGCGAAATTACCGCAGCGGATATTGGTCGTATGAACGTCACCAAAGAGGTTCGCGATAAATTACGGCAAAAAGTCCCGGGCTTACGCAACGTCGCGTTAACAGCGCCTTATTTCCATCGGGGCGACGTACCGACGCTGGATGGCGCGGTAAAACTGATGCTGCGTTATCAGGTTGGCACCGATCTGCCGCAAAACGATATTGACGATATCGTCGCCTTCCTGGAAAGCCTGACCGGTGTTTATACGCCATATCAACCTGAATATGCGCAATGACAATGATGCTTGAAGCCAGAGATCTGTACTGCGAGCGGGACGAGAGGACGCTGTTTCGCGGGCTGTCGTTCACCGTGGAGGCCGGGGAGTGGGTGCAGGTCACCGGCGGCAACGGCGCCGGAAAAACCACCCTGCTGCGCCTGCTGACCGGGCTGGCGCGCCCGGACGGCGGCGAGGTGTACTGGCAGGGCGAGCCCCTGCGCCGCGTGCGCGACAGCTTCCATCGCAGCCTGCTGTGGATAGGGCACCAGCCGGGGATCAAAACCCGCCTGACGGCGCGGGAGAACCTGCACTTCTTCCACCCCGGCGACGGCGCGCGCCTCCCGGAGGCGCTGGCGCAGGCCGGGCTGGCGGGATTTGAGGACGTGCCGGTCGCCCGGCTCTCGGCCGGGCAGCA
>NZ_JBGDXK010000008.1:0-94070 GCF_046550775.1 Salmonella sp. SAL04202 | reverse complement strand
AGAAGTGAAACGCCGTAGCGCCGATGGTAGTGTGGGGTCTCCCCATGCGAGAGTAGGGAACTGCCAGGCATCAAATTAAGCAGTAAACTGATGTAAAAATCAGTGGTTGTAAAAGAATTCGGTGGAGCGGTAGTTCAGTTGGTTAGAATACCTGCCTGTCACGCAGGGGGTCGCGGGTTCGAGTCCCGTCCGTTCCGCCACCCTAATTAGGGGCGTAGTTCAATTGGTAGAGCACCGGTCTCCAAAACCGGGTGTTGGGAGTTCGAGTCTCTCCGCCCCTGCCAGAAATAATCCTTAGCATCTGCTAAGGATTTTTTTTGCCTAAAATTACCTGATTATCTGATCAGGTAATCGTAAGTTCCCTTCTTTTTCTTTTCATCATTTTCATTGTTCATCCAGCACATCCGTTTTTAACAGATCGCAGATCAGCGAGTATTTATCGCTGTTTTGCAGCCAAATAGCGTATAGTGGCCGTGAAAGCGTTGCGCTGTCGGCAACGGTATGTAATCCGCCCTTTTCATTTGCCCAGTTTACAGGAAGCCAGCTACAGCCATTTAATGCGCTAAGCTGCTGTCGGGCGAGTTCGGCTGAGCTGGTTGTTAATACCGGCACTTCATCTGCTGCGATCAGCCCTGTTTCATGCTGTTGGAAGTCTGGTCCCCACTCCAGCCGCAGATAATTGAGTTCTGATTTCTTACGGGCAGGGCTGCTGCAATATAACGCCAAAGTGAAGTGCCCTAACAGCTGACTGCTGAACTCATCCATTTTGGGCGCTTCGGTAGTAATGAGGAGATCAAGCTGGCGTTCATGAAGTTGCTTCACAAGCGATTGCCGTTGAGCGATTCTGGCTTCGAACTGCAGGCCGCTTTGCGGCTCCTGTAGTTGGTACAGTCGCCCCAGCCAGGCGTTAAGCATACACTCCCATAAAGACGCGCTGGCGCCGATGGAAAACTCGTTATGGCGTGAGGTATGCGCCACCTCTTTACGTGCCGCCTGCCACGTATTCATCAGCGTTTCCGCATACGGTAAAAGTTTTTCGCCAGCCGTGGTTAAACGGATATTGTTTCTGTGCCGCGTAAAAAGGTTTACGCCCAGTTGATTCTCCAGTTGCCTGATACGAAAGCTCACCGCGGATTGCGTCAGGTAAAGTGCTTCTGCGGCCCGCCCGAAATGGCGTGTCCGGCTAACTTCCAGGAAAGTTTTTAACAATTCCGTATCCACTGTGCTCTCCACAAAATTATTTGTCGTTATGATTTAAATGTTTTGTTTTACACTCTGTCAAGCGTAACTAATACTCCGCGCCATAAATAGCTCAGACAAAGAATTAGGAGCGTGCAGGATGGCGGAAAGCTTTACGACGACTAATCGATATTTTGACAATAAACATTATCCACGTGGATTCTCTCGTCACGGTGATTTCACGATTAAAGAGGCACAACTGCTTGAGCGTCATGGTCATGCCTTTAATGATCTGGATCTTGGCAAGCGTGAGCCTGTGACTGAAGAAGAGAAGCTGTTTGTAGCGGTATGTCGCGGCGAACGCGAGCCGGTAACGGATGCAGAACGCGTCTGGTCCAAGTATATGACGCGTATCAAGCGTCCAAAACGCTTCCACACCTTGTCTGGCGGCAAGCCGCAAGTTGAAGGCGCAGAAGACTACACCGAAGCTGATGATTAATAAAAAGGGCGTAATGCCCTTTTTTTACGCCAACAGCTTTTGCAAATGAATTAACAACCTGTCTATCGCCCGATAGCTTACCGCTTCCTGCAAATGCTGACGTGAGATCTGGTCAGCCAGTTCTATGTCGGCAATGGTTCTGGCCACTTTTAGTAAACGCTGCCAGGCGCGAATGGATAATCCAAGATGCACCAGCGTGTCTTCAAGCCAGCGGGCATCATCGTGATGCAAAACACAATATTTTTGGATTTCGCGACCCTCCAGACGCGCGTTTAACTTCTTCTGGCGTCGGTACTGCCGTTCATGGGCGGCGATGACCCGCTTTTTTACCGTAGCGCTGCTCTCACCCTTTGAGGCGTGTTGGCTAAGAATCCCGGGCGGAGGAAGTGGTATCTCAAGCGAAAGGTCAAAACGATCAAGAAACGGGCCTGACAACCGATTAAGGTAACGTAGTGTCTGTTCTGGCGTGCAGCGATTATGGTTTCCCTGATAATGTCCGGTCGGGCTGGGATTCATTGCGGCGATTAACTGGAACCTGGCAGGGTACGTTATTTTCGCTCTGGTACGGGATAAATGAATTTGACCGGATTCTATAGGTTCACGTAGCGCATCCAGTGTGCGTCGTTCAAATTCAGGCAATTCATCAAGGAACAAAATTCCGTTGTGCGCCAGCGATATCTCCCCCGGGGCGGGTATTGCGCCGCCGCCGACCATAGCAGTAAGTGAGGCGCTATGATGAGGTGAGCGAAAGGGACGTTGCTGCCATCGTTTTTGTACCGTATCGGCATTAACCAGACTGAGGATCGCGGCGCTTTCCAACGCCTCTTCATTGCTTAATGGTGGAAGAATCCCGCTCAGTCGACTGGCCAGCATGGTTTTACCCGTACCCGGCGGGCCGATCAATAGCAGATTATGCCCCCCTGCCGCTGTAATCTCCAGGCCGCGTTTACCCTGCTCCTGACCGATCACATCGCGAAGATCGGCAGTTGCGGTAGACGATGCCATATCCTGAGCTAAAGGTCTTTCCAGGGCGTGTTTCCCTTCCAGAAAGGCGCAGACGGTTTGTAGATGATCGGCGATAAAACATCCTTCTTTGCTGATAAGCCCAACCTCCGCCGCGTTCTCTGTTGCGACGATAATATTTCTGCCGGCCCTGATGGCTTCCGTTGCACTTGATATTGCGCCAGGAACGCCGCGTAATGCGCCTGTAAGCGCTAACTCACCCACCAGCTCATATGCCTCAAGATTCGACGCTGTAAGCTGCTCAGACGCGGCCAGAAGCGCAACAGCAATAGGCAGGTCATACCTTCCGCCCTCTTTCGGTAGATCGGCTGGAGCAAGGTTAATGGTTATTTTTTTAGCCGGAAATTCATATCCGCTATTAATAATCGCACTACGTACCCGGTCACGCGCCTCTTTTACCGTGGTTTCCGGTAGGCCAACCATGGTTAATCCCGGTAATCCATTACTGATATGCACCTCTATAGTGATAGGCGGCGCATTGACGCCAAGTGCGGCGCGAGTATGAACAATCGCCAGTGACATAATCCCTCCTGTTACGTGGATTATGCGGGATAGAAGAGAAAATCGAATTACTGACTTTTTGTTTTTTAGCGGCTGCTTCCTGAATTTTGGCGTCATTTTCAGGTAAGAAACATCAAACTGGAAGAACGCTCGCAGAAGCGAAAAGAAGGAAAACAGGGTGTAGAGTGCGCCAAATGGGGGAGGAAAACGTGAAAATTTTTCAGTTGCTAATTTTTCTTATAAAAAACAAAGCACTTTTAGGCATTCACCTGCATTATCTGAAACATGGTTAAAAAAATATCTTGTGCTATTGGCAAAACCTATGGTAACTCTTTAGGTATTCCTTCGAACAAGATGCAAGAATAGACAAAAATGACAGCCCTTCTACGAGTGATTAGCCTGGTCGTGATTAGCGTGGTGGTGATTATTATCCCACCGTGCGGGGCTGCACTTGGACGAGGAAAGGCTTAGAAATCAAGCCTTAACGAACTAAGACCCCCGCACCGAAAGGTCCGGGGGTTTTTTTTGGCCTGAAAAACTTAAGCGAGGAGCAGAGCGTGAATAACAGCATAAAATTCTGTTTCTCAAGATTTACGACGGGGATGTAACTATGAACGGGGCACAGTGGGTGGTACATGCTTTGCGAGCGCAGGGGGTGAAAACCGTATTTGGTTATCCTGGCGGCGCAATTATGCCGGTTTACGACGCGTTGTATGACGGTGGTGTGGAGCATTTGTTGTGCCGACACGAGCAGGGTGCCGCAATGGCGGCAATCGGTTATGCCCGTTCTACCGGCAAAACCGGTGTTTGTATCGCCACTTCCGGCCCTGGCGCCACTAACCTGATCACTGGCCTGGCGGATGCGTTGTTAGATTCGGTCCCCGTCGTCGCGATCACGGGTCAGGTTTCCGCCCCGTTCATCGGCACTGATGCGTTCCAGGAGGTGGATGTGTTAGGCCTGTCGCTGGCCTGTACCAAACACAGCTTCCTGGTGCAGTCGCTGGCAGAGCTGCCTCGTATCATGGCAGAGGCTTTTGAAGTCGCCAACGCTGGCCGTCCTGGCCCGGTTCTGGTGGATATCCCGAAAGATATCCAGTTGGCCAGCGGTGAGCTGGAACCCTGGTTTACTACCGTTGCTAACGAAGCGACCTTCCCGCAGGCTGATGTTGAACAGGCGCGCCAGATGCTGGAACAGGCGAAAAAACCCATGCTGTACGTCGGCGGTGGTGTTGGTATGGCGCAGGCGGTTCCGGCGCTGCGTAAATTTATCGCGGTAACGCAAATGCCAGTTACCTGCACGCTGAAAGGGCTGGGGGCTGTTGAAGCTGATTATCCGTACTATCTGGGCATGCTGGGAATGCACGGTACTAAAGCGGCTAATTTCGCGGTGCAAGGGTGTGATTTACTGATCGCAGTGGGTGCACGTTTTGATGACCGGGTGACCGGTAAGCTGAATACGTTTGCGCCGAACGCCAGCGTAATCCATATGGATATCGACCCGGCGGAAATGAACAAACTGCGTCAGGCACACGTCGCGTTGCAGGGCGATTTAAATTCGCTGTTGCCGGCATTACAGCAACCGCTGAAGATCGACGCATGGCGTCAGTCCTGTGCAGAGCTGCGCGCAGAACACGCCTGGCGCTATGACCATCCTGGCGAGACTATCTATGCGCCGTTGTTGTTGAAGCAATTGTCGGAACGCAAACCCGCAGACAGCGTGGTGACGACGGATGTGGGGCAGCATCAGATGTGGTCAGCCCAGCATATGACTTACACCCGCCCGGAGAACTTCATCACTTCCAGCGGTCTGGGGACGATGGGATTCGGCTTACCGGCGGCCGTTGGCGCGCAAGTAGCGCGACCGAATGATACCGTTATCTGTATCTCCGGTGACGGCTCCTTCATGATGAATGTTCAGGAGTTGGGCACCGTAAAACGCAAGCAGTTACCGTTGAAGATAGTCTTACTCGACAACCAGCGGTTAGGGATGGTTCGACAATGGCAGCAACTGTTTTTCCAGGAGCGATATAGCGAAACCACCCTGACCGATAACCCCGATTTCCTCATGCTGGCCAGCGCCTTCGGCATTCCAGGCCAGCACATTACTCGTAAAGACCAGGTTGAAGCGGCACTCGACACGATGTTGGCAAGCGAAGGGCCGTACCTGCTTCACGTCTCAATCGACGAACTTGAAAATGTCTGGCCGTTGGTGCCGCCTGGCGCCAGTAACTCTGAAATGCTGGAGAAATTATCATGATGCAACATCAGGTCAATGTATCGGCACGCTTTAATCCAGAAACCTTAGAACGTGTTTTACGCGTGGTGCGCCATCGTGGTTTTCAGGTGTGCTCCATGAATATGGAAGCCGCGACCGATGCGCAGAATATAAATATTGAATTGACCGTTGCCAGTCCCCGGTCGGTCGACTTACTGTTTAGTCAGTTAAGTAAACTGGTAGATGTTGCGCATGTCGCAATCTGCCAGAGCGCTGCCACATCACAACAAATCCGCGCCTGAGCGCAAAAGGAAGAAAAATGACGACGAAAAAAGCTGATTATATTTGGTTCAATGGCGAGATGGTGCGCTGGGAAGACGCGAAGGTTCACGTAATGTCTCACGCGCTGCACTACGGTACGTCGGTATTTGAAGGGATTCGGTGCTACGACTCTCACAAAGGCCCGGTAGTGTTTCGTCATCGTGAACATATGCAGCGCCTGCGCGACTCAGCAAAAATTTATCGTTTTCCGGTTTCCCAGAGTATTGATGAGCTGATGGAAGCCTGCCGCGAAGTGATCCGCAAAAACAACCTGACCAGCGCCTATATCCGTCCGTTGGTATTTGTCGGCGATGTCGGTATGGGCGTTAACCCACCCCCGGGATACACTACTGACGTCATCATCGCCGCGTTCCCGTGGGGGGCATACTTGGGCGCCGAAGCGCTGGATCAGGGGATCGATGCGATGGTTTCTTCCTGGAATCGCGCTGCGCCGAACACCATTCCAACCGCTGCGAAAGCGGGCGGTAACTACCTCTCCTCACTGCTGGTGGGTAGCGAAGCGCGCCGCCACGGCTATCAGGAAGGCATCGCCCTGGATGTAAACGGCTATATCTCCGAAGGCGCAGGTGAAAACCTGTTTGAGGTAAAAGATGGCGTGCTGTTTACTCCGCCGTTTACCTCTTCCGCGCTGCCAGGCATTACTCGCGACGCGATCATCAAACTGGCGAAAGAGCTGGGTATTGAAGTGCGCGAGCAGGTGCTGTCCCGTGAATCGCTGTATCTGGCCGACGAAGTATTTATGTCCGGAACCGCGGCAGAAATTACTCCGGTACGCAGCGTTGATGGTATCCAGGTAGGTGAAGGCCGTTGCGGCCCTGTTACCAAGCGTATTCAACAAGCCTTCTTTGGTCTCTTCACTGGAGAAACCGAGGATAAATGGGGCTGGTTGGATCCGGTAAATTCATAATAAATAAAGTTAATATTTTCCCAAATAATTTGCGTCACAGGAAGGCGGCAACGCAGCAAATCCCCAGAAGCTTACTGTCGTAAGTGACTGGGGTGAGTGAGGCAGCCAACGCACCTGTGGCGTGAAGTATGAAGGGAAAAGATGGGGAGTAAATAAAGCATGCCTAAGTACCGTTCCGCCACCACCACCCATGGTCGTAATATGGCGGGTGCCCGCGCGCTGTGGCGCGCCACCGGAATGACCGACAGTGATTTTGGCAAACCGATTATCGCCGTGGTGAACTCATTCACTCAGTTTGTGCCGGGTCACGTTCATCTGCGCGATCTCGGTAAGCTGGTCGCCGAACAGATTGAAGCTTCCGGCGGTGTGGCGAAAGAGTTCAACACTATTGCCGTGGATGACGGGATCGCCATGGGGCACGGGGGTATGCTCTATTCACTGCCGTCGCGCGAGCTGATCGCCGACTCCGTGGAGTACATGGTGAACGCTCACTGCGCTGACGCGATGGTGTGTATCTCCAACTGCGACAAAATCACCCCGGGGATGCTCATGGCCTCGCTGCGCCTGAATATTCCGGTGATCTTTGTCTCCGGCGGCCCGATGGAAGCCGGGAAAACCAAGCTTTCAGACAAAATTATCAAGCTGGATCTGGTTGATGCCATGATTCAGGGAGCGGACCCGAAAGTCTCTGACGATCAAAGTAACCAGGTGGAGCGTTCCGCCTGTCCAACCTGCGGCTCCTGCTCCGGCATGTTTACCGCTAACTCCATGAACTGCCTGACCGAAGCGCTGGGCCTGTCGCAGCCGGGCAACGGTTCGTTGCTGGCGACCCATGCTGACCGGAAGCAGTTGTTCCTCAATGCCGGTAAGCGGATTGTTGAACTGACTAAACGCTATTACGAGCAGGATGACGAAAGTGCACTGCCGCGTAACATCGCCAGCAAAGCCGCGTTTGAAAACGCCATGACGCTGGATATTGCGATGGGCGGTTCGACCAATACCGTTCTGCATCTACTGGCGGCGGCTCAGGAAGCGGAAATCGACTTCACCATGAGTGATATCGACAAGCTGTCCCGCAAGGTGCCGCAGCTGTGTAAAGTGGCGCCAAGTACCCAGAAATACCATATGGAAGACGTTCACCGTGCCGGCGGTGTGCTGGGTATTTTAGGCGAGCTGGATCGCGCCGGGCTGCTGAACCGCAACGTGAAAAACGTATTAGGCCTGACGCTGCCGCAAACGCTGGAACAGTACGACATCACGGTTACGCAGGACGAAGCGGTTAAAAAAATGTTCCGTGCTGGCCCTGCCGGTATCCGTACTACCCAGGCGTTCTCGCAGGATTGTCGCTGGGATTCGCTGGATGACGACCGCGCAGCGGGTTGCATCCGCTCGCTGGAATATGCCTATAGCAAAGACGGCGGTCTGGCGGTGCTGTATGGCAACTTCGCCGAAAACGGCTGCATCGTTAAAACCGCGGGCGTCGATGACAGCATCCTTAAATTCACCGGCCCGGCTAAAGTGTATGAAAGCCAGGACGACGCGGTAGAGGCAATTCTCGGCGGCAAAGTAGTGGAAGGCGATGTAGTCGTGATCCGCTACGAAGGGCCGAAAGGCGGGCCGGGAATGCAGGAAATGCTCTATCCGACCAGTTTCCTGAAGTCGATGGGGCTGGGCAAAGCCTGCGCGCTCATCACCGATGGGCGTTTTTCCGGCGGGACTTCCGGTCTCTCTATTGGCCACGTTTCGCCGGAAGCGGCCAGCGGCGGCACTATTGCGTTGATTGAAGATGGCGACACTATTGCGATTGATATCCCGAACCGCAGCATTCAGTTGCAGTTGAGTGAGGCTGAAATCGCCGCACGCCGCGAGGCGCAGGAGGCTCGTGGCGACAAAGCCTGGACGCCGAAAAATCGTCAGCGTCAGGTTTCGTTTGCCCTGCGTGCCTACGCCAGCCTGGCGACCAGCGCCGATAAAGGCGCGGTGCGCGATAAATCGAAATTGGGAGGTTGATGATGGCGGAATCTCAACCTCTGTCAGTCGCGCCGGAAGGGGCGGAGTATCTGCGCGCGGTGCTACGCGCGCCAGTATACGAAGCGGCGCAGGTGACGCCGCTGCAAAAAATGGAAAAGCTCTCGTCACGTCTGGACAACGTTATTCTCGTCAAACGCGAAGACCGGCAGCCGGTACATAGCTTTAAGCTGCGCGGCGCTTACGCGATGATGGCCGGATTGACCGAAGAACAAAAAGCCCACGGCGTGATTACCGCGTCGGCGGGGAACCATGCACAGGGCGTGGCGTTCTCCTCCGCGCGGCTTGGCGTGAAGTCGCTGATCGTCATGCCAAAAGCAACGGCGGATATTAAAGTCGATGCGGTACGCGGTTTTGGCGGCGAAGTGCTGTTGCACGGCGCTAATTTTGATGAAGCGAAAGCGAAAGCTATTGAGCTGGCGCAGCAGCAGGGTTTTACCTGGGTGCCGCCGTTTGATCACCCAATGGTGATCGCCGGGCAGGGCACGCTGGCGCTGGAACTGCTTCAGCAGGATTCGCATCTCGATCGTGTCTTTGTGCCGGTTGGCGGCGGCGGCCTGGCGGCGGGCGTAGCGGTACTGATCAAACAATTGATGCCGCAAATCAAAGTGATTGCCGTCGAAGCGGAGGATTCCGCCTGCCTGAAAGCGGCGTTGGAAGCCGGTCATCCAGTGGATCTCCCGCGCGTTGGGTTATTTGCTGAAGGCGTGGCGGTAAAACGCATCGGCGACGAAACCTTCCGGCTGTGTCAGGAATATCTCGACGACATTATTACAGTCGATAGCGACGCTATCTGCGCGGCGATGAAAGATCTGTTTGAAGATGTGCGTGCGGTGGCGGAGCCGTCCGGCGCGCTGGCGCTGGCGGGGATGAAGAAATATATCGCCCAGCACAATATTCGCGGCGAACGCCTGGCGCACGTCCTTTCCGGCGCCAACGTCAACTTCCACGGCTTGCGCTATGTGTCTGAACGCTGCGAGCTGGGGGAACAGCGCGAAGCGTTACTGGCGGTGACCATTCCGGAAGAAAAGGGGAGCTTTCTCAAATTCTGCCAGTTGCTTGGCGGGCGTATGGTCACCGAATTTAACTACCGTTTTGCCGACGCGAAAAATGCCTGTATTTTTGTCGGCGTACGCGTCAGTCAGGGGCTGGAGGAGCGAAAAGAGATTATCACCCAACTGTGCGACGGCGGTTATAGCGTAGTGGATCTCTCCGACGATGAAATGGCGAAGCTGCATGTGCGCTATATGGTCGGCGGACGCCCCTCCAAGCCATTACAGGAGCGTTTGTATAGTTTCGAATTTCCGGAGTCGCCCGGCGCGTTGCTCAAATTCCTGCATACGCTTGGCACGCACTGGAATATTTCGCTATTCCATTACCGTAGCCACGGTACCGATTATGGCCGCGTGTTGGCGGCGTTCGAGTTAGGCGATCATGAGCCGGATTTCGAAACCCGGCTGCATGAGCTGGGCTATGAATGCCATGATGAGAGCAATAACCCGGCGTTCCGGTTCTTTCTGGCGGGTTAATTCAGCGTTTAGTTTTTCGGGCCCACAAAGTAAAGTGGGCCTGATATCCAGATATTATCTTCCCTCAGTTATTGGGCTTTTCTGCCAGCCCGGAGCATCCACTCATTTCATTTTGCGAGACGTTTTCCAGAAGGCGCCCAATCTGCTTGTGGTGAAACTCGGCTCACCATATCGTTAGCACCGCCATCACTTGCACCTGCTAAAAACAATGTATAAAATTTTATACACAAGGATGTTATGTTACTCACCCGAGCTCTCTCCAATGAAAAAGAAATTCGATGGGTGGGATCTTCTCTGGAGGATCTCCTGGCTTTTCCCATAACGGTACGTAAAGCAGTCGGTTATCAGCTTCACAAAATTCAGTATGGAATTGAACCCGATGACTGGAAACCGTTTTCAGAAATTGGGGCTGGGGTAAATGAAATTCGTATTCGTGACAACAATGGTATCTATCGCGTTATGTATGTCGCTAAGTTTGAAGAAGCACTCTACGTTTTGCATAGTTTCCAAAAACAGACGCAACAAACCAGTCAGCATGATAAAAACATCGCCAGAACGCGTTATAACCGGGTGGTGCAACAACGGAGAAACAGCTTGTGATTGCCAAAACTGATAGTGATATTCGCCATGTGACGCCATCTGGCGGTAATGTTTTTGCTGATTTGGGGTTTGATAAGCAGGACGCAGAAAAGTTTTACGCTGATTCCCTGAGTGAAATCGAAAACACGTTAGCCATTAAACAACAGCTCATGGAAGAAATTACCCTCTGGATTACGCGAAACCAGATGAAGCAAGCCGAGGTTGCTACAGTTTTGCATATATCCCGACCGCGCGTTTCGGATGTCGTCAACAAGAAATGCAGCAAATTCACCATTGATGCTCTGGTGAATATGCTTAGCCGTATTGGGAAGCCTGTTCGGGTAATGGTAGGGCCGTAAAACTAATTCGGTAAAATCTTCCAGAACGCATCAATCAGCGGCTCATGCAGCCGCTTTTTTTGCGCGCAGACGCCAAGCTCAAACGGTGTTTTTTCATCGCTGCGCTCTAAAATCATTACGCGATTACGTACCGGCTCCGGGCTGTTTTCCAGCACCACTTCCGGCAGCAGCGCCACGCCGCAGCCCAGTGCCACCATTGAGACCATCGCTTCGTGACCGCCGACGGTGGCGTAAATCTGCGGATTGCTGATTTTATGGCGGCGGAACCATAGCTCAATGCGGCGGCGTACCGGCCCCTGATCGGCCATGATAAACGGCACCGTCGACCAGTCGGGCTTATCAACCGAAACCTGATTACGCACCGGGCAGGGCAGCGCCGGGGCGATCAGCACCACTGCCAGATTCTCCAGCATCGAAAACGCCACCGCGCCGGGCAGCGTTTCTGGTTTGCCGGCGATTGCCAGGTCCGCTTCTCCCGTTACCACCTTTTCCATCGCATCGGCAGCATCTCCGGTCGTCAATTTGATTTCAACAGAAGGGTGTTCGGCGCGAAAACGGTCGAGGATCGGCGGCAGATGACTGTATGCCGCGGTCACTGAACAGAAGATATGGAGTTCGCCGGAAAGGGACGGCCCCTGCTGATCGAGGGTATGGCGCAACTGCTGATATTGCAAAAGCGTCTGTTGGGCAAACACTCGCAGCTCTTCGCCGGCTTCGGTCAGCGTGACGGTGCGGTTATCGCGCACAAATAGCGGCTGGCCGAGATCTTCTTCCAGCCGCTGAATCTGCCGGGAGAGCGTGGAGGGGCTGACGTGCATCGCCCGCGCGCTGCGGCCAAAGTGGCGGCTTTCCGCCAGATGCAGGAAGGTTTTTAGATCGCGTAAATCCACAGACAGACCTCCGGTTTTTGACGTTGCATAAACCGCAACATAACGTTGTGAATATATCAATTTCCGCAATAAATTTCCTGTTGTAATGTGGGTTCATTCGCACAGATAGCAATCTGTAAACCGAACAATAAGCGCGACAACACAACATCACGGAGTACACCATCATGGCTAACTACTTTAATACACTGAATCTGCGCCAGCAGCTGGCGCAGCTGGGTAAATGCCGCTTTATGGGCCGCGACGAATTCGCCGACGGCGCGAGCTACCTGCAGGGTAAAAAAGTGGTCATCGTCGGCTGTGGCGCTCAGGGGCTGAACCAGGGCCTGAACATGCGTGATTCCGGTCTGGATATCTCCTACGCCCTGCGTAAAGAAGCGATTGCTGAGAAGCGTGCTTCCTGGCGTAAAGCGACCGAAAACGGCTTCAAAGTGGGTACCTACGAAGAGCTGATCCCGCAGGCGGACCTGGTGGTTAACCTGACGCCGGACAAACAGCACTCCGACGTGGTGCGTTCTGTACAGCCGCTGATGAAAGACGGCGCGGCGCTGGGCTACTCCCACGGCTTCAACATCGTCGAAGTGGGCGAGCAGATCCGTAAAGACATCACCGTGGTGATGGTAGCGCCGAAGTGTCCGGGCACCGAAGTGCGCGAAGAGTACAAACGTGGTTTCGGCGTGCCGACGCTGATCGCCGTTCACCCGGAAAACGACCCGAAAGGCGAAGGCATGGCGATTGCGAAAGCCTGGGCTGCGGCCACCGGCGGTCACCGTGCGGGCGTACTGGAATCTTCTTTCGTTGCGGAAGTGAAATCTGACCTGATGGGCGAGCAGACTATTCTGTGCGGTATGCTGCAGGCCGGTTCTCTGCTGTGCTTCGACAAGCTGGTGGCAGAAGGCACCGACCCGGCATACGCCGAAAAACTGATTCAGTTCGGCTGGGAAACAATCACCGAAGCGCTGAAGCAGGGCGGCATCACCCTGATGATGGACCGTCTGTCTAACCCGGCGAAACTGCGTGCTTACGCGCTGTCCGAACAATTGAAAGAGATCATGGCGCCGCTGTTCCAGAAACACATGGATGACATCATCTCCGGCGAATTCTCTTCCGGCATGATGGCTGACTGGGCTAACGACGATAAGAAACTGCTGACCTGGCGTGAAGAGACCGGTAAAACCGCGTTCGAAACCGCGCCGCAGTTTGAAGGTAAAATCGGCGAGCAGGAGTACTTCGATAAAGGCGTGCTGATGATTGCGATGGTGAAAGCGGGCGTTGAGCTGGCGTTCGAAACCATGGTCGATTCCGGCATCATCGAAGAGTCCGCTTACTACGAATCACTGCACGAACTGCCGCTGATCGCGAACACCATCGCCCGTAAGCGTCTGTACGAAATGAACGTGGTTATCTCCGATACCGCAGAATACGGTAACTACCTGTTCTCTTACGCTTGCGTACCGCTGCTGAAACCGTTTATGGCGGAATTGCAACCGGGCGATCTGGGTAGTGCTATCCCGGAAGGCGCGGTAGACAACGCACAGCTTCGCGACGTGAACGACGCGATTCGTAGTCATGCGATTGAGCAGGTAGGTAAGAAACTGCGCGGCTATATGACGGATATGAAACGCATTGCGGTAGCGGGTTAATGTAGGCAGTGTCGGGTGGCGCTAGCGCTTACCCTACCTACAAAATCAAGCAGACGATGTAGGCCGGGTAAGGCGTAGCCGCCACCCGGCTTTTTATTTGCGATACAATACTTTAATGATGTGGTAACCGAACTGAGTATGCAGCGGGCCGGTTGGCTCCAGTACCGGGCAGGAAAAGACTACTTTATCGAATGCCGGAACCATCTGGCCCTGACGAAATTCGCCTAAATGACCGCCTTTTTTACCGGATGGGCAGATAGAATGCTTCTTCGCCAGCTTCTCAAAATCGCCGCCGTTTTTAATTTGCTCCAGAAGATCTAAAGCCAGTTTCTCTTCTTTTACAAGGATATGCAGTGCTGCTGCCATTTTTGCCATTATTGTGTTCTCACGTCGCAAAGATTGGCCGTCACTTTATCACTCCTTAGGCCGTCAGACATATACTCTTCGCCATTACAGGACAGATGTCCCGCCTGATTTAATGAACCGGGAGATAAGCGGCATTTTTAGCAGGCGTATTTCGGATGTACGGGACGGCGGTCCTGTCCTTTCTGACAAGGGGCGAGATACCATGGACATAATGAAAAACGCAGAATTTCCAGACGACTGGCTTTTAGGGCTACGCCAGGTCGTACGCGACCCAGTGCTCTATGAATTACTCAAATACTGCCCGTTGGAAATCATGCAGTGCTGGCGATTTGACGACATTTCCCGCGGCGCGCTTATCTGCCGCCAGGGGGAAATATGCCAGCAATTTTCACTCATCGTGGCCGGCGAAGTGGATGTTTTTTACGAAGCTGAAGATGGACGCCGTTACCGGCAGGCGCGTTATGGCAAAGGAGATATGCTGGGCGAGCTAGAGATATTTGAGTCGCGGCATTACATCTGTTCTGTCGTAGCCGTCGGCAATGTACAGCTACTCAGCCTGCCGCAAGCGCATTTTTGCCGCTGGCTGACGCTGGATAACCACTTTAACCAGCGAATGCTGCGGTTTTTCAGCCAACAGTATTACCAGTTGTCGAAAAAGGCCAGTAGCGACAATTTGTACTCGCTGCATCAGCGCGTATGCCAGGCATTATGGCTGCGTTATCAACAATATGAATCAACCACTATTTTGCTTGATAAGCAGAATCTTGGTCAGGAATTTGCGGCGACGACGCGCAGTATCAACCGGATACTGCACGATCTGAAATCGCTGAACATTATCGATACCGACGGTGAGCGGATCATTTTACTGGCTCCTGAAAAACTCAAACAGGAGGCGGAAATCTGAACCTCTCAGAACAATAAGGAGACGGGAGATGCAACCCCATATTCGGCTTAACACAAGCATGACCCGCGCGAAATATGCGCTTTTGCCCGGCGATCCCGGGCGGGTGGATAGAATCGCCCGTTTTCTTGATAAGGCTGAGATTCTGGGGCAAAACCGGGAGTTTCGCGCGGCGCGCGGTTGGTATCAGGGGGTTGAAATAGTCGTGCTCTCCACGGGAATCGGCGGACCGTCAACCGCTATCGCCATTGAGGAGTTACGCCAGGTTGGCGTCAACACGCTAATCCGTATCGGTAGTTGCGGCGCGTTGCAGGACTCGCTGGCGTTGGGCGATGTGATCATCGCCCACGGCGCGGTGGCTGACGACGGCGCCAGCAAAACCTATGCGCCCGCCAGTTATCCGGCCTGTGCGGACCCGTATCTTACCGCCACGCTGATACAGCAGGCGAAACAGATGAACATCTCTGCCGTTTGCGGGCTGGTGCGCAGCCATGACAGTTTTTATACCGATCGCGAAGCTGAACTGGATGCCGAATGGTCGGCCAGGGGAGTTCTCGGCGCGGATATGGAAACCGCCGCGCTGATGGTGGTGGGGGCGTTACGAGGGCTGCGTACCGCGTCGTTGCTAAACGTGGTCGTCGCGCATAGTGGCTGTCTGGAGAGCAGCATTAACCATTATGTTCAGCAGGAAACCTTGTGCCAGCAAGGTGAAGAGCGCCAAATTTCTCTGGCGCTTCAGGCCATTTATTTCGATAGTTTGCAAGGAGAGCAATGATGGACTTTTTCAGCATTAACAATGTAATGGTCAACATTCCTCTCGGCGAGGGTGGGTATGCGCTGTCGTGGATTGAGGCGATCGGCACCGTCTTTGGCTTATTGTGCATCTGGTGCGCCAGCCGGGAAAAAATCGTTAATTACCTGTTTGGTTTGATTAACGTCACTCTGTTTGCCGCCATCTTTTTTCAGATTCAACTGTATGCCAGCTTGCTACTTCAGGTGTTTTTCTTTGCGGCGAATATTTACGGCTGGTACGCATGGAGCCGGCAGAATGACGCCCGGGAAGCCGCTCTGAAAGTACGCTGGCTTTCTCGTCAACAAACATGGAGGTTGGGGGGCGTATGTATTATCGCCATTCTGCTGATGACGTGGTTTATCGATCCGGTCTTCGCTATGTTGACCCGCGTTATGCTCGCTCTGCTGCAAACGGTAGGTATGCAGGTGGCGATGCCTGAACTCCAGCCGGATGCGTTCCCGTTCTGGGATTCCACCATGCTGGTGTTGTCGATTGCGGCGATGGTGCTGATGACCCGCAAGTACGTGGAAAACTGGCTGCTGTGGGTGATTATTGATGTAATTAGCGTCGTGATCTATGCAGTACAGGGCGTTTATGCGATGTCGCTTGAGTATGTTCTGCTGACGGCGATCGCGCTAATGGGTTCTTTCAGTTGGATCAAGAGCGCACAGCGTAATGGCTATACGCCGCTTGCCGCCAGAGCCTGCTGATTGACCTTTTCCTGGCTGCCTGAAAAGGCAGCCAGGTCTTCTCTGGGCCTCGCTTTCTGCTACAATCCCTCCCCCGTTCGAAGATTGAGCACTATTCCCATGCGTTTAAATCCCGGCCAACAACACGCTGTCGAATTCGTCACCGGACCCTGCCTGGTGCTGGCAGGAGCGGGTTCTGGTAAAACTCGCGTAATTACCAATAAAATCGCCCACCTGATCCGCGGATGCGGCTATCAGGCCCGGCATATTGCGGCGGTGACGTTTACCAACAAGGCAGCGCGTGAGATGAAAGAACGCGTCGGGCAGACGCTCGGCCGTAAGGAAGCGCGCGGTTTGATGATCTCCACCTTTCATACGCTAGGGCTGGATATTATTAAGCGCGAGTACGCTGCGCTGGGGATGAAATCGAACTTTTCATTGTTTGACGATACCGACCAGGTCGCCTTGCTCAAAGAGCTGACCGAAGGCCTGATCGAAGACGACAAGGTTCTGTTGCAACAGCTGATCTCCACGATCTCCAACTGGAAAAACGATCTCAAAACGCCTGCACAGGCAGCGGCGGGGGCGAAAGGTGAACGCGATCGTATTTTTGCCCACTGCTACGGGCTTTACGACGCCCATATGAAGGCATGCAACGTTCTCGATTTTGATGATTTGATTTTGCTGCCGACGCTGCTGCTGCAACGCAATGACGAGGTGCGCGAGCGCTGGCAGAATAAAATTCGTTATCTGTTGGTGGATGAATATCAGGATACTAACACCAGCCAGTATGAGTTGGTTAAGCTGCTGGTCGGGCAACGCGCGCGCTTTACGGTCGTAGGCGATGACGATCAGTCTATCTACTCCTGGCGCGGGGCGCGTCCGCAAAACCTGGTGTTACTGAGCCAGGACTTTCCGGCGCTGCAGGTGATTAAGCTGGAGCAAAACTATCGTTCTTCGGGCCGCATCCTGAAAGCGGCGAATATTCTCATCGCCAACAATCCGCACGTCTTTGAAAAGCGCCTCTTTTCCGAGCTCGGTTACGGCGCGGAACTTAAAGTGTTAAGCGCAAACAATGAAGAGCATGAAGCTGAGCGCGTTACCGGCGAACTGATTGCCCATCACTTTGTGAACAAGACCCAGTACAAGGATTACGCCATTCTGTATCGCGGGAATCATCAGTCGCGGGTATTTGAAAAATTCCTCATGCAGAACCGCATTCCGTACAAAATTTCCGGCGGCACCTCATTCTTCTCCCGTCCGGAGATTAAAGACCTGCTGGCCTACCTGCGGGTGTTGACCAACCCGGATGATGACAGCGCTTTCCTGCGCATCGTGAATACGCCAAAACGCGAAATCGGTCCGGCTACTCTGCAAAAGCTGGGTGAATGGGCAATGACGCGTAATAAGAGCCTGTTTACCGCCAGCTTTGATATGGGGCTTAGCCAGAAGCTGACCGGACGTGGTTACGATTCATTGACGCGTTTTACCCACTGGCTGGGGGAAATCCAGCGTCTGGCCGAACGCGAGCCTGTCGCCGCCGTGCGCGATCTCATCCACGGTATTGACTATGAATCCTGGTTGTACGAAACCTCGCCGAGCCCCAAAGCGGCGGAAATGCGTATGAAAAACGTTAATCAGCTCTTTAGCTGGATGACTGAGATGCTGGAAGGCAACGAACTCGATGAGCCGATGACGCTCACCCAGGTGGTTACACGCTTTACGCTGCGCGATATGATGGAGCGCGGCGAGAGCGAAGAAGAGCTGGATCAGGTACAGTTGATGACGCTTCATGCGTCGAAAGGACTGGAATTCCCGTATGTCTATATGGTGGGAATGGAAGAAGGATTTTTGCCGCATCAAAGCAGCATTGACGAAGACAATATTGAGGAAGAGCGTCGGCTGGCCTATGTCGGGATCACTCGTGCGCAGAAAGAGCTCACCTTTACATTATGTAAAGAGCGCCGTCAGTATGGGGAACTGGTGCGCCCGGAACCCAGTCGCTTCCTGTTAGAACTGCCGCAGGATGATTTAATCTGGGAGCAGGAGCGCAAAGTGGTAAGCGCTGAGGAGCGAATGCAAAAAGGGCAAAGTCACCTGGCTAATCTGAAAGCCATGATGGCGGCAAAGCGAGCGAAATCGTAGGCCGGATAAGCGAAGCGTCATCCGGCAATCAGACTACGGTTAGCGAACGTCCAGCGGCCAGTGTACATAGCTTTGCCACTGGCTTTCCTGATCAATCAACTCTTTACCCAGCGGGTGATGCGCCAGCCAGTCGTCAGGCAAGGTTAACGTCAGATTTTCATTTAGCGCCTGTAGCGTAATTTCTGGTACCAGATCGTCACGACGGCGACCGGCAAAAAGAATCGCCAGTCGCAGCAAACGGCATAGCTGTTCCGCAACACGGGGCGGTACCGCGTTTTGCTGATGAAGCGAAGAGAGATCGACCGGATTGGTCTGATTCAGTAAGAGGGTGGCGAGCAACTTTTTCTGCGCGGGCGTATAGCCAGGCAGATCCAAATGGCGTACTAAATAGGCGGCATGATAGGGCGCCTGTTTAAAATCAACGCTCAGACCGATCTCATGCAACTGGCAAGCGCTAAGCAACAGTTCACGACTGATAGGTTCAATATGCCAGGCATTTTCTACCTGTTTGAGGAAGTTATCTGCCAGCTTCGCCACACGATTTGCCTGATCGGTATCGACGATAAACCGACGCTGAATGTTTCGCAGCGTGCGGCTGCGGATATCCTGATCTACCGCCAGATGCAACATCCCATACACCAGCCCTTCGCGTAACGCGCCGCCTGCCAGCGTCATGCTCTGGATGTTCAGCTCGGTAAATATCGCGATTAGAATAGCCAGCCCGCTTGGGAAAACCAGCGCGCGCTCCAGCGTCAGGCCTTCGATTTCCAGCTCTTCCAGACGCCCGCACTGTATCGCGCGTTGTTTTAGCTGCTGCAGTTTGGCGAGCGTAATGCGCTCGTCCATCCCCTGCGCCATCATGATTTCCTGCAATGCCTGTACGGTGCCGGAGGCACCCACGCAGACCTTCCAGCCATGAAAACGCAGTTCATCGGCGACCGGACGCAGTACATCGCGCGCGGCTTTCTCCGCGTCATCAAAATTTTCTTGCGCCAGATTACGATCGCTAAAATAGCGTTCAAGCCACGTTACGCAGCCCATCGACAGGCTAAACAGCGACGTGGTTTGCGCGCCAGTGCCGGTAACCAGTTCAGTGCTGGCGCCGCCGATATCCACCACCAGTCGCTGATCTGCGCCGCCGGTGGTATGAGCGACTCCCTGATAAATCAGCCGCGCCTCTTCTTCGCCGCTGATAACCTGCACCGGACAACCAAGGATAGTCTGCGCTTTCGCGATAAATTCACCCGCATTGACGGCGAGACGCAATGTTGCGGTGGCAACCACGCGGATTTGTGGCTGCGGGATATCCTGCAAACGTTCAGCAAACAGACGCAGGCATTGCCAGCCGCGTTCCATCGCTTCGGCTGAAAGGTGGTTGTCGTGGTTCAGACCCGCGGCCAGACGCACCTTGCGTTTTATTCGGGTCAGCGTCTGGATGCTTCCCGCCGCCTCGCGCACGACCAGCATATGAAAACTATTGGAACCGAGATCAATGGCGGCATACAACGAGGTGGAATTCATACACTTCATCCTTCAACCTGTATCCGTGTTGGCTGCGTACTCTCCCCTGAATCATTTACTAAAGTAAGCTCATCGGGATTTGTTTTCTTGCCGCCTTGATACAGGCTAATTGATTTTGTGTATGGCATAACTTTTCTTAACCTGAACGACGACGATTACGCGGAGCGCCAGCGCGGCGCGGACCATTGCCAGGACGCGAACGCGTCAGACGCAACGGCTTGGGCAGATCGTTCATGAGCGCTTCCGGATTGTATTTGCTGACCGGAATCGAGTGGCCGATATAGCTCTCAATGGCGGGCAGATTCAGCGCATACTCTTCGCAAGCCAGGCTGATGGAATGTCCGCTGGCGCCAGCGCGACCGGTACGACCGATACGGTGAACATAGTCTTCACAATCATCTGGCAGATCGTAGTTAAAGACGTGCGTTACGGCGGGGATATGCAACCCGCGCGCCGCGACATCGGTCGCCACAAGAATATCCAGATCGCCGCGGGTGAACTCATCCAGAATCCGCAGGCGCTTTTTCTGCGCGACGTCGCCGGTCAGCAGACCAACACGATGGCCATCTGCCGCCAGATGTCCCCAGATATCTTCGCAACGATGCTTGGTGTTGGCGAAAATAATGGCGCGATCCGGCCACTCTTCTTCGATCAGCGTTTGCAGTAAACGCATTTTCTCTTCATTAGAGGGGTAGAAAAGCTCTTCTTTAATGCGGTGGCCGGTCTTTTGCTCCGGTTCCACTTCAACATATTCGGCGTTGTTCATCTGTTCAAACGCCAGCTCGCGAACCCGATAAGACAGGGTGGCGGAGAACAACATGTTCAGACGCTGCGCAGCCGGCGGCATACGACGGAACAGCCAGCGGATATCTTTAATAAAGCCCAAATCGTACATGCGATCGGCTTCATCGAGTACGACGACCTGAATGGCGCCGAGGTTAATGTGGTTTTGTTTGGCGTAGTCGATCAGTCGGCCCGTCGTACCAATAAGAATATCAACGCCGCTTTCCAGCACTTTAAGCTGCTTGTCGTAACCATCGCCGCCGTAAGCCAGGCCTAATTTTAAGCCTGTCGCTTGCGCCAACGGCTCCGCGTCTGCGTGAATTTGTACGGCTAATTCACGCGTCGGCGCCATGATCAGCGCGCGCGGCTGGTTCACCTTGCGATCGTCGATCGCGGGATGAGAAAGTAAATAATGAAACGTTGACGTCAGAAACGCCATCGTTTTCCCGGTACCGGTTTGCGCCTGCCCTGCAACGTCACGACCCGCCAGCGTTAGCGGAAGGGCCAGTGCCTGAATGGGCGTACAATTATAAAACCCTTTTTTTTCAAGGGCTTCAACCACCTGTGGGTGCAGGGCGAAGTCGGAAAACTTCTGTTCTGTTAAATGTGTTTTGCTCATAGTGTGGTAGAATATCAGCTTACTATTGCTTTACGAAAGCGTATCCGGTGAAATAAAGTCAACCTTTGTTGGCGAAGTTAACATCAGCACCTCGTTGGTTAATGCTACACCAACACGCCAGGCTTATTCCTGTGGAGTTATATATGAGCGATAAAATTATTCACCTGACTGACGACAGTTTTGACACGGATGTACTCAAAGCGGACGGGGCTATCCTCGTTGATTTCTGGGCAGAGTGGTGCGGGCCGTGTAAAATGATCGCTCCGATTCTGGATGAAATCGCTGACGAATATCAGGGCAAATTGACCGTTGCCAAACTGAACATTGACCAGAACCCTGGTACTGCGCCTAAATATGGCATCCGCGGTATTCCGACTCTGCTGCTGTTTAAAAACGGCGAAGTGGCGGCAACCAAAGTAGGCGCACTGTCTAAAGGTCAGTTGAAAGAGTTTCTCGACGCCAATCTGGCGTAATACCTTTTATACGTCGAATGACAAAGGCGCTGTATGGTCAGGCGTCTGTCATTCGACGAATGATTAAGGTATCAGGCAGTTTCGTGGCGTCTGTTGTCCTTACGTTATTCTTAAATTGTCAGGATCTCTGGACGCCCGGTCTGAGTCGTGCTAAGTTAGTATTGACTTCGAATTAAACATACCTTATTAAGTTTGAATCTGGTTTTATCCGTCACTTCCCGTTTTTTCTCGCACGAGAAGTGGAAAGATTCCTGGCTCTTCGCTCATTCCGTCTTGTCGTTTCAGTTCTGCGTACTTTCCTGTGACCAGACAGCGAACAGACATGAGTTGATAGCCGTAAACAGGCATGGATGACCCTGCCATACCATTCACAACATTAAGTTCGAGATTTACCCCAAGTTTAAGAACTCACACCATTATGAATCTTACCGAATTAAAGAATACGCCGGTTTCTGAGCTGATCACTCTCGGCGAAAGTATGGGGCTGGAAAACCTGGCCCGTATGCGCAAGCAGGACATTATTTTTGCCATCCTGAAGCAGCACGCAAAGAGTGGCGAAGATATCTTTGGCGACGGTGTGCTGGAGATATTGCAGGATGGATTTGGTTTCCTCCGTTCTGCAGACAGCTCCTACCTCGCCGGTCCTGATGATATCTACGTTTCCCCCAGCCAAATCCGCCGTTTCAACCTCCGCACTGGTGATACCATTTCTGGTAAGATTCGCCCGCCGAAAGAAGGTGAACGCTATTTTGCGCTGTTGAAAGTTAACGAAGTTAACTACGACAAACCGGAAAACGCCCGTAACAAAATCCTCTTTGAGAACTTAACCCCGCTGCACGCAAACTCTCGTCTGCGTATGGAGCGTGGTAACGGTTCTACCGAAGACTTAACGGCGCGCGTTCTGGATCTGGCTTCGCCGATCGGTCGCGGCCAGCGCGGTCTGATTGTCGCGCCGCCGAAAGCGGGTAAAACCATGCTGCTGCAGAACATCGCGCAGAGCATCGCGTATAACCACCCAGACTGCGTGCTGATGGTGCTGCTGATTGACGAACGTCCGGAAGAAGTAACCGAGATGCAGCGTCTGGTGAAAGGCGAAGTGGTTGCCTCTACCTTTGACGAACCGGCATCCCGCCACGTTCAGGTTGCCGAAATGGTTATCGAGAAGGCGAAACGTCTGGTTGAACACAAGAAAGACGTTATCATCCTGCTCGACTCCATCACCCGTCTGGCGCGTGCCTATAACACCGTGGTGCCGGCTTCCGGTAAAGTATTGACCGGTGGTGTGGACGCTAACGCCCTGCATCGTCCGAAGCGTTTCTTCGGCGCGGCGCGTAACGTGGAAGAGGGCGGTAGCCTGACTATCATCGCGACGGCGCTAATCGATACCGGTTCCAAGATGGACGAAGTTATCTACGAAGAGTTTAAAGGCACCGGTAACATGGAGCTGCATCTCTCGCGTAAGATCGCTGAAAAACGCGTCTTCCCGGCTATCGACTACAACCGTTCCGGTACCCGTAAAGAAGAGCTGCTCACCACTCAGGAAGAGCTGCAGAAAATGTGGATCCTGCGTAAAATCATCCATCCGATGGGTGAAATTGACGCGATGGAATTCCTCATTAACAAACTGGCGATGACCAAAACTAATGACGACTTTTTCGAGATGATGAAGCGCTCATAACCTGGTCTTTACCTGAAAACGCCACGTTTTTACGTGGCGTTTTTGTTTTGCGATTCATCCTAGCGTCATGTCATATAAACTGGTCATCGGGATATGCGCTACAGAGTAACACCATGCACAATACACATTGTTTGCGGTAAAAAGTGTAATGTTCTAACAGGTCTCTTCTAGGAGCTGGCGTAACGCATTATACTTTAAGGAAATGATATATGCTGAGAGCACATACACTGTGAAGTTACTCACCGCTTTATCTGAGCTAATCAGTATTTTTTTATTCACGACCATTTTTATTTTTCTTGCGCGAAAAGTAGCCATAAAAATTGGTTTAGTGGATAAACCAAACTTTCGTAAACGACATCAGGGTGTTATCCCATTAGTCGGCGGGATTTCTGTGTTTGCAGGAATCTGCTTTATGTTTGGCCTCTCGGATTACTACATACCGCACTTATCGCTATATCTTATTTGCGCTGGTGTATTGGTTTTTGTTGGTGCGATGGATGACCGTTTTGATATCAGTGTAAAAATTCGTGCTGTGGTTCAGGCTGTTATTGCGGTTGTAATGATGGTTATCGCAAAACTTCACTTAGGTAGCCTTGGTTACATCTTTGGGCCTTGGGAGTTAGTGCTTGGCCCCTTTGGCTATTTCCTTACCCTGTTTGCGGTATGGGCGGCGATCAACGCTTTCAATATGGTGGACGGTATTGACGGCCTGCTGGGGGGGTTATCCAGCGTCTCATTCGCGGCGATGGGGCTGATTTTATGGTTTGATGGTCAGACTAGCCTGGCAATGTGGTGCTTTGCCATGATCGCCGCGATTCTGCCTTACATTATGCTTAATCTCGGTATTTTGGGGCGGCGTTATAAAGTCTTTATGGGCGATGCCGGTAGTACACTGATTGGCTTTACCGTCATCTGGCTCTTACTGGAAACGACGCAGGGGAAAACTCACTCTATCAGCCCGGTTACCGCGCTATGGATTATCGCTATTCCATTGATGGATATGGTGGCGATTATGTATCGCCGTCTGCGTAAAGGGATGAGCCCCTTTTCCCCTGATCGCCAACATATTCATCATTTGGTTATGCGAGCAGGGTTTACTTCCCGCCAGGCATTTGTTCTTATTACGCTCGCAGCGGCGATTCTGGCGGGAGTAGGCGTAACGGCAGAATACTCTCATTTTGTTCCTGAATGGGTTATGTTGGTGCTCTTTTTGCTAGCATTCTTCCTCTATGGCTACTGCATTAAGCGGGCCTGGAAGGTGGCGAGATTTATTAAGCGTGTGAAGCGTCGCCTGCGCAGGCAACGTGAGAACCGGCCAAACTTAACCAAGTAAATGAGGATACGATGACACAACCATTACCGGGGGCACGCGCGGTGAGCGCTGAAAATGAACTGGATATTCGCGGGTTGTTTCGTACTTTATGGGCTGGCAAATACTGGATTATCGGCATTGGCCTGCTATTTGCCCTTATCGCGTTAGCTTATACCTTTTTTGCTCGTCAGGAGTGGAGTGCGACGGCGATTACCGATCGCCCAACCGTAAATATGTTGGGCGGTTATTACTCCCAGCAGCAGTTTCTGCGCAACCTGGATATTAAGACCGATCCTGCTTCTTCCGATAAGCCCTCGGTGATGGATGAAGCGTATAAAGAGTTCATCATGCAACTTGCCTCCTGGGATACGCGTCGCGATTTCTGGTTACAGACGGACTATTACAAGCAGCGAATGGTCGGGAATAGCAAAGCTGATGCGGCGATGCTTGATGAACTGATCAATAACATACAGTTTACGCCCGGCGATTTTACACGCGCCATCAACGACAATGTGAAGCTGATTGCTGAAACTGCGCCGGACGCCAATAATCTGCTGCGTCAGTATGTCGCATTCGCCAGCCAGCGGGCGGCGAGCCATCTGAATGATGAATTAAAAGGTGCCTGGGCTGCGCGTACCGTGCAGATGAAAGCCCAGGTCAAACGGCAGGAAGAGGTTGCGAAAGCGATCTATTCGCGTCGTGTAAACAGTATTGAGCAGGCGCTCAAAATTGCGGAACAACATAATATTTCTCGTAGCGCGACGGATGTCCCGGCGGATGAATTACCGGACTCAGAGCTTTTTTTACTCGGTCGCCCTATGTTGCAGGCGCGTCTTGAAAATCTGCAAGCGGTTGGCCCTGCGTTCGATTTGGACTACTTTCAAAATCGGGCAATGTTGAATACGCTTAATGTGGGGCCGACCCTGGACCCTCGTTTTCAGACCTATCGTTATTTGCGTACGCCGGAAGAACCGGTAAAACGTGATAGCCCACGCCGAGCCTTCCTGATGATTATGTGGGGTATCGTTGGGGCGCTAATCGGTGCGGGCGTTGCCTTAACCCGTCGCCGCACGATTTAGCAACACCTCTGCAGTAGGGGGCTGGGCCCCTACTGTCTATTCGAAGAGAATCGATGTGAAAGTACTGACTGTATTTGGTACACGACCGGAGGCCATTAAGATGGCGCCTCTGGTCCATGCGCTGGAAAAAGATCCTCATTTCGAGGCCAAAGTATGCGTTACTGCGCAGCATCGGGAGATGCTTGATCAGGTATTAACTCTTTTTTCTATTGTGCCTGATTACGATCTCAACATTATGCAGCCGGGACAGGGGTTGACGGAAATTACCTGCCGAATTCTGGAGGGATTAAAGCCGATCCTGGCAGATTTTAAACCTGATGTGGTGCTGGTTCATGGCGATACCACCACTACGATTGCTACCAGCCTGGCGGCTTTCTATCAACGAATTCCGGTAGGGCACGTAGAAGCCGGGTTGCGAACCGGCGATCTCTATTCCCCCTGGCCGGAAGAGGCAAACCGCACGCTGACCGGACATCTGGCGATGTACCACTTTGCGCCGACGGAAAACTCGCGGCAGAATCTGTTGCGGGAGAACATTCCGGATGAGCGCATTTTTGTCACTGGCAATACCGTTATCGACGCGCTGATCTGGGTACGCGATCGCGTTCTGACGAGCGATACATTACAGGCTGAACTGGCCGAGCAGTATCCTTTCCTCAACGCGAATAAGAAGATGATTTTGGTGACCGGTCATCGGCGTGAAAGCTTTGGTCAGGGCTTTGAGCATATCTGCCAGGCGCTGGCGGAAATCGCCGCCGCGAACCAGAATGTGCAAATTGTCTATCCGGTGCATCTCAATCCCAACGTCAGCGAACCTGTCAACCGTATCCTCGGCCATGTTGAAAACGTGGTACTGATTGAGCCGCAGGACTACTTACCTTTTGTCTGGCTGATGAATCACGCCTGGCTCATTCTGACCGATTCCGGCGGTATTCAGGAAGAAGCGCCGTCATTAGGTAAGCCGGTATTGGTCATGCGTGAAACCACAGAGCGTCCGGAAGCCATTACCGCTGGTACGGTAAGACTGATCGGCACGGACTCCCGGCGCATTGTGGCGGAAGTTATGCGTCTGCTGCACGACGAAAATGAATATCAAACCATGAGCCGCGCCCATAATCCTTATGGTGACGGGCAATCATGCGCGCGCATTTTACAGGCGTTAAAAAGTTATCGGGTATCGTTATGAGTTTTACGACCATTTCTGTTATTGGGCTGGGGTATATCGGATTACCGACTGCGGCCGCTTTTGCTTCCCGCCAGAAGCAGGTTATCGGCGTGGATATCAACCAACATGCGGTAGACACCATAAATCGCGGTGAAATTCACATCGTGGAGCCGGCGTTGGGCAATGTGGTGAAGATGGCGGTGGAAGGCGGCTTTCTGCGTGCGACGACGACACCTGTCGAGGCCGATGCGTACCTGATTGCCGTGCCGACGCCATTCAAAGGCGATCACGACCCTGATATGGCCTATGTGGAAGCCGCGGCGAAATCCATTGCGCCGGTATTAAAAAAAGGGGCACTGGTGATTCTGGAATCAACATCGCCGGTCGGCGCAACGGAGCAAATGGCTGGCTGGCTGGCCGGGATGCGCCCGGATCTGACCTTTCCCCAGCAGGCGGGCGAGCAGGCCGACGTGAATATCGCCTATTGTCCGGAGCGTGTGCTGCCGGGTCAGGTGATGGTGGAACTCATTAAAAATGACCGCGTGATTGGCGGTATGACGCCAGTATGTTCGGCTCGCGCCAGCGCGCTGTACAAAATTTTCCTTGAGGGCGAATGCGTTGTCACCAACTCGCGCACCGCAGAGATGTGCAAGCTGACGGAAAATAGCTTCCGTGATGTGAATATCGCCTTTGCGAATGAATTGTCGCTGATTTGCGCCGAACAGGGGATTAACGTCTGGGAATTGATCCGCCTGGCGAACCGCCATCCGCGCGTCAATATTTTGCAGCCGGGCCCAGGCGTTGGCGGGCACTGCATTGCGGTCGATCCGTGGTTTATTGTGGCGCAAAATCCGCAGCAGGCGAGACTGATTCGCACCGCGCGTGAAGTGAACGACGGCAAACCGCACTGGGTGGTCGATCAGGTAAAAGCCGCGGTCGCAGATTGCCTGGCGGCCACCGATAAACGCGCTAGCGAAGTGAAAATCGCCTGTTTTGGGCTGGCCTTTAAGCCGAATATCGACGATCTGCGCGAAAGCCCGGCGATGGGGATCGCGCAAAGTATCGCCCGCTGGCACAGCGGCGAAACCCTGGTCGTCGAACCGAATATCCGTCAGTTGCCGAAAAAATTGGACGGACTTTGCACGCTGGCGAAACTGGACGCGGCGCTGGCCGCCGCCGATGTGCTGGTGATGCTGGTCGATCACGACGAATTTAAAGCGATTCCCGGCGATGCGGTTCATCAACGTTATGTGGTTGATACCAAAGGAGTCTGGCGCTGATGAAACGCATTCTGGTGACCGGCGGCGCAGGCTTTATCGGATCTGCGGTGGTGCGGCATATCATCCATGAAACGGCAGACGCGGTGGTGGTGGTGGATAAACTCACCTATGCGGGCAACCTGATGTCTCTGGCATCGGTGACGCAAAGCGACCGTTTCGCCTTTGAGAAGGTGGATATCTGCGATCGGGCATCACTGGAGCGAGTCTTCCAGCAGTATCAGCCCAATAGCGTGATGCACCTGGCGGCGGAAAGCCATGTAGACCGTTCCATCGACGGCCCGGCGGCGTTTATTGAAACGAATATCGTTGGTACTTACACCTTGCTGGAAGCCGCTCGCGCTTACTGGTCCGCGCTTGGCGCGGATGCTAAAGCGGCGTTCCGCTTCCACCATATCTCCACCGATGAAGTGTATGGCGATCTGCATACTGCAGACGATTTCTTCACCGAAACCACGCCATATGCGCCAAGCAGTCCTTATTCCGCCTCCAAAGCCAGCAGCGACCATCTGGTACGCGCCTGGTTACGTACCTACGGTCTGCCTACGCTTGTCACCAACTGCTCTAATAACTACGGGCCCTACCATTTCCCGGAAAAACTGATCCCACTGATGATTCTGAATGCGCTGGCGGGTAAACCATTGCCGGTCTATGGCAACGGTCAGCAAATTCGCGACTGGCTGTATGTGGAAGATCATGCCCGTGCGTTGTATCACGTGGTGACGAACGGCGCTGTGGGCGAAACGTATAATATCGGCGGTCATAACGAACGTAAAAATCTGGATGTGGTCAGGACGATCTGCGCTCTGCTGGAAGAACTGGCCCCGCAAAAACCGCAGGGTGTAGCGAATTATCACGATCTGATTACCTTCGTCGACGATCGACCCGGCCATGACTTACGTTATGCCATCGACGCGTCGAAAATCGCCCGCGAGCTGGGCTGGACGCCGCAGGAAACCTTCGAAAGCGGGATGCGAAAAACCGTTCAGTGGTATCTCGCCAATGAGGCCTGGTGGAAACCCGTGCAGGATGGCAGTTATCAGGGCGAACGCTTAGGGCTGAAACGCTAAACGGCAGGTTCTTACTCCTGGAGGAGAAACGAATGAAAGGCATCATTCTGGCGGGAGGTTCCGGTACCCGGTTGCATCCCATTACGCGCGGCGTATCAAAGCGCCAGGGCTTCAAAATTGCCTGTCTGGAGGAGATTGCCTGGCGCAACGGCTGGCTGGATGATGATGGTTTGAAACGCGCCGCCAGTCAGCTTGAAAAAACCGGCTATGGCCAATATTTACTGGAGTTGCTCCGTGCCCGTCCGCGCCAGTATTGAACCGTTACTCTGGGAAAATACGTTCTTTGGCGTGAATAGCGGCATTGTGCGTATCGATGCCTCAGCGCCCGAATTAACGCCAGAAGCGCTGCAGGCGTGGCAACGCGTGCAGGTAAAAGTGCCGGCTGAAAACATCGCCTGGCTGTCGGCGTTGCAATCGCTGGGATTCTCTTTGGTTGAAGGCGAGGTGGATTTTGCGTTGCCGGTAAAAGGGCATCGCGACCAGCATGGCGCGGAAATTGCACATCTTAAAGACATTCCTGCTTTGCGTCAGTTGGCCGGAGAGGCGTTTACGCAGAGTCGTTTTCGCGCGCCGTGGTATGCGCCCGACGCCAGCGCCCGTTTTTACGCCCAGTGGATTGAGAATGCGGTACGCGGCACGTTTGATCACCAATGCCTGGTGCTTCGCACGGAGACAGGCGCTATCCGCGGTTACGTCTCGCTGCGGGAATTGAATGATACCGACGCGCGCATTGGCCTGTTGGCCGGACGCGGCGCGGGAGCGGAACTTATGCAGGCGGCGATCTGTTGGGCGCAGAGTCGTGGCAAAGCAACATTGCGGGTGGCGACCCAGTTGGGCAACACCGCCGCGCTTAAACGTTACATACAAAGCGGTGCCAACATCGAAAGCACTGCGTACTGGTTATACAGGTGACAACATGATTCCTTTTAATGCGCCGCCGGTGGTGGGAACCGAACTCGAATACATGCAGTCTGCAATGAGCAGCGGCAAACTGTGCGGCGACGGCGGCTTTACGCGTCGTTGCCAGCAGTGGCTGGAGCAACATTTCGGCAGCGCGAAGGTGTTGCTGACGCCTTCCTGTACCGCGTCTCTGGAGATGGCGGCCCTGTTGTTGGATATTCAGCCCGGCGATGAAGTGATCATGCCGAGCTTTACGTTTGTCTCCACCGCTAACGCTTTTGTCCTGCGCGGCGCGAAAATTGTATTTGTCGATATTCGTCCGGATACGATGAATATTGACGAAACGCTGATTGAGGCGGCGATTACTGATAAAACCCGCGCTATCGTGCCGGTACACTACGCTGGCGTCGCTTGTGAAATGGACGTCATCATGGCGCTGGCGGATAAGTATAATCTGTTCGTTGTCGAGGATGCCGCCCAGGGTGTGATGTCCACGTACAAAGGGCGCGCGTTAGGGACGATCGGTCACATCGGCTGTTTTAGCTTCCATGAAACCAAAAATTACACCGCTGGCGGCGAAGGCGGCGCGACGCTGATCAACGATCGTACGCTGATTGAACGCGCGGAGATCATCCGCGAAAAAGGCACCAACCGTAGCCAGTTCTTCCGTGGTCAGGTGGATAAATACACCTGGCGGGATATCGGCTCCAGTTACTTGATGTCCGATCTGCAGGCTGCCTACCTGTGGGCGCAACTGGAGGCCGCCGATCGTATCAATCAACAGCGTCTGTCGCTGTGGCAGACTTACTACGATGCGTTAACGCCGCTGGCACGCGCCGGGCGTATCGAGCTGCCTTCTATTCCGGAAAACTGCGGGCATAATGCCCACATGTTTTACATCAAACTGCGGGATATCGCCGATCGCAGCGCGCTGATTAATTTCCTGAAAGAGGCGGAAATCATGGCGGTATTCCATTACATTCCGCTGCATGATTGTCCGGCGGGCGATAAATTCGGCGAGTTTATCGGGGACGATGTCTACACCACAAAAGAGAGCGAACGTTTGCTGCGTCTGCCGCTGTTTTATAACCTTGCGCCCGTCGATCAACGAACGGTGATTACTACCTTGCTAAATTATTTCTCCTGATATGTCGCTTGCTAAAGCCTCCCTGTGGACGGCGGTCAGTACGCTGGTAAAAATTGGCGCCGGACTGCTGGTGGTGAAACTACTGGCCGTCTCTTTTGGTCCGTCGGGCGTCGGACAAGCGGGTAACTTCCGCCAGATGATCACCGTGCTGGGCGTATTGGCTGGCGCCGGGATATTTAACGGCGTTACCAAACTCGTCGCACAACATCATGATGACCAGGCGCAGTTACGTACCGTGGTGGGAACCTCCTCCGCGATGGTATTGGGGTTCTCTACGCTGCTGGCGCTGGTCTTCCTGCTGGCGGCGGCGCCGATTAGCCAGGGATTGTTCGGTCACACGGACTATCAAGGGCTGGTGCGTCTGGTTGCGCTGGTACAAATGGGGATCGCCTGGGCGAACCTGCTGCTGGCGCTAATGAAGGGCTTTCGTGACGCGTCGGGTAATGCCTTATCGTTAATTGTCGGCAGCTTTTTGGGCGTCGCCGCCTGGTATCTCTGCTACCGTGTCGGCGGCTATGAAGGCGCTCTGCTTGGCCTGGCGCTGGTGCCGGCGCTGGTGGTAGTGCCAGCCGGTATAATACTGATTAAGCGCGGCACCGTCCCGCTACGCTATCTCAAGCCCTCCTGGAACAATGGTCTGGCAGGGCAGCTCAGTAAATTTACCCTGATGGCGCTGATTACCTCCGTTACGATGCCGGTCGCCTATGTGATGATGCGAAACCAACTGGCCGCGCACTATAGCTGGAGCGATGTCGGGATCTGGCAGGGCGTAAGCAGCATTTCTGATGCCTATCTGCAATTTATCACCGCCTCCTTCAGCGTTTACCTGTTACCCACGCTCTCACGCCTGACGGAAAAACAGGACATTACGCGTGAAGTGGTAAAAGCGCTGAAATTTGTTTTGCCGGCGGTTGCGGCGGCGAGTTTTACCGTCTGGCTACTGCGCGATTTTGCTATCTGGCTGCTTTTTTCCGCCAAATTCACCGCGATGCGCGATCTGTTCGCCTGGCAGTTAGTGGGCGACGTGCTGAAAGTCGGCGCCTATGTTTTCGGTTATCTGGTGATTGCCAAAGCGTCGTTGCGATTTTACATTCTGGCTGAAATTAGCCAGTTCATTCTGTTAACGGCGTTCGCTCACTGGCTGATTCCCGCTCACGGCGCGCTGGGTGCGGCACAGGCTTATATGGCCACCTATATTGTCTATTTTTCACTTTGTTGCGGCGTATTTTTACTCTGGCGTAGGCGAGCATGACTGTACTGATTCACGTCCTGGGATCGGATATCCCTCACCATAACCACACCGTGCTGCGGTTTTTCAATGATACGCTGGCCGCCGCAAGCGAGCACGCGCGCGAATTTATGGTTGCCGGTGAAGATAACGGCTTCACGGAAAGCTGCCCGGCGCTCTCGCTTCGTTTTTATGGCAGTAAGAAAGCGCTGGCGCAGGCGGTCATCGCCAAAGCGAAAGCAAATCGTCGACAGAGATTCTTCTTTCACGGTCAGTTCAACACCAGCCTGTGGCTGGCGCTGTTAAGCGGCGGTATTAAGCCAGCTCAGTTTTACTGGCATATCTGGGGCGCGGATCTCTACGAAGTGTCCCACGGGCTGAAATTCCGCCTTTTCTACCCGCTTCGTCGTATCGCGCAGGGGCGAGTAGGGGGCGTATTCGCGACGCGCGGCGATCTCAGCTATTTTGCGCGCCAGCACCCGGGCGTACGCGGCGAGTTGCTCTATTTCCCGACGCGCATGGATCCTTCCCTGAATGCTATGGCAAAAGAGCGCCAACGTGCGGGGAAATTGACCATTTTGGTAGGGAACTCCGGCGATCGCAGTAACCAACATATTGCGGCGTTACGGGCGGTGTATCAGCAGTTTGGCGACACGGTAAACGTGGTGGTGCCGATGGGCTATCCGGCCAATAACCAGGCCTATATTGATGAGGTTCGTCAGGCCGGTCTGGCGCTATTTAGCGCCGAAAATCTACAAATTCTTAGCGAAAAAATGGAATTTGATGCCTATCTTGCGCTGTTGCGCCAGTGCGACCTCGGTTATTTTATTTTTGCCCGCCAACAGGGGATCGGGACGTTATGTCTGCTAATTCAGGCCGATATCCCGTGCGTACTGAACCGCGACAATCCTTTCTGGCAGGATATGGCGGAACAGCATCTGCCCGTCCTGTTTACCACGGACGATCTTAATGAGCAGGTCGTGCGCGAGGCGCAGCGTCAGCTCGCATCGGTAGATAAAAGCGGCATCACCTTCTTTAGCCCCAACTACCTGCAACCGTGGCATAATGCGTTGAGAATCGCCGCAGGAGAAGCCGAATGAGTTTAATGCAATTCAGCGGGCTGCTGGTGGTCTGGCTGCTCTCTACGCTGTTTATCGCCACGCTGACCTGGTTTGAATTCCGCCGCGTGCGTTTTAACTTCAACGTTTTCTTTTCGTTGCTGTTTTTGTTGACCTTCTTTTTTGGTTTTCCGCTAACCAGCGTGCTGGTATTTCGTTTCGACGTTGGCGTCGCGCCGCCGGAAATCTTATTGCAGGCTCTATTATCCGCCGCCTGTTTCTACGGCGTGTATTACGTGACCTATAAAACGCGTTTACGCAAACGCGTTGTGGATGTACCACGCAAGCCGCTATTTACCATGAACCGGGTGGAAACCCACCTTACCTGGGTGATCCTGATGGGCATCGCGCTGGTGAGCGTGGCGATTTTCTTTATGCATAACGGCTTTTTGCTGTTCCGGCTGCACTCCTACAGCCAGATCTTTTCCAGCGAAGTCTCCGGCGTGGCGTTAAAACGGTTCTTCTATTTCTTCATTCCGGCGATGCTGGTGGTCTATTTCCTGCGCCAGGACAGCAAAGCGTGGCTGTTCTTTCTGGTGAGCACCGTCGCGTTTGGTCTGTTGACCTACATGATTGTCGGCGGCACGCGCGCTAACATCATTATTGCGTTTGCTATCTTCCTGTTTATCGGCATTATTCGGGGCTGGATCAGCCTGTGGATGCTGGCGGCGGCGGGCGTGCTGGGGATTGTCGGTATGTTCTGGCTGGCGCTCAAACGCTACGGATTAAATGTGAGCGGCGATGAGGCGTTCTATACGTTTCTTTATCTGACGCGCGATACCTTTTCGCCGTGGGAGAATCTGGCGCTGCTGTTGCAAAATTACCACAATATCGATTTTCAGGGGCTGGCCCCTATCGTGCGTGATTTCTACGTCTTTATTCCCACCTGGTTATGGCCGGGACGACCCAGTATCGTGCTGAATTCTGCGAATTACTTCACCTGGGAAGTCCTGAACAACCATTCTGGCCTGGCGATATCGCCAACGCTTATCGGATCGCTGGTGGTCATGGGCGGGGCGCTGTTTATTCCACTCGGCGCGATCGTCGTCGGGCTGATTATCAAATGGTTCGACTGGCTGTATGAACTGGGTAACCGGGAGCCCAATCGCTATAAGGCGGCGATTCTGCACAGTTTCTGCTTTGGCGCCATCTTTAATATGATTGTGCTGGCGCGAGAAGGGCTGGATTCGTTTGTTTCGCGCGTGGTTTTCTTCCTGGTGGTTTTTGGCGCCAGCCTGCTGGTCGCTAAGCTTCTGTTCTGGTTATTTGATAGCGCCGGACTGATTCATAAACGTACAACTTCGCTCCCTCAGGCACAGGTGGAAGGAAAACTATGACCAATAATGCCGCTGCGCCCCTTTACTCGCTGCGTGGATTACCTCTGATTGGCTGGCGCGACATGTCACACGCGCTGAATTATCTGTTTGCCGATGGTCAACTGAAGCAAGGCACGTTGGTGGCGATCAACGCCGAAAAGCTGCTGACGGCGGAAGATAATCCGGAAGTCCGCGCGTTGATAGCGGCGGCGGAATTTAAATATGCCGATGGCATCAGCGTGGTGCGTTCAATACGTAAAAAATTTCCGCAGGCGCAGGTTTCTCGCGTGGCTGGCGCCGACCTTTGGGAAGCGTTAATGGCGCGCGCGGGGAAAGAAGGCACACCGGTATTTCTTGTCGGCGGCAAGCCTGAGATGCTGGCGCAGACGGAAGCAAAACTGCGGACGCAGTGGAACGTCAATATTGTGGGTAGCCAGGACGGTTACTTTACGCCGGAGCAGCGTCAGGCGCTATTTGCGCGTATCCATGCCAGCGGCGCGAAAATTGTCACCGTCGCGATGGGATCGCCAAAACAGGAATTGCTAATGCGCGATTGTCGGGAAGTGCATCCCCATGCGTTATATATGGGGGTGGGCGGGACCTATGATGTGTTTACTGGTCACGTCAAACGCGCTCCAAAAATATGGCAGAACCTGGGGCTGGAGTGGTTGTATCGTCTGCTTTCTCAACCGAGGCGTATTACCCGCCAGATGCGTCTGCTGCGCTACCTTCGCTGGCACTATACTGGCGATCTCTAATTCTCCCTTCTGATGACTTGAGCAGCGGATTGTGCTTATGGCGCTGCTCATTTACAACATAATCGATGATTTCTTACACAATAAGTGCATTTTTTTAATGCTCCATTTGCCATTTGTCCAAATTTAAGAAAATATTCGCAACAATCGATGTACCCATAACAATAACCGGTACTACCGGAACCGTTGCAAACACGACATGAGGATTTATGGCAGAGAAAAAACCGGAGCTACAGCGTGGGCTGGAAGCTCGTCATATTGAATTGATTGCCCTCGGGGGCACCATCGGCGTCGGACTCTTTATGGGCGCCGCCAGTACGCTGAAATGGGCGGGCCCGTCAGTGCTGCTGGCGTATATCATCGCCGGATTGTTCGTCTTTTTCATCATGCGTTCGATGGGGGAGATGCTCTTTCTGGAACCTGTTACCGGCTCCTTTGCCGTGTACGCCCACCGGTATATGAGTCCTTTTTTTGGCTATCTTACCGCCTGGTCATACTGGTTTATGTGGATGGCTGTCGGGATCTCGGAAATTACCGCCATTGGGGTCTACGTCCAGTTCTGGTTTCCGGAGATGGCGCAGTGGATACCGGCGCTGATTGCCGTCGGACTGGTTGCGTTGGCGAATTTGGCTGCGGTGCGCCTGTATGGTGAAATCGAGTTCTGGTTTGCGATGATCAAAGTCACCACGATTATTGTGATGATCATCATCGGTCTGGGGGTGATTTTCTTCGGCTTTGGTAACGGCGGCCAGGCGATTGGCTTTGGTAATCTGACCGAGCATGGCGGCTTTTTTGCCGGCGGCTGGAAAGGCTTTCTGACCGCATTATGTATCGTGGTGGCCTCTTATCAAGGGGTTGAGTTGATCGGTATTACCGCCGGTGAAGCGAAGAATCCGCAGGTGACGTTGCGTAGCGCGGTGGGTAAGGTGCTGTGGCGTATCCTGATTTTTTATGTTGGCGCGATTTTCGTGATCGTCACCATTTTCCCGTGGAATGAGATTGGCAGCAACGGCAGTCCCTTTGTGCTCACCTTCGCGAAAATCGGCATCACCGCCGCGGCGGGCATTATCAACTTTGTCGTGCTGACGGCGGCGCTCTCCGGCTGTAACAGCGGAATGTATAGCTGTGGGCGTATGCTTTACGCGCTGGCGAAAAACCGTCAACTGCCGGCGGCAGTCGCGAAAGTCTCTCGCCACGGCGTGCCGGTCGCGGGCGTGGCGCTCTCTATTTTGATTTTGCTGGTAGGTTCTTGCCTGAACTACATCATCCCCAATCCGCAGCGCGTCTTTGTTTACGTTTATAGCGCCAGCGTACTGCCGGGGATGGTGCCGTGGTTTGTCATTCTGATTAGCCAACTGCGCTTTCGTCGGGCGCATAAAGAAGCGATTGCGGATCATCCTTTTCGTTCCATTATGTTTCCGTGGGCGAACTATTTGACGATGGCGTTTCTGGTTTGCGTTTTAATCGGCATGTACTTTAATGAAGATACGCGCATGTCGCTGTTTGTCGGCGTCATCTTCCTGCTGGCCGTCACGCTGGTCTACAAAGTTTTCGGTCTGAATCGTCACGGAACCGCCCACAAGGTGGGGGAATAAGCGCCAAAATGCGCAAAGCATAACCAAACGCGCATTTTATTTAAAAAGGCACTGGACAGCGGGGTGTGAAGTCCGTATTATCCACCCCCGCAACGGCGCTAAGCGCCCGTAGCTCAGCTGGATAGAGCGCTGCCCTCCGGAGGCAGAGGTCTCAGGTTCGAATCCTGTCGGGCGTACCATTTATTTAGGTGCTTGAGCTGCGGTGGTTTAATACCGCGTAAAAAGTTTCAGTGGTGGCTATAGCTCAGTTGGTAGAGCCCTGGATTGTGATTCCAGTTGTCGTGGGTTCGAATCCCATTAGCCACCCCATTAATATAGGGTTGTGAAACGCGAAGGTGGCGGAATTGGTAGACGCGCTAGCTTCAGGTGTTAGTGTCCTTACGGACGTGGGGGTTCAAGTCCCCCCCCTCGCACCACGACTCAATGAATTGAACTAAAAATTCAAAAAAGCAGTATATCGGCGAGTAGCGCAGCTTGGTAGCGCAACTGGTTTGGGACCAGTGGGTCGGAGGTTCGAATCCTCTCTCGCCGACCAATTTTGAACCCCGCTTCGGCGGGGTTTTTTGTTTTCTGTTCATTTTCAACCCCTTATCCCGCACGTGTTGCCATTATGGTTTATTGGCGATATCCCAGGCTTCATTTGTCGCTATTCGGTGACGAATAATCTATTGATTTATAATCACTTTATAAAAAGCATCCTGTTCTGTCTCCGCCGGGCGACACGCTAAAACCTCGCCAGCGGCGGGGGGATGACAATCGCGTGAATTCTCTACGTTTTTTTAATGCCTGCGCCTGTTTTTTAGCGGTGCAAAGATGGCACGTTATGTGCAATAATGTACGGGTAGATGCTCATTCCACCTCTTATGTTCGCCTTCTGGCCTCATAAACTCAGGAATGATGCAGAGCCGTTTACGGTGCTTATCGTCCACTGACAGATGTCGCTTACGCCTCATCAAACACCCTGGACACAACGTTGAGTGAAGCACCCCTTTATGTTGTCATACAGACCTGTTTTGACGCCTGCCCCTTAACCGGGCAGGCGTTTTTTTATGCATCCCGAATGATTTTGTGTAGGCGGTAAGCCCGGTAAGCGAAGCGCCACCGGGCAAGAGGGAATTACTGCGGGGGATTGTTCTGTAATGTCAGCATCAGGCCGTCGCGCCGCATGGCGGCGGCCTCTTCCGGTTGATGCAGTCGATCAAGCGCATCGGCAAGCCAGGCATAATCATACGCGTCCGGGCGTTGTTTCAGCGCGGCGCGGAAAGCCAGGGTCGCCTCCTGCCATTCACCGTGTTTCATTAGCGACTGGCCGAGCGTGCTCCATAACAGCGGGCGATCGCCTACCGTCTTGATTTGCTGGCGCAGCACTTTCTCCAGTTGTTCCGGATTATTGGTTCTGAGGCGAGGAATGGGCAGCACCAGCCGATCGTCATACTGGCGTTTCAGACCGTCAATGATAATCTGCTGCGCCATATCATGATCGTCACATTCGATCAGATGCTCGGCCATTGCGACCTGCAGCGCCACCTGATGGCGGGTTTTACGGCTTTGGTTTTTCCACCAGGTGCGTAATCCTTCGCTGCCCTGCTCGGCGCGCGCCTGATCCATGAGTCCTATCCACGCCTGTTGTTCGAGCATGGCGCGATGCGCTTCATCGCCGACGTGCGCTTTCGCCATGGATGGGATGATATCCAGTAAAGAACTCCATGCGCTGGTGCGAATATAGGCCTGCTCCGCCAGACGCAGAACTTCCGGGTGACGCGGTGTGACCTCCAGCAGTTTGTCCACGCCGTGACGCGCCGCGTGATTTTCATTGCGCGCCAGCTGTAAGCGCACGCGCGTGATCTCGACCGGGATGGTGTCGTTCCCCGCCAACTCTGCCGCACGTTCAAGGTGCTGATTAGCGCGCGCTTCATCGCCGCGCTGCTGCGCCGCTTCTGCCGCCAGCAGATAATTTACCACCGGTTGTTCAGCATGGTCGGCGTTTTTTGACATCAGCTTTTCAACCTGCTGATAGTCGCCCTCCGCCAGCTTCAGCAGCGCCTGTTCGGTCTGCTTGCGGGCGCGACGGCGTTTACGGCCGGCAAACCAACCGCGGGTGTGCGCGCCGGTACGAAACAGACGGCGTAGTAACCACTCAATGGCGAATAGCACCACCATAGCGACGATGAGAATGATCGCCAGTCCGGTGACGCTGGTTTCAATGTTGTAGTTATCGGTCTGGATTAACACATAGCCCTGGTGACCGGCTATCATCGGGCCGACCACGATACCCGCGAGCAACAACACAAAGAGCAATAATACTTTTAGCATCATTATTCTCCTTGCGGCGCGGCTGCCGGAGCGTCTGTCTGCGTGGCAGGCGCTGCCGTAGAGACTGTCGGTTGCGCCAGCAGATTACGCACGCGGGTTTGCATCAGTTTTTCAAGGATCGCCTGGCTTCCCAGGGTTTCCGGCAGATCCATCGTGATATTTTGCTGGCTTAATTTATCGACCTCCTCCAGGAAGGCTTTTGTCGCGGCGTCGTCAGTATCGTAATAAGCGCGAACCCAGGTCGAAACGTTATCCAGCGCCTGACGGTATGTTTCTTCCTGATGGCGTGGCACGGCCTGCGCGGCGACTAACAGGCGGGAGCGAATATTTTCGCGTAAATAGACGTCCTGGTTGGGCGCCAACAGCGGTACGGCGGTATCATCGCGGCGACGAATGGTAATAAAGCTGTCCATAAAGTTCTGCCAGCTTTTTTGCAGGTTAACGCGCCATTCGCTTAGCGAGCTGGACAGCTCGCTGCTGTCTGAATCCATCGGCGAACCATCGGTATCGTTATCCGCCAGACGCAGGTTATCGATTTGGTTAGAGAGCTGATTGAGTTTGAGAATAATGCCGTCGTAGTCGATCTGCGCAACGGATGACAGGCTGGCGATATCGTCAGTAATCGCGCGTCGTGCGGTAATCAGGCTGGGGTCGTTCATGTCCGCCAGACTGGCGTCAGCGCTTTTGAGCAGCGCAGCGGCGGTAGTGACGTCCTGATCGCTCCACAGCTTACGTCCGGCGAGTTTCACCAGGAAATCAGCCTGCGCCAGCAGCCAGGTTTTGGCATCGCTGCCGGAAATGGTGGCGACTTTTTGTTGTACTTCATCAAGCTGTTTCGCCAGCGCCGCCTGTTGGCGATTCGCGTCATCTAACTGCGCCGCTTGTTTTTTGATAATCCCTTCCAGCTCCGCTTTTTGGCTCTCCTGCGCCTTTTGCAAGGCGGTCAGTTGCGTCGCCAGCGCATCGCTGGTTTCCGTTTGCGCGGTTGCCTGCTGTTTTCCCCAGCCATAAAGCCCAATACCTGCCGCCAGGGCAATCGCGATCGCCACCGCGCTTAAGACCAGCGCGGCGCCGTTCTTACTTTTTTTCTCGGTATTAACTGGCTGTGGCGTGGTTTCCACGCTCTCCCTGGTCTCATCAACCACGGCGGAGGATTTTTCTTGTTCCGTCATTATGGCATCCCATTATGAGAGTTATTGTAATGCGCGCAACAGCGCATCGTTGTCGGCGTTATCAGCGACCTTAATATCTTGCCAGCCCAGTTCCCGGGCGAGGTGCGCCAGACGCTCACTGACGACCAATAGCCGACAGCGTAGTAACCAGTGCTCACGATACCACTGGGGAGTCAGCGACCAGAGCCGTTGCAACATCTCGCCGCTGGTAACAACAAGCGTTGTTACGCCGCGAGTATGCCAGCGCATCGCTTCTTCCGCGCCATCGTAATGTTTCGCACATCGTTGATAACATTCACAAAAACTGACTTCGGCTCCGCGCGCTGTCAGGGTTTCGCCCAGCAGTTCGCGGCCGCCATTGCCACGCAAAATCAGCGCGCGTTTGCCCGCAATATTTTGTAATTCAGGTAATTGTAGCAAGGCTTCGCTGATTTCCCGATCCAATGGATAACGAATATCGAACCCGCTAACGGTATGAAGGGCGAGCGCCGTGGTGCGGCCAATCGCGAAATAGCGCGGCGACGCAGGCCAGTTTCGGCCATCCCGCTGGAGCTGGGCGTGAGCAAAGGCGACGGCGTGCTGTGAAAGGGCAAAAACCAGATCGTTTTCCGTCAGCGTCGCCAGGCGGTCGGCCAGGGTGGGTAGCTCCCGGCCGGCGACAAATTCAATCAGTGGAAAACTCCAGGCCACCTGCCCCAGTGCGCGCAGACGGCTCACTAACGCTTCCCCTGCGGGAGAGGGGCGGGTGATCAGAATACTCATGCGGGCGTCTCGCCGTTATAAACTTCCGTCAGAATCGCGCGCGCGCCGTTTTCCAGCAGTTCCTCTGCAAGCGAGATGCCCATTTGCTCCGCCTGCTCGGGAGAACCACGACGTTCGCCGCGCACCATCACCGAACCGTCCGGCGCGCCAACCAGCGCGCGTAGCCAAATTTCACCGTTGATGATTTCTGCATAGCTGCCAATCGGCACCTGACACCCGCCTTCCAGGCGGGTGTTCATAGCGCGTTCCGCCGTTACGCGCAGCGCGGTTTGCGAGTGATTCAACGGTGCGAGCAGCGCCTGCGTTCGCGCGTCGTCAAGACGACACTCAATCCCGACGGCGCCCTGGCCTACGGCAGGAAGCGAAACGTCGGGCGGCAAGGCTGTGCGAATGCGCGACTCCAGACCTAAGCGTTTCAGACCGGCCACGGCCAGGATAATGGCGTCATAGTCGCCGTTGTCCAGCTTGCCGAGACGTGTGCCAACGTTGCCACGCAACGAACGGATAATGAGGTCCGGACGGCGTTCCGCCAGTTGACACTGACGACGCAAACTGGACGTCCCGACGATACTACCCGCGGGCAGATCGTCCAGACTGTGATATTTATTCGAGACAAACGCGTCGCGCGGATCTTCGCGCTCGCAAATGGTCACCAGACCGAGACCGTCCGGGAAGGCCACCGGAACGTCTTTCATAGAGTGCACGGCGATATCAGCGCGTTTTTCCAGCAGCGCGATTTCAAGCTCTTTAACAAACAGTCCCTTACCGCCCACTTTCGCCAGGGGAGTATCGAGAATCACGTCGCCGCGTGTGACCATCGGCACCAGTTCTACTGTCAGTCCCGGATGGGTTGCCATCAATGCGTCTTTGACATAATGTGCCTGCCAAAGCGCAAGGGGACTTTGGCGTGTGGCAATTCTTAAAACATTGTCTAACATGCTTGTTACCGTCATTATCAATCATTGACCATCCTAACATCCTTATAGAGAGTATGTTAGTTTTCCGGTCACCGTGAGTGAGAGGATAAGGCGCAGTGTCGTCAATGACAGTGAATAATGACGAGAAACCGCCAGCCCGTATTTAAGAATTTACACGCAGCGAACGGTGCTACACTTGTATGTAGCGCATCTTTCTTTACGGTCAATGAGCAAGGTGTTAAATTGATCACGTTTTAGACCATTTTTTCGTCGGTATTAGATAAAAATATGCAGACGAGAAAGGGTAACGGTTATTTTTGACATACGGTTTATCCCGAATGGCGACGGTCAAGTACTGACCTGCACCATGACGGGTAGCAACATCAGGCGATACGTCTTGTACCTCTATATTGAGACTCTGAAACAGAGACTGGATGCCATAAATCAACTGCGTGTGGATCGCGCGCTTGCTGCCATGGGACCCGCTTTTCAGCAGGTTTACAGTCTTCTGCCGACATTATTGCACTATCACCATCCACTGATGCCGGGTTACCTTGATGGTAACGTTCCCAGCGGTATTTGCTTCTACACGCCTGATGAAACCCAACGCCACTATCTGAACGAACTTGAGCTGTACCGCGGTATGACGCCGCAGGACCCGCCGAAGGGCGAGCTGCCGATTACCGGTGTTTACACCATGGGCAGCACCTCCTCGGTCGGGCAGAGCTGCTCGTCCGACCTGGATATCTGGGTGTGCCATCAGTCCTGGCTCGACGGCGAAGAGCGTCAGTTGCTGCAACGTAAGTGTAGCCTGCTGGAAAGCTGGGCCGCCTCGCTTGGCGTTGAGGTGAGCTTCTTCCTGATCGACGAGAACCGTTTCCGCCATAACGAAAGCGGCAGTCTGGGCGGGGAAGACTGTGGTTCTACGCAGCATATCCTGTTGCTTGATGAGTTTTATCGTACCGCTGTGCGCCTGGCCGGGAAGCGTATCCTGTGGAGTATGGTGCCGTGCGACGAAGAAGAGCATTACGACGACTATGTCATGACGCTCTACGCGCAGGGCGTATTAACGCCAAACGAATGGCTGGATCTGGGGGGCTTAAGCTCGCTCTCCGCCGAAGAGTACTTTGGCGCCAGCCTGTGGCAGCTATACAAGAGCATTGACTCGCCGTACAAAGCGGTGCTGAAAACGCTGCTGCTGGAAGCCTACTCATGGGAATATCCCAACCCACGTCTGCTGGCGAAAGATATTAAACAACGTCTGCATGACGGTGAAATCGTATCGTTTGGACTCGATCCCTACTGCATGATGCTGGAACGGGTCACTGAATACCTGACGGCGATTGAAGATCCGACGCGGCTGGATTTAGTCCGCCGCTGCTTTTACCTGAAAGTGTGCGAGAAATTAAGTCGCGAGCGTGCCTGCGTAGGCTGGCGTCGGGAAGTATTAAGCCAGTTAGTCAGCGAGTGGGGATGGGACGACGCGCGTCTGACCATGCTCGATAATCGCGCAAACTGGAAAATCGATCAGGTGCGCGAAGCTCACAACGAATTGCTCGACGCCATGATGCAGAGCTATCGTAATCTGATTCGCTTTGCGCGGCGCAACAACCTCAGCGTGAGTGCCAGCCCGCAGGATATCGGCGTACTGACGCGTAAGCTGTACGCGGCGTTTGAAGCGTTGCCGGGTAAAGTCACGCTGGTGAACCCGCAGATATCGCCGGATCTGTCCGAGCCGAATTTAACCTTTATCCATGTGCCGCCGGGACGTGCCAACCGTTCAGGCTGGTATCTCTACAACCGCGCGCCGAACATGGATTCCATCATCAGCCATCAGCCGCTGGAATATAACCGTTATCTTAATAAGCTGGTCGCGTGGGCGTGGTTCAACGGCCTGCTGACGTCGCGAACGCATCTGTTTATTAAGGGCAACGGTATTGTCGACCTGCCTAAGTTACAGGAGATGGTCGCCGATGTTTCGCACCATTTCCCGCTGCGCTTGCCTGCTCCGACGCCGAAAGCGCTCTACAGCCCCTGTGAAATTCGCCATCTGGCGATTATCGTTAACCTCGAATATGACCCGACGGCGGCGTTTCGCAATAAGGTGGTTCATTTTGACTTCCGTAAGCTGGACGTTTTCAGCTTTGGCGAAGAGCAAAACTGTCTGATAGGCAGTATCGACTTGTTATATCGCAACTCGTGGAACGAAGTGCGTACTCTGCACTTTAACGGCGAGCAGGCGATGATCGAAGCGCTGAAAACGATTCTGGGGAAAATGCACCAGGATGCCGCGCCGCCGGATAGCGTCGAAGTGTTCTGCTACAGTCAACATCTTCGCGGTCTGATTCGCACCCGCGTGCAGCAACTGGTCTCCGAATGTATCGAGCTACGTCTTTCCAGCACCCGTCAGGAGACCGGTCGCTTCAAGGCGCTGCGGGTTTCCGGGCAGACGTGGGGGCTATTCTTCGAACGCTTGAATGTCTCGGTGCAGAAGCTGGAGAACGCTATCGAATTCTACGGCGCGATTTCGCATAACAAGCTGCACGGGCTGTCGGTACAGGTGGAAACCAACCAGGTGAAATTGCCGTCAGTGGTGGATGGCTTCGCCAGCGAAGGGATTATCCAGTTCTTCTTTGAAGAAACGGGTGATGAGAAAGGCTTTAATATTTATATTCTGGATGAAAGTAACCGGGCGGAAGTGTATCACCACTGCGAAGGTAGCAAGGAAGAACTGGTGCGCGACGTCAGTCGCTTCTATTCGTCATCGCACGATCGCTTCACGTATGGCTCCAGTTTTATCAACTTTAACCTGCCGCAGTTCTACCAGATAGTGAAAACCGATGGCCGCGCGCAGGTGATCCCATTCCGTACGCAGCCTATCAACACCGTGCCGCCAGCAAACCAGGATCATGACGCACCGCTATTGCAGCAGTATTTTTCGTAAGTGCTGCGCCGGGCAAAGCTGCCCGGCCGGCGTTCACCGCTTCACATTAACTTCACCCAACTTCGTTACCGTGACCTCCGCATTTGGTTTACAGGAGGAGGTTTGAGGTGGCAGATGCGTTCATTTTGTTAGGGATAGTCATGGCGATGGTCAGCCTCGGCTTCATTCTTATAAATAAGTTATTCTGTTTTATATCCGCTGGGTGCCTGCTCTCGCTATGCGCCAGCATGGCCAGTTTTCAACTCTGGGATGCGTCTTACTGGGGGCGATGGGGAAAAGTATGTCCCGGTCTGGAGGATGTGATCATCTCCTGCGACAATTACCATTTTCTCTATGACTTGGGATGGGAATTGTACGGTATCGCCTTTTTGTTCTTTACCGCGTTAATGCTCACATGTGCGGTCATTATTCTTATCAATATGATTATGGCTTTAGAACGATACTGTGCCGGATGGCGGCGCTAACACGCCTTATCCAGCCTACATTCGAAGAATGCTCATTGAGCGGAACAAGGTTTAGACAATATTTTTTCTTATACAATTTATGTAGTAATATCCAGACCGTTCAAAACGCTATCGCGTCTTTCATTGTTTTCGTAAATATGTTTTGAAAAACCATATTAGAAACAAAAGCTCTTTAATGGTTTCTTATGGATGTTTTTATAAAAGGATATTATATGTCAATAAACAACCCTATTCTTATTTACGTGAATAAGAAACGACAAATAAAATTAGCTCTGTTTTATTCAGTGGTAGCTATAGCTCTTATGATGAGCCTCTTTCTAAATTATAGTATTATGCTAAAGATGGTGTGTGTTTTTTTAATACTCCTCATGATAGCAGGCGCAAGTGCTTACTGGTACTCCGCCTTTTCAGGAAAGCCACAGCTAACGTTGAACCAGGAGGGAGTAACATTACACACAACCAGGCTACCAATAGTTTACTGGCATGAAATCGACTATGTTGGTGAGCGTGTTAGCGATAATACGCCTGTGCTGGCCGTTTTTGTCAAAGATGTTGAGCTTTATTGTCAGCGAATTACTAATGAGAAAATGCGTAATAATTTTCTGTCATTATTGAATAAGCATGAAAGTAATCGCGTGATGAATATCTCTCTAAACGATCTCGATTATGACTCGGATGAGTTACAGGATATTTTTAAAATGGCTGTTGCCAGAAACCTGGAACAATAGGGTAGAGATATATGTTTTTTGTTATTACTCACCATATTGATGTGCTGCCTCTGGCAACCCTACCCACACATGAAACATGCCCTTATTGTAATAATCAGGATGTATGGTTGATTATTCGCCAAAAAAGGACCCGTACATGTGGTTTGTCTCAAGCGAGAAAAAGAGATAAGTTTGGTTTAGCGATATGCAAGCATTGCAGCAATGAAATCAAGGAAAAACGGTGGTCACCAGCGTTACGTCAACTTTTTAACGAGCAGAAGCCACTATTTAACCTAACCTTTTGGCAACGCTACGGTTTTTGGGTTGGTTGGTTGAGTGTATGGCCCGCGCTGTTTCTGGCAACCTGGCTGTATTTCACATTTCGGGGTTGGTAATACGACCGCATATCTCGTTAAATATACGCAGGAAAGCGCTATTCTTCTGGCTCTCCTGCGGAATTAAAACTTAGCGAAAACTCACCTTTTCACCCGCTTGCTGCGTCGCCGCCTGCTCCAGCAGCTCCCAGAAGGTTTCGCCGCTGCGATCGCAAACCCACTCGTCACCTTTCAGGTCAAAGTGATAGCCGCCCTGTTTGGTCGCCAGCCACACCTGGTGCAACGGCTCCTGACGGTTAATAATGATCTTACTGCCGTTCTCAAAGCTGAGTGTCAGCACGCCGCCGTTGATTTCGCAGTCGATATCGCTGTCGCCGTCCCAGTTATCGAGGCGTTCTTCAATGGTGAGCCACAGGGCGTCAGCCAGGCGATGAAATTCACTGTCGTTCATTGTTTTATCTCGCTATTGAGTGATAGCGCCAGTATAAGGGGAAGCGTCAGCTTCTGGAACCGATACGAATTACCGTTGTGAGCGGTAAAGGATAAAACTCAGCGGTAGATAAATGACGATAAATAGCGCACTGGTGATAAGTATGACGGACGCGTTAACCGGGAAATGGTTCAGAGCCGACAGCATTGCCACCATCAGCGCGACGCAGCCGCCGCAGAGGAGAAAATGCAACAGGATTAAGGGGGCGCGCGGCTTTGCTTTGATATCCAAAAGAGCGCTAAGCAGACCGAGTACCGCGCTTATCGTCAGAACCCCGGCAGCTTCAACACCGTTTATCGTGCCGTGCATAACGCTTTCAACAATGACGTAAATGCATGAACCGATCCCCACGCCCCGAAGGGCGTTTTTCAGATGTTTATTCAAACGCGCAAAACGGTTTAGCGGCGTCATTTTTGGCATTCCTGCGCCTGCGTTATGATGATGATATCTTTATTATTGGTGTATATGACGTTCCTATTCAGAGTATGCGTCTTATCCGGGCAGGGGGATGCTGTTCGGTAAAGCTGGCTGCCAATCCACGTATAAACATAGCGGTTGTCATAGGCAAAACGCTTGGTGACTTTTAGCGGCCCATTGATGCTAAAGACATGAATACCCTGACCTTGCTGGCTATCACGCATAAAATAGCCGTGCTCTTTTCCGGCGTTAATTTCCCGGTTCAGGAAGGGGGCTGGGCTATCCAGTTCCAGCGTTTCCAACTGGTCTTCGCCAAAAGGTGAGAGCCTCGCAATGTATAGCCGGTTCTTATATTGCGCGATGCGATCGTTAACCAGATGAAACTGACTCGGGTCAACGTTGGGAATGGTTTGCCAACGGCCCCACTCGCCGTCAGGTGACAGAACCTTGCGCCAGCGAACCGCTGTTTTGCCGATGTCAAAGGTGCCATCGGTTTTAACATAGGCTGTTTTTACGGAAGGATCGCGCGGGATACCCGTGGCGATAAAAGAGCCATCCTCCATGAGGGCGCCATCTAACTGGGCTATGCGGTAATCCACCCAATAGCCGTATCCTGAGTGCGTTGTTTGCCATTTCATGCGTAGAGCTTTGGGATTGGGCGTGGGATAGCGCCACAGTTGAGCGCCATCAAACGCGTAAACATAGCGATCGTCGCGCGCGTACCATTTTTTGTAATGTGGGTTGTCGCCCAGATGCGCTTCTGTCTCGTCCGGAACGTGATAGTCCAGCAGAATAAGCGGGCCAGCCGACTCGAATACTTGCAATCCGTCTTCTTCCTTAAAGTCGGATCGCGTTTTAGTGAGTAAATAACCGTGATGCCGCCCGGCATTAAAACGCTTGTCTATCACCAGATTTGGGTTATCCAGCGTGACGACATCCAGTTGGTTTTCGCCGAATTCCGTTTTCCGGATGACATAAAGCCGATCCTGATATTGCGCCACCGCGTTACTGAGCGGATGAAATTGTTCCGGGTCAAGGCCGGGGATTTCGGCAAATTTGCATTCCGGTCCTTTACGCCATAGAACGCGTTTTTCCTGCAGATTGAACGCATCACAGTGTTTTCCAATTTGCATGTCCCGATCCAGGTTGTTCTGGTTGAGAACGTGACGGTGCAAGCCGTTTTTATCGCGCCAGGTCAATAGAGAACCGGGCATCCAGCGCACCACGGAAAAGGTGTCTGGGTCAGCGTCCAGTTGGTCGCCGTTGATGATGATTTTGGTGCGTGTGCGGGCCAGCGTATCCCAGGGACCAAAGGGGATGGCGATACACGGATTAAATGTGGCGGAAAATTTACCGCGCTGATCCCAGGGCTTTTGCGCCAGAACGGTGAAACTGTCCGGGTCGTTCAGGCGATGCCCGTCGACATAAAGAAAGCGATCGTCGCGCAGCGTCAAGCCTATCAGGTCTGGTTTCCACTGGCTGCTGAATTCAACTTTACGCAATGACTGTAAATTAACGCGGTTTTCGCCGCCGTTGTCATCCGTTCGTTTGCCTTCGTAATAGAGACTCTTTTTATCAATGCCGACTTTGCCAAAGGTGCGAAATGAGGCGACATCTACCGATGGCGTCCCTGGCGGATTACGCATGATTTTTCCACCGTACAGAATAACGCGTCCGTCGCTGTAGTAGGAAAAGCGCGGGAAGATAGCCTGCGCACCGGTATAAACATAATCGGTCGTCAGGTCGGTGAGCGGTGGTTCTCTTTCCCACTCCTCCTGAGTTGCCGGGTTAATCAATGAATTGGGTAACCGACGCAGGCGTTTGAAATTCACCTCCGGCAACGAAAGATTGTTCTCCTCTTCTGGCTGGAGATAAACCACGCCGCTGCCTTGCCGTTGATAAACATTGTGCGGAGATTCACTCAGCCGGCATCCCCAGGCGGGAGGCAGCAGAAGTGAAAGCGAAAAAAGGCAAAACAAATTACGATATTGCATAAGGTCATCCGGACGTGGTACGTAAACCTAAAGTGATTAGCAAAGCATGTTCCCTGATGTAAATGCGCAATAATCATGGCAACGCGCCGCTTTTCAGATTTTATAAAGGGCCCCTAAACGCTTGCTTTTACGCCTTCTCCTGCGATGATAGAAAATAGAAAGCATGAACTTACAGGCAATCCATAATGAAAAACGTGTTTAAGACACTCGCTGTACTTCTGACTCTGTTCAGCCTGACGGGCTGCGGTTTGAAAGGGCCGCTTTATTTCCCGCCAGCCGATAAAAATGCGCCGCCGCCGACGAAAAAAGTCGATTCGCAAACGCAGTCCACGATGCCCGATAAGAACGATCGCGCAACGGGAGATGGCCCGTCCCAGGTCAATTACTGAGGATAGTTTTCTGTCCCCGCGTGAACGGAGTGAATGATGCAATTCTCTAAAATGCATGGCCTTGGCAACGATTTTATGGTCGTCGACGCGGTAACGCAGAATGTCTTTTTTTCGCCGGAACTGATTCGTCGGCTATCCGACAGACACCTGGGCGTAGGGTTCGATCAGCTGCTGGTGGTTGAGCCGCCCTATGATCCTGAGTTGGACTTTCATTACCGCATCTTCAACGCCGACGGCAGTGAAGTCTCGCAGTGCGGCAATGGCGCGCGCTGTTTCGCGCGATTTGTTCGCCTGAAAGGGCTAACCAATAAACGCGACATTCGGGTTAGTACCGCGAATGGCCGGATGGTACTGAGCGTCACGGAAGATGAACTGGTGCGGGTGAATATGGGGGAGCCAAACTTTGAACCCGCGCAGGTGCCTTTTCGCGCCAACAAAGCGGAAAAGACGTATATTATGCGAGCGGCGGAACAGACCATACTGTGCGGCGTGGTTTCAATGGGCAATCCGCACTGTGTCATTCAGGTTGATAACGTCGACACGGCGGCCGTTGAAACACTGGGGCCGGTTCTGGAAAGCCATGAGCGTTTTCCGGAACGCGCCAACATTGGTTTTATGCAGGTTGTAAGACGTGAGCATATCCGGCTGCGAGTCTATGAACGCGGCGCAGGGGAGACCCGCGCGTGCGGCAGCGGCGCGTGCGCTGCCGTTGCCGTGGGGATTCAGCAGGGGCTGCTGGCTGAAGAAGTACGCGTGGAATTACCGGGCGGTCGGCTGGATATCGCCTGGAAAGGTCCGGGTCATCCGTTATACATGACTGGTCCGGCGGCACATATCTACGACGGATTTATCCATTTATGAAGCAACCAGAGGAAGAACTACAGGAAACGCTCACGGAACTGGACGATCGAGCGGTCGTCGATTACCTGCGCCACCACCCTGAGTTTTTTATCCGTAACGCCCATGCCGTGGAAGCGATGCGTGTTCCACATCCCGTGCGGGGAACGGTTTCGCTCGTTGAGTGGCATATGGCCCGCGCGCGTAATCACATCAATGTGCTTGAAGAAAATATGACGCTGCTGATGGAACAGGCTCATGCCAATGAAAGCCTGTTTTATCGCTTGCTGCATCTGCAAAGCCGTCTGGTCGCCGCGGATAGTCTGGATGAGATGCTGGTGCGGTTTCACCGCTGGGCGCGCGATTTGGGGCTTGCCGGCGCGACGCTGCGTTTGTTCCCGGATCGGTGGCGTCTTGGCGCGCCATCGCGCTATACGCATCTGGCTTTAAACCGTCAGGCCTTCGAGCCGCTGCGTATTCAACGACTGGGACAGTCGCAGCATTATCTTGGCCCGCTAAACGGCCCGGAACTGCTGGTGGTCTTGCCGGAGGCGAAGGCTGTAGGCTCGGTAGCCATGTCGATGATGGGCAGCGATGGCGACCTCGGGGTGATTCTCTTCAGCAGCCGTGACCCGCACCACTATCAGCCGGGGCAGGGGACGCAGCTTTTACAGGAGATCGCGCTGATGCTGCCGGAACTGCTGGAACGCTGGATTAAACGCGTATGACGGATGTCGCGCTTTCTCAGGATGTCTCGCGGTTCCTGCGCTATTTAGGCGTGGAGCGCCAGCTTAGCCCCATTACCCTGCTGAACTACCAGCGTCAGCTTGATGCCATTATCGCTTTAGCCGGAGAAACCGGGCTGAAAAGCTGGCAACAATGTGACGCTGCGATTGTGCGCAGTTTTGCGGTGCGCAGTCGGCGCAAAGGGCTTGGCCCTGCCAGTCTGGCGCTACGTCTCTCGGCATTGCGAAGCTTTTTTGACTGGTTAGTCAGTCAGGGCGAATTGAAAGCTAACCCGGCGAAGGGCGTCTCCGCACCGAAAGCGCCGCGTCATCTGCCGAAAAATATTGATGTCGACGACGTTAACCGCCTGCTGGACATCGATCTTAACGATCCGCTCGCCGTACGAGACCGGGCGATGCTGGAGGTCATGTACGGCGCGGGACTGCGTTTATCCGAACTGGTTGGCCTGGATATAAAGCACCTCGATCTTGATACCGGCGAAGTGTGGGTAATGGGTAAAGGCAGCAAAGAGCGACGCCTGCCGATTGGCCGTAACGCGGTGACGTGGATTGAGCACTGGCTGGATCTGCGCGGCCTGTTCGCCAGCGATGAAGAGGCGTTATTCCTGTCGAAGCTCGGCAAGCGTATCTCCGCGCGCAATGTCCAAAAACGGTTCGCCGAATGGGGCATAAAGCAGGGGCTAAACAGCCACGTGCATCCACATAAGCTGCGCCATTCGTTCGCGACCCATATGCTGGAATCGAGCGGCGATCTGCGCGGCGTGCAAGAGCTGCTGGGTCATGCCAACCTTTCCACCACCCAAATTTATACTCATCTTGATTTTCAACACCTTGCTTCAGTGTACGACGCGGCGCATCCGCGCGCTAAACGGGGGAAATAATGCGTTTTTACCGGCCTTTGGGGCGTATTGCCGCGCTCACCTTTGACCTGGATGATACCCTTTATGATAACCGTCCGGTGATTTTGCGTACTGAGCAGGAAGCGCTCGCTTTTATGCAAAATTATCACCCGTCGCTACGTTCGTTTCAAAACGTCGATTTACAGCGGATACGGCAGGCGGTGCGTGAAGCGGAGCCGGAAATCTATCATGACGTTACCCGCTGGCGCCATCGTGCGATAGAGCAGGCCATGCGGGATGCGGGATTATCGGCACAGGAGGCCATTGCCGGCGCGAATGCGGCGATGATGCATTTTGCCAAATGGCGCAGCCAGATTGAGGTTCCGCAGGCTACCCATGAGACGTTACAGCAGCTTGCGAAAAAATGGCCGCTGGTGGCGATCACTAACGGCAACGCCCAGCCGGAACTGTTTGGCCTCGGCGATTACTTTAAGTTTGTACTGCGCGCCGGCCCGGATGGGCGTTCCAAGCCGTTTAGCGACATGTATTTCCTGGCGGCGGAAAAGCTGCATGTGCCGATCGGCGAGATCCTGCATGTCGGCGACGATCTGACTACCGATGTGGCTGGCGCTATTCGCTGTGGGATGCAGGCCTGCTGGATTAAACCTGAAAATGCCGACCTGATGCGGACGCAGGACAGCCGTTTACTGCCGCATATCGAAATTTCGCGGTTGGCATCTCTCACCTCGCTGATATAATCACCAGTAGTTCTGTATAAATTCCCAGTTATTCTGGCGGATGGCGCTATGCTTATCCGCCCTACGATAAGTAGCCCCGGTAAGCGAAGCGCCACCGGGCGTTTTTAGTTTTCATGTTTTTACGCGGCGGTGCCAATGGACGTTTCTTACCTGCTCGACAGCCTTAATGATAAACAGCGCGAAGCGGTGGCCGCGCCACGTAGCAACATGCTGGTGTTGGCGGGCGCGGGAAGCGGGAAAACCCGCGTGCTGGTGCACCGTATCGCCTGGTTACTGAGCGTAGAAAACAACTCGCCATACTCCATCATGGCGGTGACCTTTACCAACAAAGCGGCGGCGGAAATGCGCCATCGTATTGGCCAGTTGATGGGGACCAGCCAGGGCGGAATGTGGGTAGGGACGTTCCACGGTCTGGCGCACCGCCTGCTGCGCGCGCATCATATGGACGCTAATTTGCCGCAGGATTTCCAGATTCTCGACAGCGAAGATCAGATGCGTTTGCTTAAACGCCTGATTAAGGCGATGAATCTTGATGAGAAGCAGTGGCCGCCGCGTCAGGCGATGTGGTACATCAATAGCCAGAAAGACGAAGGGCTACGCCCGCACCATATTCAAAGCTATGGCAACCCGGTGGAACAGACCTGGCAGAAGGTGTATCAGGCCTATCAGGAAGCGTGCGATCGCGCTGGTCTGGTGGATTTCGCCGAGCTACTGCTGCGCGCTCATGAACTATGGCTGAACAAGCCGCACATCCTGCAACACTATCGCGAGCGGTTTACTAACATCCTGGTGGACGAATTCCAGGATACCAACAACATTCAGTACGCCTGGGTTCGTCTGCTGGCGGGCGATACCGGTAAGGTGATGATTGTCGGCGACGATGACCAGTCGATCTACGGCTGGCGCGGGGCCCAGGTAGAGAACATCCAGCGCTTCCTCAATGATTTCCCCGGCGCGCAGACCATTCGTCTGGAGCAGAATTACCGCTCGACCAGCAACATCCTTAGCGCGGCGAACGCTCTGATTGAAAACAACAACGGGCGTTTGGGTAAAAAGCTGTGGACTGACGGCGTTGACGGCGAACCGATATCTCTGTACTGCGCTTTCAACGAACTGGATGAAGCGCGCTTTGTGGTTAACCGTATCAAAACCTGGCAGGACAACGGCGGCGCGCTTGCGCAATGCGCCATCCTTTATCGCAGCAACGCCCAGTCGCGCGTGCTGGAAGAAGCGTTATTACAGGCCAGTATGCCGTACCGGATTTACGGCGGGATGCGCTTCTTCGAACGCCAGGAGATCAAAGATGCGCTCTCTTATCTGCGTTTGATTGCCAATCGCAACGATGATGCCGCCTTTGAACGCGTGGTGAATACCCCAACGCGCGGTATCGGCGACCGCACGCTGGACGTGGTGCGTCAGACCTCGCGCGATCGCCAGCTAACATTGTGGCAGGCGTGCCGTGAATTGTTACAGGAAAAAGCCCTGGCCGGGCGTGCGGCCAGCGCGCTGCAACGCTTTATGGAACTGATCGACGCCCTGGCGCAGGAAACCGCCGACATGCCGCTGCATGTGCAGACTGACCGGGTGATCAAAGATTCCGGCCTGCGCACCATGTATGAGCAAGAAAAAGGCGAGAAAGGCCAGACGCGCATCGAAAACTTAGAGGAACTGGTGACGGCGACGCGGCAGTTCAGCTACAACGACGAAGATGAAGATTTGATGCCGTTGCAGGCCTTCCTCTCTCACGCGGCGCTGGAAGCGGGCGAGGGGCAGGCGGATACCTGGCAGGATGCGGTACAGCTGATGACGCTGCACTCGGCCAAAGGCCTGGAGTTTCCGCAGGTGTTTATTGTCGGCATGGAAGAGGGCATGTTCCCCAGCCAGATGTCGCTGGATGAGGGCGGGCGTTTGGAAGAGGAGCGTCGTCTGGCCTACGTCGGCGTTACCCGTGCCATGCAGAAACTGACGCTAACCTATGCGGAAACGCGTCGTCTGTACGGTAAAGAGGTCTACCATCGCCCGTCGCGTTTTATCGGCGAGTTGCCGGAGGAGTGCGTGGAAGAGGTCCGTCTGCGCGCCACCGTCAGTCGTCCGGTGAGCCATCAACGAATGGGAACGCCGCTGGCGGAAAACGACACAGGCTACAAACTCGGCCAACGCGTGCGCCATGCGAAGTTCGGCGAGGGAACTATTGTCAACCTGGAGGGCAGCGGCGAACATAGCCGGTTGCAGGTGGCTTTTCAGGGGCAAGGGATCAAATGGCTGGTTGCCGCATATGCGAAGCTGGAAACGGTTTGACCGACTCTCATATTGCCGGATGACGCCTCTTATCCGGCCTACGCGCTGGCTAACATTTTGATTTGTAGGCCGGATAAGGCGAAGCCGCCATCCGGCGATATATTGATGTTAATATTCTGAAATCATAGATAAATACTCTCACTCTGCTAACCTTTCTGCATAAGGGGAAATTATTGCTTTTTCGCGTTTCGTTGCGTGTTGACGGCAAATTTTTGCTGGCGTAACATGCGCCCACGATTACGCTAAGAGGACATTCGCCTTGGACACACCCAGTAGATACTGGCTCATTATCCTGTCATCCAGGATCAACTCCTAAGGCTATCCCTTTTTGCTGATAGCCTTAGCGGTTGTCAGCGACCTTTCATTTTTTCCCGTCGCGTTGAGTCAGGCTGTTTAATGGTCTGAAACCCAATTTGTTTCTGTGTGCCCATCTGAACTGTCCGATATTTTTACGCATTGGGAGTCCCGGTCATGCTGAGCGCATTTCAACTGGAAAAAAACCGACTGACCCGGCTGGAAGTCGAGGAGTCACAAAGCCTGATTGATGCCGTATGGGTCGATTTGGTCGAACCGGACGACGACGAGCGATTGCGCGTACAATCTGAGCTGGGCCAGAGTCTGGCGACGCGTCCTGAACTGGAAGATATCGAAGCATCCGCGCGCTTCTTTGAAGATGAAGACGGACTGCATATCCACTCCTTCTTCTTCTTCGAAGATGCGGAAGATCATGCCGGTAACTCTACGGTGGCATTCACTATTCGCGATGGCCGTCTGTTTACGCTGCGTGAACGCGAACTGCCCGCCTTCCGTTTGTATCGTATGCGCGCCCGCAGCCAGGCGATGGTCGACGGTAATGCTTATGAACTACTGCTCGATCTGTTCGAAACCAAAATTGAACAGTTGGCGGATGAAATCGAAAACATCTACAGCGATCTGGAAAAACTGAGCCGCGTCATTATGGAAGGGCATCAGGGCGATGAATACGACGAAGCGCTCTCCACGCTGGCGGAGCTGGAAGATATCGGCTGGAAGGTACGCCTGTGTCTGATGGATACCCAGCGCGCGCTGAACTTCCTGGTGCGCAAGGCGCGCTTACCGGGCGGACAGCTGGAGCAGGCGCGTGAGATCCTGCGCGATATCGAATCTCTGCTGCCGCACAATGAATCGCTGTTCCAGAAGGTGAACTTCCTGATGCAGGCGGCGATGGGTTTCATCAACATTGAGCAGAACCGCATTATCAAAATCTTCTCGGTGGTTTCCGTGGTGTTCCTGCCGCCGACGCTGGTCGCTTCCAGCTATGGGATGAACTTCGAGTTTATGCCGGAACTGAAGTGGAGCTTTGGTTATCCAGGCGCGATTATCTTTATGATTCTGGCGGGGCTTGCGCCGTATCTGTACTTTAAGCGCAAGAACTGGTTGTAAAATCAACGGACTGGCGATTTAACCGCCAGTCCGTTGGAAGTTCTTCATCATGAGGAAAGTTCTTGTTTTGAAGAAGCGATGAAAGATAACAGTAGTGTTGTGAGTATTACCCAGGCAATATTGAGTTGTATACCAATATTATCGCAATCAGCCCCATTGAGTGCGACACTGACTGTACAGAAGACATTTACACCTATAGACAATGCGATGAAATAAAGTGCCCTGCAACCTGAATCTCTGATTCTCTTCGCGCCAATATTAATATGGATATAGGTATTGACAATAATAAATATTAAATCAAGATATTGGTTTTTAGGCATTATAGTAAATAATATTATCCATGATGATAATGTATAAATAACAAACTTTGCTCGCTTCAATGTATCCTTGGGGGAAGGGTGAAAAATATCTTTAATAATCCTAATCATATTATTTTTTCCATATTGATAACCAACTTCAGGTCTCACATGTAAATATATCACACTGAATTTTCTAATGACAGTAATGGTAAATAATGGCATGATAATTACGTTGCACAGCAATAGATAATAATTAAATATATTATCTGGTAATTAACAATTTCAATGAATGGATTTCATAAAATGCAAGAGAAAAATTTCTGGCAAGTTTATTTTGGTAAAGACCCTTTTTCTAAAGCCGAATTCATTAAAGCCTGGATTGGATGGTGGGTGATTGCTATTGTCCTACTCGTTGTACTGTCGATTTGTACTTCATTAAATTTGAGGGGGATTGGAATAGCGTTGGGATTCGGCTTTTGCCAGATCCATGCCCGTTATTTAACGTTTGTTGGTTGGAATAAGTTTATTGGTGTGTTGGGCGTGTTTCCAGTAACAAATATTATATTATTTATTGTATTGCTATTTACTAAAAAGAAATAACATAAAATGGCAGCCAGATAATAGCTGCCATTTTATTATTTAATGCTTACGCCGCTGCGTATAAATCGCATCCATCACGAAAATCGCCAGCGCGACCCAGATAAACGCAAATGTCACCATCTTATCCGCGCCCGGCACTTCGCCATAAAACGTCACCGCCAGTAAAAACATCAGCGTTGGGCCGATATACTGGAAAAAGCCCAGTGTAGAAAGACGCAGACGCGTAGCCGCTCCGGTGAAGCACAGCAGCGGAATCGTAGTGACCACACCCGCCGCCATTAACAGCAAGTTCAACGATAGTGCGTTTTGCCCCATATGGCTGGTAGGGCTATCGGCGATGCCAAACAGATAAATCGCGGCGACCGGCAACAGCCATAGCGTTTCGACCAGCATACCCGTCTGCGCTTCAACGGCGATCTTCTTACGCACCAGGCCGTAAAACGCAAAACTAAACGCCAGCCCCAGCGCGATAATCGGCAGCGAGCCAAAGGTCCAGAGTTGCACCAGCACGCCGCACACCGCCAGAATCACCGCCAGCCACTGCATTCGACGGAAGCGTTCGCCAAGAAAAATCATCCCCAGCAAGATGTTAACCAGCGGATTAATGAAATAACCCAGGCTGGCCTCCAGCATATGGTGATTATTTACCGCCCAAATGAACAATAGCCAGTTACCGCCGACCAGTACGGCGGACAGGGCCAGCAGGAAAATCTTCTTTGGCGTTTTCAGTAAACGCTTAACCTGTCGCCACTGCCGGCTGACGCTAAGCAGCGCCACCATAAAGAAAAATGACCAAATCACGCGGTGCGTCAGGATCTCATCTGCGGGAACGTAATAGATCAGCTTGAAATATGCGGGGGCGATCCCCCAAATAAAATAGGCGGCAAGAGCGAGTAATACGCCCTGCCGTGTTTGTTTTGCGTCCATCCGGAAAACTCGTATCTGAAGTGTAACAACAGTTTACCTGCTTTTATCCCACCATATAAGTAGCGGTGGCGCTGGCGATGTACAGCTGATCTTCATTGTGTAATTCCACGCGGGCGACGGCCACTTTATTCCCTGCGCGCAGCAGGCTACTGGTGGCCGTAAAGCGGTTGCCTCTGCCCGGACGCAGGTAATCGACGCGCAGGTCAATCGTTCCCATCCGCGACAGGCGCTGGCGTAGTTCATCTTCGCTGATGGTTTCGTGGCGAGTTAGCGTGCTGCCGACGCATACCAGTCCGGCGGCGACATCCAGCGCAGAGGCGATCACGCCGCCGTGTAAAATGCTTTGCGCCCAGTTGCCGACCATCATCGGCTGGTTGTTGAAGGCCAGTTGGGCGAACGCTTTTTCATAGCGTTCCAGCTCCAGCCCTAACGCCCGATTAAACGGCATGTGGTAGACAAACATTTCACCCACTAATTTCAGAGCTTGTTCAGCGGTAAGTACAGCGGACATAGATTCCTGACACCTCATTGGTTAATGAAATGTTGATATTATGCTTCTTAATTGTTGTTTTCTACTTTAAGAAGGGATAACTAACGGCTATGTGTGTAAATATGTAAAAATGGTTGGCAGAGAATGATTCAAGCTGAAAATACTTCGTCAGGAGAACGTCAAGAATGCGGGCGATTTTGAGAGGGTTGTTGCCAGCCACGCTACTGCCATTAGCGGCATATGCACAAGAAGCTACGATAAAAGAGGTTCATGATGCGCCTGCAGTACGGGGAAGTATCATCGCTAACATGCTACAGGAGCATGATAACCCTTTTACGCTTTACCCCTATGACACGAACTACTTGATCTACACGAACACCAGCGATCTGAACAAAGAGGCCATAAGTACCTACAACTGGTCTGAAAACGCACGTAAAGATGAAGTGAAGTTTCAGTTGAGCCTGGCGTTTCCGCTGTGGCGCGGAATACTGGGGCCGAACTCGGTACTGGGCGCTTCCTATACGCAGAAATCCTGGTGGCAGCTTTCCAACAGTAAAGAGTCTTCGCCGTTTCGCGAAACCAACTACGAACCGCAGCTTTTTCTTGGTTTTGCTACCGATTATCGCTTTGCCGGCTGGACGCTGCGCGACGTAGAGATGGGCTACAACCATGACTCTAACGGACGTTCGGACCCCACCTCGCGTAGCTGGAACCGTCTGTATACCCGTCTGATGGCCGAAAACGGTAACTGGCTGGTAGAGGTTAAACCGTGGTACGTGATTGGCAGTACCGATGATAATCCGGACATCACCAAATATATGGGTTATTACCAGCTTAAAATCGGTTATCACCTGGGCGAGGCGGTATTAAGCGCCAAAGGCCAGTACAACTGGAATACAGGCTACGGCGGCGCGGAAGTTGGATTAAGCTATCCGGTCACCAAACATGTCCGGCTTTATACCCAGGTGTACAGCGGCTATGGCGAATCGCTGATCGACTATAATTTTAATCAGACACGTGTCGGCGTCGGCGTGATGCTTAACGATATCTTCTGATTGGATTGTGTTTTAAACATTGCAGTTTCTCTCGCAGGCGCTGAAAATAGCGCCTGTTTTGATTTATGGTGAACGGGGTTAATGTGGCGCAGGCGGAAGTGTTGAATCTGGAATCAGGGGCCAAACAGGTTTTACAGGAAACCTTTGGCTACCAACAGTTTCGCCCGGGCCAGGAAGCGATTATTGATACTGCGCTCTCCGGTCGCGACTGTCTGGTCGTCATGCCCACCGGCGGCGGCAAATCTCTGTGCTATCAAATCCCCGCGTTGTTGCTGGACGGATTGACCGTCGTCGTTTCGCCCCTGATCTCGTTGATGAAAGACCAGGTCGATCAGCTACTGGCGAACGGGGTGGCGGCGGCCTGCCTGAACTCCACTCAAAGCCGCGAGCAGCAGCTTGAGGTGATGGCGGGGTGCCGTACCGGACAGATTCGTCTGCTGTATATTGCGCCGGAACGCCTGATGCTGGACAACTTTCTTGATCATCTGGCGCACTGGAATCCGGTATTGCTGGCGGTGGATGAAGCGCACTGTATCTCGCAATGGGGACATGATTTCCGTCCGGAATATGCGGCGCTCGGTCAGCTTCGCCAGCGTTTTCCCGCTTTGCCGTTTATGGCATTGACCGCCACCGCCGACGACACCACGCGCCAGGATATTATTCGTCTGCTTGGGCTTAACGATCCGTTAATCCAGATCAGTAGCTTTGACCGACCGAATATCCGCTACATGCTGATGGAGAAGTTTAAGCCGCTCGACCAGCTAATGCGCTATGTTCAGGAGCAACGCGGCAAATCGGGTATCATCTACTGCAACAGTCGGGCGAAAGTGGAAGATACCGCCGCGCGCTTGCAAAGTCGCGGCATTAGCGCGGCGGCCTATCATGCGGGGCTGGAAAACGCTATTCGCGCCGATGTGCAGGAAAAATTTCAGCGCGACGATCTGCAAATCGTGGTGGCGACCGTCGCTTTTGGAATGGGCATAAACAAACCTAACGTACGTTTCGTCGTGCATTTCGATATCCCGCGCAATATTGAATCCTACTATCAGGAAACGGGCCGCGCCGGGCGCGACGGACTGCCTGCGGAAGCCATGCTATTTTACGATCCGGCTGACATGGCCTGGCTACGTCGTTGTCTGGAAGAGAAACCAGCCGGACAGCTTCAGGATATTGAACGGCATAAACTGAATGCGATGGGCGCTTTTGCCGAAGCGCAAACCTGCCGCCGCCTGGTATTGCTTAATTACTTTGGCGAAGGCCGACAAGAACCGTGCGGCAACTGCGATATCTGTCTCGATCCGCCCAAACAATATGATGGCTTAAACGATGCCCAGATTGCGCTTTCTACCATTGGTCGGGTTAACCAGCGTTTTGGCATGGGCTACGTTGTCGAGGTGATCCGCGGCGCGAATAACCAACGCATCCGCGATTTCGGTCATGACAAACTCAAGGTTTATGGCATGGGACGCGAAAAGAGCCATGAGCACTGGGTGAGCGTGATTCGCCAGCTCATTCATCTGGGGCTGGTAATGCAAAATATTGCGCAGCACTCCGCATTACAGCTGACGGATGCCGCGCGTCCGGTACTCCGTGGAGACGTTCCGCTAAAGCTTGCGGTGCCGCGCATCGTCGCCCTCAAACCCCGCGTGATGCAGAAATCGTTCGGCGGTAATTACGATCGCAAATTGTTCGCTAAGTTGCGCAAGCTGCGTAAAGCTATCGCTGATGAAGAGAATATCCCGCCGTATGTGGTCTTTAACGACGCCACGCTGATAGAAATGGCGGAACAGATGCCAGTTTCCGCCAGCGAGATGTTAAGCGTTAACGGGGTTGGGATGCGCAAACTGGAGCGCTTCGGGAAAGAATTCATGGCGCTCATCCGCGCGCATGTCGATGGTGATGACGAAGAGTAGTCAGCCCGGCAAAAAAGTGCCAGGATGGTGACTCACTGAACTATTTCCCCGCGAGCCATTTTTATGATGATGCTATTTTTCACCGTGGCAATGGTGCACATCGTTGCGCTAATGAGCCCCGGCCCCGACTTTTTCTTCGTGTCTCAAACTGCTGTCAGCCGTTCGCGTAAAGAAGCGATGATGGGCGTACTGGGCATTACCTGCGGCGTGATGGTATGGGCGGGCGTGGCGCTGCTTGGCCTGCATCTCATCATCGAAAAAATGGCCTGGCTGCATACGATCATTATGGTAGGCGGCGGCCTGTACCTGTGCTGGATGGGCTATCAGATGCTGCGCGGCGCGCTGAAAAAACAGGATGCGGCGGCGTCTTCTCCGCACATTGAACTGGCGCAGAGCGGGCGCAGTTTTCTCAAAGGGCTGTTGACCAATCTGTCGAATCCTAAAGCGATTATCTATTTTGGTTCCGTTTTTTCACTGTTTGTCGGCGATAACGTCGGCGCTGCGGCGCGCTGGGGTATTTTCGCGTTAATTACCCTGGAAACGCTGGCCTGGTTTACCGTAGTCGCCAGCCTGTTCGCGCTGCCGAAAATGCGCCGCGGCTATCAGCGTCTGGCGAAATGGATTGATGGTTTTGCCGGCGCTCTGTTTGCGGGCTTTGGTATTCACCTGATTATTTCGCGCTAATTTACCTCCGGGCCGGATAAACATCATCCGGCACGACTATCACGCGTGTCTTGCCGACGCCAGGAGCGCGCCTACCAGCATAAACAACGAACCAAACGCTTTATTCAGCGCCTTCATCTGCTTTGGTCCTTTAATCCAGGCGGCAATGCGCTGCGCCAGCGTGGCGTAACCGGTCATCACAATCATATCCACCACAATCGTAGTGACGCCGAGAATGAGGTACTGCGCCAGTTGCGGTTGCTGCGGCATGATGAATTGCGGAAACAGGGCGGCAAGAAAGACAATACTTTTGGGATTGGTTAGATTGACAAATATCGCCCGTTTGAACAGCCGACCCCGCGATTGCGTCTGGGCGAGAGTATGCAGATCGATAGCGCCTGCGGCGCGCCACTGCTGGATGCCCAGCCAGATAAGATAAGCCGCGCCAGCCCATTTCAGAATTTCAAAAGCAAGGAGAGAGCGCGAAAAGAGCGTACCCAGTCCGACGCCCACCAGTACGATATGTATCCCCAGTCCGGTCTGGAGTCCGGCGATAGAAGCCGCTGCGCCACGATATCCATGGTTGATAGACGTCGTCATGGTATTGATGGCGCCTGAACCCGGAGAAAGACTCAGCAGAGTTGAGGTCAGTAGATAGGCGAACCACCATTCAAAGGTCATGCGAAACTCCCTGGTTGTCTGTTTTTGTGCCACAATACGCTACTGCCGCTGTGTTGTGTCAGGCACGACGCAAAAAACGATTTTACCTGGTAAACGAGGCCGAAAACCCGATGTTTCAGCAGCAAAATGACTGGGAAACAAGAGAAAATGCGTTTGCCGCTTTTGCTATGGGGCCGCTGACCGATTTCTGGCGTCAGCGGGAAGAGGCGGAGTTTATCGGCGTGGGTAACATTCCGGTGCGCTTTGTCCGTTTTCGGAATGATTCCAACGATCGGACGATCGTCATTTGTCCTGGCCGCATTGAGAGTTATGTAAAATACGCTGAACTGGCGTATGACCTTTTTCATCTCGGTTTTGATATCTTCATCATCGACCACCGTGGTCAAGGGCGCTCCGGGCGGATGTTATCGGACCCGCATCGGGGTCATGTCGATCATTTTAACGATTATGTTGAGGACTTAGCGGCGTTCTGGCAGCAGGAAATTGAGCCGGGGCCGTGGCGTAAGCGTTATATCCTGGCGCACTCAATGGGGGGCGCGATAGCCACTCTGTTCCTGCAACGCCATCGTGTGCGGTGCGACGCTATTGCGCTCACCGCGCCGATGTTTGGTATTGTGATACGCTTGCCTTCCTTTATGGTGCGCCATATTCTCGACTGGGCTGAAGGGCACCAGCGTATCCGTGAAGATTACGCTATTGGTACCGGTCAGTGGCGGGCGTTGCCGTTTGGGATGAATGCGCTGACCCACAGCCGCCAGCGTTATCAGCGCAACTTACGATTTTATGCCGACGAGCCGCAGCTGCGCGTTGGCGGCCCCACCTGGCATTGGGTACGCGAAGGCATTCTGGCGGGTGAGCAGGTTCTGGCTGGGGCGAGCGATGACACGACGCCTACGCTACTGATTCAGGCGGAAGAAGAGCGGGTAGTGGATAACCGCACCCACGATCGTTTTTGTGAAATTCGCGCCGCGGCGGGATACCCTTGTGAAGGGGGAAAACCGCTGGTTATCAAAGGCGCGTACCATGAGATCCTTTTTGAAAAGGACGCCATGCGCTCAGTCGCGCTTAACGCCATTGTTGAATTTTTCAACAAGCCTAATTTATCCAGCGGAAATCGCTTTGCTTAGAGGTTAAATTTTATTATGTATCAGGTTGTTGCGTCTGATTTAGATGGCACGCTGCTCTCCCCCGACCATACGTTGTCCCCTTATGCCAAAGAGACTCTGAAGCTGTTGACCGCACGCGGCATCCATTTTGTCTTTGCCACTGGTCGTCATCATGTCGATGTAGGGCAAATCCGCGATAATCTTGAAATCAAGTCTTACATGATCACCTCCAACGGCGCGCGAGTGCACGATACCGACGGGAATTTGGTTTTTACGCATAATCTGGACAGCGACATTGCCAGCGACCTGTTCGGCGTGGTGAATGCGAACCCGGACATCGTGACTAACGTTTATCGCGACGACGAATGGTTTATGAATCGTCATCGCCCCGATGAAATGCGTTTTTTCAAAGAGGCGGTATTTAACTACTCGTTGTTTGAGCCTGCGCTGCTGGAGCCGGAGGGCGTCAGCAAAGTGTTTTTCACCAGCGACACTCATGAAAAGTTGTTGCCGCTGGAGCAGGCGATTAACGCGCGCTGGGGCGATCGGGTAAACGTGAGCTTCTCTACGCTAACCTGTCTGGAAGTGATGGCGGGCGGAGTGTCGAAAGGTCATGCGCTGGAAGCGGTCGCTCAGGCGATGGGGTACAGCCTGAAAGAGTGTATCGCCTTTGGCGACGGAATGAACGACGCTGAAATGCTCACGATGGCGGGCAAAGGCTGCATCATGGGCAATGCGCACCAGCGTCTGAAAGACCTGTATCCCGAACTTGAGGTGATCGGCATCAACGCGGATAACGCCGTGCCGCATTACCTGCGCGATCTTTTCTTACGCTGATGTGATTGTTTGTTAGTTGACCAGTTGTCAACTTCACTCTCCGCTACAATGGGTGTTCCCTGTTTTAAGAGACATCCATTGTGGCGCTACTCATCATTACCACTATCCTGTGGGCTTTCTCCTTTAGTCTATTTGGCGAGTATCTTGCCGGGCATGTCGATAGCTATTTCGCGGTGCTGATACGCGTTGGGCTGGCGGCGCTCGTTTTTCTGCCGTTTTTGCGTACTCGCGGGCACAACCTAAAAACCATCAGCCTGTATATGCTGGTGGGGGCGATGCAGCTTGGCATCATGTATATGTTGAGCTTCCATGCTTACCTCTATCTGACCGTATCCGAACTGCTGCTGTTTACCGTTCTGACGCCGCTCTATATCACGCTGATTTACGATGTGATGAGTCAGCGTCGTTTGCGCTGGGGCTATGCATTTAGCGCGTTGCTGGCGGTGATTGGCGCCGGGATTATTCGCTACGATCGCGTGACCGACCATTTTTGGGTCGGTTTGCTCCTGGTGCAGCTTTCTAATATCAGTTTCGCTATCGGAATGGTGGGGTATAAACGTCTGATGGAGACCCGTCCCATGCCGCAGCACAACGCCTTTGCGTGGTTCTATCTGGGAGCGTTTTTGGTGGCGGCGGTGGCGTGGTCGCTGTTGGGGAACGCGCAAAAGCTGCCGGAAACCACGCTGCAATGGAGCATTCTGGTGTTTCTCGGCGTGGTGGCGTCCGGCATTGGCTACTTTATGTGGAACTATGGCGCTACCCAGGTAGACGCCGGGACGCTGGGTATCATGAATAATATGCATGTTCCCGCAGGACTGCTGGTTAATCTTGCCATCTGGCATCAGCAGCCCCACTGGCCAAGCTTTATTACAGGCGCGGCTGTGATCCTGGCTTCGCTGTGGGTGCATCGAAAATGGGTCGCTCCGCGCTCCGCACAAACGGCAGATGATCGCAGGCGTGATCCCGCGTCGAGCGAATAAACGCCTCGGTCACCGCCTGACGCTGGTCGCCGTCGCGCACGGCGGCATACAGGCGGCTCCACAGACCATCGCCCAGGGTTTTGGTCACCACCAGACCCTGGCGCTCAACGCTTTCCACCACCCAGTGCGGCAGGGCGGCAATACCCATTCTGGCCGCCACCATCTGAATCAGCAGTAGCGTATTATCCACGCTTTTCAGCAGCGGGCTGATACCCGCCGGTTGCAGGAAATGTCGCCAGACATCCAGTCGGCTGCGCTGCACCGGGTAAATCAACAGCGTTTCGCTGGCTAAATCTTCCGGCGTAATCTGCGTTTTGCTGGCCAGCGGATGGTCGGGCGCCAGCACCAGTCGGACTTCAAAATCAAACATCGGCGAATAATGCAGCCCGCTGCGCGGCAAAATATCCGACGTCATCACCAAATCCAGCTCGCCTTGTTGCAAGGCCGGTTGCGGATCAAAAGTGACGCCGGATGTGAAATCCATTTCTACCTGCGGCCAGCTTGCACGGAAGTTTTCCAGCGCCGGGGTCAGCCACTGAATACAGCTATGACATTCAATAGCGATGCGCAGACGAGTTTGCTGCGGTTCGTTGCACGCCTGCAGCGCACGGCTGATTTGCGGCAGCACCTGGTTTGCCAGTTGCAGCAGAACTTCCCCCTGCGGCGTAAAGCGCAGCGGCTGGCTTTTACGCACGAACAGGCGGAAGCCAAGGCGTTGTTCCAGATCGCTGAACTGATGAGACAGAGCGGATTGGGTCTGGTGCAGCACCGCCGCCGCGGCAGCCAGCGATCCACTATTCCGCAATGCCTGGAGTGTTTTCAGATGTTTAATTTCGATCATGAAAGTCCTTCACTTCGCCATGAACAAATTGCGCTTGAGGAATATACAGTACCTTTACATTATGGATGTGTAAACATCCAGACGTCCAAAATCCGTCGTCTTTTAAATTGATGGTGCGTTGGCTGCGTTTCCTCACCCCGGTCACTTACTGATGTAAGCTCCCGGGGATGAGCAAACTTGCCGCCTTCCCTGAATTTAAAATACTTAGGATTTACATATAATTAGAGGAAGTAAAATGACAATATTGACTCATACCCTCGGTTTTCCTCGCGTTGGCCTGCGTCGCGAGTTGAAAAAAGCGCAAGAGAGCTACTGGGCGGGGAACTCAACGCGTGAAGCGTTACTGGCGGTGGGGCGCGAACTGCGCGCGCGTCACTGGGAGCAGCAGAAACAAGCGGGTATTGACCTGTTACCGGTAGGCGACTTTGCCTGGTACGACCATGTTCTGACCACCAGCCTGCTGTTAGGCAATGTGCCGGCTCGTCATCAGAACAACGACGGTTCCGTGGACATCGACACTCTGTTCCGCATTGGCCGTGGTCGCGCGCCAACCGGCGAACCGGCGGCGGCAGCGGAAATGACCAAATGGTTTAATACTAACTATCACTACATAGTACCGGAGTTCAGCAAAGGCCAGCAGTTCAGACTCACCTGGACACAGTTGCTGGAGGAAGTGGACGAAGCGCTGGCGCTGGGGCATAAGATCAAACCCGTACTGCTGGGGCCTGTCACGTATCTGTGGCTGGGTAAAGTGAAAGGCGAGCCGTTTGACCGCCTGACGTTGCTGAAAGACATTTTGCCGGTGTATCAGCACGTGCTGGCTGAACTGGCAAAACGTGGTATTGAGTGGGTCCAAATTGATGAGCCAGCGCTGGTGCTGGAACTGCCGCAGGCGTGGCTGGATGCCTTCAAACCGGCTTACGACGCGCTCGCCGGCCAGGTGAAGCTGTTGCTGACGACCTATTTTGAAGGCGTGACGCCAAACCTGGACACTATTATCGCGCTACCGGTACAGGGGCTACATGTTGACCTCATTCATGGCAAAGATGATGTAGCGGAACTGCATCAACGTCTGCCGGTCGACTGGCTGCTCTCCGCAGGCTTGATTAACGGGCGTAATGTCTGGCGCGCCGATTTGACCGAAAAATACGCGCAGATTAACGCCATTGTGGGCAAACGCGCGCTGTGGGTAGCATCCTCCTGCTCTTTGCTGCACAGCCCGATCGATCTCAGCGTCGAAACGCGTCTGGATACGGAAGTTAAAAGCTGGTTTGCCTTTGCGCTGCAAAAATGCGGTGAACTGGCGTTGCTGCGCGATGCGCTGAACAGCGGCGAAACGGCGGCGCTTGAGGAATGGAGCGCACCGATTCAGGCTCGTCGTCACTCCCGCCGCGTACATAATGCCGCGGTAGAAAAACGCCTGGCGGCGATCACCGCGCAGGACAGCCAGCGTGAGAATCCGTATGAGGTGCGCGCTGAAGCGCAACGCGCCCGCTTTAAACTTCCCGCCTGGCCGACGACGACTATCGGTTCGTTTCCGCAAACCACGGAAATTCGCGGCCTGCGTCTGGACTTCAAAAAGGGCAACCTCGACGCGAATAACTACCGCACCGGCATCGCCGAACATATCAAACAGGCTATCATCGAGCAGGAGCGTTTAGGGCTGGATGTGCTGGTACACGGCGAAGCCGAGCGAAACGACATGGTGGAATACTTCGGCGAGCATCTGGACGGCTTCGTCTTTACCCAGAATGGTTGGGTGCAAAGCTATGGCTCCCGCTGTGTGAAACCGCCGGTAGTGATTGGCGATATCAGCCGTCCGGCACCGATTACCGTGGAGTGGGCGAAATATGCCCAGTCGCTGACCGACAAGCCGGTAAAAGGGATGTTGACCGGCCCGGTGACTATTCTTTGCTGGTCATTCCCCCGCGAAGACGTGACCCGCGAAACGATTGCGAAACAGATTGCGCTGGCGCTGCGTGATGAAGTCGCGGATCTGGAGGCGGCGGGGATTGGGATTATTCAGATCGACGAACCGGCGCTGCGCGAAGGTCTACCGCTGCGTCGCAGCGACTGGGACGCCTATCTGGAATGGGGTGTGGAAGCCTTCCGCATCAACGCGGCGGTGGCGAAGGATGAAACCCAGATCCACACCCACATGTGTTACTGCGAGTTCAACGACATTATGGATTCGATCGCCGCGCTGGATGCGGATGTGATCACCATTGAGACCTCCCGCTCGGATATGGAGTTGCTGGAGTCGTTCGAAGCGTTCGACTACCCGAACGAAATCGGGCCGGGCGTGTACGATATTCACTCGCCGAACGTGCCGAGCGTCGAGTGGATTGAAGCCCTGCTGAAGAAGGCGGCACAGCGTATTCCGGCACAACGCCTGTGGGTGAATCCGGACTGCGGTCTGAAAACTCGCGGTTGGCCGGAAACCCGCGCGGCGTTAGCGAACATGGTCAAAGCGGCGCATAATCTGCGTCAGGCGAAATAGCCCATCCTGACCGCTGCGTTTATCCGGCAGCAATGCGGCGCTACCCTTTGACGGGTAGCGCCCGTGTCTGACCTGATTAACAGCGCCTCTTTCTTCTCATTTCCCTTTATCTTATTTTCCGCGCTGTCTTTTTCAGGATCTGGCTATTTGGCGATCTTGATAATAAAAAGGTTCTCCGTATGAATGACAACCAGGCGGATAGCGTCCCCGGAAGCAGCGCGGCGGCTTTTATTGCCTCGCAGATCGTTTTTCCTGTCATGATCGCCCAGCGCTCTCATAGCACAAAACGAGGTTTTCCATTCTGTTATGTTCCCTGGCGACGATAAACGTCGCATTGTCTCATGGCGCAGGTGAACCTTATTTTTTAACGGAGATGTCTGACATGGCGGTAGCAGGTTGTCACGTAATGGCCAAACCCGGCGGCGCGATCTGCAATATTGATTGCACATATTGCTTCTATCTTGAAAAAGAGGCGCTGTACCCGGAACGCAATAAAAACTGGCGAATGTCGGACGAGACGCTGGAACAATTTATACGCCAGCATATTGCCGCGCAGAGTGGCGACCGCATTGACTTTGCCTGGCAGGGCGGCGAACCGACCATGATGGGGCTACCGTTTTTCCGTCGGGTTGTCGCATTATGTGAAAAGTACGGCGATGGGCGAAAAATCACTCATGCGTTGCAGACGAACGGCATCCTGGTGAATGACGAGTGGGCGCGCTTTTTCGCTGAACAGCATTTTCTCATCGGTCTCTCTATCGACGGCCCGGCGTCGTTACACAACCACTATCGGCTTAATCGCGCTGGAAAAGGAACTCATGAACAGGTCGTCGCAGCAATGGCGCGGCTTAAAGCGCACCATGTCGACTTTAATACCTTAACCGTCGTGGGAAAACATAACGTCGGTCATGCAGCAGACGTCTACGAATTTCTTCTGGCGGCGGGATCGCGTTTTATTCAGTTTATCCCGCTGGTAGAGCGAATGAGCACCGATAACTCATCGGTACTTAATCTGGTGATGCCCGGCGAAAGCGCGGCGACGCTGGCGCCATGGACGGTACCGTCGTGGCAATATGGCGAATTTCTCAACCAGATCTTTGATATCTGGGTTCGTCGCGACGTAGACCGCGTCTATGTGCAGATGTTTGACGTGGCGTTAGCCGCCTGGACGGCGCAGCAGCCGGTACTGTGTGTACATTCCGAGACTTGTGGACATGCCTTCGCGTTGGAGTCGAACGGCGATCTCTACAACTGCGACCACTTTGTCTACCCGGAGCATCTGCTGGGAAATATCCACCAGCACAGCATCAAAGCCTTAAATAATAGCGAGCGGGCTATTGCGTTTGGCGAGGCCAAGCGGGAGACCCTGACCGCCGATTGTCGTCGCTGTGACTACCGCTTTGCGTGTCATGGCGGCTGTCCGAAGCATCGCTTTGCCGTCTCGCCGTCCGGTCATCCTGCGCATAATTACTTGTGTGCGGGCTATAAGCATTTTTTCCAGCACGTTACGCCGTATATGAATGTCTGGCGGGAGCTGCTGGCGCAAGGCTATCCAATGGCATCGATCATGCGCTGGCTGGCGCAGGACGCGCGTAAAGACACAGGAGCCGTCAGTCGTAACCATCTCTGTCCCTGCGGCAGCGGCAAAAAATATAAAAAATGCTGTGGTAAAGCATAGCTAACGTGGCGATGACGCTTTGTTGAGCCTACACCGACTCCGGTCTCGTAGGCCCAACAAACATCGTAATGCGCTGTGGTTAGCCTTTTTTCCCGCCGTACTGAGCGAACCATTCCAGCATTCTTTGCCAGCCGTCTTTCGCCGAGGCTTCGTGGTAGCCCGGACGATAATCGGCATTAAACGCGTGCCCTGCATCGGGATAGACCACGATTTCCGCCTTCGCATTAGCGGCGCGTAGCGCCTGACGCATGGTTTCCACGCTCTCCTGTGGAATACTGGTATCCTGCCCGCCGTATAAACCCAGTACCGGCGCGTTAAGATCGGTGGCGATATCAACGGGATGCTTCGGCGAATTGAGTGACGTGTCGCCCACCAGCTTGCCGTACCACGCTACCGCTGCTTTTAACTGTGGGTTGTGCGCGGCGTACAGCCAGGTAATCCGGCCTCCCCAACAAAAACCGGTGATCATCAGCCGATGCGCATCCCCGCCGTTGCGCGAAGCCCAACTGGCGACGTGATCCAGGTCGGCAAGGACTTGCGAATCGGGTACTTTAGCCACCAGCCCGCTCAATAATGTGGGTATATCGGCGAAATCATTGGGGTCGCCTTCGCGGAAATAGAGCTCCGGCGCGATAGCGAGATAGCCTTCCAGCGCCAGTCGTCGGCAAATATCGCGAATGTGTTCATGTACGCCAAAAATTTCCTGTACCACAATGACCACAGGCAGCGCGCCGTCGCTCGCTTTTGGTCTGGCGTAATAGGCTGGCATATCGTCGCCCTGAGAGGGAATCGACGTTATCCCCGCGCTAATGGCCCCATCAGGCGTATGAATCATCGTAGGGGCAAGTGGGGAAGCTGCAGGTGCAAAGCCGGATGGATGTGTCGTTGTCATGGTATTCTCCGTACCCTTAAAAAATAGCGCAATCTTAACTATAGACAGTGTGTAACAAACCACATTGCCTTAAAGCGGCTATCTTTTGTGCAATGCCTGGCGATATTGATTATTTATTGTGATGCGCATCACTTTTTAATGGTAAGCGAGTGCAATTGTTTTACGTCATAGTGATGGCTGTCACGAAAATATCTTTATGCCTTAGGTAAAGTGTCTCTTTGCTTCTTCTGACAAACCCGATTCACAGAGGAGTTTTATATGTCCAAGTCTGATGTTTTTCATCTCGGCCTCACCAAAAACGACTTACAAGGGGCCCAGCTCGCCATCGTCCCTGGCGATCCTGAGCGTGTGGAAAAGATCGCCGCGCTGATGGATAAGCCGGTTAAGCTGGCATCTCACCGCGAATTCACCTCCTGGCGCGCTGAGCTGGATGGCAAAGCAGTTATCGTTTGCTCTACCGGTATCGGCGGCCCGTCTACCTCTATTGCCGTGGAAGAACTGGCGCAACTGGGTATTCGTACCTTCTTGCGTATCGGCACCACGGGGGCTATTCAGCCGCACATTAACGTCGGCGACGTTCTGGTAACGACCGCATCCGTTCGTCTGGATGGGGCGAGCCTGCATTTTGCGCCGATGGAATTCCCGGCGGTTGCGGACTTTGCCTGCACCACTGCGCTGGTTGAAGCCGCGAAATCGATTGGCGCCACGACTCACGTTGGCGTAACCGCCTCTTCCGACACTTTCTATCCGGGTCAGGAACGTTACGACACCTATTCTGGCCGCGTTGTGCGTCGCTTCAAAGGCTCTATGGAAGAGTGGCAGGCGATGGGCGTAATGAACTACGAAATGGAATCCGCTACGCTGTTAACCATGTGCGCAAGCCAGGGGTTACGCGCAGGTATGGTGGCGGGCGTTATCGTCAACCGTACCCAACAAGAGATTCCGAATGCGGAAACGATGAAACAAACTGAAAGCCACGCGGTGAAAATCGTCGTGGAAGCGGCCCGTCGTCTGCTGTAATTCTCCTCTCTTTTGCAAAGGCCGACGCGTTCGGCCTTTTCTTTTTGCGTGGCGCCTCGCAGGAAATCCCTTTTAAACTGGACGTTTATACAGCACAATTCTATTTTGTGCAGGACAGTGTGGTTCCAGGAGAGGTGTTGTGGATATTACTCTTATGATAAGCGCCGTCGTGGCGCTGGCGGCTGGGGCGGTGATTGGCTGGCTGGCGACGAAAGCGCACGCCGATCAAATCCGCGCCGATCTTATCGAAGAACGGCGTGAGCTGGATATCGAACTTAGCGCGGCCCGGCAGCAATTAGCGCAAGAAGCGCACTGGCGCAGTGAATGCGAGTTACTTAATAACGAACTGCGTAGCCTGCACAGTATTAATACCTCTCTGGAAGCCGATCTGCGTGAAGTCACGACCCGTCTGGAAGCGACTCAACAACACGCGGAAGACAAAATCCGTCAGATGATCAACAGCGAACAGCGTTTAAGCGAGCAGTTTGAAAATCTGGCGAATCGTATCTTTGAACACAGTAATCGTCGCGTAGACGAACAAAACCGACAAAGCCTGAATAGCCTGCTGACGCCGCTGCGTGAGCAACTGGACGGTTTTCGCCGCCAGGTTCAGGAGAGTTTTGGCAAAGAAGCGCAGGAGCGGCATACGCTGGCGCACGAAATTCGTAATTTGCAGCAGCTTAACGCGCAAATGGCGCAGGAAGCGATCAACCTGACGCGCGCTTTGAAAGGGGACAATAAGGCGCAAGGAAACTGGGGCGAAGTTGTGCTGGCGCGGGTGCTGGAGGCATCCGGACTGCGTGAAGGCTACGAATACGAAACCCAGGTCAGTATTGAGAACGATGCGCGCTCGCGGATGCAGCCGGATGTCATCGTCCGCTTGCCGCAGGGCAAAGATGTGGTCATCGACGCTAAAATGACGTTGGTCGCCTACGAGCGTTACTTTAACGCTGAAGATGACTACACGCGCGAGGCCGCTTTACAAGAGCACATCGCCTCGGTGCGCAATCATATTCGCTTACTGGGGCGTAAAGACTACCAGCAGCTTCCCGGCCTCCGCTCGCTGGACTATGTTCTGATGTTTATCCCCGTAGAACCCGCTTTCCTGCTGGCGTTAGATAAACAGCCCGAACTGATAACCGAGGCGCTAAAAAATAACATTATGCTGGTAAGCCCCACGACGCTGCTGGTGGCGTTACGGACAATCGCCAACCTGTGGCGCTATGAACACCAGAGCCGCAATGCGCAGCACATCGCAGACAGAGCCAGTAAGCTCTACGATAAAATGCGGTTGTTCGTTGATGATATGTCAGCGATCGGTCAGAGTCTGGATAAAGCGCAGGATAACTACCGCCAGGCGATGAAAAAACTTGCGTCGGGGCGTGGCAACGTTTTGGCGCAGGCGGAGGCCTTCCGGGGGCTAGGCGTGGAAATCAAACGCGAGATTAATCCGGATTTAGCGGAACAGGCCGTTACGCAAGATGAAGAATATCGTTTACGATCGATCCCTGAAGGGCGGCAGGATGAACATTATCCCAATGATGAACGGGTGAAGCAGCAGTTAAGTTAACCCATACGGAGTAGTTTAGTCCTGGCGCAGAGTAGGGCAAATTGGCCCAATCTGTTACACTTCTTGAACATTTTTATCGATAAGCAGGCACTGAGATGGTGGAAGATTCACAAGAAACGACGCACTTTGGCTTTCAGACCGTCGCTAAAGAGCAGAAAGCTGACATGGTGGCCCACGTTTTTCATTCTGTGGCGTCAAAGTACGATGTGATGAATGATTTAATGTCATTTGGCATTCATCGTTTGTGGAAGCGCTTCACCATTGATTGCAGTGGCGTGCGTCGTGGACAAACCGTTCTCGATTTAGCGGGTGGTACGGGCGATCTTACCGCGAAATTTTCACGTATGGTCGGGGAAACTGGCAAAGTTATCCTGGCGGATATTAATGATTCCATGCTCAAAATGGGGCGTGAGAAGCTGCGTAATATCGGCGTGATCGGCAACGTAGAGTATGTGCAGGCGAATGCCGAAGCTCTGCCTTTCCCTGATAATACGTTTGATTGCATTACCATTTCGTTTGGTTTGCGCAATGTAACGGAAAAAGAAAAAGCGCTGCGGTCAATGTTCCGTGTGTTGAAACCCGGCGGACGTTTACTGGTGCTTGAATTTTCCAAGCCTATCATTGAGCCGCTGAGTAAAGCGTATGACGCCTATTCTTTCCATATTTTACCGCGTATTGGCTCGATGGTCGCAAACGATGCGGATAGCTATCGGTATCTCGCGGAATCCATCCGTATGCATCCCGATCAGGATACCTTAAAAGCCATGATGCAGGACGCCGGATTTGAGAGCGTGGATTATTACAATTTGACGGCGGGCGTTGTGGCATTGCACCGTGGTTATAAATTCTAGGAGGGTGGAATGCCTTTTAAACCCTTAGTGACCGCAGGAATTGAAGGTCTCCTCAATACGTTTCTGTATCGTTCGCCAGCGCTGAAATCAGCCAGAACGCGCTTACAGGGAAAAGTACTGTGTGTGAAACTAAAGGGATTTTCGACGCCATTAGTCCTGGTATTCAGCGAACGCCAGGTTGATGTGCTGGGGGCATGGGAAGGCGAAGCGGACTGTACGGTAATCACTCAAGCTAGCGTTTTGCCAAAACTACGCGATCGTCAGCAGCTGGCCGCGCTTATTCGCAGCGGCGAACTGGAAGTGCAGGGCGATATTCAGGTCGTGCAAAATTTTGTGGCGCTCGCCGATCTCGCCGAATTCGATCCTGCGGAGCTGTTGGCGCCATACACGGGTGATATTGCGGCGGAAAGTATCGGTAAGGTCGTGCGTGGCGGGGCTAAATTCCTGCGCCACGGGTTTCAACGCCAGCAGCGTTATGCCGCTGAAGCGATCACTGAAGAGTGGCGTATGGCGCCTGGCCCGCTGGAAGTCGCATGGTTTGCCGAAGAAACCGCGGCTGTTGAGCGCGCCGTAGATGCTCTGACCACACGGCTGGAAAAACTGGAGGCCAAATGACGCCAGGTGAAGTACGGCGCCTATATTTCATCATCCGCACGTTTTTAAGCTACGGCCTTGATGAACTCATCCCCCGAATGCGTCTTACACTGCCACTCCGATTATGGCGCTATTCGCTGTTCTGGATGCCAAACCGGCATAAAGATAAATTGCTGGGTGAACGATTAAGACTGGCGTTGCAAGAGCTGGGACCGGTCTGGATCAAATTTGGTCAGATGCTCTCCACGCGCCGTGACCTGTTCCCGCCGCAAATCGCCGATCAGCTCGCTTTGCTCCAGGATAAAGTCGCGCCATTCGATGGTCGGCTGGCGAAAGCCCAGATTGAAGAGGCGATGGGGGGGCTACCTGTCGAAGCCTGGTTTGACGACTTTGATATCCAGCCTTTAGCGTCGGCGTCAATCGCCCAGGTACATACCGCGCGATTGAAATCAAACGGTAAAGAAGTGGTTATTAAGGTCATTCGCCCGGATATTTTGCCGGTAATTCAGGCAGACCTGAAACTGATTTATCGCCTTGCTCGCTGGGTACCACGCCTGTTGCCGGATGGGCGTCGTCTGCGCCCGACGGAAGTGGTGCGTGAGTATGAGAAAACGCTGATCGATGAGCTGAATCTGCTGCGGGAATCGGCCAACGCGATTCAGTTACGCCGCAATTTTGAAAATAGTCCCATGCTATATATCCCGGAGGTGTACTCCGATTACTGTAGCCAGAACATGATGGTGATGGAGCGGATATACGGCATTCCTGTTTCGGATGTGGCGGCGCTGGAAAAGAACGGCACCAACATGAAACTGCTGGCGGAACGCGGGGTTAAAGTTTTCTTCACCCAGGTTTTCCGCGACAGCTTTTTCCATGCGGACATGCATCCGGGAAATATTTTTGTCAGCCATGAACACCCTGAAAATCCGCAATATATCGGCATTGACTGCGGTATCGTCGGGTCGCTAAACAAAGAAGATAAGCGTTATCTGGCTGAAAACTTTATCGCGTTTTTTAATCGCGATTACCGAAAGGTGGCGGAGCTGCATGTCGATTCAGGCTGGGTTCCGCCAGATACCAACGTTGAAGATTTTGAGTTTGCCATCCGCACCGTCTGTGAACCTATCTTTGAAAAGCCGCTCGCGGAAATCTCGTTTGGTCATGTGTTGTTAAACCTTTTCAATACAGCGCGTCGATTTAACATGGAAGTCCAGCCGCAACTGGTGTTGTTGCAGAAAACATTATTGTATGTTGAAGGGGTTGGGCGGCAACTTTATCCTCAGCTTGATTTGTGGAAAACGGCGAAACCGTTTCTTGAGTCCTGGATCAAAGATCAGGTGGGTATTCCGGCTCTCACGCGGGCTCTTAAAGAAAAAGCGCCGTTCTGGGTCGAAAAAATGCCAGAAATACCTGAACTGGTGTACGACAGTTTGCGCCAGGGCAAATATTTACAGCACAGTGTTGATAAGATTGCGCGCGAGTTACAGGTAAACCATGTGCGCCAAAGTCAGTCTCGTTATTTATTGGGAATTGGCGCAACGCTGTTACTGAGCGGGTCATTCTTACTCGTCAACCGCCCTGAATGGGGATTGATGCCTGGCTGGCTCATGGTCGGCGGCGTAGTGGTCTGGCTGGTTGGCTGGCGTAAAACTCGTTGAGATTTTTTTATCGCTCAACGCCGGTTGTGTCACGCAGGTACATATTATCACTCGAGGCAGTACTCAGGCCGCAAGTCAATGTCGTCCCGGTCGTATGTAAAAGTATGTGAATAGGGCGGGCGAAAGCGGCTAACAAAGAGGCAGCGCGAAGGATAATGTGTATAATGCGGCCCTATTAATTCATCATCTATCACAGAGGAACATGTATGGGTGGTATCAGTATTTGGCAGTTGTTGATTGTTGCCGTTATCGTCGTACTGCTGTTCGGCACCAAAAAACTCGGTTCCATCGGTTCCGATCTTGGCGCGTCTATCAAAGGCTTTAAAAAGGCCATGAGCGATGATGATGCCAAACAGGATAAAACCAGTCAGGACGCTGATTTTACCGCTAAATCTATCGCGGATAAGCAAGGCGAAGCGAAAAAGGAAGACGCTAAAAGCCAAGATAAAGAGCAGGTATAATCCGTGTTTGATATCGGTTTTAGCGAACTGCTGTTAGTGTTCGTTATCGGCCTCATTGTGTTGGGGCCGCAACGATTGCCAGTAGCGGTAAAAACGGTAGCGGGCTGGATTCGCGCGTTGCGGTCCCTTGCGACAACGGTTCAGAATGAACTGACTCAGGAACTGAAACTTCAGGAGTTCCAGGACAGTCTGAAAAAAGTCGAAAAGGCGAGCCTGGAAAATCTGACTCCCGAGCTGAAAGCATCTATGGATGAACTGCGTCAGGCGGCGGAGTCGATGAAACGCACCTACAGCGCTAACGATCCCGAACAAGCGAGCGATGAAGCGCATACCATCCATAACCCGGTGGTAAAAGGGAACGAAACGCAGCATGAGGGCGTCACCCCTGCCGCCGCTGAAACACAGGCGAGCGCGCCGGAACAAAAGCCGGAGCCCGTTAAAGCTAACGTGCCTGAGTCGACGGAAACCGCTTCCGTAGCCACGATAGACGCCGAGAAGAAATCCGCTGCGCCTGTTGTCGAATCTTCCCCCTCGTCGAGTGATAAACCGTAAACATGGCTGTAGAAGATACTCAACCGCTTATCACGCATCTGATCGAGTTGCGTAAGCGCCTGCTAAACTGCATCGTCGCAGTACTTCTGATTTTTCTGGCGTTAATTTATTTCGCCAATGATATTTATCATTTAGTCGCCGCACCGCTGATTAAACAGATGCCGCAAGGGGCGACAATGATTGCGACGGATGTGGCGTCGCCGTTTTTTACGCCTATCAAACTCACCTTCATGGTGTCTTTGATCTTATCCGCGCCTGTCATTTTGTACCAGGTTTGGGCCTTTATCGCCCCGGCGCTGTATAAGCATGAGCGTCGTCTGGTCGTACCGCTGCTGGTATCCAGTTCGCTGCTTTTCTACATTGGTATGGCCTTCGCCTATTTTGTCGTATTCCCTTTGGCCTTTGGTTTTCTGACGCATACGGCGCCGGAAGGGGTACAGGTTTCGACAGATATCGCCAGCTATCTTAGCTTTGTCATGGCGCTTTTTATGGCCTTTGGCGTAGCCTTTGAAGTGCCGGTGGCGATTGTGTTGCTGTGCTGGATGGGCATCACCACGCCAGAAGATTTGCGTAAAAAACGGCCTTATATCCTGGTCGGGGCATTCATTGTGGGAATGCTGCTTACGCCGCCAGATGTTTTCTCGCAAACGTTGCTGGCGATACCGATGTACTGCCTGTTTGAAATTGGCGTTTTCTGCTCACGCTTTTATGTCGGTAAGCGACGGACGCGCGACGAAGATAACGAGGCCGAAACCGAAAAGGCCGAGCACACTGAAGACTAAACACAACCGCCCGCCAGGGCGGTTGTCATATGGGGGCAAGCATGTTTGATATTGGCGTTAATTTAACCAGTAGCCAGTTTGCAAAAGATCGTGATGATGTGGTCGCCCGTGCGTTTGCGGCAGGAGTAAAAGGTATGCTACTGACCGGAACGAACATCCATGAAAGTCAGCAGGCGTTAAAACTGGCGCGGCGCTACCCCCATTGTTGGTCGACGGCTGGCGTCCATCCCCATGACAGCAGTCAGTGGTCATCTGCGTCTGAAGACGCCATTATTGCGCTGGCGAACCAGCCGGAAGTCGTCGCTATCGGTGAGTGCGGGCTGGATTTCAATCGCAATTTTTCCACGCCGCAGGAGCAGGAGCGTGCCTTTCAGGCGCAGCTACAAATTGCCGCCGAATTGCAGATGCCAATCTTTATGCACTGCCGGGACGCGCATGAGCGATTTCTGGCATTGCTTGATCCCTGGCTGGATAGTCTTCCTGGTGCAATACTGCACTGCTTTACCGGTTCACGCCAGCAAATGCAGGCCTGTGTGGATAGAGGGCTCTATATCGGTATTACCGGGTGGGTTTGCGACGAACGACGCGGGCTTGAGCTACGTGAACTCTTACCGTTTATTCCAGCGGAAAAGCTACTGATAGAAACCGACGCGCCGTATCTGTTGCCTCGCGATCTTACGCCGAAACCAACGTCACGACGCAACGAGCCCGCGTATCTGCCTCACATCCTGGAGCGCATAGCGCTATGGCGTGGTGAAGATCCGCAATGGTTAGCGGCGATGACAGATGCCAACGCCAGAACCTTATTTGAGGTCGTATTCTGAACGATAGCTAAATCTTGCGAAAACCGGTGTTTTTTACGCTCTGCTTCACTTCTTTATTGAGTAAATTAAGCAGTAACATCGAACGCGTTTCGCCATCCGGTTCGGTAAAAATCGCTTTCAGCCCTTCAAATGCGCCTTCCGTGATGATGACGCTATCGCCGGGATAGGGGGTTTCAGGATCGACAACGCCTTCGGGCTTGTAGATAGAAAGCTGATGAATAACGCTGGAAGGCACGATCGCAGGATGCGCGCCAAAGCGCACAAAATGGCTGACGCCGCGCGTGGCGTTGATTGTGGTGGTATGTATCACTTCCGGATCAAATTCAACGAACAGATAATTAGGAAAGAGCGGTTCGCTGACGGAGGTACGTTTTCCGCGTACCATTTTTTCCAGGGTGATCATCGGTGTCAGGCAACTTACCGCTTGTCTTTCGAGGTGTTCCTGAGCACGCTGAAGTTGCCCGCGTTTGCAGTACAGTAAATACCAGGATTGCATAATGACTCTTATCCGCTTGTTCGGGGCGCAAGCATAGCAAAAGCCATGCGCGAAGTTAATTATACACTTCATCCTTTAAGCCGTATCTGGATTAGCGTTGGTTGCCAGAGTTCACGCTAATTTAACAAAAATACAGCATCCCGATGATGAACGCCGTATAATGATGCGCTTACCAAGAGGCTACAATGGACGCCATGAAATATCACGATTTACGCGACTTCCTGACGCTACTTGAGCAGCAGGGGGAACTAAAACGCATCACGCTACCTGTGGATCCTCATCTGGAAATCACGGAAATCGCTGACCGCACGCTGCGTGCCGGTGGACCGGCGTTGCTGTTTGAAAATCCTAAAGGTTACGCCATGCCGGTGCTGTGCAACCTTTTTGGCACGCCAAAACGCGTGGCGATGGGTATGGGGCAGGATGATGTTTCCGCATTACGGGAAGTGGGTAAATTATTAGCGTTTTTGAAAGAACCTGAGCCGCCGAAAGGCTTTCGCGATCTGTTTGACAAGCTGCCGCAGTTTAAGCAAGTGCTGAATATGCCGACGAAACGGTTACGCGGCGCGCCTTGCCAACAGAAAATCGCGTCTGGCGATGATGTCGATTTAACGCGTCTTCCTGTCATGACCTGTTGGCCGGACGACGCCGCGCCGCTGATTACCTGGGGACTGACGGTAACGCGTGGTCCGCACAAAGAGCGGCAAAACCTGGGCATTTATCGTCAGCAGTTGATAGGTAAAAATAAGCTGATTATGCGCTGGCTGTCTCACCGCGGCGGCGCGCTGGATTTTCAGGAGTGGTTAGCCGCGCGTCCGGGTGAACGTTTCCCGGTCTCCGTCGCATTGGGCGCCGATCCGGCGACGATACTTGGCGCCGTGACTCCAGTTCCCGATACTCTGTCGGAGTATGCCTTTGCGGGCCTGCTGCGCGGCACGAAAACTGAAGTGGTTAAATGTCTTTCTAACGATCTGGAAGTGCCTGCCAGCGCCGAGATTATCCTTGAAGGTTACATTGAGCCGGGAGAGATGGCGCCGGAAGGGCCGTATGGCGATCATACGGGCTATTATAATGAAGTGGATAACTTTCCGGTCTTTACCGTCACGCATATTACGCAGCGTGAGGATGCCATCTATCACTCCACCTATACCGGGCGTCCGCCCGATGAGCCTGCGGTATTAGGGGTGGCGCTCAATGAAGTCTTCGTGCCTATTCTGCAAAAACAGTTTCCGGAAATCGTCGACTTTTATCTGCCGCCGGAAGGGTGTTCTTACCGCCTGGCGGTAGTGACGATGAAAAAGCAGTACGCTGGTCATGCGAAACGCGTCATGATGGGCGTCTGGTCGTTTTTGCGCCAGTTTATGTATACGAAATTTGTTATCGTTTGCGATGATGACGTTAACGCACGCGACTGGAATGATGTGATCTGGGCGATTACCACCCGTATGGACCCTGCGCGGGATACGGTGCTGGTTGAAAATACGCCGATTGACTACCTGGATTTTGCCTCGCCGGTCTCCGGGCTGGGTTCAAAAATGGGGCTGGATGCCACAAACAAATGGCCGGGCGAAACCCAACGCGAGTGGGGTCGTCCTATTGTTAAAGATCCTGAAGTTACCGCGCGTATTGATGCGATTTGGGATGAGCTGGCTATCTTTAAATAACTGAAAGCGGACATCGACATTTCAGGCTGCGGCGACTCGGCTTGAAAAATGTCGGTATTGACCCGACACCCGACAGAGGGAGCGCATGACAACCTTAAGCTGTAAAGTGACCTCGGTAGAAGCTATCACCGATACCGTATATCGGGTTCGTTTAGTGCCGGACGCGGCGTTTTCATTCCGCGCTGGTCAGTATTTGATGGTCGTAATGGACGAGCGTGACAAACGCCCGTTTTCGATGGCCTCAACGCCGGACGAGAAAGGGTTTATTGAATTACACATTGGCGCTTCCGAGCTCAATCTGTATGCGATGGCGGTCATGGATCGAATTCTGAAAGACCGGGAAATCGTCGTCGATATTCCGCATGGCGACGCCTGGCTACGTGACGATGAAGAGCGTCCGTTGATTCTGATCGCGGGCGGTACGGGCTTTTCTTATGTGCGCTCCATCCTGTTGACGGCGTTAGCGCGCAACCCGGCCCGTGATGTTACCATTTACTGGGGTGGTCGCGAAGAAAAGCACCTCTATGATCTCTCTGAGCTGGAAGCACTCTCTGTTAACCATCCGAATTTGCGTATTGAACCTGTTGTCGAGCAGCCGGAAGAAGGCTGGCGTGGACGTACAGGAACGGTACTTACGGCGGTATTGCAGGATTATGGTACGCTGGCGGGGCACGATATTTATATTGCCGGACGTTTTGAGATGGCGAAAATCGCCCGCGATCTGTTCTGTCATGAGCGTAACGCGCGGGAAGATCGTCTGTTTGGCGATGCGTTCGCATTTATTTAACTATTTTATGGGACGCAGTAGCGTCCCTTTTTACGTTAGCCTACCTAAAAGTCCTCTTAAATATTAATTAATCGTCAACTATAAAACCTTATGATATTGAATATCTACAGGCTTTGTATTGCGTGTAATAAATTAAGTAATATTATGTCCTGAGGCTATCAATAAAAATAGTTAATTATATATGCTTCATTTATTTTTATAAAAGAAACATAAAATGGAAAGTTAGTTATTTATTTATAAGATGGAGAGTGTTATGAAATTTAAATATGCTTTAACTTCTCTCGCATTATCTGTTGCAATTTTGTCATCAGTACCTTCTACTGCTTTCGCCATCGGCGGCGCCAGCGGCGCTAAAGTGGACTATCAGGTCCAGGGAAAAATTGGCGAAGTTGTTATGAACCCCTATGATATCGCGCCGCTAACCGCCGTTATTCGTAATGGCGGTTACCAGTTACGTGACGTGCATGTACGGATTGTCCCCAAAGAAAATGGCCAGGAGATCGCGTATAAAGTTAATAATAAATACCTTTTAACGTATGGCGGTATTCCCGTCTTTGGTCTTTACCCGGATTATGTCAATACCGTTGAAGTTGAATATACAAGAATCCAGGGTAGTAAAACCGAAAATATAAAAGAAAGCTATAAAATGTATGCACCGCCTGCCTATATTGAATCGGCGGGTACAAAAGAAGAACAATCAGCACTCTTTACTATCGATGTTAAAAAGGTTTCCCCAGAATTTAAAGATCGCTTGTATCTTTTGAATAATACGAAAGATAAGTCTGGGAATGGAACGCGTACTGTCTGGAACAACCCTACTGGGGGTGCATTAGAATGGAACTTCACTACAGCTAACGCTATTATCGACACCTCCGGTGATATTCGTTGGTTTATGAATCCAAGTTCAATTTATGATTTAAAGTCAATTTATCGCGCTGGCGTTATGATGGGCTTTAAACAAAACCAGGATGGCGCACTATCGTGGGGCTACGGTCAGCGTTATGTGAAATACGATATCATGGGGCGTGAAATCTTTAACCGCCGCCTGCCGGATAATTATAACGATTTTTCACACTCAATGGATAACGCGGCCAACGGTCACTACTTCCTGCGTGTAGCCAGCTCTAACTATAAACGTCCTGATGGGAAAAATGTTCGTACCGTGCGTGATGTGATTGCCGAAGTTGATCAGAACGGCGTGGTAGTGGATGAATGGCGTCTGTTTGATATCCTCGATCCTTATCGTGATGTGATAATGAAAACCCTCGATCAGGGCGCTGTGTGCCTGAATATCGACGCCAGCCAGTCCGGCCATACGTTGAGCGAAGAAGATCTGGCGGCGCTGGATTCCTCCGACAAATTCGGGGATATCGTGGGTAGTGGGGCTGGCCGCAACTGGGCGCATGTCAACAGCGTCGACTATGACAGTGAAGATGATTCCATCATCATCAGCTCCCGCCACCAGAGTGCGATTATCAAAATCGGCCGCGATAAGAAAGTGAAGTGGATACTGGGTACGCCTGCTGGCTGGAAAGCGCCATTTAATGCCGCAATTCTGACGCCAGTGGATAGCAAAGGCCAAAAAATCGCCTGCCAGGACAGTGGCTGCGAGGGTGACTTCGACTGGACATGGACGCAACATACGGCCTTTAAAATTGATAGTAAGAGTAAAGGCGATATCTTATACCTTTCCGCTTTCGACAATGGCGATGGCCGCGGCTTAGAACAGCCTGCTATGCAGAGTATGAAATACAGCCGCTCCGTGATTTACAAAATCGACCAGAAAAACAAGACAGTCCAACAGATCTGGCAATACGGTAAAGAGCGCGGGAACGAGTGGTTTAGCCCGGTAACCTCTATCACCGAGTACCAGACTGACAAGAATTCTGTGTTCGTGTATTCCGCAACAGCAGGTGGTGCGTTTGATTTGTCGGTAGGCGCATTTACCAGCTTACCTAATCCGTATCTGGAAGAGTTCAAATGGGGAGAAAAAGAGCCTGCGGTCGAAATGCAAATACATGGTGCGCGTGGATATCAGGCTATGCCATTTAGCCTGACCAAAGCGCTTACTGAGTAGAACGGGCCATACGGTGAAAAAACCCGCCCCTGACGGGCGGGAAAAACGGCAACTAAACTGTTTCCCGTCATAATTCGCGCAGCCTCTTTGTTGGCTGCCTTTGCTCATCCCGGGCACATAGTTATCTATGTGCCCGGGGATTCGCTCAGTTGCCGCTGCGCTGCAATGCGAGTTATTTAGGGGATATTATCTTTGATTAAACCCGCTCAAACACCGTGGCGATGCCCTGACCCAGACCAATACACATCGTCGCCAGACCAAACTGCGCGTCTTTGCGCTCCATCAGGTTGATAAGCGTGGTGCTGATACGTGCTCCGGAGCAGCCGAGCGGATGACCAAGCGCGATCGCGCCGCCGTTGAGGTTGATCTTCTCGTCTATCTGCTCCATCAATCCCAGATCCTTAATGCATGGCAGGATCTGTGCGGCAAACGCTTCGTTCATCTCAAACACATCGATATCGCTGGCTGACAGTCCCGCTTTTTTCAACGCCAGTTTTGACGCCGGAACCGGCCCGTAACCCATAATTGACGGATCACAACCCACCACTGCCATTGAGCGAATACGGGCGCGAGGTTTCAGGCCCAGCTCACGGGCACGACTTTCGCTCATTACCAGCATGGCGGCTGCGCCATCGGAAAGCGCGGATGAGGTGCCCGCCGTGACCGTGCCACTAACCGGATCAAATGCCGGACGCAGCGTTGATAGCGCTTCGACCGTGGTTTCCGGGCGGATCACTTCATCGTAGTTAAACTGCTTCAACACGCCGTCTGCATCATGACCGCCAGTCGGGATAATCTCCGTTTTGAATGCGCCAGACTGGGTGGCGGCCCAGGCGCGAGCGTGAGAACGCGCGGCGAACTGGTCCTGCATTTCTCGGCTAATGCCGTGCAGGCGGGAGAGCATTTCCGCCGTTAGCCCCATCATCCCTGCCGCTTTGGCGACGTTGCGGCTCAGACCCGGGTGAAAATCCACGCCGTGGCTCATCGGCACGTGCCCCATATGCTCCACGCCGCCAACCAGACAAACCTGCGCATCGCCGGTCATGATCATTCGCGCTGCATCGTGTAACGCCTGCATCGAGGAACCACACAGACGGTTGACGGTGACCGCCGGTACCGAATGGGGAATTTCTGCCAGCAGCGCGGCGTTACGGGCAATGTTGAAGCCTTGCTCCAGCGTTTGTTGTACGCAGCCCCAGTAAATATCATCGAGGGTCGCCGCTGTAAGCGACGGATTACGCGCCAGCAGGCTACGCATTAAGTGGGCGGAGAGATCTTCTGCCCGCACGTTGCGAAACGCGCCGCCCTTCGAACGGCCCATCGGGGTGCGAATAGCATCGACAATGACAACCTGTTCCATTGTGACTCCTTAAGCCGTTTTCAGAGAACCAACCGGACGGGCTGGTTCAACCGGGGGATAATACGGTTCGTTATGGCGCGCTTTATCACGCAGCCCTTCCGGCACTTCATACAGCGGGCCGAGGTGTTGATACTGCTGCGCCATATCAAGATATTTCGCGCTGCCCTGTGTATCCAGCCAGCGGAATGCGCCGCCGTGGAACGGAGGGAAGCCCAGGCCGTAGACCAGCGCCATATCGGCTTCCGCCGGGCTTGCGATAATGCCTTCTTCCAGACAGCGAACCACTTCGTTAATCATCGGGATCATCATACGGGCGATTATCTCGTCGTCGCTGAAGTCGCGTTTCGGCTGACTGACGCTTGCCAGCAGGTCATCCACCGCGGCATCTTCTTCTTTCTTCGGCTTACCCTTGCTGTCTTCTTTATAGCGCCAGAAGCCCAGACCGTTTTTTTGCCCAAAACGGCTGGCGTCAAACAATGCGTCGATCGCGTCGCGATACTCTTTCTGCATCCGTTGCGGGAAGCCTGCCGCCATTACCGCCTGCGCGTGGTGGGCGGTATCAATACCCACCACGTCGAGCAGATAGGCCGGGCCCATCGGCCAGCCGAACTGTTTTTCCATCACTTTATCGACTTTGCGGAAATCCGCGCCGTCGCGCAGCAGTTGACTGAAACCGGCGAAATAGGGGAACAGCACGCGGTTAACAAAGAAGCCGGGGCAGTCGTTGACTACAATCGGCGTCTTGCCCATTTTGCTGGCCCAGGCGACGACTTTGGCAATGGTTTCGTCTGAACTCTTCTCGCCGCGAATGATTTCAACCAGCGGCATCCGGTGTACCGGGTTGAAGAAGTGCATTCCGCAAAAGTTTTCCGGACGTTCCAGGGCGCTTGCCAGTTCGCCAATTGGGATGGTGGAGGTATTTGAGGCCAGCACGGTTTCCGGGCGCACTTTCTGCTCGGTTTCCGCCAGTACCGCTTTTTTGACTTTCGGATTTTCGACTACCGCTTCGACAACAACATCTACGCGATCGAAACCGGCATAATCGAGAGTCGGGTGGATGGTCGAAATGACGCCCGCCAGCTTCAGACCGTCGATCTTGCCGCGCTCCAGCTGTTTGTTCAGCAGCTTGGCCGCTTCGGTCATGCCGAGGTTCAACGATTTATCGTTGATATCTTTCATGATGACCGGTACGCCTTTCCAGGCCGACTGGTAAGCGATACCGCCGCCCATAATGCCCGCGCCCAGTACGGCTGCCTGTTTCGGCGTCTCAATATCTTTGGTCAGCTTTTTGGCTTTACCTTTTACATATTGATCGTTGAGGAAGATACCGACCAGCGCACGAGCCTCATTGGTATGCGCCAGCGGAACAAAGCTTTTATTTTCCAGATTCAGCGCTTCTTCACGACCAAAACGCGCGGCGGCTTCAATGGTTTTCACTGCGGTCATCGGCGCCGGATAATGTTTACCCGCCGTTTGTGCGACCATGCCTTTAGCGATGGTAAAGCTCATCGCTGCTTCAATTTTGCTGAGTTTCAACGGTTCCAGTTTCGGCTGGCGTTTAGCTCTCCAGTCGAGATCGCCGGTAATGGCCTGGCGTAACACCGCTATCGCGCCTTCAATTAGCTTCTCTTGTTTGACCACGCCGTCCACAAGGCCGATTTTCAGCGCGTGCTCAGCACCGACATCTTTACCTGCCGCGATAATCTCTAGCGCGCTGTCTGCGCCCAGCATACGCGGCAGACGAACGGAGCCGCCGAAACCCGGCATGATGCCCAGTTTAGTTTCCGGCAGACCGATACGGAGGTCTGGCGTCGCCAGACGGTAATCGGTGGCCAGCACGCATTCGCACCCGCCGCCCAGCGCATAGCCGTTTACGGCGGCAAGGGTCGGTACGGGTAAATCTTCCAGACGGTTAAAGACGCTATTAGCGAAATGCAGCCATTGGCTTAACTGCTCTTCGGGGACGAGGAACAGTGAAAGAAATTCGGTGATGTCCGCGCCGACAATAAAGGCCGCTTTATTCGAGCGCAGCAGCAGCCCTTTTAAATCGTGTTGCTTTTCCAGCACCTCAAGCGCCTGGCCGAGGCTGGCGACGGTTGCGGTGTCGAGTTTATTGACCGAGCCTGGAGCATCGAACACCAGTTCGGCGATGCCATCTTCCAGCCAGTCGAGGTACAGGGTGTCGCCTTTATAAAGCATGTCAGTCTCCTGAATCCACAAGGTGATCTGGTCGTACCAGATGAAGCGAAGTGTGTATTTTGTGTTAATAAAATGCAAATAAATGATTAAAGAAATGCCGATGTGATCACGCTCGGCAGAGATCACGCTCTCGTGGGGCGATGTGCTAAGATGCGGAAACTTGAGGTCAAAAAAGCAGAAGGGTAAAAAATGGAATCACTGGCCGCGCTCTATAAAAATCATATTGTTACCTTACAAGAACGGACGCGCGATGTTCTGGCGCGCTTTAAGCTGGATGCGTTACTTATTCATTCCGGCGAGCTTTTCAACGTCTTTCTCGACGATCACCCTTATCCGTTTAAGGTCAATCCGCAGTTTAAAGCGTGGGTGCCGGTAACTCAGGTTCCAAATTGCTGGCTGCTGGTCGATGGCGTCAACAAACCCAAATTGTGGTTTTATCTGCCAGTCGATTACTGGCATAACGTTGAACCGCTGCCAACGTCCTTCTGGACAGAAGAAGTCGAGGTTGTCGCCTTACCGAAAGCGGATGGCATCGGCAGCCAGCTGCCTGCCGCGCGTGGCAATATCGGCTATATCGGCCCGGTTCCTGAGCGCGCGCTACAATTGGATATCGCCGCCAGCAACATCAACCCGAAAGGTGTTATCGACTATCTGCATTACTACCGCGCCTATAAAACGGATTATGAACTGGCCTGTATGCGCGAAGCGCAGAAAATGGCGGTGAGCGGTCATCGTGCGGCGGAAGAGGCCTTCCGTTCCGGCATGAGTGAGTTCGACATCAACCTGGCATACCTGACCGCCACGGGACATCGCGATACTGATGTTCCATACAGCAACATTGTGGCGCTGAACGAACATGCCGCCGTGCTGCATTACACGAAACTGGATCATCAGGCACCATCTGAAATGCGCAGTTTCCTGCTGGATGCGGGCGCGGAATACAACGGCTACGCGGCGGATCTGACGCGGACCTGGTCGGCGAAAAGCGATAACGACTACGCCCATCTGGTGAAAGATGTTAACGATGAACAGTTGGCGCTGATCGCTACCATGAAGGCGGGCGTCAGCTATGTGGATTATCATATTCAGTTCCATCAGCGCATCGCGAAGCTGCTGCGTAAGTATCAAATCATTACCGACATGAGTGAAGAGGCGATGGTGGAAAATGATCTCACCGGGCCGTTTATGCCGCACGGTATTGGTCATCCGTTGGGTCTGCAGGTACACGATGTGGCCGGGTTTATGCAGGATGATTCCGGTACGCATCTCGCCGCGCCGTCCAAATACCCGTATCTGCGCTGCACGCGTGTGTTACAGCCGCGAATGGTGTTGACCATCGAACCGGGGATTTACTTCATCGAATCGCTGTTAGCGCCGTGGCGCGAAGGGCCGTTCAGCAAGCACTTCAACTGGCAGAAAATTGAAGCGCTCAAGCCTTTCGGCGGTATTCGCATTGAAGATAACGTGGTCATCCACGAAAACGGCGTGGAAAACATGACGCGGGATTTAAAACTGGCGTAATGGACAGTTGGTTAATCCCTGCAGCGCCGGTCACCGTTGTTGAAGAGATCAAAAAAAGCCGCTTTATTACGCTATTGGCGCATACCGATGGCGTAGACGCGGCGAAAGCGTTTGTTGAGTCAGTCAGAGCTGAGCACCCTGATGCGCGCCACCATTGTGTGGCGTGGGTGGCGGGTGCGCCGGACGACTCACAGCAACTGGGCTTTTCAGACGACGGCGAACCGGCGGGAACGGCAGGCAAGCCGATGCTTGCGCAATTGATGGGCAGCGGCGTCGGAGAAATTACTGCCGTCGTCGTGCGCTACTATGGTGGTATTCTGCTGGGTACGGGCGGGCTGGTAAAAGCCTATGGCGGCGGTGTGAATCAGGCATTACGTCAGCTTGCCACACAACGCAAGACGCCATTAACCGAATATACTTTGCAGTGTGAGTACGGTCAGTTGGCCGGAATCGAAGCATTATTAGGACAGTTTGCCGGGAAGATCGTTTCCAGCGATTATCAGGCGTCTGTTCGGCTCAGGGTGGCGCTTCCTTTTGCTCATGTGAATGCATTTTCCACAAAACTGGCGGATTTTAGCCGTGGTTCATTGCAATTGTTAGCGATTGAAGAATAATCCCCACCTCATTTTTAAGAATAAAGGAAGCGGCAGAGATGCATTTTCGCGCCATTACCCGAATCGTTGGACTACTGGTTATCTTATTTTCGGGGACAATGATTCTCCCGGGACTGGTAGCGCTAATATATCGTGATGGCGCAGGAAGAGCGTTCACGCAGACCTTTTTTGTCGCGCTGGCGATCGGTTCCATACTGTGGTGGCCAAACCGTAGGGAAAAGGGCGAGCTGAAATCCCGCGAAGGATTTCTTATCGTGGTGCTGTTCTGGACCGTGCTGGGCAGCGTGGGTGCGCTACCGTTTATTTTCTCGGAAAGCCCAAACCTCACCATTACCGATGCTTTTTTTGAATCGTTCTCCGGGTTAACCACCACGGGCGCCACTACGCTGGTGGGGCTGGACTCATTACCGCACGCCATTCTCTTTTATCGTCAGATGCTGCAATGGTTTGGGGGTATGGGGATCATTGTGCTGGCGGTGGCGATTCTCCCTATCCTCGGCGTCGGGGGGATGCAGCTCTATCGGGCGGAAATGCCGGGGCCGCTCAAAGATAACAAAATGCGCCCGCGTATTGCCGAGACGGCGAAAACGCTGTGGCTTATCTATGTCTTGCTAACGGTAGCCTGCGCGCTGGCGCTATGGTTTGCAGGGATGCCCGCGTTTGACGCTATCGGACACAGCTTCTCCACTATCGCTATCGGCGGCTTCTCAACGCATGACGCCAGCGTAGGTTATTTTGATAGTCCCACTATTAATACCATCATCGCTATTTTCCTGCTGATCTCCGGTTGTAACTATGGCCTGCATTTCTCTTTATTAAGCGGACGTAGCCTGAAAGTATACTGGCGCGATCCGGAATTCCGCATGTTCATCGGCGTACAGTTGACGCTGGTGGTGATCTGCACGCTGGTACTGTGGTTCCATAATATCTACGACTCGGCGCTGACAACGCTAAATCAGGCGTTCTTCCAGGTTGTATCGATGGCGACAACGGCAGGGTTTACCACGGACAGCATTGCGCGCTGGCCGCTGTTTTTGCCCGTCTTGCTGCTATGTTCCGCGTTTATTGGCGGTTGCGCCGGGTCAACGGGCGGGGGGTTAAAGGTCATCCGTATTCTGTTGTTGTTTAAACAGGGGAACCGCGAACTCAAACGTCTGGTGCATCCGAATGCCGTTTACAGTATTAAGCTGGGGAACCGGGCGCTGCCAGAACGTATTCTGGAAGCCGTCTGGGGATTCTTTTCTGCCTACGCGCTGGTATTTATCGTCAGTATGCTGGCCATTATCGCTACAGGCGTAGATGATTTCTCGGCTTTCGCCTCGGTAGTGGCTACGCTTAATAACCTGGGACCGGGGCTGGGGGTGGTTGCTGATAACTTCGCCAGTATGAATCCGGTTGCGAAATGGATACTCATCGCCAACATGCTATTTGGTCGTCTGGAAGTATTCACTTTGCTGGTACTTTTTACCCCGACTTTCTGGCGTGAATAATGGAGTAACACGTGAAAACATTGATTCTTTTCTCTACCCGGGACGGACAAACGCGCGAAATTGCCTCTTATCTGGCTTCTGAACTCAAAGAGATGGGGATCTGGGCCGATGTCGTTAATCTGCATCGCGCAGAAGAGCCTGACTGGGATAGCTATGATCGCGTAGTGATTGGCGCGTCTATTCGTTATGGCCATTACCACAGCGCCTTTCAGGAGTTCGTTAAGAAATACGCCACGCGGTTGAACGGGATGCCGAGCGCCTTTTATTCCGTTAACCTGGTGGCGCGTAAAGCTGAAAAACGGACGCCGCAGACTAACAGCTATGCGCGTAAGTTTTTAATGAGCTCTCCGTGGCGACCTGACTACTGTGCCGTCATTGCAGGCGCGCTTCGCTATCCCCGCTATCGCTGGTATGACCGTCTGATGATCAAGCTTATTATGAAGATGTCGGGCGGCGAAACGGATACCAGTAAAGAAGTGGTGTACACCGACTGGGAGCAGGTTGCGCACTTTGCCCGTGAAATAGCCCATTTAACCAACAAATCGTCGGCAAAATAAACGCAAAGAATAAAAAGTGCGCACTCAGAAAATTATTTTAAATTTCCTCTTGTCAGGCAGAAATAACTCCCTATAATGCGCCACCACTGACACGGAACAACGGCAC
>NZ_JBGDXK010000007.1:0-171744 GCF_046550775.1 Salmonella sp. SAL04202 | reverse complement strand
TTTCGTCTTGCGACGTCAAGAATCCGTATCTTCGAGTGCCCACACAGATTGTCTGATAAATTGTTAAAGAGCAGTGCCGCTTCGCTTTTTCTCAGCGGCGCGGGGTGTGCATATTACGCTTTCCCGCTTCAGAGTCAAGCGTTTATTTTCGCTTTTCTCCGTGAGGTTCTGGTCTGAACCCCGCTGACCCGGCGGCCTGTGTGCCGTTGTTCCGTGTCAGTGGTGGCGCATTATAGGGAGTTATTTCTGCCTGACAAGAGGAAATTTAAAATAATTTCTCAAGTGCCTGGTATTTACCCAAAACGCCATTAAACCGCCAGTTTTTCGAGCGTTTCAAAGCCATAACGCTGTAAAACGGGTAATAATTGTTCAGCTCCTGGCGTCATTGCCATGCAATAAGCAATATTGGCATCGGTTGATTTCGCATCCGGCGCTTCATGTTCCAACAGCCAGGCTGTACGACGCGCTATCGCCGCGCCGGAATCCACTAACCGCGTCCCTTCGGGCAGGACTTGCAAAAGCTCGTCCCGTAATAGAGGGAAATGCGTACACCCCAGAACGACCGTGTCAGGCGGCTCCGGCATTCGTAGCCATGGGCGTAGTATGCGGCGCAGCTCTTCCAGCGATACCGAGTCGCCATGTAGTTTAGCTTCCGCCAGTTCCACCAGTTCTGCCGACCCCAACATCGCTATCTGACATTCATTGGCGAAGCGCGCAATCAGCTCGTGAGTATAAGGACGTTTGACCGTGGCTCTCGTCGCCAGTAGCCCGACGACGCCATTTGCGGTCAGCCGCGCCGCTGGTTTAATCGCAGGCACAACGCCCACCACCGGGAAGGCAAACTTTTCACGTAATGCGGGAAGTGAGACCGTACTGGCGGTATTACAGGCAATCACCGCCAGTGAAAGGGGATAGCGCTGCTGTACCGCAGTCACAATCTCGACAACGCGCTCAACGATAAACGTTTCGCTCTTTTCCCCGTAGGGGAAAGCCACGTTATCGAAAGCATATATATAGTGGAGATCCGGCAGGAGCCGCCGAATCTCATCATAGACCGACAATCCACCGACGCCGGAATCAAATACCAGCACGGTGGGACGTGGTTCAGAAGGTGTAGCTGCCAGACAAGGTGTATTCTCGTCCTGCAGTTTGGTAGCCATAAACTGTCTCGTAATCTTTGTCGAACAGGTTGGCTATTTTACCACGAACTGTCAGATGTGAGGTGACCGGATATGCAACCGTAAGATCCCATAAACTGACGCCGCCCATTTTTACTGTCCGGTATGGGTAAGCGGAGTAATCCGAATCATAGCGGGAACCAAGGTATTGATATGTCACCCCCCAGTCAAAATCGTAAACGTCCCAGTCAAGTTGATATTTTGCCATCTGTTTGGAACGCCGCGGTAATGGCGTATCGGTAATCGCATTACGCGCATCAACGTAATCATAACTGACCGTATGCGTTAACGGTCCGGTATCGAAATTCGCCGTCGCCTCAATACCTTTAATGCGCGCCTTACCTTCGTTGTAATATTTTTGCAGATGATCGTCATAATCGATCATGTCATTAATATCGTTACGATAACCTGAAATACGCCAGCTGACGCCAGCGGTTAGCCCTTCAAATGCGCCTTCCCACTGTTTACTCTTTTCAGGATTCAGGTTCGGATTACCGTAATAACCATACAGTTGGCCCAAATTAGGCGCTTTGTAGGAGGTTCCGTAGGAGGCAATAAAGCGATAACCTTCTATAAACTCCCATCCTGCGCTGGTTTGCCATGTACCATGACGGCCAAACTGGGAGTTGTCATCACTGCGCGCCGCCGCTTCCAGAGTGAAGTCACCCAACTGTTGTAATCCTGTCAGGTAAACCCCGGTATTACGCTGGTCATATCCCTCGGGCACATAGCCGGTACCTGGCGTGGTAGTCTGTTTCTGCCAGTCTACGCCCGCCCCAACATTACCGTGCCCCACGACCACACTGTTGGTCCATTGAACATTGTACTGTTTCATCTCATCCAGCGTGGCGGAGGTATCATACCGGCCATAGTGCGGATCATAGTTGTAATCTTTACTGTGGCTATAGCTTGAAACCAGCTGAGACTGAATACGTTCGCCATTAAAGCGCAGCCCGGCGTCCCAGCTTTGGCTATAAAGTTTGCGTGTATCAATCAGCGGCGAGCCCGGCGAGTAATAGGCGTCGTAATCGGTACGGTTATCGTAGCCATAACCACGCACGAATCCGCTCCAGCGATCAGAAAAGGTATGCTCTAACGCGCCATAGAGCGTTTTACTCAAAAAGCCGTCCCGGTCAGGCTGCGCCTGCATCCCGGTACCGCCTTTCGCTACCACGTCAAACCCTTTGGTGTATTCGTAATCGCCGATCAACGTCGCCCGCGTGTTTTCGCCAAGTTGCTGTTGCGTCGAGATGTCGTAATTCTGGTAGCTATTGCTTCCCCATCCAGCGGTTAATTCTGTGCCTGGGTTATCGCGCGTCGTAATGATATTCACTACGCCGCCGATAGCATCGGAACCATAAATAGCGGAGCGCGGACCGCGAATATATTCAATGCGCTGTACCAGCGATACCGGGAACTGGCTGAGATCGGCGGACCCGCTCACGCCTGCTAAATTCAGACGCACGCCGTCAATCAATACCAGTACATGGCTGGAGTTGGTGCCGCGGATGAAAATGGAGGAGTTTTGTCCGGCGCCGCCGCTCTGCGCAATATCGACGCCAGGCAAACGGCGCAGAACATCATTTACGGAGGTCGATTGCCAGCGTTCAATATCCTGACGCGTCACGATGGTAACGGGCGCCAGAACCGCGCTGCGCGGCTGCTGAAAACGGTTGGCGGTGACAACCAGGGTATCCGGGCTAGTGTCCTGCGCCCAAGCGGAAAAGGCCGTGACGGAGAACGCCGTCAGCAGCGTAGCTTTTTTAATCATTGTAAAGCATCCACAATATAAGAAGGATGCCGCAGGCTTCATCGATAGTACGCGATGATGAAAAACCAGATGCGACGTTAGCCGGCAGGTCTTCGGGCTTGGAGGGTTATCCGTTGACTGGATAGCAGAAATGATGACTTCCCGCCGGAGGCAGTGTCTGCTTACGCTCTCATCTCACCTTTCCTTACCGCTGCGCGTCAGCTCCAGATTTTCACTGGATTCCCTATTAACTCACAGGACCGGCCCACGGATGCTACCGTCTGTCACAACACCCTGTCCAGACCGCGCATCACAAATCAGAAATCATCAATAGCTGGACATCCACTGAGCAATCCCTACAATCCCCGCGTACTTTTATTATTCAGGATGCGATATGACCCCCGAACATCTTCCGACAGAACAGTATGAGGCGCAGCTAGCCGAAAAAGTGGCGCGCTTGCAGAGTATGATGGCGCCGTTTTCTGACCTGGTTCCGGAAGTATTTCGCTCGCCGGTCAGTCACTATCGTATGCGTGCGGAATTTCGCCTGTGGCATGACGGCGATGACCTGTACCACATTATGTTTGATCAGCAGACCAAAAGCCGGATTCGCGTTGACACCTTCCCGGCGGCCAGCCAACTGATTAATACCTTAATGAAGGCGATGATTGCCGGCGTGCGCGATAATCATGCACTGCGGCATAAGCTGTTCCAGATCGATTATCTCACGACCTTGAGCAACCAGGCGGTAGTGTCGTTGCTGTACCATAAGAAGCTGGACGAAGAGTGGCGTGAAGCCGCCACTGCGTTACGCGATGCTTTACGCGCGCAAGGTCTGAACGTACACCTGATTGGCCGGGCCACTAAAACTAAAATCGAATTGGATCAGGATTATATTGATGAGCGTCTGCCTGTGGCAGGTAAAGAGATGATCTACCGCCAGGTCGAAAACAGCTTTACGCAGCCAAACGCCGCCATGAATATTCAGATGTTAGAGTGGGCGCTGGAGGTGACGAAAGACTCAAAAGGCGATCTGCTTGAGTTGTATTGCGGCAACGGCAATTTTTCTTTAGCGCTGGCGCGCAATTTTAACCGCGTGCTGGCAACCGAAATCGCCAAACCGTCCGTCGCTGCCGCACAGTACAATATTGCCGCTAATCATATTGATAATGTGCAAATTATTCGCATGGCGGCGGAAGAGTTTACCCAGGCGATGAATGGCGTTCGTGAGTTTAACCGCCTGCAGGGGATCGACCTGAAGGGCTATCAGTGCGAAACCATTTTTGTCGATCCGCCGCGCAGCGGTCTGGACAGCGAAACGGAAAAAATGGTGCAGGCTTATCCACGTATTCTGTACATTTCCTGCAATCCGGAAACGTTGTGCAAAAACCTGGAAACGTTAAGCCAGACGCACACGGTGTCTCGCCTGGCGCTATTCGATCAGTTCCCGTATACGCATCATATGGAATGCGGAGTATTACTCACCGCAAGGTAAAATGTACGTCGGATGGCCGGTTATACCGCCATCCGGCATTCGCACACTATTCCGCGGTGTCCTGCTTGCGGTTACGCAGTTTAAAGCCAATCCAGAATACCAGAATCACCGACAGCACCGCCGGGAAGAAATTAGAGCCAATATCCGGATATTCTGCACGCACGACGGTGCTATACAGTAAAACGCCAAGAATGAAACAGGCGGCGGCCAACCCCGGCAAACCTACCGGCATAGTACGATTTTGGTAGCGCTGATGCAGGCAATATACCGTCAGCACCAGCGAGATAACCGGGAATACGGAGAACGGCACAATAGCGCTAAACAGCGCCGCGAATGTGCCGTTAATCGATAAGCCAGCGATGAGCGCCAGCAACAGCGTACCTTTATCTTGACCTGACTGTTTCATTACTCGTCCTTCACGTTATTCGGAATGATGTGCTATTTTCTCTTGCTCACGGCGATACCAGTAATACGCCCCTTTCGCAATCATGCGCAGTTGCAATACCAGCCGCTCTTCTAATTGCCGACGCTGTTCAGCGCCGATGTCCAACGCCTCTGCGCCCGCGCTAAAGACAATAGTCACCATCGCTTCGGCCTGGGCTTCAGTAAACGCGCGCGGCATATGGTTTTCGAGTTCCAGATAGTCGGCAAGTTCCGCAATAAAATGCTGAATCTCCCGCGCGACGGCGGCACGAAACGCCGCTGAAGTGCCGGAACGTTCGCGCAACAACAGACGGAAGGCGTTGGGATTGTTGCCGATAAACTCCATAAATGTGGAGACCGACGTGCGAATGACGCTGCCGCCTTTCGCGATACGCTGTCGCGCCTGACGCATCAACTGACGCAGCATCAGACCGCTTTCATCCACCATCGTCAGACCGAGTTCATCGACATCGCGAAAATGACGGTAAAACGACGTTGGCGCAATGCCCGCTTCACGCGCCACCTCACGCAAACTCAGGCTGGCAAAACTCCGCTCAGCGCTCAGTTGGCTGAATGCGGCTTCCACCAGCGAACGCCGGGTTTTTTCTTTTTGTTGCGCTCTAACACCCATCACAATGTCTGAATCCTTCCATATGCCTTATTCGGCACTATACCAGAGAATAAAAGTAACGGGTTCACACTGGATTGTGAATGATTGTTTACAGACAGTTTGTGCTCCGGCCTCGCAAAAAAGCACAACGATAATTGGGTTAAAGCTGGGCAAATGTTATCATCGTGTTTATTTTATGTATAAAAACAGGTGAGTAATACCATGCCACATTCCTGGGATTATGATGCAGTCGTCATAGGGTCAGGCCCCGGCGGTGAAGGCGCTGCAATGGGTCTGGTTAAGCAAGGAGCGCGCGTCGCGGTGATTGAGCGTTATCATAACGTTGGCGGCGGATGTACCCACTGGGGCACCATCCCATCCAAAGCCCTTCGCCACGCCGTCAGCCGCATTATTGAATTTAATCAAAACCCGCTCTATAGCGACCACTCCCGTCTCCTTCGTTCTTCTTTCGCCGATATCCTTAATCATGCCGATAACGTGATTAATCAACAAACGCGTATGCGTCAGGGGTTTTATGAGCGTAACCACTGTGAAATCTTGCAGGGCAACGCCCATTTTATTGACGAACATACCCTGGCGCTGGAATGCCATGACGGCACGGTTGAAACCCTGACGGCAGAAAAATTTGTTATTGCCTGTGGTTCGCGTCCTTACCATCCCAGTGATGTGGATTTCTCGCATCCGCGCATTTATGACAGCGACTCAATCCTGAGTCTCCACCATGAACCGCGCCACGTTATTATTTACGGCGCTGGCGTTATCGGCTGCGAATATGCGTCCATCTTCCGCGGTATGGATGTGAAAGTGGATCTGATCAACACCCGCGATCGCCTGCTGGCCTTTCTCGATCAGGAGATGTCCGACTCTCTCTCTTACCATTTCTGGAATAGCGGCGTGGTTATTCGCCACAATGAAGAGTATGAGAAAATCGAAGGCTGCGATGATGGCGTCATCATGCACCTGAAATCCGGCAAAAAACTGAAGGCTGACTGCCTGCTCTATGCTAATGGCCGTACCGGTAACACCGATTCGCTGGCGCTGGAGAATATTGGTCTGGAAACAGATAGCCGTGGACAGCTCAAAGTCAACAGTATGTACCAGACCGCCCTGCCGCACGTCTATGCGGTGGGCGACGTGATTGGCTATCCCAGTCTGGCCTCCGCCGCCTACGATCAGGGGCGTATTGCAGCGCAGGCGCTGGTGAAAGGCGAAGCGACCGCGCATCTTATCGAAGATATCCCCACCGGGATTTATACCATTCCGGAAATCAGTTCTGTCGGCAAAACCGAGCAACAGTTAACGGCAATGAAAGTGCCTTACGAAGTGGGCCGCGCGCAGTTTAAGCATCTGGCGCGAGCGCAAATCGTCGGCATGAACGTCGGCACGCTAAAAATTCTCTTCCACCGCGAAACCAAAGAAATTCTGGGGATTCACTGCTTTGGCGAACGCGCCGCCGAAATTATTCATATCGGCCAGGCGATCATGGAGCAGAAAGGTGGCGGTAACACTATCGAATACTTCGTTAACACCACCTTTAACTACCCAACCATGGCGGAAGCTTATCGGGTTGCGGCGTTGAACGGCTTAAACCGCCTGTTTTAACGCCTTATCGAAATGGCCATCCATTGCGCCACGGATGGCCTCAGCCAGTTGCTCATAACGGCTACGCAGCGGCGATCCCGGGCGATAAACCAGCCCCACGGTACGACGCGGCTCCGGCTTAATGCATGGCAGATAAACCACGCCGTCGCGCTTACGCTCCTGCGGTACGGCCAGCGCGGGAAGTAGTGTAATACCACTGCCCGCCGCCACCATGTTGCGCAGCGTTTCCAGACTGGTCGCCCGGAAATGGGTATCTTCATCCGCTCCCGCTTCAAAACAGAACCCCATCGCCTGATCGCGCAGACAGTGGCCATCTTCCAGCATTAGCAATTTCTCGCCCGCCAGATCGGACATTGGCACGCGATCGCGATTCGCCCACGGATGATCCTCATAAATAGCCAGCATCATGGGCTCATCAAACAGCGGCACTTCGATAAACGCCTCGCTCTCTTTCACCAGCGCCAGAATAGCGCAGTCAAGCTTGCCGCTATCGAGTTGCGCTAACAGCTGGTGCGTTTGCGCCTCATGCAGATACATTTCCAGCTTCGGGAAAGTCTGGTGCAACATTGGAATGATAAGCGGCAGCAAATAGGGACCAATTGTTGGGATTAAACCAATATGCAGCGGGCCGGACATCGTCTCGCCTTGTTGGCTTGCCATCTCCTTGAGCACCTTGACCTCACGCAGTACGGTACGCGCCTGATCCACCAGCAGTAAGCCCGCCTGGGTAAACAGCACCTTACGGCTCGTACGCTCCAGCAGCATAACGCCCAGCTCATCTTCCAGCTTACGTATTTGCCCGCTAAGGGTTGGCTGGCTGACGTGACAGGAGTCCGCCGCTCGCCGGAAATGGCGATGTTCGGCTAACGCCACCAGATATTCAAGATCACGAATATTCATTATTCATCCTCCGTCGCCACGATAGTTCATGGCGATAGGTAGCATAGCAACGAACGATTATCCCTATCAACCTTTCTGATTAATAATACATCACAGAACGGAGCGGTTTCTCGTTTAACCCTTGAAGACACCGCCCGTTTAGAGGGTATCTCTCGAACCCGAAATAACTAAAGCCAACGTGAACTTTTGCGGACCTCTGGTCCGCTTTTTTTTTGCGTAAAAAAGCCCGGCGTCGCTGATGCTCGGCCGGGCAGTATTACCTGATGGCGCTACGCTTATAAGGCCTACAACGCGAGGCGCGCCTTCGCATCGTCGATGGCCTGCGCCACCTGCTGTGGAGAAACGCCGCCTTTTGCCGCCCGTTTATCCAGACACGACTGCAAAGACAATATCGGATACACATCGTCGCCAATCACGCGGCTGAATTTCTGTAAATCGGCCAGCGGCAACGCTTCCAGCGGCTTACCCTGGCGAATAGCTTCTACCACCGCTTCGCCGACAATATGGTGCGCTTCGCGGAACGGCACGCCTTTCGCGACCAGGTAATCCGCCAGCTCCGTGGCGTTGGCATACCCCTGTTGCGCCGCGTCCTGACAACGTGGGCGTTTCACCTGAATACCGTCCAGCACCAACGCCGCCATATGCAGGCAGTCAAGCCAGGTATCGAGCGCATCGAACAGCCCTTCTTTGTCTTCCTGCATATCTTTGTTGTACGCCAGCGGCAGACCTTTTAAAGTCATCATCATGCCGGTTAGCGCCCCTTGTACGCGACCGCACTTACCGCGAATCAGCTCCAGCGCGTCCGGGTTTTTCTTCTGCGGCATTAACGATGAACCGGAAGTCACGCGGTCAGAAAGCTCTACAAAACCCGCTTCACCAGAATTAAAGAAAATCAGATCTTCCGCGAAGCGTGACAGATGCACCATGCCGATAGCCGCATCAGAAAGCAGTTCCAGTACGTGGTCACGATCGGACACGCTGTCCAGGCTGTTGCGGGTCGCAGACGCAAAGCCCAGCCAGCCTGCCAATTGTTCACGGTCAATTTCATAGGCCGTTCCCGCCAACGCGCCGCAACCTAGCGGACTCACGTCCAGACGTTTAAGCGTGTCCTGCAGGCGGCTTTCATCGCGCGCCAGCATTTCGACATACGCGAGACACCAGTGGGCGAAAGTCACTGGCTGCGCGCGTTGCAGATGGGTATATCCCGGCATTACCGCGTCCTGGTTCGCCTGCGCGGTTTCCACCAGCGCGCTCTGTAGCTGGCGGTTAGCGGTAAGCAGTTCCCTCACCGTCTCTTTGCACCACAGTTTCAGGTCCGTCGCCACCTGATCGTTACGGCTGCGTCCGGTGTGCAGCTTTTTACCCAACTGACCCACTTTGTCGATGAGCTTACCTTCCACCCAGCTATGGATATCTTCCGCATCGCTTTGCAGGATTTGCTGCGGATTCGCGCGAACCTCTTCCAGCAGCACGTTCAGCGCTTCTTCCAACTGTCGTTGCTCATCGGCAGTCAGTACGCCTACCGTGACCAATGCTTTGGACCAGGCCACAGAACCGACAATATCCTGCTCCGCCAGACGGTAATCGAAGCGCAACGAATCATTGAATTGTTTAAACCGCTGGTCTGCCGCCTGTGTAAAACGCCCACCCCAAAGTGCCATAATAGACTTCCTTAAATTCTTCGAATTTCACTGCCGGATGGCGCTACGCTTATCCGGCCTATAATTTCTGTTCACGTAGGCCCGATAAGGCGCAGCCGCCATCGGGCGAACAAATAGTTAAGCCAGAATACGCGTGCCAATCGGCGTGCCGTTAAACAGCGCCGGCAGTTGCTCCGCATGACGCCAGGAAGCGATATCCACCGGGCGACCCAGCGCCCGCGCAGCATCGAGAGCCGCATTCACTTTCACAATCATCCCGTCGGTAATAATGCCCTGGTCGATAAGCTGCTCGGCTTTGGACGCCGTCATTTCGGCGATACGCTGGCCTTTGCCGTCCAGAATACCGCTCACGTCAGAAAGCAGGATCAGATCGGCCCCCAGCGTCGCCGCCAGCGCGGTTGCCGCCTGATCGGCGTTGACGTTCATCAGCTGGCCGTCCTCTGTTACGCCAATGGAGCTGACCACCGGCAGAAAGCCGTTTTCCAGCAGCATGTTAATCAGCTTCGGCGACCCCGGCTGCGCCAGCCCGACGTGGCCTAACGCTTCATCGAGTTGGGTCACGTTTACGCTGTCGCCATCGCCCAGAAACAGACCAACAGAGGCGATATGGTGTTTCTTCGCCCAGGCCAGCAGAGTCTTGTTAGCGGTTCCCGCCAGCGCGCCGGTAATGATGCCAATCTGATCGGCAGGCGTCACGCGCAGGCCGTCTTTCTTTTTCACTGGCAAATTCAGCCCTTTCATCAGCTCATCCACCACGCAACCGCCGCCGTGAACAATCACCAGCGGACGCTGATGGGACTCACGATAGTTGACCAGCGCGGTAAAAAGACGTTCCAGAGCCTCTTCGCTATCCAGTAATACGCCACCCAGCTTGATAATTAATGGATTCATCATTTCACCCTTAAATAAGAGACTGCGTTTCAGCGAAGCCAAAACGAATATTAGCGCACTGCACCGCCTGCGCCGCTGCGCCTTTCAACAAGTTGTCTTCGGTTGCCACCACAATCAGATGTTCGCCCTGGACGGCAAAACCAATATCGCAGAACGGCAGCCCGACGACGTTCTTTAACGCCGGAACGCCTTTGTCATACAGGCGCACCAGCGGTTTGTCGCCATAGGCTTTTTGCAACACGTCGGCGACCTGCGCATGGGTTACTCCCGCTTTCAGGCGGCAGGTAATGGTTTCCAGAATCCCGCGCGGGAAATTCCCCAGATGCGGGGTGAAGATGACCTCCGCGCCCAGATGGGCAGCGATTTCCGGCTGATGACGATGCGTAAACACGCCATACGGTTGCAAACTCACTTCACAGAAACTGTTCGATATTGCCGCTTTGCGCCCCGCGCCGCTCACCCCGCTGGTGGCATTAATTACCGGCCACTGCGTCAGATCCAGAAGCCCGCCGTCAATCAGCGGTTTTAGCGACAACTGCGCTGCGGTTGGATAGCAACCAGGAACCGCAATCAGATTCGCCGTGTTCAGTTTATCGGCATTCCACTCCGCCAGACCGTACACCGCCTGCTCCAGCAGCTCAGGATACTGATGAGTAAATCCGTAGTACTTTTCATAGAAGGCGCGATCGTTTACCCGAAACGCGCCGGAAAGATCGAATACGACGCATCCGGCCTGTAAAAACTGCGGCGCCAGATCGTGGCTCACTTCATGCGCTGTCGCCAGGAACACCACATCAACATCTGCGCTAAAGTCACGTACATCCGACATCGGTTGCAATGGCAGGTCGACAATCCCTTTTAACTGCGGATGTAAATCAGAAATTAACTTTCCTGCATCATTGCTTTGCGCTGAGACGGTCAAAGCGGTTATGGTCATATGTGGGTGGCGATTTACGTAGCTTACAAGCTCTGCGCCCGCATAACCGCTAGCGCCTACAATCAGCGTATTCAACATCGGGTTCCTTTATGCTCAACGTTAATGTATTTTTATTCATAATTAATGCATGAATATTGATACTATCATGACCTGAGGTGTGTCAACAATGAAAAACGTTTTACCGCCATTTATCGAGATTTACCGCGCTCTGATTGCCACACCGTCGATAAGCGCAACCGAAGAATCCCTGGATCAAAGTAATGCGTCTTTAATCACTTTGCTTGCAGGCTGGTTCAGCGATCTTGGTTTCAACGTAGAGGTTCAACCGGTTCCAGGAACGCGAAACAAATTTAATATGCTCGCCAGCACCGGACATGGCGCGGGCGGTTTGCTGCTGACCGGCCATACCGACACGGTTCCCTTTGATGACGGACGCTGGACGCGCGACCCGTTCACGCTGACCGAGCACGACAATAAGCTCTATGGTCTGGGCACTGCGGATATGAAAGGCTTCTTCGCTTTTATTCTGGACGCGCTACGTGACGTTGACGTCACAAAGTTGAAAAAGCCGCTCTACATTCTGGCGACCGCCGATGAAGAGACCAGCATGGCGGGGGCGCGTTATTTTTCCGAAACCACGGCATTACGTCCGGACTGCGCGATCATTGGCGAACCGACGTCGTTGCAACCGATACGCGCGCACAAAGGGCATATCTCTAATGTCGTTCGCGTCCTGGGGCAGTCCGGTCATTCCAGCGACCCGGCGCGTGGGGTTAACGCCATTGAACTGATGCACGATGCGATTGGCCATATCATGCAACTGCGTGACTCGCTGAAAGCGCGGTATCACTACGAGGCGTTTACCGTTCCGTATCCAACGCTGAATCTGGGCCATATCCACGGCGGCGATGCCTCAAACCGTATCTGCGCCTGCTGCGAATTGCATATGGATATTCGTCCACTGCCGGGCATGACGTTAAACGACCTTAATGGACTGCTTAACGACGCGCTGGCCCCGGTAAGCGAACGCTGGCCGGGCCGCCTGACGGTGGCGGAATTACATCCGCCGATTCCAGGTTACGAGTGTCCACCGGACCACCAACTGGTTGAAGTAGTAGAAAAACTGTTGGGAACAAAAACCGACGTGGTGAACTACTGTACTGAAGCGCCGTTTATGCAGACATTATGCCCAACGCTGGTGCTTGGTCCGGGCTCAATTAATCAGGCGCATCAGCCGGATGAATATCTCGAAACGCGTTTTATTAAGCCAACCCGGGAATTGATTACCCAGGTAGTACACCATTTTTGCTGGCATTAATGCATATTGCCCGGTGACGTGATGTTTACCGGGCCTACCCCGTCTTGTAGGCCGGATAAGCGCAGCGCCATCCGGCGTCTCTACGCCACATGTTCATAAGCATTTCTTATTTGGCACGATGCGAATTAACTTTAATAAATTACCGCCATTTTTTCGTTTGCTGAACCGATTTCGCAGTAATTGACGCCACGGGTTTTACGTGGCTTTATAAAAGACGGCTAAAAAGCAAAGTCCGAAAAATTTTACGTCACAGCAAGGCGGCAAACGAGCCCATTCCGCAGAACTGGCATACGGGCGAACGCAGCCACTGCCGCTGTGGCATGAAAGAGACAGGGCAATTACATTAAAGATGGGGTGTCTGGGGTCATATGAACGAACAATATTCCGCGTTGCGTAGTAATGTCAGTATGCTCGGCAAGGTGCTGGGAGAAACCATCAAGGATGCGCTGGGAGAACACATTCTTGATCGCGTAGAAACAATCCGTAAGCTATCCAAATCTTCACGCGCCGGCAATGAAGCTAATCGCCAGGAGCTGCTCACCACGCTACAAAATTTGTCTAATGACGAGCTGCTGCCAGTTGCGCGCGCGTTTAGTCAGTTCCTGAACCTGGCCAATACTGCCGAGCAATACCACAGCATTTCGCCAAAAGGCGAAGCCGCCAGCAACCCGGAAGTGATTGCCCGTACTCTGCGTAAACTGAAAAACCAACCGGACCTCAACGACGCAACCATCAAAAAAGCGGTAGAGTCGCTGTCTCTGGAGTTGGTGTTAACCGCCCATCCGACAGAAATTACCCGCCGTACGCTTATTCACAAGATGGGTGAAATCAACAACTGTCTGAAACAGCTTGATAATACCGATATCGCCGACTACGAACGCCACCAGGTAATGCGTCGCCTGCGCCAGTTGATTGCCCAATCCTGGCATACGGATGAGATCCGCAAGCAGCGTCCAAGCCCGGTGGATGAAGCCAAATGGGGCTTCGCCGTGGTTGAGAACAGCCTGTGGCAGGGCGTACCTAACTATCTGCGTGAACTGAACGAACAGCTGGAAGAAAATCTCGGCTACAAATTGCCGGTGGATTTTGTGCCGGTACGTTTTACCTCCTGGATGGGCGGCGACCGTGACGGCAACCCGAACGTGACGGCGGATATCACCCGCCACGTACTCTTGTTAAGCCGCTGGAAAGCCACCGATCTGTTCCTGAAAGACATTCATGTTCTGGTATCAGAACTGTCGATGGTCGACGCCACGCCGGAGCTGCTGGCGTTAGTGGGCGAAGAAGGCGCGTCTGAGCCGTATCGCTATCTGATGAAAAAATTGCGCGCCCGTCTGATGGCGACCCAGTCCTGGCTGGAAGCGCGTCTGAAAGGCGAGAAGCTGCCCAAACCGGCTGGCCTGCTGACGCAAAACGAGCAGCTCTGGGAACCTCTGTACGCCTGCTACCAGTCGTTACAGGCCTGCGGCATGGGCATTATCGCCAACGGCGAGTTACTCGACACGCTCCGCCGCGTGAAGTGTTTCGGCGTACCGCTGGTGCGCATTGATATCCGTCAGGAGAGCACCCGCCATACCGAAGCGCTGGGCGAAATTACCCGCTACCTTGGTATTGGCGACTACGAAAGCTGGTCGGAAGCCGACAAGCAGGCCTTCCTGATCCGCGAGCTGAACTCCAAACGTCCGCTGCTGCCGCGTAACTGGGAGCCGAGCAACGATACCCGCGAAGTGCTTGAAACCTGCAAGGTTATTGCCGAAGCGCCAAAAGGGTCGATCGCCGCCTACGTAATTTCAATGGCGAAAACGCCGTCTGATGTGCTGGCTGTGCATCTGCTGCTGAAAGAGGCAGGTATCGGCTTTGCCATGCCGGTCGCGCCGCTGTTCGAAACCCTCGACGACCTGAACAATGCCGACGACGTGATGACCCAGTTGTTGAATATCGACTGGTATCGCGGGCTGATTCAGGGTAAGCAGATGGTCATGATCGGCTACTCCGACTCGGCAAAAGACGCCGGCGTTATGGCCGCGTCATGGGCGCAGTATCAGGCGCAGGACGCCCTGATCAAAACTTGTGAAAAAGCTGGCATTGAGCTCACCCTCTTCCACGGCCGCGGCGGCTCTATTGGCCGTGGCGGCGCGCCAGCCCACGCGGCGCTGCTTTCGCAACCGCCAGGCAGTCTGAAAGGCGGTCTGCGCGTGACCGAGCAGGGCGAGATGATCCGCTTCAAATACGGCCTGCCGGAAGTCACCGTCAGCAGCCTGTCGCTCTACACCAGCGCAATTCTGGAAGCAAACCTGCTGCCGCCGCCGGAACCGAAAGACAGCTGGCGTCATATTATGGATGAGCTTTCCGTCATCTCCTGTGAAACCTACCGCGGTTACGTGCGCGAAAATAAAGACTTTGTACCGTACTTCCGCTCCGCGACGCCGGAACAAGAGCTGGGCAAATTGCCGCTCGGCTCACGTCCGGCGAAACGTCGTCCAACTGGCGGCGTCGAATCGCTGCGCGCGATTCCGTGGATCTTCGCCTGGACGCAAAACCGCCTGATGCTGCCAGCCTGGCTGGGCGCGGGTACTGCGTTGCAAAAAGTGGTGGAAGACGGTAAACAAAGCGAACTGGAAGCCATGTGCCGCGACTGGCCGTTCTTCTCCACGCGTCTTGGGATGCTGGAAATGGTATTCTCGAAAGCCGACCTGTGGCTGGCCGACTATTACGATCAGCGTCTGGTGGCGAAAACGCTATGGCCGCTGGGCAAAGAGCTACGAGACCTGCTGGAAGAAGACATTAAAGTGGTGCTGGCGATTGCCAACGATTCGCACCTGATGGCCGACTTACCGTGGATTGCGGAGTCCATTCAGTTAAGAAACGTTTATACCGATCCATTAAACGTGTTGCAGGCCGAGTTGCTGTATCGTTCCCGTCTGACTGAAGAGCAGGGCAAATCGCCCGATCCTCGCGTCGAACAGGCGTTGATGGTCACGATTGCGGGCGTCGCCGCCGGTATGCGCAACACCGGCTAACGCCAAAAGAGAGCCGCCCTCACGCAGTTATGTGGGGGCGGCATGAAATACTGCTGTCATCCTCGTCATTTTTTCAATATATTCCTGTCTGCATTTTATGCATTTGTAAATCTTTCTTAGCAAAACGTGCGGCATAAAGCAGGTTTGCTTCAGATTCTTTTAAGGTTCAGGCGTTACGTTTGGCGCTACGATTAAAGACAGGCTCTCATTATGCAATCCACATTACTCCAGACTAAACCCGCGTTTAGCTGGAAAGCCCTGGGCTGGGCACTGCTCTACTTTTGGTTCTTTTCCACCCTCCTGCAGGCCATTATTTATCTCACCGGATACAGCGGGACAAACGGTCTGCGGGATTCGCTACTGTACAGCTCACTGTGGCTGATCCCGGTCTTTCTGTTTCCAGGCCGCATCCGGGTTATTGCTGCCGTTATTGGCGTCGTACTCTGGGCCGCCTCGCTGGCGGCGCTGAGCTATTACGTAATCTACGGGCAGGAGTTCTCGCAAAGCGTGCTGTTTGTGATGTTTGAAACCAACGCCAATGAAGCCAGCGAATATTTAAGCCAATATTTCAGTCTGAAAATTGTTCTTGTCGCGCTGGCTTATACGGTGGCGGCGATTTTGCTGTGGACACGTCTGCGCCCGGTTTATATTCCATCCCCCTGGCGTTATCTGGTGTCGTTTGCCCTGCTGTACGGGCTGATCCTCCATCCCATCGCGATGAATACCTTTATCAAGCATAAGTCGATGGAGAAAACGCTGGATAGCCTGGCGTCACGAATGGAACCCGCCGCGCCGTGGCAATTTATTACTGGCTACTATCAGTACCGTTTACAGCTCGCCTCGCTGAATAAACTGCTGAATGAAAACGATGCCCTGCCGCCGCTGGCTAACTTCCAGGACCACTCCGGCGATGCGCCGCGCACACTGGTACTGGTGATTGGCGAATCGACCCAGCGTGGCCGTATGAGTCTGTACGGTTATCCGCGCGAAACCACGCCGGAACTGGACGCGCTGCATAAAACCGACCCCGGGCTGACCGTGTTTAATAATGTGGTAACTTCGCGACCGTACACCATTGAGATCCTGCAACAGGCGCTAACGTTCGCGGACGAAAAGAACCCGGACTGGTATCTGACGAAGCCATCGCTGATGAATATGATGAAACAGGCCGGGTATAAAACCTTCTGGATCACTAACCAGCAGACGATGACGGCGCGTAATACCATGCTGACCGTGTTCTCCAAGCAGACTGATAAGCAGTTCTATATGAACCAGCAGCGCACTCAAAGCGCGCGCGAATATGACAGCAACGTGCTGGCGCCGTTTAAAGCGGTGTTAGCCGACCCGGCGCCGAAAAAATTCATTATTGTGCATCTGCTGGGAACGCATATTAAATACAAGTTCCGCTATCCAGAAAACCAGGGCAAGTTTGATGGTAAAACCGACCATGTTCCGCCGGGATTAAGCAGCGACGAACTGGAGTCGTATAACGATTACGACAACGCGAACCTGTATAACGACTATGTTGTCGCCAGCCTGATTAAGGACTATAAAGCGACCGATCCGAACGGTTTCCTGCTCTACTTCTCCGATCACGGTGAAGAAGTGTATGACACGCCGCCGCATAAGACGCAGGGACGAAACGAAGATTCGCCAACCCGTCATATGTATACGGTGCCGTTCCTGCTGTGGACCTCAGAGAAATGGCAGGCGGCGCATCCGCGCGACTTCTCACAGGATGTCGATCGTAAGTACAGCAGTTCCGAGCTTATCCATACCTGGTCGGACTTAGCGGGCCTGACCTATGATGGCTACGACCCGACGCGTTCCATCACCAACCCGCAGTTCAAAGAGACCACGCGCTGGATTGGCAACCCGTATAAGAAAAACGCGCTGATTGATTATGATACGTTGCCGTATGGCGATCAGGTCGGTAATCAATAGCCTGTATGTTGCCCGATAACGCTAACGCTTATCGGGCCTGGCGTTCTTCTCTCCCGTAGTCCGGATAAGGCGCAAAGCGCCGCCATCCGGCAATAATCGCTTGAGGACATCGGTTTTCGACGTTACTGTTTCCTCTGTTTGCGATCGGCAGGGGATTATCATGTATCACGACGTCAGCCACCTTCTCTCCCGTCTCATCAACGGCCCGCTGCCGCTGCGCCAGATTTATTTTGCCAGCGCCAGCGGCCCAGCGCCGGAGCTGGCGTACCAGGTGGATTTTCCGCGGCTGGAGATTGTGCTGGAGGGCGAGCTTACTGACATGAGCATTACCGCCCCGCTCATTCCTTGCGATGTTCTCTACGTTCCGGCTGGCGGCTGGAACATCCCGCAGTGGCAAACGCCCGTCACCACCCTGAGCATTCTGTTTGGCAAACAGCAGTTAGGTTTCAGCGTAGTCCACTGGGATGGTCAGCAGCATCAAAACCTCACGAAACAGCACGTTGCGCGCCGTGGCCCGCGTATCGGCTCTTTCCTGTTACAAACGCTTAATGAGATGCAGATGCAGATGCAGCCGCAAGAGCAGCAAACGGCCAGATTGATTGTCGCCAGCCTACTAAGCCATTGCCGCGATCTGCTCGGCAGCCAAATCCAGACCGCCTCCCGCAGCCGCGCGCTTTTTGAAGCCATTCGGGAGTATATTGATGAACGCTACGCCGCGCCGTTGACGCGTGAATCGGTAGCACAGGCGTTTTATATCTCGCCAAATTACCTCTCGCACCTGTTCCAGAAAACGGGGGCCATCGGCTTTAACGAATACCTGAACCATACGCGACTGGAACACGCCAAAACGTTGCTGAAGGGCTATGACCTGAAAGTGAAAGAGGTGGCGCACCGCTGCGGTTTTGTCGACAGTAACTATTTCTGCCGCCTGTTTCGCAAAAATACGGAACGCTCGCCGTCGGAGTATCGCCGCCAGTATCACAGCCAGCTAACGGAGAAATAATCCACACGCCAATAAAGAGAATACAGTAGATAAAACGCGCATTTACTGGATTATTGTAATATCAATGCAAAAACCTCACTCCCCCACATGGCATACAACAGCACGTTATACGTTAACCATCACCAACTTGTGAAGTAAATCACACTTTACCAAGAGCATCACATTTGTCCAGTTTTTGGCAGATTTGTCACATAGCGCATCCGGGGCACGCTCCTTTATCCTGTCCATAACGAAAACTCACGAAGAGAAAGACTATGGAACTCTATCTGGATACCGCTAACGTGGCGGAAGTTGAACGTCTGGCGCGCATTTTCCCGATTGCCGGCGTCACCACCAATCCAAGCATTGTGGCAGCCAGCAAAGAATCTATCTGGGATGTGCTACCCAGGCTGCAAAACGCCATCGGCGAAGAAGGCACTTTATTTGCGCAGACCATGAGCCGCGACGCGAAAGGGATGGTGGAAGAAGCCAAACGACTGAATAACGCCATCCCCGGCATTGTGGTGAAAATTCCGGTGACCGCCGAAGGTCTTGCAGCGATTAAATTGCTGAAAAAAGAAGGCATCGTGACGCTGGGCACCGCCGTCTACAGCGCGTCGCAGGGCCTGCTGGCGGCGCTGGCGGGCGCAAAATATGTCGCTCCCTACGTCAACCGCGTTGATGCGCAGGGCGGCGATGGCATTCGTATGGTTCAGGAGCTGCAAACGTTACTGGAGCATCACGCGCCCGACAGCATGGTGCTGGCGGCCAGCTTTAAAACGCCGCGGCAGGCGCTGGATTGCTTACTGGCAGGTTGCCAGGCGATTACCCTTCCTTTAGATGTAGCGCAACAAATGCTCAATACGCCTGCGGTAGAGTCAGCAATAGAGAAGTTTGAGCAAGACTGGAAAAACGCTTTTGGTAATCTGAACCTGTAGGAGAGAAATGTATGGATCGCATTATTCAGTCACCAGGTAAGTATATTCAGGGTGCAAACGTCATCGCGCGTCTTGGCGATTATTTAAAACCAATGGCGAACAACTGGCTGGTTGTGGGCGATAAATTCGTGCTGGGATTTGCCGAAGAGACTCTGCGCAAAAGCCTGACGGATGCCGGTTTGTCAGTAGAAATCGCCCCGTTTGGCGGCGAATGTTCGCAAAATGAGATCGACAGGCTGCGCGCCGTCGCCGAAAAAAGTCAGTGTGGCGCCGTACTGGGTATCGGCGGCGGTAAAACGCTGGATACTGCCAAAGCGCTGGCGCACTTTATGAACGTCCCGGTCGCTATCGCGCCGACCATCGCCTCTACCGACGCACCGTGCAGCGCGCTCTCGGTTATTTATACCGATGCCGGTGAGTTTGACCGTTATCTGCTGCTGCCGCATAACCCGAATATGGTCATTGTCGATACGCAAATAGTGGCGGGCGCGCCGGCGCGTCTGCTGGCAGCCGGTATCGGCGATGCGCTGGCGACCTGGTTTGAAGCGCGCGCCTGCTCACGCAGCGGCGCCACCACAATGGCAGGCGGCAAGTGTACACAGGCCGCGCTGGCGCTGGCGGAGCTATGCTATAACACGCTGATCGAAGAAGGCGAAAAAGCCATGTTGGCCGCCGAACAGCACGTCGTCACGCCAGCGCTGGAACGCGTCATCGAAGCCAACACCTACCTGAGCGGGGTCGGTTTTGAAAGCGGCGGTCTGGCCGCAGCGCACGCGATTCATAACGGTTTAACGGCGATTCCGGATGCGCACCACTATTATCACGGTGAGAAGGTCGCTTTCGGTACGCTGACGCAACTGGTGCTGGAAAACGCGCCGGTCGAAGAAATCGAAACCGTTGCGGCGCTGTGCCATTCCGTTGGCCTGCCGATTACGCTGGCGCAACTGGATATTAAACAGGATATCCCGGCCAAGATGCGCACCGTCGCGGAAGCCTCCTGCGCAGAAGGTGAAACTATTCATAACATGCCTGGCGGCGCAACGCCGGATGAAGTGTACGCCGCGCTGCTGGTCGCCGACCAGTACGGTCAACGCTTCTTGCAGGAATGGGAATAAGGTCTGAGCAATACTCCTGACGATAGTCAGGAGTATTTCAGCTTGCTGACCCAACAGAATTCATTTGCTGAATATCGACACAGGCGCCTTATCTGGCTTTGTTATCCAATCATCCAGGCCGGGTAAGCGAAGCGCCATCATCAGGTATTCCATAGCCTGGAATCAGTCCATTTTGTCCTGAAATAGACTTTTTTATCACGCACCATTCTCTCCGCGGAAAGTCAAATGACGTACTGACACACTTCACGGACGAAGAAGATGAAATTCGCACAGGCGCTTATCGGTATTCTTGCTGCTTTTTTTATTAGCCATATCTCTCATCATTCGCCACGCTCTGATACCAGACCAATAACCGTTCAGGCGCAAACTAATGCTGCAATCGCCCAAAGTGCCGGGACGCAAATAGGTAAGACGCTATTTTATGATGCTGCCTATGTTCGTCTGGATTATCCGAATGGCGATCTTCCGCTGGAGCGTGGCGTATGTGCAGATGTCGTCATCCGCGCGCTGCGCAGTCAGCAGGTTGATTTACAGAAACGGGTACATGAAGACATGCAGGCGCATTTCTCTGCCTACCCGAATAACTGGAAGCTGAAACGCCCGGACAGCAATATCGACCATCGCCGCGTTCCGAATCTGGAAACCTGGTTCCAGCGTCACAACAAAGCGTTACCGGTGACAGATAAATATAGCGATTATCAACCGGGAGATATTGTCTCCTGGCGACTGGATAACGGCCTTGCGCATATTGGCGTGGTATCCCTGAACGTCACGCCTGAAGGGGTGCCGCTGGTTGTGCATAACATAGGCGCGGGAGCACAGGAGGAAGATGTATTATTTAACTGGAAAGTAACGGGGCATTTTCGTTATTTTTCGCATTAAACGCGGAAAACGTCAGCGACTACCGAATAGCAGCCGCTGACGAATTAACCTATCAGATTATTGCAGATCGAAACGGTCCAGGTTCATCACTTTCACCCATGCCGCGACGAAGTCCTTCACAAACTTCTCGTGCGCATCGCTACACGCGTAAACTTCCGCCAGCGCGCGCAGTACGGAGTTGGAACCAAACACCAGATCGGCGCGGGTCGCCGTGTATTTCACCTCGCCAGTCAGACGATCCCGGCCTTCGAACAGCTCATTAGATTCGTCGGTCGGTTTCCACTCGTAACGCATATCCAGCAGATTAGCGAAGAAGTCTGTGCTGAGCACGCCCGGTCTGTCGGTAAAGACACCGTTCTGGCTGCCGTCAAAGTTGGTTCCCAGCACACGCATCCCGCCAACCAGTACCGTCATTTCCGGCGCGGTCAACGTTAACTGCTGCGCTTTATCAATCAACAGCGATTCGGTCGTCGACACATCCAGACGCGCACGATAGTTACGGAATCCATCGGCAATCGGTTCAAGCAGCGAGAACATCTCGATGTCGGTCTGATCCTGACGCGCATCCACCCGGCCCGGCGCAAAAGGTACGCTGATGCTGACACCCGCAGCAGCGGCCGCCTGCTCGATACCGACCACGCCCGCCAGCACAATAATATCGGCCAGCGAAGCTTTATTCGTCGTTTTCTGGAGCGCTTCTAATACCGGCAGAACGCGAGCCGCAACGGCGTTGACATCCCAGTCGCGCTGAGGCGCTAATGCCAGACGTGCGCCGTTAGCGCCGCCACGCTTATCACCGCCGCGGAAAGTAGACGCGGATGCCCAGGCAACCGAAACCATCTCGCTAATAGAAAGCCCGGATGCAGCGATCGCCGCTTTCAGGTTGATGATGTCTTCCTGCGTTGGCTGATAGAGCGGTTGCGGCAACGGGTCCTGCCAGATCAGATCTTCTTTCGGGACTTCCGGTCCGATGTAACGCGCTTTTGGTCCCATATCTCTGTGCGTCAGTTTGAACCAGGCACGAGCAAAGGCTTCATTAAAGGCCTGCGGATCGTTAAGGAAACGGCGGGAAATCTTCTCGAACTCCGGATCAAAACGCAGCGTCAGGTCGGTGACCAGCATGGTTGGCTTACGTTTTTTCGACGGATCGAACGGGTCCGGGATGATATCCGGCGCGTCTACCGCTTCAAACTGGATAGCGCCAGCCGGACTACGGGTTTGTACCCACTCATATTTGAACAGGTTCTCGAAGAAATAGTTGCTCCACTGGGTCGGCGTCTGCGTCCAGACCACTTCCAGCCCGGAGGTGATAGCATCCGCGCCAACGCCGCTACCATAGCTGCTGGCCCAACCTAAGCCCTGCGCTTCAATCGGCGCGGCTTCCGGATCGGCCCCTACATGGGATGCCGCTGCCGCGCCGTGGGTTTTACCGAGGGTATGCCCGCCAGCGATCAACGCCACGGTTTCTTCGTCGTTCATCCCCATATTGCCAAAGGTAGCGCGAATAGCGGCGGCGGCAGAAAGTGGTTCGCCGCTGTGATCCGGCCCTTCCGGGTTAACGTAGATAAGGCCCATCTCGGTCGCGCCCAGCGGCGCTTTTGCCAGCGCTTCAGGGTGTCGGTGAGTCAACCAGGCTTTTTCATCGCCCCAGTTCACATCCAGATCCGGTTCCCAGACATCTTCACGCCCGGCGCCAAAACCGAAGGTACGGAAGCCGGAGTTTTCCAGCGCCACGTTACCCGCCAGAATAAACAGGTCAGCCCAGGAAATTTTCTGGCCATATTTCTGCTTAATCGGCCACAACAAACGACGCGCCTTATCCAGGCTGACGTTATCCGGCCAGGAGTTAAGCGGCGCAAAACGCTGTTGACCACGACCCGCGCCGCCACGACCATCAATAGAACGGTAGGTGCCAGCGCCATGCCAGGCCATACGAATAAACAAACCGACATAGCTGCCCCAGTCGGCGGGCCACCACGGTTGTGAATCGGTCAGCAGCGCCTTGAGATCCCCTTTCAGGGCGGAGTAGTCTAACTTGCTAAACTCTTTGCGGTAGTCAAAGTCTTCGCCCAGCGGGTTAGAACGGTTGGAATGTTGATTCAAAAGATCCACGCGAAGCTGGTTCGGCCACCAGTCGCGGCTGGCTGTCCCTGCGCCTGCGCTTCGGTCATGCCCCCCCTGATGGAAAGGACATTTTCCAGTGGATAACGTGTTATGGGTATCGTCGGTCGTGCTCATATCTCAGCTCCCTTTTAAAGTGTTACCGTTACGATATACACCAGGAGCAAATAGATATAGTTGAATTAATCCACAGATTCGATAGCTAATACCTTTTATATTTTTAGTTACAGAGATGTAGATCAATATGAGTTGTAATAAAGCTCCCGGCAGGGAGCTGGAGGTTATAAACCCGGTCTTACGCCCAGCGTGTGGCAAATGGCATAACTCATTTCCGCACGATTCAACGTGTAGAAGTGGAAATCCTTCACTCCTTCGCGGCTTAAAATTTTCACCATGTCCATCGCAATGTTAGCGCCCACCAGCTTGCGGGTTTCCGCGTCATCATCCAGCCCCTCAAACATCAGTGACATCCAGGACGGAATGCGGACATTGGTCATATCGGCAAATTTTTTCGCCTGTTTAAAGTTAGACACCGGTAAAATGCCGGGAATAATTTCTACGTCGATACCGGCAGAAACACAGCGGTCGCGAAAACGCAGGTAGCTTTCCACATCGAAGAAAAATTGGGTTATCGCGCGGTTAGCGCCAGCATCCACTTTACGCTTCAGATTAAGCAGATCGGCCTGCGCGCTTTTCGCTTCCGGATGTACCTCCGGATAGGCCGCTACTGAAATATCGAAATCGGCCACCTCTTTGAGCAAACCAACCAGATCGGCGGCGTACATCTCCGGCTTACCGCTGCCCGGCGGCAAATCACCGCGCAAAGCGACAATGTGGCGGATACCGTTATTCCAGTAGTCGCGGGCGATGGTGCGCAGTTCATCGCGCGTGGCGTCAATACAGGTAAGGTGCGGCGCGGCCTCAAGCCCAGTACGCTCTTTAATGCCTTTAATAACGCTATGAGTGCGGTCGCGTTCCCCGGAGTTGGCGCCATACGTTACCGAAACAAACTTCGGTTTCAGACTGCTCAGGCGATCGATGGAGTTCCACAGGGTTTGCTCCATTTCACTGGTGCGCGGCGGGAAAAATTCAAACGAAACGTTAATCTGACCCTGTACTTCCGCCAGGCTCTGATTCAGGGCTTCCCGCTGGTTGGCGTGAAAAAAGCTCATACCTTACCTCATCAATCGCATGTTATTATTTGTTGTGTTGTAAACATCTATCCGTTTAGACGTCCAGATGTAAAAATGACGGAAAAGCAGAAGGACGTCAACTGAAAAATCACGCTAAAGAATGAGGAATATTCAGCAAAGATGAATTTTCTTCATGTCACGCCGCGGCACTGAACGCGCCGCGGCAGGGGAAATTACTTCTTCACATCCGCAACGCGCATTCCTTTGAGCTGCTCATCCGTGATGGTGTTGCCCGCCTTAAAGTAATCAACTATCGCATTCGACACATAGTAGCCGCCGGAGGTATTCCGCGCCTGGCCTTCCGTGAATGCCGCAAAACCATCGCCGCCGTCGGCAAGGAAGCTGTTGGTGGCAATGTGATAAACCGTAGCATCGTCAATCGGCTTGCCATTGAGCGTCAGCACGGTAACCCGCTGGCCGACAGGTTTGCTGCTGTCATACTTCATCTCCAGCCCTTTAGACACCTGCAATACGCCGTTGCTTAATCCAGCGCCATGCTCCATCAGGCTGCGCAATTGTTTACCGGTTAAATCCATCGTGACCAGTTCATTAGGGAACGGGAAGGTACTGATTACCGCACCCATCGTCACCGCGCCAGCCGGGATTTCGTTGCGGATACCGCCAGAGTTAGTAAGCGCTAACTGGGTGTCTTTCCCCGCCGTAAAAAGCAGCGCATCCGCCGCCAGATTCCCCAGCGACGACGATTCGCCATACGCGCGGGTCAGCTCAACCGGCGACTGCGCCACCGTCTGCTGCACGACTTTATCGAGCTTTTTATTCCAGCCGTCGATCACCTGTTTCGTTTGCGGATCGGGCTTCCACTCATCAGCAAAAATGGTCTTCAGCTCGAAGTTCTTCACCGTAAAGTGGTGTGGTTTCTCTTTGTAATCCAGCACCAGTTTGCCGACATCAATACCGCCGCTGTCCGTTGAGAGGATCAGCGTATTGCCGACTTTAATCGGTTCTGGCGTACCGACATGCGCGTGGCCGGTAATCAAAATATCCAGCCCTTTTACCTGACTTGCGGTCTGAATATCTTTATCCAGCGCGCGTCGCACATCGGTATTCCCCATGCTGGACTGGCGGGCCGGGGTGCCTTCGTGGATCAGCGCGACGGTCAGATCGACTTTACCTTTAAGTTCATCAATGTAACGTTGCAGCCACTTAATTTCATCGCGTGCCTCAATGCCCACGCGCGTCGCGGCGGATACCGTATCATTAAAAGCAAAGACACCGTGTAAGCCGATTACGCCAATCTTGACGCCATCTTTTTCAACAATGGTGTACGGCTTATCCCAGAAGGATTTACTGCTGTCCTCATAAAAAATATTGCCCTGCACGATAGGGAATTTTGCCCGGCTCAGTTGCAACAATGTATTGTCCCAGCCATGATCGAACTCATGATTACCGATAGTGGCAGCGTCATACTGCATGGTATTCAAAATATCGATAATCGCTTTACCCTTCGTCAGGCTGCTGATATACGGTCCGGTAAAGTAATCTCCGGCATCAAAAAACCACGTCGCCTTATTTTTGGCTTTTTCCTGCTTCACCAGCGTAGTGATATTGGCCCAACCGCCAATATCGCGTTTACCGTCAGCAATCCACGGCACTTTATAAGGCTCCACATGAGCGTGTAGATCGTTGGTGTAAATAATGGTGACATCTTTGGCGCAGGCCCAGAACGGCAGCGTGAAAAAAATACCGGCAGCAAGCAGTTTTACTTTCATAAATAAGTCCCTTTCAGTCATATAAAGATTCGCTACGTTACGTTCTGAAAGGTTTTTTTATGTGAGAGTCCTCACACCCGCGTACCGTTTTATGAAGGCAGAATCAACGACCTGCCAAAATCGTTGGTAAAATGTATGCCGCCTCTGTTCACCATTAATGCCTGCAAAAGCGCTGGTTGTCGCAATCTTGGGCTGCCTGACTCGCCGGATTATGTGTGGCCGGACTATCGCCTGGGTTATCCGGCATTGCATTGTCGAGCCTGCGGCAGTTATCCGCCGCTCTTCAACGAGGTGGAATTTCGCCGCTGGGCGTCTGCTTATATCGCGCAGTATGCCAAAGAGCATGGTCACTTTTGCCCCGACTGCTATCAAAAAACATGGATTCGTTATGGACGTAATCCCGGCGGAACGCAGCGACTTCAGTGCCAGTACTGTAAGAAGGTCTGGACGCCAAAACAGCACGCGCTGAATGTCGCCGAAACGCCGGAACAGATTTGCAGTATTCCGCTGCTCGTACCGTTTCAGGGAGCGAATGCCTTCCAGCAATTGTATTTTTTATTCAGTTTTGACGCTGTTCGCGGCAAGGTTCTTCACCTTTCCAGCAATTTCACGTTACTTTCTGCCGGAAAGAGTTTGCATTACCACTGGAAAGGAATTGCGCCGCCCGAGGATGAGGATGGCGATATTATCCACCGTATCGCCATTAAAGAACGGCAATTTTTACAGCGCAGCCAGTTCGATGAGATTCAGTATGGCTCGGCGGCGCTTAAACGGAACGCGCAAGGGACAATACTTCGCCCGGTCATTACGGCGCATGGTCATTTTCGGGTGCTGAAAAACCGCTTTCCTGATGTCACGACACACATCATTGCCCATGAGTGTTTTTTGCGCGGCGCGGTCATTACGGCATGGGCGGAGCGGTTTCGCCAGCGTCTCTCCTCGCTGTGGTTCGTTGAGGAAGAGATAAACGATGACGATTGCCGCGCAGAGTGGCAACTGTTAGGCAAAACATGGCAGGGATGGTGGCAAAATCAGTGGCAACTCTGGGGGCAAGGTCACAACCGCAAAATGGTCTGTTCGTTAACTGGTTCCCACTTAGAACAAGGTGTCGCCGTTAATCTGGCGGCCAGTCGCCGCTTTGTTACCTGGCTATGGCAACAACCTGAACTCCAGCAAAGCGCCCACTATTCCGCCAAACGCGTCACGCAAATTCTGTATTTGCTGACGGAAAAATATAACTCACAATGGAATCACATTTAACCCAATGATGTAATGCCACGCATAAAAAATCACAGATTATCATTCAGAAGGCGCTATAGATTTAATCACCTCACATCCTACTTTTATACGCTGAAAAAGAATAGAACTATTTGATAAAATGGCCCTTCGTTTTAAGTTAAAATTGGCTATAAACGTTATTCACATAATCAATATTTATTATCAATTTAAATAGTTCTATACATTCTTATTTTCTATGGAAAACAAGGGATAAATATGGAAATTACTTTACCGTCAATGTCAGATAAAAAATGGACCTGCGCCGATCTCCTGAGTAGCTATCGATTCTGGGGGATCACTTTTTTCTTTTTGGTGCTCTCTTTTATCAGTTCGCTGGGATCGTCGTATGGTGTTTATTTTTGGAGTAAATCACTGTCTATTCCAGCCGATCGTATTGGTGTTATTCTCGTTGGCGGCCAACTGGGATACCTCCTGGGTATGGTTGCCAGCTGGTTTGTCTGCCGTATAAAAAATTGTTACCCCTTCTACTTTGTTGCGCTCCTGTTAATCATTGGCGTGGTCTGTTCCTTCTGCATAAATGGCCCGTCTGACGTAGTCAGGCTTATCATAGCGCAGTTTTTAATTAATCTGGGTATGGGGATCGTAACGCTGTTAGTCCCCATGCTGCTTTTCAGCGCTATCGGCAGTGCTCAGACATTTGTTATTTTATTTAGCCTCTGCTTACTGTTCAAATTTATCATCGCTGGCTATCTGTCTATATTTATATACTCAATTCCTTATATAGGAATAATCGTAATTACTTTAGCGGTTATCGCGCTTTTGCTACTATTACCGCTCAAAAAAGAACTTTTCTATATTGCACCGCCCAAAAGGTTCTCATCAACCCAGCGACCTGAGTGCGCAGAACCCGTTGTCGTCGCATTATTGGCCTTTTTCATTCCATTTTATATTATTTATTGGTTCTTCAGAATTCACCGGGAAATGCAATTTGTGGCGCCTTCGCCCCGACTCATGACCGCATGTGGCGCGGGATGGCTGTCAGCCATTATGCCGTTTGGCACAGCCATATTGTGTCTGACGCTTAGCGACGAAATCCGCGATCTGCTGGCGAATAAAAACGAAGATGGCGGAATACGAACCGGCTGGACACTATTCTGGGCGTTACTGCTACCACCCGTCGGCGCGGCGATTATCCAGGCAAAAATGAACCGTTTTATTACCGCTAATACCGCGGATACTGCTGACAGAGGATAAACATGGAAGGTTTTGAGTTATTTCCAAAAATTAAAGGCGCGATCAAATGGATGGCCGAGCACAGTGACTCGGTAATTCATTTTGGCTGGAATGTTGTTGCCGCCATCATTCTACTTTTCATCGGTAAGTTAATAGCTCGCTTACTATCGAGGGGGCTGGAAAAATTACTTCTCAGGCGGCAAGTGGATGCCACTATTGTCCACTTTTTCTCCGCGCTGGTTCGCTACATCACGATAGCTTTCACGGCAGTAGCCGCTCTTGGCCGTATCGGTATAGAAACCTCCTCAATTATTGCCGTTATCGGCGCGGCGGGTTTAGCCATTGGTCTGGCGTTGCAAGGGTCACTTTCCAACTTTGCCGCAGGCGTACTGCTTGTCTCCCTGCGTCCTTTCCGCGCCGGGGAAATTGTACAAATTGGCCTGGTTATCGGCACAGTAGAAAAGGTCCATATTTTCTCCACCACTCTGCTCACTGCGGATAGCAAAGAAGTTGTCATCCCGAATGGTAAAATTATTGCTGATAATATTATCAACTATTCACGACACCCCTATCGACGTATTGATCTGATTATTGGCGTGGATTACCAAAGCCGTATTGCTGACGTAAAAAGCGTGATACATCGTATTATTGAACAAGATCATCGCATTGATAAAACCCGCGATATTACGGTCCGCCTGGGCGAACTTGCGCCCTCTAGCCTGAATTTCTATGTTCGCGTATGGGTGCCCAACGCTCAGTACTGGAGTACTTACTACGATCTTCTGGAAAATATCAAGGAAGCAATGGATGAAAATGGCATCAATATTCCTTACCCCCGGATGGATGTCCGGGTTGAGAATGTAAAAAGCATCACGCCATAATGTTTCGTCAGCAATCGGATGGCGCTTCGTATATCAGTATCTACAGAATGACTGCATAACGTATTGATGAGGGAGCGAAGCGCAATCCGGCGCTTCGCTCACGAACTTGCCTTTATTACAGCAACTGCGCCAGACGGTTGATATCCGACTGAATCGCCCCGGCGGTCACATCGCGACCCGCGCCCGGCCCACGGATCACCAGCGGGTTATCGCGATACCAGCGGCTTTCAATAGCAAAGACATTATCGCACGGCAGCAGCGCCGCCAGCGGATGTTCCGGACGCACCGCTTCAACGCCGACGCGCGCTTTGCCATTGGCGTCGAAACGCGCCACGTAACGCAACACCAGCCCCAGTTCGCGGGCTGCCTCCAGACGCTGCACCATCTGTTCATTCAGCGCGTCGCCGTTTTCGAAAAAGTGATCGATAGACCCTTCTTCACAGTGCGCCGGCACCAACGATTCTACACGCACCTGATCCGGCTCGATGTCGTATCCCGCCTCGCGCGCCAGAATCACCAGCTTACGCATGACATCTTTTCCGGAAAGATCGACGCGCGGATCGGGTTCGGTCAGCCCCTGCTGCCAGGCCTGATCCACCAGATCGGTAAACGGCACCGTGCCGTCAAATTGCAGGAACAGCCAGGATAGCGTCCCGGAGAAGATCCCGCTGATCGAGAGAATCGTATCGCCGCTGTCAATCAGATCCCGCACAGTGTGGTTGATCGGCAACCCCGCGCCCACGGTGGCGTTATACAGCCAGTAACGCCCGGTTTTTTCAAACGCGTCATGAATCTGGCGATACTTATCGCTGGCGCTTGCGCCCGCCAGTTTATTGGCGCTAATCACATGAAAACCGTGGCTGGCGAAATCCAGATACTGATCGGCCAGTTGCTCGCTTGCTGTCACATCCAGCACCACTAAATCATCATACGGATGCGCACGCATCCACAGGAATAGCGACTCTTCGTCCTGCTCAACGGCTTCATCATCAAAGAATGCCAGCGCGCGGCTGGCGTCCAGCCCTTCATAATTCAGCAGGCTACGGCGGCTATCCACCACGCCCGCCAGCACAAATTCAAAACCAGTACGCGCGGAAAGCGTGCTTTGTTCACGGGCAAACAGTTCCAGCCAACGGGAGCCGATGTTCCCCTTACCGAACAGCATCAGGCCAATGCGTTTTTCGGCGCGGAAAACAGACTGATGCAGCCCCTGAATCAGGCTCTCAGTCGGGCCGGTACGCAGCACCGCCACCAGACTGATGCCCTCCTCCGACTGCCAGGTAAATTCCACTGGCTGACCTTTAAGCTGCTGCCAGAAGCGATGGCAGTGTAGCGGATTGCGAGTAACGCCCGCACCGACCATCGCCACCAGCGCCAGCCCCTGTCGCAGGCGCAATTCGCCCGGCAGCCCGACATCGTCGAGGAGTTTCAGTACACTATCCGCTACCTCGGCGGTATAGCAGAACTGCAATAGCTGGCGATCGCGATGCACGCCCACCGCCAGCGGACGCACCTGCGCCCGTTTTAAAATGTGGTCGAGCTCTTTATGCGCCAGCCTGAAATCCTGGCTGGCGGGCACCTGAAACTCAATCAGACAGATATCATCGTGACTGGTCACGATACGCGCGCCCGTCCCGGAAGCCAGCACTCGTTCAATTCGGGTTGACCCTTGATCCGGCGTGTAGCTACAGCGCAACTGCAAATCGATATCGCTGCCGGACACTGGCTGTAGCGTGCGGGCGTGCAGAACAGGCGCCGCCAGACGCGCCAGCTCGCTGGCTTCGTCCAGACGCAGCAACGGCAGCAGGCAGGCATCTTTCACTTTGCGCGGGTCGGCGCTATAAACGCCCGCGACATCGCTCCAGATGGTCACGCGGGAAACGCCCGCCAGCGCGCCGATTTGCGTGGCGGAATAGTCGGAACCGTTCCGGCCTAACAGGACTGTTTCGCCGTCGTGATTGCGGCTGATAAAGCCGGTCACGACCAGACGTTTGCCAGGATGCTGCGCCAGTAGCTGTTGCAATAAAGGATAAGATAGCCCTTCATCAACCTGCGGCTGTGCGGCGCGTTCGGCGCGTAAAAATGCGCGCGCGTCCAGCCAGGCGGCATCCAGCCCCTGCTGATTCAGGACGGCGGACATCAATCTCGCCGACCAAATTTCGCCGTGTCCGACAATCTCGGCATAGACGGCATCCGTTACGCCGCCGTCGAGCAAGGCGGCAAGACGTTCCAGATCGCTGATAAAAGCGCTGGTTAAGTCATCTGCCGCGTCGGCGGGAAGCAGCCCGCTAATCAGATCGCACTGGTAGCGGCGTAACGTCTGTAATACCTGATGCGCAGAAAGGCGATCGGTCTGGCTTAACTTGAGCCAGCTAATCAACTGGTTGGTGGTACTGCCTGCGGCGGACACTACCATCATATCGTCAGGCTGCGAATACTCCGCCATAATGCCTGCGACACGCAGGTAACACTTCACATCCGCCAGACTACTGCCGCCAAATTTATGCAGTTGACGACCTTTCGCCCCTGCCTGCGCAATCACACTCATGTTTACCCCTTGTTTGCAGCCCGGAAGCCATTTTCCAGGTCGGCAATTAAATCTTCGCCATCTTCAATACCGGTGGAGATACGCAGTAGCGTTTCGGAGATCCCGGCGGCGGCACGCGCCTGCGGCGACATACCGGCATGCGTCATGGTGGCGGCGTGAGAGATCAAACTTTCCACTCCCCCTAAAGATTCCGCCAGCGTAAACAGCGACAGCCCGCCCAGAAAACGACGTAGCGTCTCCTCATCCCCATCCAGTTCAAAACTCAACATTGCGCCAAAGCCTTTTTGCTGGCGCGCGGCAATTTCATGCCCCTGATTTTCCGGCAGCGACGGGTGATACAGTTTTTTCACCAACGGCTGGGTTTGCAGATATTTCACAATCGCCTGCGCGTTGCGCTGCGCCAGCTCCATACGCGGCACCAGCGTTCGCAAACCGCGCAGCAGCAGATAGCTATCAAACGCCCCGCCAGTGACGCCAATATTATTCGCCCACCACGCCAGTTCAGTGACCATTTCCGGATCTTTAGCAATCACCACGCCGGCCACGACATCCGAATGACCGTTGAGATATTTCGTGCATGAATGCAACACCAGATCGGCACCCAACGCCAGCGGATTTTGCAGCGCCGGGCTTAAAAACGTGTTATCAACGACGCTCACTGCGCCCGCCTCGCGCGCCAGCCGACAGATTTTCGCAATATCCACCACGCGTAACAATGGATTACTTGGACTTTCTACCAGTACCAGCTTCGGTTTTTCTTCCAGCGCCGCCTGTAAGGCGCGTTCATCGCCCTGATCGACAAACCGCACACGATAACAGCCGCGTGTCGCCAGACTGTCAAACAGACGATAACTGCCGCCGTAGCAATCATGCGGCGCGACCAGCAGATCGCCCGGCTTGAGGAAAACGGTGGTGACCAGATGAATCGCCGACATGCCGGTATTCGTCAATACCGCGCCCGCGCCGCCTTCCAGTTCCGCTAATGCGCGCTGAACCACATCACGCGTGGGATTACCGCGGCGGGAATAATCATGCGCGCGCGGCTCATTGAAACCGGTAAAGTTATAGGTACTGGAGAGGTGGATTGGCGGCACAACGCAGCCGTATTGCTCGTCGTCGTTTAATCCGCTACGCACTGCGATAGTGGCCTGTTTACGCGTCATATGAAGATATTCCTGGCTGAGTCGGTGAAAGTCAGACCACAGATTAACCACTACCACAATAGACGTCAATACATCTGGACATCTAAACTTCTTTGCGTATAGATTGAGCAAACCGCAAATAGCCGTTAAAATTATATGCATTAGCGCACATCTGCGACCGCTAACTTCGTGTCAGGGCCGCGCCACTACGGTAAACTACGCGCGATTATGGTCCGGGCTCAGGTTCAGACCTCAATATTAATGACGAAGAGGATTAAGTATCTCATGGCTGAATGGAGCGGCGAATATATCAGCCCATACGCTGAGCACGGTAAGAAGAGTGAGCAAGTCAAAAAAATTACGGTTTCCATTCCTCTGAAGGTGTTAAAAATCCTCACCGATGAACGTACGCGTCGTCAGGTGAACAACCTGCGCCACGCCACCAACAGCGAGCTGTTGTGTGAAGCATTTCTGCACGCCTTTACCGGGCAACCCTTGCCGGATGATGCCGATCTGCGAAAAGAGCGCAGCGATGAAATCCCGGAAGCGGCAAAAGAGATCATGCGTGAGATGGGGATTGACCCGGAAACGTGGGAATACTGATAGCAAAGCATGCGGTCAGAACGCCTCTGGCCGCGCTTTTTTAACGATTCCCCTGTACACGGCTATCTCCGACATTTTTCTAACCGTTCATCTTCCCGAATAGCCCTCGGTGGATAAATTTGTCAGACATGATAAGTTTCTCTTCGTTATTTTCCTGAAAAAAATTCCCGACATGCCATAACCGATATAATTTTATTATATTTAAACTTCCAATATTTATTTAATGTTTCACGTAGCAAAGCGTACATGAATAATAATACAGCGCCATATATTTACTGAACAAATAGTATAACGATGAGTATTGTTAAAAAGACCATGGACACCTCATATTTGTGACAAACATCATTATTCCCCTCCGCGGATTGTTTTACTTTTTTAAATGTTTTTTCATCTCCGATAAATAAGAAGGTTAATATACATTCATTTTATCGATAATATCGAATGGGGAAATAAATATGTTATTTACAAGGAAAGTCTTACCTGTATTATGCTGCCTGTGTTTGAGCGGCAGCGTTTTGGCCTCAGGCGTTTTAGACCCAAACAGGCCAATGGTCGCATCAGCAGATGTCATTCCAGTCCATGAAGGGCCATTAGGTATGGTCGATGTCGCTCCCTACGGCGGCGTTTTCCCATTAACAGCAATCATTAATAAAGCCAATCATAATGTACAGGACGTGAAGGTTACCGTTTTAGGGAAAGGGGAAAAAGGTATCCCGATCAGTTATGATGTCGGCCCGCAGGCTATAAATACCCATGACGGCATACCTGTATTTGGCTTGTATCCAGATTATGTCAATAAGGTTAAAGTTGACTGGACTGAAGAAGGTAAAAAACAAACTTATACGTGGTCCATTTACGCCGCACCGGTATCATTACCCTCTACTACCGGGCAAACTGCCGTTCTTCCTACAGTAGAACCGGTTAAAGTCGATAGCTCGCTTAAAAATCGCTTATATCTTTTTAACCATATAACAGGGATGCCAAGAGCCGGCCACATTATGCATGTCGCAGGCGGCGCGGCGAACTGGGATTATACCGGTATCAACTGGATTAGCGATACGAATGGCGATGTTCGCGGCTATATGAATATTGATAAATTCCGTAACCAGGATGATATAACGCGCTTTGGTTCCATGATGAGCTTCCATCAGGTTAACGATGGCAATCTTATTTTTGGCCAGGGTCAACGTTACTTTAAATATGATTTCTTAGGCCGCGTTATTTCCGATAAACGACTGCCAAAAGGATTTATTGATTTTTCGCACGCCATTACCGAAACGCCGAAAGGCACCTACCTGCTGCGTGTCGCAAAAGAAAATTATCCATTAAATGGTAAATACACCATCAATACGGTGCGTGATCATATTCTTGAAGTTGACCAGAACGGCGATACCGTCGATTACTGGGATCTGCCAAAAATCCTCGATCCCTATCGTGACGACGTTATTCTGGCGATGGATCAGGGAGCGGTATGTTTGAGCGTCGATGCCGAACATTCCGGTCAGGTCATGACCAAAGAGCAGCTTGCAAAACAACCCTTCGGCGATATCGCGGGTTCCGGCCCGGGCCGCAACTGGGCGCATGTTAACTCCGTCAGCTACGATCCTCGCGACGACAGCATTATCATTAGCTCGCGCCACCAGTCTGCCATCATCAAAATTGGTCGCGATAAAAAAGTGAAATGGATACTTTCCGATCCATCCGGCTGGAAAGGCGAACTGGCGAAAAAAGTGCTGAAACCCGTAGACAGCAACGGTAAACCACTAACCTGCGAAGCGCACCACTGCGACGGTGGATTTGACTGGACATGGACACAACATACCGGTTGGTTAGTGCCATCCAAAAGCACCGGAGGTAAAACCGTCGTGACCGCCTTTGATAACGGCGATGCGCGCGGCATGGAACAACCGGCCATGCCATCAATGAAATATTCCCGCGGCGTGGAATATCAAATTGACGAAAAAAATATGACGGTTTCCCAAATGTGGGAATATGGTAAAGAGCGCGGTTTTGACTGGTACAGCGCCATTACTTCCGTCACGGAATATCGCCCGGAAACCAAAACGATGTTCATGTACTCGGCTACAGCGGGAATGAGCGGTACAAAACCGATCGTTTCCGTTCTGGATGAAGTCAAAGACGGCACTCAGGATGTGATGCTGGAGCTAAAAGTACACAGTAACCGTGCCGGTATGCTGGGTTATCGGGCGCTGATTATCGATCCAGAGCAGATGTTTAAAAAATAAAGCGAGATAGTAAAAGTAAAACAGGCGGAAGCTAACTTCCGCCTGAATGGTTAAAACGTATTGTAGTTATGACATTCGCCTTATCCAGACTCAGATCGACCACCCGTTTCTTCAGCTGGAAGGTCAGAATTTGACATTGTCGCAGTTAGCCATTTATGTTGAAGGACGACTGAAGAATGTGATGCCGCTGTAGCATTTTTAACGTGACACATAATTCTGAACGCTCTCAAGATAATTTCTTCTCCAGATTTTATTTTAAAATTGTGTAATTAATAACTCACTTTAAAATAAATTATTTCTTTTTCTTTCGTCCTGTATCCCATCCATTTATTCTATAAACAACGCATAGCAACCATGCGCCAGTGGCATAAAAGAAAACAGGAGCAAAAATATCATTAATATTAAAATCAATTTTTGGCCATGTCGAAAATCTGAAATAATAGATACCTCTTAGAATCCATTCTCCCACAAAACACATAAGGAAAAATGAAAAGTACACATAAAAATACAATAGTATGAATTTAATTATTCCTTTCATTTTTTCGTCTCCTCTGTATCAAAAATCTCCTCTGATTTATCTCCTATATATTCAGAGAGGACTACACCGAACAGGCCACGTCCGTCGGCGCGCCAATCAGCACACCCGCTGCCCCCTGGACTATCGGACCGCCCACCGGGGTCATGTCACCCTGACGCGCCGCCGGTTTTCCACTTATTGTTATATCCTTATGAGTTATAGTTGCGCAAAACCCTACAAGGAACAGGTGGTATACAAAAGATCAAAAATGGTTGTACGGTGAATTTTAGGAATATATCAAGATCGGCGGGCGAGAAAGGTTGTTCGAATAATAAGCAGCGTTATTACCACTGGCTAGTCCTGGAATAGATTGACATATCTTCCTTTGTATATAAATAAAATGTGTCAACGTTATTATTCAGGACGGGTCATCCATAACAAAAAAAGCGCCCTGCGGCGCTTTTTTTCTGGCGGTAACTTATTTGCTGCCAGGGATGCTGAAGCGCTTGTTGAAGCGCTCAACACGACCACCGGTATCAACAACACGCTGCTTACCAGTGAAGAACGGGTGGCATTTGCCGCACACGTCCAGGTTCAGGTCGTGACCCACGGTAGAGTGGGTTTTGATAACATTACCGCAAGAACAGGTTGCAGTAATTTCTACGTAATTCGGGTGAATACCTTTTTTCATGGGGAACCTCAGTGTAAGGCCGCGTCGCTCTTCCAGCCCTAACGCCAGACACCACGCGAAGTTAATAGTAAAGGGTTTGATGCTCACAACACGCACCAAAGGCGGCGAATCATACAGAATTTGACCACCGTATGCAAACTGATCCGCGCTCCCTTATCGTAATGTGTATACTACCCGACGAAATTTCAAGTCAGGAAGATGCTATGTCCGTCGCGCACGTTGCCTTGCCCGTTCCGCTTCCCCGAACCTTTGATTACCTGCTGCCGGAAGGCGGGGTCGCCAAAGCCGGGTGCCGCGTGCGCGTGCCGTTCGGCAAGCAGCAAGAGCGCGTGGGCATTGTCGTCTCGGTTAGCGACCACAGCGAATTGCCGCTCGATGAATTAAAATCGGTCATTGAAATCCTGGATAACGAGCCAATCTTTTCTCCCTCCATCTGGCGCTTACTCCTCTGGGCGGCGGATTACTACCACCATCCCCTCGGCGACGTTCTGTTTCACGCTCTGCCGGTTTTACTGCGTCAGGGAAAACCAGCCAGCAACGCGCCCCTATGGTATTGGTTCGCCACCGAAGAGGGGCAAGCCGTCGACATCAACAGCCTGAAACGCTCCGCCAAACAACAACAGGCGCTGGCGGCGCTGCGGCAAGGAAAGATCTGGCGCTATCAGGTAGCCGAGCTTGATTTTACTGACGCCACGCTGCAAACGCTGCGGCGTAAGGGGCTTTGTGAGCTTGCCAGTGAAACGCCCGCGTTTACCGACTGGCGGGAGCGTTATGCCGTCGCAGGAGAGCGCCTGCGGCTGAATACCGAACAGGCGACAGCAGTCGGCGCGATTCACAGCGCGTCGGACGGTTTCTCCGCCTGGTTGCTGGCAGGCGTAACCGGTTCCGGCAAGACCGAAGTGTATCTGAGCGTGCTGGAAAACGTCCTCGCCCAGGGCAAACAGGCGCTGGTGATGGTGCCGGAAATCGGCCTGACGCCGCAAACGATCGCCCGTTTTCGCGAACGTTTTAACGCGCCGGTGGAAGTGCTGCATTCCGGGCTAAACGACAGCGAGCGTCTTTCGGCATGGCTGAAAGCGAAAAACGGCGAAGCGGCGATTGTCATCGGCACGCGCTCCTCGCTGTTTACGCCGTTTAAAAATCTTGGCGTGATTGTCATCGACGAAGAGCACGACAGCTCTTATAAACAGCAGGAAGGGTGGCGCTACCATGCCCGCGATTTGGCAGTGTATCGCGCCCATAGCGAGCAGATCCCGATTATTCTCGGCTCCGCCACCCCAGCCCTGGAAACGCTATGCAACGTGCGGCAGAAAAAATACCGGATGCTGCGTCTGACGCGGCGCGCAGGCAATGCCCGCCCAGCCCTGCAGCATGTGCTGGATTTAAAAGGCCAGCGTCTTCAGGCGGGACTGGCGCCCGCCCTTATCGCCCGTATGCGCCAACATCTCCAGGCCGACAATCAGGTAATTTTATTTCTTAACCGCCGGGGATTCGCGCCCGCGCTGCTTTGCCACGACTGCGGCTGGATTGCGGAGTGCCCGCGTTGCGATCACTACTACACGCTGCACCAGGCGCAGCATCATTTACGCTGTCATCACTGCGACAGCCAACGTCCGGTACCGCGTCAGTGCCCCTCCTGCGGCTCCACACATATGCTACCGGTTGGGTTAGGGACGGAACAGTTGGAGCAGGTGCTGGCGCCCTTCTTCCCCGGCGTGCCGATCTCACGAATCGACCGTGATACCACCAGTCGTAAAGGCGCGCTGGAGCAGCATCTGGCGGAAGTTCACCGCGGCGGAGCGCGCATTCTGATAGGCACACAAATGCTGGCGAAAGGCCATCACTTTCCGGACGTCACGCTGGTGGCGTTGCTGGATGTCGATGGCGCGCTTTTTTCCGCAGATTTTCGTTCGGCGGAACGCTTCGCCCAGCTCTACACTCAGGTTTCCGGCCGCGCCGGGCGTGCGGGCAAACAGGGCGAAGTGGTGCTCCAAACGCACCATCCTGAGCATCCCCTGCTGCAAACGTTACTGTATAAAGGCTATGATGCGTTTGCGGAACAGGCGCTGGCGGAACGGCAAACGCTCCAGCTTCCGCCGTGGACCAGCCACGTCATTATTCGCGCAGAGGATCACAACAATCAGCAGGCGCCCGTCTTTCTCCAGCAGTTGCGTAATCTGATTCAGGCCAGCCCGCTATCAGACGATAAGCTGTGGATCTTAGGTCCGGTTCCGGCCCTCGCGCCAAAACGCGGCGGCCGCTATCGCTGGCAAATTTTACTTCAGCATCCTTCACGGATTCGCCTGCAACACATCATCAGCGGCACGCTGGCGTTGATCAATACGCTCCCGGAAGCGCGGAAAGTTAAATGGGTTCTGGACGTCGATCCGATTGAAGGATAGTCCTCACGATGCGAGGCGGATCGTAAAATTAAAGATCCATCACACTTTTTATGAAAATTCTGTAACCGCTTCCACGCACTATCTGATAAAAATGTTTTCGATGAGTGTTACCAGGGATAGATCTGCGCCAGCAGTTCCCAGGCGAGGAGAAAGAGTGAAATCGAACAAGCAGGTTACTGCCGCTACGATGAAGGATGTTGCGTTGAAGGCGAAAGTCTCTACGGCAACCGTATCCCGCGCGTTAATGAACCCCGATAAAGTCTCCCAGTCGACCCGTAGCCGGGTTGAACAGGCCGCGCTTGAAGTGGGTTATTTCCCGCAGTCGATGGGGCGAAATGTAAAACGCAATGAATCCCGTACGATTTTGGTGATTGTCCCGGATATTTGCGATCCCTTCTTCAGTGAAATTATCCGCGGTATCGAAGTGACCGCGGCAGAACAGGGGTATCTGGTGCTGATTGGCGATTGCGCCCATCAAAACCAGAAAGAAAAAACCTTTCTTAATCTCATCATCACCAAACAGATCGACGGCATGGTACTTCTCAGTTCCCGACTGCCCTTTGACGCCAGCGTTGAGGAGCAGCGCAATTTGCCTCCGATGGTGATGTCGAATGAGTTTGCGCCGGAGCTTGAACTGCCGACGGTACATATCGATAACCTGACCGCCGCGTTCAATGCCATGAACTACCTGTTGGATTTGGGCCACAAGCGGATTGGTTGTATTGCGGGGCCGGAAGATATGCCGCTCTGTCACTATCGCTTACAAGGTTACGTACAGGCATTAAGACGCAGTGGCATTGTGGTCGATCCGCATTACATCGCCCGTGGCGACTTTACCTTTGAAGCCGGGGCAAACGCATTAAAGCAGTTGCTTGAGCAACCGTTGCCGCCTACCGCCGTCTTTTGTCATAGCGACGTAATGGCGCTGGGCGCCCTCTCCTGGGCCAAGCGCCAGGGTCTGAAAGTGCCTGACGATCTGTCGATTATCGGCTTTGACAATATCGCGCTGGCCGAGTTTTGCGACCCTCCGTTGACAACCGTGGCGCAGCCGCGTTTTGACATTGGTCGCGAGGCGATGCTGCTGTTGCTCGATCAGATGCAGGGGCAAAATGTGAGCAGCGGCTCGCGTTTAATGGATTGCGAGCTGATTATTCGCGGTTCTACGCGCGCTTTACCCTAAAGTAAATAGCTTTAAGACTCACCTGTCTGGTCAAAGGCCCGCCGCTTCAGTAACATGACGGGCTGACGAACGAATAAATACAGCGAAACGATAGTGGCACAACGAGATTATGTACGTCGCGGCCAACCGGCTCCTTCGCGGCGCAAAAAGAGCACCTCACGGAACTCACGGAAGAAGCAAAGCAACATGCCTGCCGTCTCGCCGGCAATGGTCGCGATTGCGGCAGCCGTCCTTGTGACCTTTATCGGCGGTCTGTACTTCATTACTCACCATAAGAAAGAAGAGTCCGAAACGCTACAAAATCAGAAAGTCACCGGCAATGGGCTTCCGCCAAAACCGGAAGAGCGCTGGCGTTACATCAAAGAGCTGGAAAGTCGCCAGCCGGGCGTGCGTACGCCAACGGAACCTTCCGCCGGCGGTGAAGTCATGAATCCGAATCAGCTCACCAGCGAGCAGCGTCAACTCCTGGAGCAAATGCAGGCGGATATGCGTCAGCAGCCAACGCAACTTAACGAAGTGCCGTGGAACGAGCAGACGCCAGAACAACGCCAGCAAACGCTACAGCGCCAGCGTCAGGCGCAGCAGCAGCAGCAGTGGGCTCAAACGCAGCCTGTTCAGCAACCACGTACGCAGCCGCGGGTAAACGAACAGCCGCAAACGCGCACGGTACAGTCCGCCCCGGCGCAACCTGCGCGCCAAAGTCAGCCGCCGAAGCAGACGGCCTCGCAGCAACCTTATCAGGATTTGCTGCAAACGCCGGCGCATACCAGCGCGGCAGCGCCGAAAGCCGCGCCAATTACGCGCGCGCCTGAAGCGCCGAAGGCGACAGCAGAGAAAAAAGATGAACGTCGCTGGATGGTGCAATGCGGTTCATTCAAAGGCGCCGAGCAGGCAGAAAGCGTCCGCGCTCAGCTGGCGTTTGAAGGCTTTGACTCCAAAATTACCACCAATAACGGCTGGAATCGCGTGGTTATCGGGCCGGTGAAAGGTAAAGAAAATGCCGACAGCACCATTAACCGTCTGAAGATGGCGGGCCATACAAACTGCATTCGACTCGCCACCGGGGGTTGAAACCCTCAAAATCTCCCCCATCTATACTTGCATTATGCCCCGTACGCCGTACGGGGCCGCAATTCAGCATTAGTAACCAAGGGGTCTGCTCGTGACAACAATAGTAAGCGTACGCCGTAACGGCCACGTGGTAATCGCCGGTGATGGTCAGGCCACACTGGGTAACACAGTAATGAAAGGCAACGTGAAGAAAGTCCGCCGCCTCTACAACGACAAGGTCATTGCGGGCTTTGCGGGCGGTACTGCGGATGCATTCACGCTGTTCGAGCTGTTTGAACGTAAACTGGAAATGCATCAGGGGCACCTGGTCAAAGCCGCCGTTGAACTGGCGAAAGACTGGCGTACCGACCGTATGCTACGCAAACTGGAAGCGTTGCTGGCCGTCGCGGATGAAACCGCCTCGCTCATCATCACGGGTAACGGCGATGTCGTGCAACCTGAAAACGATTTAATTGCTATCGGCTCCGGCGGTCCTTATGCCCAGGCTGCCGCTCGCGCTCTGTTGGAAAATACCGAGCTCGGCGCGCGCGAAATTGCTGAAAAGGCGTTGGATATTGCAGGCGATATCTGCATTTACACCAACCATTTCCACACCATTGAAGAATTGACCGCCAAAGCGTAAGGACCTCTCATGTCTGAAATGACCCCACGCGAAATTGTCAGCGAACTGAACAAACACATTATCGGCCAGGATAACGCAAAGCGTTCCGTGGCAATTGCATTGCGTAACCGCTGGCGTCGTATGCAGCTTGATGAAGAGCTGCGCCACGAAGTAACGCCGAAAAATATTCTGATGATTGGCCCGACCGGCGTCGGTAAAACCGAAATCGCCCGTCGTCTGGCAAAACTCGCCAACGCGCCGTTCATTAAAGTCGAAGCCACCAAATTCACCGAAGTGGGCTATGTCGGGAAAGAAGTGGACTCTATCATCCGCGATCTGACCGATGCCGCGGTGAAAATGGTTCGCGTACAGGCTATCGAGAAAAATCGCTATCGTGCGGAAGAGTTGGCGGAAGAACGTATTCTCGACGTGCTGATCCCACCCGCAAAAAATAACTGGGGCCAGGCCGAACAGCAGCAGGAGCCTTCTGCCGCCCGTCAAACGTTCCGCAAAAAACTGCGCGAAGGCCAGCTCGACGATAAAGAGATCGAGATTAACCTCGCCGCCGCGCCGATGGGCGTAGAGATTATGGCGCCTCCGGGCATGGAAGAGATGACCAGCCAGTTGCAGTCTATGTTCCAGAACCTGGGCGGTCAGAAACAGAAACCGCGTAAGCTGAAAATTAAAGACGCGATGAAACTGTTGGTTGAAGAAGAAGCTGCTAAGCTGGTCAACCCGGAAGAGCTGAAACAGGACGCTATCGACGCGGTTGAACAGCACGGCATCGTGTTTATCGATGAAATTGACAAAATTTGTAAGCGTGGCGAAACCTCCGGCCCGGATGTTTCACGCGAAGGCGTACAGCGCGACTTACTGCCGCTGGTAGAAGGCTGCACGGTTTCGACCAAACACGGGATGGTCAAAACGGATCATATTCTGTTTATCGCCTCTGGCGCGTTCCAGGTGGCGAAGCCGTCTGATCTGATCCCGGAACTGCAGGGCCGCCTGCCGATTCGCGTTGAGCTTCAGGCGCTGACCACCAGCGATTTCGAACGCATTTTGACCGAGCCAAACGCCTCCGTCACCGTGCAGTATAAAGCGCTGATGGCAACTGAAGGCGTCAATATCGAGTTCACCGATTCCGGTATTAAACGTATTGCCGAAGCCGCCTGGCAGGTTAACGAAACCACCGAAAACATCGGCGCGCGCCGTCTGCATACCGTACTGGAGCGTCTGATGGAAGAGATTTCCTATAACGCCAGCGATCTGCACGGCCAAAACATCACAATTGATGCGGAATATGTGAGCAAACATCTGGATGCGCTGGTCGCAGATGAAGATCTAAGCCGTTTTATCTTATAATCGCGTCCAATGCATTTTCATCACTGTTGATGGGGCTGAAAAGCCCCATTTTTATTGGCGCTAAATATGACTGAACAACAACAAATTAGCCGCATCCAGGCCTGGCTGGAAAGCTTACGACCCAAAACCTTACCCCTCGCCTTCGCGGCGATTATCGTCGGTACGGCCCTGGCATGGTGGCAAGGCTATTTCGATCCTCTGGTCGCACTGCTGGCCCTTATCACCGCCGGGCTGTTGCAAATTTTATCCAACCTCGCCAACGATTATGGCGACGCTGTCAAAGGCAGCGATAAACCGGATCGCATCGGGCCGCTGCGGGGGATGCAAAAAGGCGTCATCACCCGACAGGAGATGAAGCGGGCGTTACTCATTACCGTCGTGCTGATCTGTATCTCCGGACTGGCGCTGGTGGCGGTCGCGTGCCATACGTTAACCGATTTTGTCGGCTTCCTGATTTTGGGCGGGCTGTCGATTATCGCCGCCATCACCTACACCGTGGGTAATCGGCCCTACGGCTATATCGGGCTGGGTGATATCTCTGTCCTGGTATTCTTTGGCTGGCTAAGTGTCATGGGGAGCTGGTATCTCCAGGCGCATACGCTGATTCCGGCGCTGATTCTCCCGGCCACCGCCTGCGGTTTACTGGCGACGGCGGTGCTGAATATTAATAACCTGCGCGATATTAATAGCGACAGAGAGAACGGCAAAAACACCCTTGTAGTACGACTGGGCGATGTCAACGCGCGTCGTTATCACGCCTGCCTGTTGCTAGGCGCGCTGCTCTGTCTGGCGCTGTTTAATCTGCTCTCGCTACACAGTCCGTGGGGATGGTTGTTTATTCTGGCCGCGCCCTTGCTCATTAAACAAGCGCGCTACGTAATGCGCGAAAGGGAGCCTGCGGCAATGCGCCCGATGCTTGAACGTACCGTTAAAGGCGCGTTGTTAACCAACCTGTTATTTGTGATTGGGATACTCTTAAGTCAGTGGGCCGTTTAACTGACAAATATCAATTAACAATTGATGATTTTGCCAACAGTATACTTAGCGCGATATACTAAAAATTCTCGCAGCAACTGAACGTTAAGCCTATGAAATACGATACTTCCGAGCTTTGTGACATCTATCAGGAAGATGTCAACGTCGTGGAACCGCTGTTCTCTAATTTTGGAGGGCGGTCGTCGTTTGGCGGACAAATCATCACGGTAAAATGTTTCGAGGACAACGGGTTGCTGTACGATCTGCTCGAACAAAATGGCCGTGGTCGGGTTCTGCTGGTCGATGGCGGCGGTTCTGTCCGTCGTGCATTAGTCGATGCGGAGCTGGCGCGTCTGGCCACGCAAAATGAATGGGAAGGGCTGGTTATCTATGGCGCGGTGCGTCAGGTGGACGATCTGGAAGAGCTGGATATCGGCATTCAGGCGATCGCCGCCATTCCGGTTGGCGCCGCAGGTGAAGGCATTGGGGAAAGCGATGTGCGCGTCAATTTCGGCGGCGTGACGTTCTTCTCCGGCGATCATCTCTATGCCGACAACACCGGGATTATCCTTTCCGAAGACCCGCTTGATATCGAGTGATCAAAAAAGGCGCCGTAAGGCGCCTTTTTTATGCGTTGTCGCTGATTGCCGGATGTCGGCTTACGCCTTATCCGGCCCACCGGTATCCGCATTCTAAATCCTCTATAGATTTCGCGTCAGGGCAAGGCGGCAAGTAAGTGAATCCCCAGGAGCATAGGCCACTATGTGACTGGGGTGAACGCACGCAGCCAACGCCGCCATAACGTGAAATATGACGAGGATTAGACTTCTTCCATACGACCAAGCAGCGCCTGCAAACGTTCCTGCCAGCCGCTCTGCTGTTCCTTCAGAGAATTATTTTCACGCTCGAGTTCTTCACGCTGATGCTGTGCAGACTGCACTTCCTGCGTCAGGCTGTTGTTCTTTTCTTTCAGCTCTTCAATTTCCATCTGTAACAGGGTGATGGTGTCAATCGCCTGCTGTACTTTTGCTTCCAGTTTCTCAAACACTTCTAAAGACATGATCTTACCTCTCCTGAATTGCAAGGCGACGCTTCACGTAAACGCGCACAATATATAGTGTCGATTGTATGAAGCCCCGCTCTCGCTGTCCAGCGACATACCGCGTAGATCGCGGTTTGCAGCAATTTTCATCCATCTCCTGGTAACATTCATTCAATAACTTAAAAGTGTTAACATATTGGTTAATGAAATGATTCAATTCACTCTCTTCTGCTGTCTCAAAATGCGCCTCATGGCGCGATAACGCTCATTTTATTGACGCAGTACACACATTTTGATTTCGATATTTCTCGTTTTTGCTCGTTAACGATAAATTAACAGTGTGCCTACAGGGCATCGTGGATGTCCATGACCTCCTCGCATACCAATAATCATTACATACTCTTCAGGATCCGATTATGAGTCAAACATCAACCTTAAAAGGCCAGTGCATTGCTGAATTCCTCGGTACCGGGTTGTTGATTTTTTTCGGTGTGGGTTGTGTCGCTGCGCTTAAAGTTGCCGGAGCTACTTTTGGACAGTGGGAAATCAGCGTCATCTGGGGTCTGGGAGTAGCGATGGCTATCTACCTGACGGCAGGTGTTTCTGGCGCACACCTGAACCCGGCAGTGACCATCGCACTCTGGCTATTTGCCTGTTTCGACAAACGTAAAGTTGTTCCTTTTATTATTTCTCAAGTTGCCGGCGCCTTTTGCGCAGCGGCGTTAGTTTACGGGCTTTATTACAATCTTTTTGTAGACTTCGAACAAACCCACCATATCGTCCGTGGCAGCGTTGAAAGTCTCGATCTCGCAGGCATTTTCTCAACTTACCCGAATCCTCATATCAATTTTGTGCAGGCCTTCGCGGTTGAAATGGTGATTACCGCTATTCTGATGGGGCTGATTCTGGCGCTGACCGACGACGGTAACGGCGTACCTCGCGGTCCGCTTGCGCCACTGCTCATTGGTTTACTGATCGCCGTTATCGGTGCCTCTATGGGGCCGTTGACCGGGTTTGCGATGAATCCGGCGCGTGACTTTGGCCCCAAAATGTTCGCCGGGCTTGCCGGTTGGGGGGAAATTGCGTTTACCGGCGGTAGAGACATTCCTTACTTCCTGGTGCCGCTGTTTGGCCCCATCGTCGGCGCCATTCTGGGCGCGTTTGCTTATCGCAAATTTATTGGCCGTCATTTGCCGTGCGATACCTGCGTCGTGGAAGAGAAGGACTCCACCGCGACCACACAACAAAATGCTTCGCTGTAATCTGATTACGGGACAAAATTATGACTGAAAAAAAATATATCGTTGCGCTCGACCAGGGTACCACCAGCTCCCGCGCGGTCGTTATGGATCATGACGCGAATATCGTCAGCGTATCACAGCGTGAATTTGAGCAAATTTATCCTAAGCCAGGCTGGGTAGAACACGACCCGATGGAAATTTGGGCGTCCCAAAGCTCAACGCTGGTAGAAGTACTGGCTAAGGCCGATATCAGTTCCGATCAGATTGCCGCTATCGGTATCACCAACCAACGTGAAACCGCGATCGTCTGGGAACGTGAAACCGGCAAACCGATATACAACGCTATTGTCTGGCAGTGCCGTCGTACCGCCGATATTTGCGAACAGCTTAAACGCGACGGCCTGGAAGATTACATCCGCGACAATACCGGTCTGGTCGTCGACCCGTACTTCTCTGGCACTAAAGTGAAATGGATCCTTGACCATGTGGAAGGTTCGCGCGAACGCGCGAAGCGTGGCGAGCTGCTGTTCGGTACGGTGGATACCTGGCTTATCTGGAAGATGACGCAGGGCCGCGTCCACGTTACGGATTACACCAACGCCTCACGAACCATGCTGTTCAACATCCATGATTTGGACTGGGACGATAAGATGCTGGACGTGCTGGATATCCCACGCGCGATGCTGCCCCAGGTACGTAAGTCCTCCGAAGTCTACGGCCAGACCAATATTGGCGGTAAAGGCGGTACACGTATTCCTATCGCCGGGATTGCCGGGGATCAGCAGGCCGCGCTATTCGGCCAACTGTGCGTAAAGGAAGGAATGGCAAAGAACACCTACGGCACCGGCTGCTTTATGCTGATGAACACCGGCGAGAAAGCGGTAAAATCGGAAAACGGCCTGCTGACCACCATCGCCTGCGGCCCAAGCGGCGAAGTCAACTATGCGCTGGAAGGTGCGGTGTTTATGGCGGGAGCGTCCATTCAATGGCTGCGTGATGAAATGAAGCTCATCAGCGACGCATTCGACTCCGAATATTTCGCCACGAAAGTGAAAGATACCAACGGTGTCTACGTGGTTCCGGCCTTCACCGGTCTGGGCGCGCCGTACTGGGACCCGTATGCCCGCGGCGCCATTTTTGGCCTGACCCGCGGCGTGAACTCTAATCACATTATCCGCGCGACGCTCGAATCCATCGCTTACCAGACCCGCGACGTACTGGAAGCGATGCAGGCCGACTCCGGTATCCGCCTGCACGCTCTGCGTGTGGACGGCGGCGCAGTGGCCAACAACTTCCTGATGCAGTTCCAGTCAGATATTCTCGGCACGCGGGTGGAACGCCCGGAAGTGCGCGAAGTGACCGCGCTGGGCGCCGCCTATCTGGCTGGTCTGGCCGTCGGTTACTGGCAGAACCTGGACGAGCTGCAGGAAAAAGCCGTCATTGAGCGAGAATTCCGCCCCGGCATTGAAACCACCGAGCGTAACTACCGTTACAGCGGCTGGAAGAAAGCGGTTAAACGCGCAATGGCGTGGGAAGATCACGACAAGTAAGGTCGCCATCCGGCAAAATCTTTGTGCGGGGGCAACTCCGCACACACATCAATTATTCCCTCCTTCCCCTGTGCTACACTGCGCGCCACTCCTTTTTGCTACGAGTTTGTTATGAGACGAGAACTTGCCATCGAATTTTCCCGTGTGACCGAAGCGGCGGCGCTGGCTGGCTACAAATGGCTGGGACGCGGCGATAAAAATACCGCGGACGGCGCGGCGGTCAACGCCATGCGTATCATGCTCAACCAGGTCAACATTGACGGCACCATCGTGATTGGCGAAGGCGAAATCGACGAGGCCCCGATGCTCTATATCGGCGAGAAAGTCGGTACCGGCCACGGCGATGCGGTAGATATCGCCGTCGATCCGATTGAGGGCACGCGCATGACGGCGATGGGTCAGGCGAACGCGCTGGCGGTGCTGGCGGTCGGCGATAAAGGCTGTTTCCTGAATGCGCCCGATATGTATATGGAAAAACTGATTGTCGGTCCGGGCGCCAAAGGGGCGATCGATCTCAATCTGCCGCTGGCGGATAACCTGCGCAACATCGCGGATGCGCTGGGTAAACCGCTTGGCGATCTGACCGTGACCATTCTGGCAAAACCGCGTCATGACGAGGTCATCGAAGAGATGGCCAAACTGGGCGTACGCGTGTTTGCCATTCCTGACGGCGACGTCGCGGCCTCAATTCTGACCTGTATGCCGGATAGCGAAGTCGACGTGCTGTACGGGATTGGCGGCGCACCAGAAGGCGTAGTATCCGCAGCGGTGATCCGCGCGCTGGACGGCGATATGCAGGGGCGTCTGCTGGCGCGCCATGATGTGAAAGGCGACAGCGAAGAAAACCGCCGCATTGGCGAACAGGAACTGGCGCGCTGCAAAGCAATGGGCATTGAAGCGGGCAAGGCGTTATGCCTGGGCGATATGGCGCGTAGCGATAACGTTATTTTCTCCGCGACCGGCATCACGAAAGGCGATCTGCTGGAAGGAATTAGCCGAAAAGGCCATATCGCCACGACGGAAACGCTGCTGATCCGCGGCAAATCACGCACCATCCGCCGTATTCAGTCGATCCACTATCTTGATCGTAAAGATCCGGATGTACAGGCGCATATCCTCTAGCGCATTTGTTAGTTAGAGCCTTCCAGCCTCGCGGGGCTGGAAATCTTTCTCCTGACGAACGAAGATAAGGTTAGCGATTCAGAACAGGAGAAAACCATGGCCGATTGGGTAACAGGTAAAGTCACTAAGGTGCAAAACTGGACTGACGCACTGTTCAGCCTGACCGTTCACGCCCCCATTAATCCTTTTACTGCAGGCCAATTTACCAAACTCGGACTGGAGATCGATGGCGAGCGCGTTCAGCGCGCGTATTCCTATGTCAATGCGCCTGACAATCCGAATTTAGAGTTTTATCTGGTGACGGTGCCGCAAGGAAAGCTCAGCCCGCGGCTGGCGGCGCTAAAACCTGGCGATGAGGTGCAAGTGGTCAGCGACGCGTCGGGTTTCTTTGTACTGGATGAAGTGCCTGACTGCGAGACGCTATGGATGCTGGCGACCGGAACCGCTATTGGCCCGTATTTGTCTATTCTGCAATATGGCCAGGATGTCGCACGCTTTAAAAATCTGGTCTTAGTCCACGCCGCACGCTTCGCCGCCGATTTAAGCTATTTGCCGCTAATGCTGGAACTGCAACAGCGTTATGAAGGCAAGCTGCGCATCCAAACGGTGGTCAGCCGGGAGAGCGTGCCAGGCTCGCTTACCGGGCGCGTGCCTGCGCTCATTGAAAACGGCGAGCTGGAAAAAGCCGTTGGATTGCCGATGGATAAAGAGACCAGCCACGTTATGCTGTGCGGGAACCCGCAGATGGTGCGCGATACGCAGCAACTGCTGAAAGAGACCCGACAGATGACTAAACATCTGCGCCGCCGACCGGGGCAGATGACGGCTGAACATTACTGGTGATGTTTTACCGAATGGCGGCTGGGGCTTATCCGGCCTGCAAATCATCACCAATCTGTGGGCCCGGTAAGCGTCAGCGCCACCGGGCAAATTACGGTTTACCGCCCGTTACAGCTCTGCCTTAAACTTCACGTCCTGTGTCGCTTTCCCAAACTTATTTTCCCCCTGAACACCGACAAACGCGCCCAGATCGATAAGCATCATCACCAGGATCAGCGTCGGAATAAATCGCCCGACGACCCACTGCCACATCCCCGGCAGCATCACCCAGTTTCCGGCCAGCAGCATCCACGCCAGAATCATTAGCAACGCCCACGCGCCGGAACGTCCCCGGTCATGCAGACGTTTGACCATGACGGCGGCGGTCGGCCACAGCAGGCACACCAGGCAAAATGCCGCCGTTTGGATATCAAGCAGGTTTTTCCCCGCCAGCGAAAATAGCGCCAGCATCCCGGCAAACCAGAGGCCGATCCAAATCCAGAAATCACGGCGTCCGATACGCCCTTTAAATGAGAATAACCATTGCTGTATGGTCATGTAAGTTCCTTATATTTTGCCTTCCGCTACAGTTTACCCTTTTGACAAGCCCGACAGTTATCGTTTTAATCGTGAGCAGTCCTAACGAAAGGTAAGATTGATGAAGCCAGGATGTACTCTGTTTTTACTGTTGTTTTCTGCTCTCACCGCCAGCATAACGGCGCACGCGCAGCTCTCTTCATCGACCACGACAGCGCCCTATCTGCTGGCGGGCTCGCCAACCTTTGATCTTTCTATTAGCCAGTTTCGTGAGAACTTTAACCGCCAGAATCCCGATCTGCCGCTCAATGAATTTCGCGCCATTGAGAATAGCCGCGATAAGGCGAATCTGACCCGCGCCGCCAGTAAGATTAACGAAAATCTGTATGCCTCCACGGCGCTGGAGCGCGGTACGCTCAAAGTGAAAAGTATGCAGATTACCTGGCTGCCCATTCAGGGGCCGGAACAGAAAGCGGCGAAAGCGAAAGCGCTGGAATATATGGCCGCCATTATTCGCACTGTCGCCCCGTTGCTGACAAAAGAGCAAAGCCAGAAAAAACTGCAAAAGATGCTTATCGCCGGTAAAGGTAAACACTATTACGCCGAGACCGAAGGCGCGGTACGTTATGTTGTCGCAGATAACGGCGAAAAGGGGCTGACCTTCGCGGTTGAACCGATTAAGCTGGCGTTATCTGAAAATCTGGAAGGGGCGAATTGATGACAAAAAGCAAAGCCTTTCCGGGGATGAATCTCTATACTGTTTCACAGACCATGCTGCTCTGACGAGCGGCCATCTTCCTTAATTCGCTGACTAAGCGTGGAGAAATGAAATGCGACATCCTTTAGTGATGGGTAACTGGAAACTGAACGGCAGCCGCCACATGGTAAACGAACTGGTGGCTAACCTGCGTAAAGAACTGACGGGCGTAGCAGGCTGCGACGTGGCAATCGCTCCGCCGGAAATGTATATCGATCTGGCGAAACGCGCTGCTGCCGGCAGCCACATCATGCTGGGCGCGCAGAACGTTGATCTGAATCTGTCTGGCGCATTCACCGGTGAAACTTCGGCTGAAATGCTGAAGGATATCGGCGCGCAGTACATTATTATCGGCCACTCCGAGCGTCGTACTTATCATAAAGAATCTGACGAGCTGATCGCCAAAAAATTCGCCGTACTGAAAGAACAAGGTCTGACGCCGGTACTGTGCATCGGTGAAACCGAAGCGGAAAACGAAGCGGGCAAAACAGAAGAAGTGTGCGCACGCCAGATCGACGCGGTACTGAAAACGCAGGGCGCGGCAGCCTTTGAAGGCGCGGTTATCGCTTACGAACCCGTATGGGCGATCGGTACCGGTAAATCTGCAACTCCTGCGCAGGCGCAGGCAGTGCACAAATTCATCCGTGACCACATTGCCAAAGCTGACGCGAAAATCGCTGAACAGGTTATTATCCAGTACGGCGGTTCTGTTAATGCCTCCAACGCAGCCGAACTGTTCGCGCAGCCGGACATCGACGGCGCGCTGGTAGGCGGCGCTTCTCTGAAAGCTGACGCCTTCGCCGTGATCGTGAAAGCAGCAGAAGCTGCTAAACAGGCTTAATTGCCAATCTATGTCTGATGGCGCTGCGCTTATCAGGCCTACCAGCCGAGTGCTTATGTAGGCCTGATAAGGTAAAGCCGCCATCCGGCATTTATGCTGTGGAGGGTAAGAAAGTAGTATCCCCGGCAACCTTAAACATCGCCCTCCAGCTCCGCGTATTCTCAACCAGCCGATCATCACGAAATAACGCACTACCAGAAACAACACGATCGATGCCCTGTGCAATCAGCGAAGGCAACTGATCCTGCGTTAACGACCCATCAATAACGATAATTTTACCTTCGCGTTTATCACCAAGTAGACAGAAAAGCTGTGCCACGCGCTCATGCAAATCACTGGAGCGCATTTTACTGCCGTATCCAGGGTTCACTGCCAGTAGTTGAATAACCTCAACGTCGCTCAGAATGGGGATAATGACATCCAGAGGCGTTGCCGGGCATAAACTAATCCCCCGGATCACCGGCATTTCACCGCCAATAACGGGCACGGTCTGCTGACCAAGCCAGCTTAGCGTATGATGCAGATGAATATCGCCTTCTGCCTGAAGCGTGATGCAGTGTGCGCCCGCCTTCACGCAGGCTTGCGCCACCGTCCATTGGTCCGCTACCATCAAATGAACATCTTTGATAAAAGTTTGCGGCAGTTGCCCAACTGCCCATGGCCCAACGGTAAACTGCGGGCAAAATTGACCATCCATCAAATCCAAATGCAACAGCGGCTGGTTTAACGCTTCCAACTGTTGCAGATAGCGATGCAACGCAATCCACTGCCCTGCCAGAATACCCACACTAAGCGGATATGACGCTAACAATGCCACACATGCTTCGCGCGTTAATCCGGCAAACTGGCTGTTCATGAGCACTCCTTAAGGCATCAAACCCATAAAAACTTTTTTTGTCCGCGGGCCGGTCATCAACGGTTCAAGCTGCTCCACGCAAGTTTTGTAGTGTGGCGTTGTCTTGTGAAAAGCGACGGCCTGTTCATCAACGTAGGCTTCATAAATATAAAATCGCGTAGGCACCTGCGGATCCTGCAGAACATCAAAACGCAAGTTACCCGGCTCTTTAATTGAGCCCAGATGATTCTGCCGAAAAACATCGATAAATTGTTCAACCTTGTCATCATGAACGTTAATTTCAACCAGCGTAACGTGCATCATTAACCCCCTGATTATTCCAAATAAAATAACAGTCATCCCCATCTCCCCGCATCGGTAAAAGATGGGGAAGCGATCTCATTTAACCTTTCTCACTCAAAAACAGCTCATAAGCACGCTCTGCTGTTTCGTTATGATGAACGACAGCATGTACCGCTTTAATCATGGCTACCGGATCTTCTGACTGGAATATATTACGCCCCATATCTACGCCAGAAGCCCCCTGGTCAATCGCCTGATAGCACATTTCCAATGCTTCACGTTCAGGCAGTTTTTTACCGCCGGCGATGACAATCGGCACCGGACAACCTGCCGCAATACGCTCAAAACCTTTATCGACATAATACGTTTTGATAATTTGCGCCCCCATTTCCGCAGCGATACGCGTTGCCAGTGAAAAATAACGCTGGTCACGAGCCATATCTTTACCCACCCCGGTCACTGCCATTATTGGCATCCCGACGCGTAACCCGGCATCAATCAGTTGAATAATATTTTTAATCGACTGATGTTCATGCTCACTACCAATATAAACCTGTGCGGCAGCAGCACAGCTATTCAACCGCACAGCGTCATCCATCGCCACCGCAACCGCCTCATTGCTTAATTCAGTGAGAATAGAATTCGCCCCGGACGCACGTAAAACGACTGGTTTATTGATTGCCGGAGGTACCACACTGCGTAATATGCCGCGAGTACACATTAAGACATCAGCATATTCAAAGAGCGGCGCAATATTGATATCAATACGCTCAAGTCCGGTTGTCGGCCCCTGGAAATATCCATGGTCAAAGGCCAGCATGACCGTTTTTCTGGTCTTGGGATTAAAAATCCTCGCCAGTCTGGACTGCATTCCCCAATCCAGCGCGCCACAGCCTTTTAATGCGAACAAAGTGTTAGTTTGTGGTTTATCGGTGTGAAAATCTTTGCCATCTTTAATATCATCTAAATCAGCCATTCTTTACTCCGTCGATACATAACAGTTATCAGAAATCATATTTGTCGATATTGTCTTTGTTGAAAATGACACGCTCCGGCAATAACACAATGCCGTTACCTTTTGCCTCATAGTGATATCCCTGCTCACTATTAGGTGAAACGGTGACTTTGCCGATGCCGGGAATATCCAGTGAATCACCGACATTCATTGGCATATTTTTCAGCAACGCATTGGCGACATATACGGAAATTTTTCCCTGTTGGACGACATCCCACAGGCCAAACTCTTTAACAGTGCCGCGCTGAACATAAGGGCGCATTACATTCGGCGTACTAAAACCAACAATCGCGAGATTATTGCGTTTAAGGTTCTCCGCCGCCTGTGCCGCAGCAGGTAAAGCGTTAGCGTCAGGCGCGATGATGGCATCCAGATCGGGATACGCTTTGATGATACCTTCCGCCGTCTGGAGCGATTTCGTGGCATCGTTATAGCCAAACTGGGTAGTGACTATCTCCCACCCCGGATGTTCCTGGCTAATTTTGGCTTTAGCTTCTTTTACCCACTGGTTCTGGTCGGTCACCGTTGGGCTGGAATAGAAGAAAGCGACTTTCGCTTTCTCTTTGTCCACCTGATGAGCGGCCATCTCTACCAGCATGCTGCCGAGCTGTTTTGGCGTCCCTTGATTAATATAGTAAGAACGGCACTCCGGCTTGGTATCGGAATCCCAGGTTAATATTTTCACGCCTCTTTGCATTGCCCGCTTCAACGCCGGGCACAGGCCATCAGGCGAAACGGCAGAAACGATAATGGCGTCATACCCCTGATTGACAAAGTTATTCACCAGTTGAACCTGGCCTGAGACGCTGGGCTCTGTAGGGCCATCGTAAGTTACGTCAATGCCCAGCGCTTTTCCCGCTTCCTGCGCGCCATTGCCGCCGCTGGTAAAAAAGCCCACGCCAACCAGTTTGGGAATAAAAGCAATCCGCTCTGCCGCCTGCACGGTCATTGCCGCAGATGCCAGACCAAACGCAGTGAGTAAGGCGATCATTTTAATGCTGTGTCTTGCCATTTTTTTCTCCATAAATTTCAAAAGGAAATCATGCCTGATGCGCATTGCGACGGCGTGAGTACCATTCAAGGATTTGGTGACGATGCAAACTGACGGAACGACCAACGACAACAACAATGAGAAGCGCACCGGACAATGCGCTGGAAATTTGATTCGGCACTCCGGCCATCTGTAGCCCCTGCTGTAAAAATCCCACCAGCAGCGCCGCCAACGCGGACCCCATAATCGACCCGGAGCCGCCATAAATATTGGCGCCTCCCAGCACAACCGCCGTAATGGCCGGCATCAGGAAAGAGGCGCCCAGATCCGAACGTGCGGAGCCAAAGTAAGAAACCAGTAATACGGCGGCGATCGCGGAGGCGCATCCGGTCATGGCATACACGGTATACAACGTGCGATTCACCGGGATCGCGCTGTACTGCGCGACACGGGCGCTCTGGCCAATCAGGAAAACGTTGCGTCCCATATGCGTGCGATGCATGAGCAGCCAGAAAAACAGACAGCACACAAGAAAAAAAATAAGCGGCATGGGAATACCAAGAAATGAAATATTGGCAAAGTCAGTGAACGCTGTGGGAAATCCACCAATACCTTCATAACCCGTGGCGCCAGCCATACCAGATAACAATAATGCGCTACCACCAAATAAATACATGGTTCCCAGGGTAATCACCAACGGGTTTACGCCGGTATAAATAATAAGTCCGGCATTTATCAGCCCACATATTGCGCCGAGTAGTAGGGTAATAATAATCGCTAAAGGTAGCGGCATACCGAGCTGAAACAGCACACCCAGGGTAATCGCGCATAGCCCGATTGTAGAACCAAATGAAATATCCATGCCACCGCTGACAATAACCATTGTTAGCGGCAAAGCGACAATACCGATACAAATAAAATCGCTAGTGCTAAAAAGTAAGACATTAATATCTAATAAACGTGGATTAATCACACCGAAAGCCAGAATTTCAAAGATCAATAAGGCTGCCAGCGCAATTTCCCAGCTATAGCGTCGCCATGGATTCATCATGCCACCTCTTTGTTTTTATTCTGTTGTGCGTGCGTTTTTGCTTCCGTCTGTAGTGGAGTGGGTGGTGATATAAAACGGGCATATTTCTGGCGGCGCAGATTGCGTTGTAATGCGCAACGCAGCCGCCCATCGAATACCAGTACGCCCAACAATACCAGGCCAGCAATAAAATCGTTCCACCAGGCGGGGATACGCAGCAGCACTAACACACTATCGATTTGCGTAAGAAAATAAGCGCCGAGAATAGCGCCGATGACCGTGCCTGACCCGCCTAACAGGCTAATTCCCCCCAATACGCAGGCCGCGATGGCTTTCATTTCCAGCCCCGTGCCGGTTTGATTGGGAATGAAGCCAATCTGCGAGGCAAACACGATTCCAGCCAATGCCGCCATACCGCCATTAAGTGAAAATGCCATGATGCGTACCATCTCGGTACGGACACCCAATTGCCGGGCGCCCTGCAGGTTATCGCCGGTGGCGTAAAAATTGCGGCCAAAGGCGGTTTTCGCCAGGAGCCAGGCCATAAGCAGCGCTAACACCAGGGTAAACCAGCCGATTGCGGAAATTCCCAGAAACACCGGAGCAGAGAGTTGCTTTAAGCCTGCGGGTAATCCTTCAATCCATTTCCCCCCTGTCCATAGCAGCATGATCCCACGATACAAGCCCAGCGTTCCCAGCGTGGCGACAATGGCGGGTATCTTCAACCAGGCAACCAGTACGCCATTAAAAAATCCGGCGACAATTCCTAAGATTAGTGTGGCCAGGCAGGCGACCGGCAGGCTATAGCCGGCGTTTAACATCACTCCCAGCAATACCGCGCACATGCCTGTCGTCGAGCCCACCGATACATCAATATTGCGGGTGAGCATTACCATCGTCGCGCCAATCGCCAACAGCATCAAAATTTGCGCGCTACTGAAAACCATTGTCAGCGTTTGCACGCTCAAATACTGGCTATCCAGCGCGCCAGGAAACACGAATAAACAGACTATTGCCAGCAGTGCCGTCGCTTCCCGGTTATTTTGGATGAATTTCAACATGTTGCCTCCGACGCACCATGTTCGCCAAACGCAACGTGCATGATGGTATCAACGTTAATTTCCTCGCCGCATAACGCAGGCCCCCCCAGTTCCCCCTGGTGCATGACATATACGCGATCGGCCATCTGCTCTATCTCTTCCAGATCGGAGGAAATAAACAGCACCGCGACATTTTGTTGCGCGATACTGCGCAACAGCTGATAAATATCGCTGCGGGCGGAGACATCGACACCGCGGGTCGGTTCATCGACAATCAGTAATTGCGGAGAGGCTTCCAGGCATTTGGCAATCAATACTTTTTGCTGGTTACCGCCGGATAAAGTACGCGCCGCCTGTTCGGCATTATTGAGTTTGATATTTAACGCGCGGTGGTAACGTTCAAGGGTGGCGTTATCCCGCTGGGGCTTTATCCAAAATCCTTTTTGGTTGTGGGTCAGCGAACAGACATTCCATGCCAGGGAAGCGTCAAGATACAGCCCGGATGACTGCCGATCTTCCGGCAAATAGACCAGGCCGAGCTGCAACCGCTGTTGGGTTGTCAGGGCGTTAATTTCTTGACCATTGAACAGCATCCGCCCCGCATTGACCGGTCTAATACCGTACAGCGTTTCAGCCAGTTCTGTGCGTCCCGCGCCGACCAACCCGGCCAGACCAAGGATTTCGCCTGCCCGCACCTCAAGGTTGATATTCATAAAACCTTCGCCCGTCAGTGACTCCAGCGCTAATACCGTCGCGCCGCGTTCGTTCTGCGGGCGGCTGCCAGGCAATTCCAGCCACAACTTTTGATTCGCGGAAAGACTGACGCCCTGCGTTGCCGGGGTGATAGCTTGAATAATCTCGTCGGTAGAAAGGTCATGCGTTTTTCCGAATAATGCGATTTTACCGTCACGCATCACGCTAACGCAGTGAGCTAACTGTCTAATTTCTGGTAGCTTATGAGAAATAAATACAATTCCGACACCCTTTTTCAGCAACTCTTGCAGACGCGTAAATAACCGGTCAGTTTCGGCTGGCGTTAACGACGCCGTGGGCTCATCAAGAATTAAGATTCGCGAGTCGCGCATCAAGCCGCGCATAATTTCAACGATCTGGCGGTCTGCAACATCAAGCGTACCCGCAGCGCTCGCCGGATCGAGTTGGCATCCCATCGCCTTTAATAGCTGCTGCATTTTTTCCGTGGAGGCCTGACGTCCCTGCAAGCCAAACAAGATATTTTCCCGCACAGATAAACTCGGAAATAACAGAGGCTCCTGGGGAACCAGGTAAATGCCATACTGGTGCGCCTTCAGAGGCGTTAAATGACTGCAACGCACACCAGCAATATCGATAGTCCCTCCATCTGGCGGGACTATACCGGCAATAATCTTCATTAATGTTGATTTACCCGCACCATTGCCGCCAAGCAATGCGTGCACCTCTCCCGCATGCAGAGTAAAGTCAATTCCCTTTAGTACTTCGACGCCGGAATAACTTTTATAAATGTTCTGCACACAAATCAGAGGGGATGCAGTATTGTGACTGATTTGCATGTTGCCTCCGCTCCCTCAATGTTGACTGACGGGACTGAACAAATGTTTTTTGAAAAAGAAATTGTTCAAAACGGTAGTAGTTATTTGGTCAAAAAACTCTCATCCAGATCACGTTTTCTGAATAAATGAATTTTTAGATGATAAATGTTCAGATTTGACGCGTTTTTGTGGCGTTAATCACGGTTATTTCGGAGTGATAACTGAACAATTGTGTTAATGATTTAGAAATGTTCAAAGTAAAGCCAGGTTATGACAATGAGCGATAATACGTTGGTATCTGATTATGGAATGTGCGAAGAAGAGCAGGTGGCGCGTATTGCCTGGTTCTACTATCACGATGGATTGACGCAGAGTGAAATCAGCGAGCGTCTGGGGCTAACCCGGCTAAAGGTTTCTCGTCTGCTGGAGAAAGGGCATCAGTCCGGTATTATTCGCGTACAAATCAACTCCCGCTTCGAAGGGTGTCTTGAGTATGAAAATGCCTTGCGCAACCACTTCGCATTGCAGAATATCCGCGTGCTGCCGGCATTACCCGATGCCGATATTGGTCTGCGCTTAGGAATCGGCGCCGCCCATATGTTGATGGAGTCACTGCGGCCACAGCAACTGCTGGCCGTCGGCTTTGGCGAAGCCACGATGACCACATTAAAACGCCTCAGCGGATTTATCTCGGCGCAACAAATCCGACTGGTCACGTTATCCGGCGGCGTGGGGCCGTATATGACCGGAATAGGCCAGCTTGATGCCGCTTGTAGCGTAAGTATTATGCCCGCGCCGCTGCGCGCATCATCGCAGGAAATTGCCTGCACGCTGCGCAATGAAAATAGCGTGCGGGATGTGATGCTCACAGCGCAAGCTGCCGATGCCGCCATCGTGGGGATTGGGGCAATTAACCAGAAAGATCAAGCCAGTATCTTAAAATCCGGCTATATCACTCAGGGTGAACAACTCATGATTGGCCGCAAAGGCGCAGTAGGCGATATTCTGGGCTATTTTTTTGATGCTCATGGCGAAATTATTCCAGACATCAAAATCCATAACGAATTAATTGGCCTGAAGTTAAATTCACTTTCCACGATCCCAACCGTGATTGGCGTCGCCGGCGGCGAACAAAAAGCAGAAGCTATTATTGCCGCTATGCGCGGTAACTATATCAATGCGCTGGTTACCGATCAGAAAACCGCAGGGAAAATAATTCAACTTATTGAAAAATAAAAAAATAAAATAACACTTACCTCAATTCAATAAACAATAACTGACAGGATTTTATGTAACGATGTAAAAATAGCCGAGGATAAAAAAATGGCTCGACTCTGTACCCATACTGAATCAGGACATTACCTGATGGCTCTTGACGCCGGTACCGGTAGCGTCAGAGCAGTAATTTTTGATCTACAAGGAAAGCAAATAGCTGTCGGTCAAGCGGAATGGCAGCATCTGGCCGTGCCGGATGTGCCTGGTTCGATGGAGTTTGATCTTGCCAAAAACTGGCAACTGGCTTGCCAGTGTATCCGTCAGGCACTACAGAAAGCCGCCATTCCTGCAACGGCTATCGCTGCCGTATCGGCCTGCTCGATGCGTGAAGGCATTGTTATTTATGACAGTAACGGCGAACCAATTTGGGCCTGCGCTAATGTTGACGCCCGCGCGGCGCACGAAGTCAGTGAATTAAAAGAGCTGCACGATAACACCTTTGAGGAGGAAGTTTATCGTTGCTCCGGGCAAACGCTGGCGCTCAGCGCTATTCCGCGTCTGCTCTGGCTTGCCCACCATCGTCCGGATATTTATCATCGCGCGTCAACCGTCACTATGATCAGCGACTGGATGGCCTTTATGCTCAGCGGCGAACTGGCGGTCGATCCCTCCAACGCAGGCACGACGGGGTTATTGGATCTGGTGACCCGCAACTGGAAACGTAGTCTGTTACAGATGGCGGGCCTGCGTTCTGACATTCTCTCGCCGGTAAAAGAAACCGGGACGCTGCTCGGTCACATTTCACAGAAAGCGGCTGAACAGTGCGACCTGCAAGCGGGTACGCCGGTCATCGTTGGCGGCGGCGATGTGCAGTTAGGCTGTCTGGGGCTGGGCGTCGTACGCCCGGCGCAAACGGCCGTGCTGGGCGGAACCTTCTGGCAACAGGTGGTCAATCTTCCCGCGCCGGTCACCGACCCAAACATGAACGTTCGCATCAATCCTCATGTGATCCCCGGTATGGTACAAACCGAGTCTATTAGCTTTTTTACTGGGTTAACGATGCGTTGGTTCCGCGACGCCTTTTGCGCCGAGGAAAAACTAATCGCTGAAAGGTTAGGTATTGATGCGTATTCCCTGCTGGAAGATATGGCCAGCCGGGTTCCTCCCGGCGCGTACGGTGTGATGCCCATCTTCTCTGACGTTATGCGTTTTAAACGCTGGTACCATGCCGCGCCGTCGTTTATCAATCTGTCTATCGATCCTGAAAAGTGTAATAAAGCGACCCTATTTCGCGCGCTGGAAGAGAATGCCGCCATTGTTTCCGCCTGCAATTTACAGCAAATTGCCGCGTTTTCCGGCGTACAGGCCGACTCGCTGGTTTTTGCCGGCGGAGGATCTAAAGGCAAATTATGGAGCCAAATCCTTGCCGACGTTACGGGACTCACCGTTCACGTACCTGTCGTCAAAGAAGCTACCGCGCTAGGGTGCGCTATTGCCGCAGGCGTTGGCGTGGGTATCTGGCCATCGCTGGCGGAAACGGGAGAAAAGCTAGTGCGCTGGGATCGGGAGCATAAACCTAATCCTGAAAATTTCGCTGTCTATCAGCAGGCCAGAGAAAAATGGCAGGCCGTTTATCAGGATCAACGCGCGCTGGTCGATGGTGGCTTAACGACATCCCTCTGGAAAGCGCCAGGCCTGTAACAGGAGAATAAGCATGCAAAAAACGAATGAGAAGAATCATGAATACCGCTTTGGCGATAATGGCCCTAAATACTTAATCCGTGGGCCGGGCTGCGATATGGGCGTCGTTATACTACAACCAGGGCAGTCATTCCCTAACCATCGCCATAATACCGCTTGTGAGGTTTTTTATACCCTAAGCGGTGAAGTGTGCCTGTATCTGGAAGGAACACCTCATATCCTGCAAACTGGAGATGTTTTACAGTGCGAACCTGGGGAGGCGCATTACCTCATTAATAACGGCGATAAACCCTGGAAAGGCGTGTTTATTAAATCGCCGCATCTGGAAAATGACAGCCACCCCGCAGATCCACCGGCCTGGTAACGCCCGCGCCATCGCCAGATTTTGCCGGATAGCGCCACGAGAGCCTTGTCCGGCCTCCAAACGGTATTCGTTAATGCAATATCAAGCTGTCATTTGATGACCTGTTGGTTCAAGATATCACACTGATGATCCTGAATTTCCTCGGCAGAAGCGCGATTGAAGATCAGTAAATTACGCTCGGTCGCCAGCAGGACAAAAGAGCCATCGCTTTGGCGTACCACCGCCAGCGCGATACATCACAGCATCCCCGCCCGCGCAGGAGCTTTCCCTGGTCCCATCGCCACCACAGCAGCAAAAAACAGCAGTGCGGTCATAAACTCCGGCAGCAGCGAAGTCGCCCAGAGCAAAATGGTGATGCCAACGATGATAGAAGGAAGGAACAGAGGATGGGACAACCAGAGCGACATACCTGTCTCCTGACGATTTTTTCAGCAAGAATACGACGGACAGTCAGGCAGGTAAACGCCAGATATAGTGGGGTTATCGCAGGATTAAGCGGACAGATCAGTGATAATGAATTTCACCAAAGTATTCAGACAGCACGTAATAGCGACAATACTCAAAAGGGTTGTCTTGTCCGGCCTGAAACGTCTGTCTGGCAACGGATAGCAGCGGTTTATTCGCGGCAATTTGCAGTTTTTCACACAGGTCGGCGGAAGGTAAAATCGCCTCAACTTTTTCTATCGCCGAGTCGCTTGTGACGTTTAATAACGAATAGAGCGACGTATGCTCCAGCGCCTGCGGCGTCAGTTCCAGGCCGGGAAAGAAGCTGAGATCGAGATATATTTTCTCATGGTTAAATGGGCGGTTATTCAGGCAACGAATACGCGAAATATAGAGATAGTGATGCTGTGCGGGCAGGCTCAAGCCGTCTGCCTGAGCGTCGCGCGCGCGGCGCGGCGCGATTTCCAGAATACGGTTCTCAATCGCCACGCTGGCGTCCTGGAGATCGCGGGTAATACCGCGAAACGTGTGCCCGTAGCTCACGCCTTCCGGTACCGAGCACACCACCGAACCACTTCCGCGCTGCGACGAAATAATGCCCGCATTGATTAATTCGCTCCAGGCCTGTTTAACCACAATCAGCGAGACGTTGTAGGCTCTGGCAATCTCTTTTTGCGTCGGCAGCTGGCTGCCTAAAGGCAGGGATCCATTTTGGATCTGCTGACAGATGATAAAAAATAGTTGCTTATAAAGCGGAGTAAAGCTCGTTTTATCAACCTGCAAGCTGCGCACCTCACGTCTTCGCCAGCAGGGGACGTTTTACCGTCCCCGGCAGGGTGAAGTCGCTACCCTGCGATTTGCCTGGCCAGTTCTGCCAAATCGAAATGATTCATACGATCCAAAGTCGTTAAATAATCGGCGGGAAAAGCCTCCACGCCATGGAATGCGCCGGAAATCGCCCCGACCATGGTGGCGACAGTATCAGTATCATTGCCGATATTAACGCCGGAGATAATAGCATCTACGGCAGAATTCGGACAACACGCGAACAGGCCAAAGGCCGCCGGCACCGCTTCACTCACGTGCAGCCCGGAGCCAATAATATCAGCAAGTTCCACCACCGCCGTTTCCCAATGGCGATGACGTTTACCGATATCTACGGCCAGCTCAATGCGTCGGGCAACGGAAGGCCCGGCGACCATCATCGCCCCTTGCTCCTGCGCCAGCAGATAGCCCCTTTGCGCACCGTAAATACCGGCGGCAATAATGCTGTCTGCGTTGGTCTGCGCTCTTAACGCCTCGCTGGTTGCCGCCGCCATCGCCGCTGCGCCGGACATCGCCAGCACGTTATTATGGGTAAAGCGGCAAATCTGTAGCGCGCATTCAATCGCCGCGTCGATATCACCCGGATGCAGCACCGCCGCTGGCCAAATCTTCATGGCGGCACCGTTCGTTGCCTCCGCGTTACCCTTATTAATAATCTGTACCGACTGTTTTTCGCCTTCCAGCTCACCCTGTAAAGAGGCGCGGTTATCATTAAATATTGCCTTCATTGCCGCACGCGTCGTCGGACCGGTAAAGTTGGCGTAGTACGGGTAATCCAGCCACTGCTGAAAAGCCTCGCGCATCGCTTCGTCACTGACCTGACGCTGATGGCGCAGCAGCGCATCCATGATGTACTTCGCCTGAATAAAATCATCCGTGCACATCCCCGCTTCATTACAGCGGCCAAACGTGTCCGCAGGCGGTTTTTGAAAGGTCGTCACCCAGCCGCCAAAATAGTCTTTTATTTGCTGCTGGGTGCGTACTTCCGTCGCGGCTCCCATCGCGTCCGCGGCGGCGGCGCCCACCAGGCATCCCAGTATTTTGTTTTGATCAACGTGCATGATGACTCCTTATTTCACGGTCATGGCTTGTGCCAGCGAATGGCTGGAAAGAAAAGTGTTGAGTTGCTCAGGAAACGGCAGAGCGGTCATTGCGCCTTTTGCCGTTACCGCCATGGCGCCGCAGGCGTTGGCATTGCTGATGGCTTCCGCCAGCAGGGCATGATCCCAGCAATTTGCGCGGGAAAGGGTGAACAGCAGGCCGCCGACAAAAGCATCGCCTGCCCCGGTGGTATCGACGACATCGACGCGTGGTGCGGGAAAATGGAACTCCCCCTCGGCGGTAATCAACAGCGCGCCATCGGCCCCCAGCGAAATGATCGTGGTGTCACACCCAAGATCGCGCAGGTAATAACGCGCATCCTGCCAGTGACTGGCCCCGCTGAGCTGGCACAGCTCATCTGCCGAGACTTTGCAGATAGAAGCCAGTGCGGCGGACCGGGCGATCAGTTCAGGGATTTCATCAGTATTCCCCCACATTTTGCTGCGTAAGTTGACGTCGAATAACACGTAGCCACCGGCTTCTCGCATGCGTCTCGCCCCTTCCAGACATGCTTCGCGAGCGGGACTGTCGGTGAGGCCAATTGAGCTGAAGTAAAACCATTCGTACTGCCTGAACGGCGGCAAATCCTGCGGCGAAACGTAGGTATCAGCCCCCGGATGCACCAGATAGGTAAAGCTGCGTTCCCCGTCAGCCGTCAGGTTGACGAGCAGCACCGCGCTGGTCAGGTCCGCATCCAGCCTTAGAAACGTGACATCCACGCCGTTATCCTGAAAAACCTGGCGCAGGAAGCGGCCGGCGTCATCGTCACCAAGACAGCCAATAAAACCGCACTCTCCGCCCAGCCTGGCAACGCATACCCCCACGTTCGCCGACGCTCCGCCGGGGCATTTCAGATAGCTGTTCTGTTTTTCCGGCACCAGGTCAACGGAGGCATCGCCGATAACCCAAACCTTATTCATGGCCTTCATTTGCGCCTCCTTATGCCTGTTTCTGCGCCAGGGCAAGCTGAATATCACGATAATATTCGTTGTTAATCAGATACTTTTTCATAAGCAGCCCAACCGAAAGGTGAAACAGAGCCGGAATGAGCGTCATCATCAGCGCAATACCGGTGAGCGAACGCGCGCTCTGTTCAACATCGGCCTGATAGCCAAAGTGGCTCAGCAGGAATCCGAGTATCCCGCCCGCGATCCCCATCCCAAACTTCTGGAAGAAGAGGATGCCGCCAAACGCCAACCCGGAAACGCGCAGACCGGTTTTCTTTTCGCCGTAATCCACCGCTTCGGCGATAGAGGACCAGAACACCGGCATTTGCATATCGCAGAAGAAATTAATAAGAAAATAGAACGCAAACGCCAGGATAAGATTTTCACGCCCGACGGAGAAATACATCAGCGCGCTCAGGATAAAGGTAATAATCTGGGTGTAGCGGAACATCTTAATTTTGTCCCAGAACTTGGTTATCCAGGTGGTGGCGATCATCGCTAAAATAGAGGCAACGACACCGGTAGTCAGGAAGGGTGAAATCAGGCTATCTCCGCCGTTCAGATAATACTTGGCGTAATAAGCGGCAACGGAACCGCGAATAACATAACCGCACATCAGCAGCAGAATAACAACGCCGAGAATAATCCACTGATCGTTACGTAACAGATATTTAAACTGTTTCCCCACCGATAACGAGGTAATTTCCGGCTCGCTGCGTTCACGCGTGGTAAGAAAACAGAAGATAAACAGCAAGGCGCCCATCGCCCCCATCAGCCCCATCGAAAACTGGTAACCCAGCGCCTTGTTGCCCTGCCCCAGCCAGACGGCAAGCATCGGTACGACGATAGTCACCAGGAAAGCGGCAATCTTAGTCATCACAAAACGATAGCCGTTGGCGCTTAACCGTTCGACGGGGTCGCTGGTAATCACGCCAATCATCGAAATATAGGGAATGGTGATCGCGGTATAGACCAGGGTCATAAGAATATAGGTGCCATAGGCCCATGCCAGTTTGGCCATATAAGCCATATCAGGCGTAATAAACATCAAATACACGGCGAAACCAAAAGGAATGGCAAACCACAGCAGCCACGGGCGGTAACGTCCCCAGCGCGTGTTCAGTTTATCGGTCAGAACCCCCATGGCCGGATCGATAATGGCATCAATCATCCGCACAACCACAAACAGTACGCCAACATCAGCGGCGCTCAGGCCGTAGATATCGGTATAGAAATAGGCGAGGAGCAGCTGCATGGCGATAATCACAACGTTTATCGCCATATCTCCCGCGCCGAAGCCGATTTTTTCCACGATAGAAAGTTTCATGTTGATATTCCTTTACGCTTAACAGCGCAAATCTGGTGAACAATTAATGATGTCACTACATGAAATAAAAACGTTTTTATATAAGCCATCCACCAGACAATCTATGGAGGCTATGAAGAGAGTGTAACTAACCATCAAAAGATATAAAGATATACCTTTATATCTTTTGATCGGTTTCACATATTTTTATAGACACGATCTTACCCCAGTTTTAAACCGGGATAAGAATCAATAAGATAATGAGCAGGGGGTGTAACGAAAATCAGCGGGAAGACAAAATGGCGCAACTATGATCCTGAATCTCTTCCGCCGATGCGCGATTGAAGGTCAGTAAATTACGCTCGGTCGCCAGCAGGACAAAAGAGCCATCGCTTTGGCGTACCACCGCCAGCGCATAGCGTCCCATATGATCGCGCGCTTCCGGCACCTCTTCCGCCAGCATCATAAACGGACTACGCTGCGCCAGTTCGCTCTCGGTTACCCGGCGCGCCAGGTATTCATGCCCCATCAGGTCGCCCGGTAGCGGAAGCCAGCGAGTGCTGATACGCGTGAGATCGTTATCCAGTTGTTCCCGAACGTCAGGACGGATGCAAGAAATATGGATATGCAAATGGTCCTGTGAACGACCAAGCCGCGAATTAATCGCCAGCGAGACCGCGCTATCCGGAATATCATGCCCGTATTTTTTACTCATATAGCCGCGAGCCTGCCAGGCCAGCCAGAAAAAGTTGGGCGTAGCGGGTTCCAGCAATAGCGGGCTTTCTGTACCGTTGATACGGTAGGTGGGCATCAATAAATATTGCAACGGACCGTGACGATCTTTAAAGACGACATAGCCGGCGCGAGGTTTGACTTCCGCGCAAGGCGCTGGGTTTTGATGCTGTAACTGATCGGGCAGGCATTGTTCAAGCACGATTTCCCGTAATGCATCAGGGTTGCCGGAAAATTTCCAGTAACCGACGCCCGCCGCGGCGACAATCACTATCACCGCCAGTAAAAAGTAGCCTGTTTTTTTCATGATATGCGTTCCCTGTGACCCATAGACGGGGAAGAGTAACGCAAAATTGTGGCAAAGAAAAAACCCGGTAACATAATACGTTACCGGGTTTATAAACGGTTTAGCGTTTGCTGATTTGGTCGAACGTACCGCCATTAGCGAAGTGATATTTTTGCGCCTTCGCCCAGCCGCCAAACACCTCGTCAATGGTGAACAGCTTCAGCTTCGGAAACGCATCGTCGTATTTTTTCGCCACGTCAGCATCGCGCGGACGGTAGAAGTTTTTCGCTGCTATCTCCTGCCCTTCCGGCGAGTAGAGATACTTCAGATACGCTTCCGCCACCGCATTCGTCCCTTTCTTCTCAACGACTTTATCCACCACGGAAACGGTCGGCTCTGCGAGAATAGATTCACTCGGGGTCACTATCTCGAATTTATCTTTACCCAGTTCGTTCGTCGCCAGTAGCGCTTCGTTTTCCCAGGCAATCAGCACATCACCGATACCGCGTTCAACGAAAGTATTGGTTGAGCCGCGCGCGCCGGAGTCCAGCACTTCAACGTTTTTAAACAGGGCTTTGACAAAGTCCTGCGCTTTGGCCTGATCGTTATTGTTGTGGTGCAGGGCGTAGCCCCATGCCGCCAGATAGTTCCAGCGGGCGCCGCCGGAGCTTTTCGGGTTTGGCGTAATAACGGACACGCCCGGTTTAATCAGATCGTTCCAGTCATGAATTTGTTTTGGATTACCTTTGCGGACCAGGAAAACGATGGTGGAGGTGTAAGGTGCTGAGTTATCCGGCAGACGCTTGATCCAGTTTTTATCGATACGACCACGTTCCGCAATAGCGTCCACATCGTAAGCCAGCGCCAGCGTCACGACATCGGCTTCAATGCCGTTAATGACGGAAGTCGCCTGTTTACCCGAACCGCCGTGCGATTGACGGATCACGACGTTGTCGCCGGTTTCCTGCTTCCAGTGCGCGCTAAACGCTTTGTTGTACTGCTCGTACAGCTCACGCGTTGGATCGTATGATACGTTAAGTAACTGAATATCCTTTGCCAGAATGCTGGTTGACGCCAGCAATAATGTGAACCCCACGCCCCACTTTTTCATCGCCCGACTCGCTTATGTTGTGTTGTGATGAGCAAAGCGTGCCAGAAAGCGATCCAAACATTAAAGAATAAAAAAAGATTGGCTATAACTTCGAGGAATAAATCTGAGGGATTGCCGGATGGCGGCTAGCGCCTAATCCGGCCTACACGTTTCTGCAACCTGTAGGCCTGATAAGCGTAGCGCCATCAGGCGCGCAAAAACAATCAGTACAGTTTTTTCGCGCACTCCATCCAGTCGCTTTTGAACGGACGCTTCATGTTTTCAATCGCATCGATGATGTCATGATGAACAAGCTGCTCGTTCTGGATACCGACACAACGACCGCCATGGCCTTCCAGCAGCAGGTCAATAGCATACGCGCCCATACGGGAAGCCAGAATGCGATCGTAAGGTACCGGGGAACCACCGCGCTGAATGTGGCCGAGCACCGTCGCACGCGTTTCACGGCCCGTTTCTTTTTCAATAAAGTGCGCCAGCTCGTCAACATCGCACATATGTTCGGTGATAGCGACGATAGCGTGTTTTTTCCCTTTCGCGATCCCGGCTTTGATTTCCGCCACCAGATCTTCGCGATTAAATTCAACTTCCGGCACCACGATAAACTCACAGCCGCCAGCGATAGCCGCCGCCAACGTCAGGTCGCCGCAATAACGGCCCATCACCTCAACGATAGAGATACGCTGGTGAGAAGAGGAGGTGTCACGCAGACGGTCAATCGCTTCCACTACAGTGCCGAGAGCAGTGAAATAGCCGATAGTGTAGTCGGTGCCTTTGATGTCGTTATCGATAGTGCCTGGCAGACCGATGCACGGGAAGCCCATTTCAGTCAGACGTTTTGCACCCATATAAGAACCGTCGCCGCCAATAACTACCAGCGCATCGATACCGCGTTTTTTCAGGTTTTCGATCGCGACAGCGCGAATATTTTCGTCACGGAATTCCGGGAAACGGGCAGAACCGAGGAAAGTACCGCCACGGTTGATCATGTCAGATACGCTGTAACGGTCAAGCTGCACCATACGATCTTCATACAGGCCCAGATAGCCGTCATAAATGCCCATGACTTCCAGCCCTTCCGTCAACGCTGCGCGCACAACACCGCGGATTGCCGCGTTCATGCCCGGCGCATCACCGCCGCTTGTCAACACACCGATTTTCTTAATCATGACTACCTCTGAACTTTGGAATGCAAAATGAAATCTATTGCCGGAAGCCGATTTCGCACTTCGAAACGATCCAACGAATATACAGATAGTATAACAATCCCTTCCTGCTGAATTGATTCAGGTCAGGCCAAATGGCGGTAATTTATACACAAAATGCTGGCCTGGCTCACTTTTTAACAATCAATTATACAAGCTCGAACTTCCTGCCTTCCCTGGGGACGACTGAACAGGGATCCTGATGAATAATGACATCTGAACCCGGAAAACGCCGCAAAATCGCCTGCTCTACCTGGTCAGCCACAAAATGCGCCTGAACGAGCGGCAGATTATCTTCCATTTCCAAATGAATCTGAATAAAGCGAGTCGGCCCTGACTGCCGCGTGCGGAGATCGTGCGCGCCGCTGACTCCCGGCCATGACGTCACGATATCAATAATTTCCTGTCGTTCCGCATCGGGCAGCGCGCGATCCAATAATGACTGCACCGCCTCATACCCCATACGTAACGCGCTATACAAAATATAGATGCCGATACCTAACGCAAACAGGGCATCCGCACGATGCCAACCGTACCAGGATAACCCAAGCGCGATAAGAATCGCTCCGTTCATCATAACATCAGACTGATAATGAAGCATATCCGCCCGTACCGCCTGACTTTGGGTCTTGCGTACCACCCAGCGCTGAAACGTGACCAGTATAATAGTGCATATCAGAGCGATGACGGTAACGCCAATCCCCACGCCGGGGTCGTTCATTGGCGTCGGCTTAATCAGATTCTGGATACTGGTCAAAAACAGAAACAACGCCGAACCGGAAATAAACATACTTTGCGCCAGCGCCGCCAGCGACTCCGCTTTACCGTGCCCAAACGTGTGTTCATCATCTGCGGGTTGCAGCGAATAACGCACGACCAACAAATTCGTCAATGACGCGGCAATATCCACCAGCGAGTCCACCAACGCCGCCAGAATACTCACCGATCCCGTATACCACCACGCAAAAATTTTGATCAAAAGTAACGCTGATGCCATCGCCGTTGCCGCGATAGCCGCCCGGCTAACCAGCCGTCCATAGGTTTGATTCATAAATACTCCCGCTATCTTCTGCCGGTAGTATAACGGATGGTTTAAAACAGTAAGCTAATAACAGAATGACAAACTGGAGATAAAAAAACCCCCACATCATGTGGGGGAAGACAGGGATGGTGTCACAAAAAAGCACCTAACCTGATGATATAAATGGATTTATGTCAACCACTGTCCACATAGCGTCCACATCGACCATAAATAAAGCCCCTCAACTGAGGGGCTATTTTTGTGATCACATCCACATAATTTGCTGCCCTGACGGCAACGGGTGCGGCCTTACGGCGTGGACTTCTCCCGGCTTCACGATGTATCTCTGTACCGACTCATACGTGATGAACGTGGCGCTGCAATTCACGTTCTGGCACTGGTGATAACGCTCTTTTGTCGTGTCAGTGATATAGCGGCTTGTACGCGCATGTGCGGCATGCTGGCATAAAGGACAATGAAACATCGCGAGCACCTCTTCCGGTTTTGTTGATGGTGCTATTTTAGTTAATTTATCCTTATAAAACAAACAGATAAATAAACCACATCACTCATCATCTTCTGTTTCGTACTCCACATCAGAAAGCCTGACCTCAAGCTCCAAGGACGTCGTGAAGCCGCTATTATTCAGAAAATGTGTCACCTTAGTGATTGTCCAGTCCTGCTCGTCTATGACGCGCTTAAAGCCTGACACCTTAACCGGTGTTTCCGTGTAAATATCTGCCCGACCGGTAGCCAGGCTGATGGAGAACTCCGCAACGCCCCGTTGCAGTTTATCCCACTTCGCCTGAGCAGCGCGCATGGCCTGCGCTTTCGTGGCATATACCGTGGTCAGGGCAAAAACATTGTCAGCCTCACCGGCCATGTATTCACCTTCGCGCGCTTCCGGCGCTTTTGGCGCTTTCTTCTGCGTGACTGGTTTCGCTTTCGGGTGCTCCAGTGCGCGCAGGTGTTTTTCTTTCTTTTTGCGTTTCAGTTTTACCTTCTGCTTTTGCGGCTTCGGGTCTTTGGTGTGAAGCCACTTTGCCGTTACGCCGGTATAGGCTCCACGGTCAGCAATCGCAAAATGATGGCGGTCGCCGTCGCTGCGGGTTATGGTGACCTGCGGGATTTTTTTACCGCTGGCCGTCACTCCCTGCCCCGCTTTGAGAAACAACAGTTTTCCCATTTTTACCGACACCTCACCGCCGTTGCGTTCTGCAAGACGGGTCAGGAATTTCGCATCAGACTCCTGCGACTGGTCGATGTGTGGAATTTTTATTCCGGCCAGTGACGGAGCGACACTGGCTTCCAGCCTGTTACGGGTGGCTATCGCCTTAACAATCGCACCGAGCGTGGTGTCATGCCAGGAGCCTTCCCGGCGGGAATTGAGCGTCCCGCGAAAATCTGCACTCCGGGCGCGGATGGTGACTACATCCGGTGCGCCCCGATGTTCAACCTCATCAACGGTAAATTTCCCTTTGCATACCAGGGCAAAACCTTTCCAGCCGATATACACCGTCAGGACAGCGCCACGAACCGGCAGCCCGACCTGCCCGTCGGCATCGTTCAGTTCAATATCAAGCTGGTCAGCCTCAAAGCCCCGGTTATCCGTCAGGGTCATGCTCATCAGACGGTCGCTGATATTGCCGGTAATATCCCTGCTGTCGAGCATCAGCATGTAATCCGGCGTCAGCGTACTGCCTGCATCAAATGTCAGCGCATCCAGCATTATCCCGCCCCCGTCATACCTGTGAATCTGGTCGCCATACTGCCGGCCTTACCGATGAGCGATTCCGCCTGTTTACCGATATCGCCATAAAGCGCGGCCAGTGATTCATCAACGCGGGTGAGTGACAGCGTAAAATCAATTTTCCGGGGTGTGCCGTCTGCAAAGAAAATACTCCCTGTTTCACTCACCCTGCTGATGACATACATGCCGTAAATCATGCCGGTGCCATCCAGCAACGGCCACGCCCGCCCCTCCTCTGCCATCAGCCTGAGCGTGGTCATCGTCAGCTTGCCGCCGGTCAGTTCGGGATAAAGCACACCGGCCAGCGTGATGTTTTCCTCACCCACACCGAGAAACTGAAAAGCGTCCCGTTTACCGATACGGGAATTTGACGGCCAGCGATAATCTGATTCACGCTGCATGGTCTGGTGTGGCAGCGTCTGGCGCATAAAAACAAACATACCTAACGCGAGCATCATTTTTCGTCACCTCCTTAACCGTCATGCATCATGCTGGCACGGGCGCGCGCACGTTTATCCCGCTCGTATTTTTCGAGCGCATCCTGTAACTGGCGGTCAAGCTGTGTCCCCGGTGCAGTACCACCCGTCAGGCTGATGTGATATTCGTTTTTACTCTGGTCCACATAAGAGCGGCCAGCCGGTGCCGTGACCGGCTGATAAGCCTGATAGCCTGCATAAGAGCTGGTCGCCGGAATATAACCACCGGTGCCATACGTGGCGGCATGAGTTCTGGCGGCGGTCTGGTCAAGTGTGTCTGACTCTTTGTTGATGACACCGAGTTTTTCCAGTACCCAGTCAATACCACTGCGCAGTTTGTTGAACGCATTAAGCGGCAGCATCAACGCGTCAGCCAATGCCTGCCCGAACATGACGCCCGTGTCACGGCAACGGTTCAGGGTGTCCTGTGTGGCTTTAACCGGGGCAATCAGGTTTTTAAACCACTGCCACGCGGCCTGTAACTTTTCGCCCAGCCAGTCAAACACCGGCTTAAGTGGCGTGAACAGTTCCCCCACCGGCGCAAATGCCGCTTTCAGCCCTTCCACCACACCGCCAAAGAATGCGCTGACAGGCTCCCAGTATTTACGGATAAGCAACGCCCCGGCGACAATTGCGGCCACCACGGCCACAACCGGCCAGCTAATCGCCCCGATGGCCGTCATAACAGCACTGCCAACCGTCGTGAAGATTGCCCCCATTGCGCCTGCTGCCGCGATGATGGCATTAATGCCGGTGATAACCGGCCAGGCTACGAGGCCAATGGCACCGATGACACCAGTCAGTGCCAGTGCACCACCGACAATGATGCCGATGGTTGACGCCAGTGATTTGTTTTTCTGGATCCAACCGTCGAGTTTTAACACATACTTTGTGGCCGTCTGCGTGAGCTTACGCAGTGCGCCTTCCTGCTGGTCAAACAGGTCAGTCCCCACCGCCTCATAAGCGGACTGAAACTCCTTAAAGTCACCGCCGAGATTGTCCTGCATGATATTTACCAGCTCTGCGGTCTTCCCGTCTGAGGCTTTAAACGCAGCGGTCAGTTTGTCCAGCTTTCCGGTTGAGGCGGCAGTCATCAGCACGGCGGCGGCTGAGCTGGCCTCCTCCCCGAAAATAGTTTTCATGTATTCAGCCTGCTGGGCAGTACCGAGCCGGTTTTTCTCAAAACTGGCCTGCATTTCTTTCAGAATGGTAAATATTGGCCGGGTGTTTCCCTTGCTGTCTGAGGTTTTCACTCCAAGCTCTTTGAGTGCATCCCATGCTTTTCCCGTCGGTGCCTGCAGGCGGCTTAACACGGCACGGCTTCCCGTCCCCGCCATTGAGCCTGTGATTTTTGCATCATGCAGCGCCCCGACCATTGCGGCGGTTTCTTCAATGCTGACACCGGCATTTTTTGCCACAGGTGCGGCATAGGTCAGCGCATCGCTCATGCCGTCAAAATCGGCGGCGGTTTTGTTCATCGTCATGGAGAGAACATCCCCGATATGAGCGACCTTATCGTTTGAAAGCTGAAAGGCGGATTTCATCCCCATCAGCAGGGCGGCGTTTTCTTCCATCGTGCGGCGGTTCGCCAGCGCCATATTCAGCGTGACCGGCGTTGCCGCCTGAATGGCATCAACATCCCCACCCGCTTTCGCGATGATTATCTGTGCACCGGCCGCATCATCCGCTGAGGCGGCGGTATTGTCGCCGAGCTGGCGCGCCTGTTTGCGTAGTGCTGCCATTTCGGCGGAATCTTTTGCCACTCCGAGCACGGCCTGCAATTCTGAGTTTTTCTGCGCAAACTCATAACCGGGCATCAGCAACTTAACTCCGGCCATCGTTCCCGCCGCCGCAATCCCCACACCGGCAGCGCCCACTGAGGCCATATTTCCGGCCAGTTCCTTTCCGGCCTGATAACGCTGTTTTACTGCGTTAAGTTTTGCCTGTTGCGCACTGACACGCGCCAGCGCGTCACGCTGACGGTTAAGCTGTGCGGTGGTTTCACTGATACGGTTTTTCAGTCCCTGCTCATCATGTGCAAGATTGCGGGTATTAATTCCCACAACGGCCAGTTCCCGCTGCTGGCGTTTAACGGAATCCGTCAGGCGGTTATATTTCGCCTGTAAGTCCTCCGCCGCACGCTTTGCGGATTCCAGCACTTTCGCCTGAGCACGGGTCGGACGTTCGGTGTTTTTAAACTGTGTGGCAAGGGCTTCGGCCTCCTGCCGTGCCTTTTCAAGTGCATGACCAGTCACGGCGAGCTGTGCACTGGTCTTGCGAAATCCCTCAATACGGGATGCGTGACCGTTCAGCTCGCGCAGTGATTTTTGTGTTTCCCGGATATCCCCCGACAGCGATTTGCTCGCTGTGCGGATGGATTTAAACGGGCGGGATGCCTGGTCAACAGCCCTGAGCAATACCTGTAATTTTACATTGTTACTCATTCGTGTTTCCGCTTCGCCGGAGCGCCTTTTCGCGCCATGTGATGAGTTCGGTCAGGCTCATGGGATACAGTTCTGATGGCGGCCAGTGAAATATCACAGCCACATCCGCCATCAGGTCATCGACCGAGAGATTTTTCGGAAACGTCACTGCACCGAGTTCGGCGACAAAAAACCGACCACCTTACCGGCCAGAGCCACAAGGTCAGGCAGTTCCAGCGCGGCGACTTCCTGCTCGGTCAGCATCGGTGCCGTCATGCGCGGCAGCACCTTAATCAGTGCATCGACTTCGGAGTTCGCGACCGCAGCCAGACTGACACCGCGCAGCGTCCCGGCATTGGGTTTCATCAGCGTGACCTGTTCGATAACCTGCTCACCACGTTTGACCGGATTGTCCAGGGTAATGACATTTTCTTTGTTCATGGTTTTCTCACTTCTGAATCGGGGTTACCGGTCAGCCTGGCTGACCGGATGAAAATCACAGGCCGATATTGCGGCGGTGTTGCTCCAGCCGGTCGACGCCGTTCACCTTCTCAATCATGTTGATGGTGTCAATTTCGACCAGCTCCTTACCGTCCATCGTCAGCCGGAAATAGGTGCAGACCACGGAGATTTTCGACTCGGTGTCTTCTCCCTGTTTACCCTCGCCGGTGTCGATTTCTTTCTGACGTCCACGCATGACCACTTCAACGGCCACCGTTTCGCCGGTATCGTCACGCTGGTAAGAGCCTGCAAAACGAATCGGCACGGCATCCACACCAGTTGCAGCGTAAAGTTCCCAGATAACCGAATCCGGGAAACCACCGAGCGACCACTCCATTGACAGCGCATCGTCATCAAGGCCGAGGTCTACCGGTGCGCTGCCGTTCATCCCCGCACCGCGATAGTTTTCGAGCTTACGGGTCAGTTTTGGCAGCGTGACGGACTTTGCGACGCCCTGATAGCTGTAGCCGTTCAGAAAGACGTTCATTAACTTGAGTTTGCGCGGCATTGCCATCGGTCAGGCTCCTTAATTGCTGTTAACCGAGGTGACCAGATTTGCCAGATATTTATCGGTAATACGCTGGCGCAGGGTCAGGTTTTCGAGAGGAGGCACCGGGGTATAGTCGTAGTCGATATACAGTTTTCCGGCCTTGAGGGTTTCCGCATCGTTGGATTCTTCGCTGAACCAGCAGGTCGCATCCACGATATAGCCGTTTGTTTTCAGCTCACGGAATTTGGCATTGATGCCGTCAACGATGTCGCGAATCAGCGTTGCGGTGATGGGCTTGTCCACCGCCCACATGTGCGCCTCAGCCATCGTGTCGGCCAGCACCTGCGCGGTGCGGGTGTAGTTTTCAAAGAGGAACAGCGGGTCATCGGAGCAGGTACGGTTACCCCAGAAGCGGAAACCGTCGCGGCGAATCAGCGTTGTGACGCCTGACTCGTTAAGCAGGTCAGCATCGGTGCCGGACTCCTGCAAATCCCAGAATACAGATGCGCTGATGCCGGTAACACCGTTCACCCCGACATTGGACAGCGTTTTATGCCAGCCCTGCTCCTGGTCGATTTTAGCGCGCAGACCCAGCGCACGGGCGGTGGCATACGCGGTGGCGGTGGTACTGGTGACCGTATCCCATGCGAGGAAATCCGGCCAGATGACCATCAGCTCACGCTGGCTGAAATTCTGACGGTAGGCTTTCACCTCGGAAATAGTTTTACAGCCCCATGCGCTGATATACCCGAAAGCGCGCAGCTTCTGACAGACTGATGCCAGTGCAACAGCCACCTCTTTGGTATCCAGTCCCGGCACGCCGAGAATGCGAGGTTTAACACCGGTTACCGACTCCGCCGCCAGCAGGGCTTTCAGTCCGGTGTACTGACCATTTTCGTCGGTGGTGCCGATGATATTGGAAACGGTCTGCGCGAGCTTCGTTTCTTCGTCATCGCCGGTGCCGTCTTCCACGCGCACGACAACGGTGACCGGTTTTGACTGGTCAGCGATGGCCTGCAACGATGCCGCCAGCGTGCCTTTTTTACCGGCCTTTGCAATTGCACTCTGCACATTGGTAATCAGCACCGGTTTATTGAGGGGGAAGGTTTCCGCATCCGCATCGCTGGCCGTGCAGACCATGCCGACAATGGCGGTGGATACGGTGGAAATGACGCGGGTGCCGTCGTTAATCTCCAGCACCTGCACGCCGTGATGATAGTCACTCATCCGTTTAACTCCGTGGTTAATGGGTGAGTGATATTTTCAGTTGTGCCGGAGATGTCAGGCTATTTGTCCCGGTTGGCTAAGGGATGACACAATTTATTCTTTGTCGCTGATGAGGGGAATTTTTTATAGAGCGTGGACAGGCCAATATCAAAAATCAGCGCCACGCGTTGACGTGATTCACCCGCAGCCAGCAACCGTCCTGCCTGTTCCCACTCACTCGCGGTGAGCTTCGGACGTCTGCCACCAATACGACCTTTAGCTCTGGCCGCTTCCAGTCCGGCGCGTGTCCGCTCGACAATGAGTTCTCGTTCCATTTCAGCCAGGGCACCCATCACATGAAAGAAAAAACGCCCCATCGGCGTGCTGGTATCAATAGCATCTGTCAGGCTGCGAAAATTAACGCCGCGTTCGCGCAGTTCCTCAACCAGAATGACCAGATGCCGCATACTACGCCCCAGCCTGTCCAGCTTCCAGACTACCAGAGTGTCACCTGCTGATAATGTTCTGAGCAGTTTTTTCAGTCCCGGTCGGTCAGACTTCGTGCCGCTGATTTTATCCTCAAAAATCAGCTCACATCCTGCACACTCCAGCGCATTACGCTGCAATTCCGTGTTCTGGTCATTTGTTGACACGCGTACATAGCCAATAAGCATGAGCATCCCCCTGAATAAAAACCGGAGATGATGCCAGTTGCCCGTTATCTCTGCATTTTCATAAACGTTGGTTTGGGAGAAGTGCTATTTAAGGGGGACGGTAGGTTCCTCGCAGGAACATTTGTCAGTGACGCAATTGACCGAACATCAATTGGTGTTCGGGCGGCTACAGGTTGTCAGTTTATGCGCGCGTACAAAGCGCCTGATGCACCGAATCAAACAAGTTACTGGCAGATTGTTGTATTGCCTGAAGCGACTTCAGGAGCTGTCGCATGTCTCGCGATGAGCGGAAATGTAATTTATCTTGGCAGCGGAACTACGGCAGCTATTACAACATGGACGCCACTCACAGGAAGGCAACCGCTGGATGCCACGCTCACAGCCCTTTCGGGGAAATCCCCGTCCGATATAGTGAATTATCTGGGCATTTCGTCGAATCTGATCCCGGTCGGCGTCCCTCTCCCGTGGCCGCTTGCTGCACCGCCTTCGGGCTGGCTGCTCTGTAATGGACAAACATTCACTGCGACACAGTATCCGGCGCTTGCTGTCGCTTATCCGGCCCTTGCCACCCCTGATTTACGCGGTCTGTTTATTCGTGGGCTGGATAATGGTCGTGGTTATGATCCGTTGCGTGATCTGGGAACCGAGCAGCTTGATGCCTTTGCATCGCACCGACACCAGCCAGAACAGTCAGGTGCCGGTAACAGATTTGTTGCTGACTATTCAGAAGATGGTACAGGCTCAGGCGCGCAGATTGCGATGGGGGCAAACAACTATGCTATGTGTCGGTATACCAACTATGTCGGCGGTACTGAAACTCGCCCGCGTAACTTCGCGCTTAACTACATTGTGAGGGCCGCATAATGGATAAAAAAATTGCTGTAATGACTGATGGGTTTGCATCAAGTGAAGGCTGGCTCGACGTGTATCACTTTAATTGTGAAACGTTCGAATACACAGGAACAACAAACGAGTGGATATCTTTTGCCACCGGCGTTCCTGCATGGTCTACGGATATCGCGCCGGGAGACGCAAGGCAGGGTTTTACGCAGGTTTTTGACACTGATAAAAAAACGTGGGGTTATGTAGTCGATCATCGGGGGAAAACCGTTTATTCAACAGCCAGCGGCGAATCGTCAGAGGTTGATTATATCGGTGATATAGCACTTGGCTATGTTACCAGTGCCCCTGCAACAGCTTATGATAAATGGGATGGTAAAAAGTGGGTGACTGATACGGATGAGCAGCACGGCGGGGAGGTAGCCAACGCTAAAGTGCTTCAGGAGAAATACATTGCTGCTGCAAATGACGTTATGAACAGAAAGCAGTGGCCAGGTAAAGCGGCGATTGGTCGCCTGAAAGGTGACGAACTGGCGCAATACAATTTGTGGCTGGATTATCTTGATGCGCTGGAGGCGGTCGATATCTCCAGCGCACCAGATATTACCTGGCCTGCTCCCCCGGAGGCGTAGGCCATACGGGTTTTTCTGTATCAACGCGCATCAGCAAGACCCGGTACTTTTTCCACTCAGTTAACGCGGCGGTTTCTTCTGCCGTCGCCATTGCAAAATCAACCGCATCCTGCAACGTTGAAACCATAGTGTTTGCTTCCTGCATCAGGCTTTGTTTCCTTGAGTCAGCCTGTTGTTGTAACTCTTTTTCCGTAGAGGCTGGGCGTTCTGTCAACACAGGATAGCCGTCACTCCCTGCGGTGATTACCATTCCTGCCTGCTGACCTGAAAACAAGGTTTTATAATCCTCATCCGAAACAGGAATGGCATCTTTCGGCCAGCCTTTTCCGGCTTCGTATAATTTTTTATCGGCAGCGAAATAAAAACCTGATTCTTTTGCACTGTAATAATATTTGCTCATCAACTATCTCCCAAAAGCCATAAATGCCACCGGATATGGACTAACGTTTCCACCATCATTTTTGTTCGATGCAAAGAACTGGCTATTACTTAATGGATATCCAAATGCGTTATCCACACCGCTGCCCTGGGCGCTCGTATTGGTGACCAGAACGGCAAAGCACTGATTTGGGAATCCTCGTGGGAAATTGTACGTCCCGTTTGCACCGGCGATGAGTCCCCACTGCGTAATCAATCCAGTGGACTCATCGCGATGCCAGCCGTTTGTATCCAGACTTGCCGTATTTTTCTTGTTGAATGTATTTTCTAAATACGCCTTTAAGCCGATTCCAGTCCCCCAGGCACTGCCCTGAAGATTCCCCGTCTGGTCAAGCCAGGCATTACCACTGCGAACATTGCCGTCAGCTTTTAAATCTCCTCTCAGCCCAATTTCTCCCGTTCGCGTATTGAAATAAATACGTGTGGTGCAGTCATAAGTACACGTCAGGCCGATACCATTCCACGAACCAATTTCAACATTATTACCGCCAAACCCCGCATCATCAGCGGCGGTATGCCTGAGGAAATGTGTCAGGCCACCAAGAAGCAATGCGCCATTTACCAGACTCGCATTGCCAATAATCTTAAATTCAGTGTTAGTGAGTTCAGCGATTTTCTGACTGTTCGCATAAACACCAATAACCCCGTCTGACTCGAACACAAAACCACTATCTGAATCACCGATGTTGATTGCAGGTTTTGAACCATCAAACGGCCCAGTTCCCAGCGTACCAATACTGACGCGTTTTGACGGATTAAGGGTTTCGTTTAAACCAAGGTATGCGAGAAGACCGGCAACATCCTTTCCACTCAAATGAGTCAGCGTATTGTCCAGCGGTTGTTTACCTGCCAGCGCATTGTTAATGGTGGTGCTGAATTTCGGGTCATTGTTAATGGCCGCGGCAATTTCTTTCAGTGTGTCCAGCGTGGCTGGCGCGCCGTTAATCAGAGCGGTAATAGCAGCCTGAACAAACTCAGTGGTCGCAATCCGCGTGGTGTTATTTCCTGCGGCAGGCGTCGGCGCTTTTGGTTCTCCGGTAAATGTCGGATTATGTTTCTGCGCATACTGGGTATGAGGGTCCTGTGCGGCAATGTGTTTGCTCATCTGGTCATCCACATACAGCCTTAATTCCAGGACTTCATCATCCACGTATTTACGGGTCGCCAGTACCACCGACGGGTCGATTTTCAGCGTGATAGCTTCGGTATTCGTGACAACCAGAATCATGCGGATAGTCTGGGTACGACCACTGCCTTCCTGCAACTGCGGTTTGTACGTTTCCGGGCAGTTCGCCACCGCAATGAGTACGCCTTCATCATCATAAAGCCCAATCTCACGGATCCAGAATCCGCCCTCGTTCTCAGGGATGATTTGCTCCGCAATAATCTGGCTCTGGTTGTTCGGGTCAACACTCAGAAGATTCAGCGGCGCGATGCGTTTCTGGTTAATCAGTTTTGTCTGTGCCGGGTCTGGTGTCGGCAAGACACCATTCGCATCACCAACGGCCATTTGCGTCAGATTCAGCTTACTGCCGAGCATCGTCGCGTTAGCCAGCCGTGCTGCGCCCTGATTAGTCAGAATGGCGTAGTATTTCACTGTCATGCGTTTACTCTCAGGTTATCAATTAAATGAATGGCCGAGGCCGGGAAATAATCCCCTCCGACAATAATGGCCTCCGGGGTGTAGGGATAAACCGTCAGGGCGTCGCCGTGATAGCATCCCGCACCGGCAAAAATGTTGCCGGTTGTACTTAAACTGATAGCCAGTCCCGTCAGATGGCGGCTTGCCGGTTTTGCATCAGCAACGAGGCGCTCCAGCTCCTGATACATTTCCTCGGTAATACCCTGCTCAAGCACGCCAACAACGATACGGAACGTCCCCGGCTCCTCGTTGAGCTGCCACCACTCCCTCACCTCAATCAGATAGCCGAGCGGCTCCACCACACGCCGGATTGCGCCTATAGTGCCCTTATGGCAGTGAATGAAATACGCATCGCGGATAACAGCGCGTTTTGTCGCTTCCGGCCACTTATCATCCCAGCGGTCAACCGAAAATGACCACGCCAGCCACGGCAGCAGATTTGCCGGGCAGGTGTCCGGGTTCCACAGCTCACGAATACTGACCGGCGTTTTTTCAATTTCCGCACAGGCTTTTGCGGCGGCAACTTCAAGCGGCGATGAGCCGGTTGGCAGCAGGCGCGAATCACTCATCCGAGCCTCCGGTCACGACGCGGTATTCAGTACAGAAAGACGCCTGCGTATTGTTGAGCACGATGTCGGCCAGCGGTGCAGCCAGTTCGACACGCTGCACGCCTTCCACATGCAAAGCGGCATAAATGGCAGACAGACGGATATCGCGCCCCAGCCGGTGCTGTGCCGTGATATACGCTTCCAGTTTTTTCACGGCGGCGGCGCGGATGGGTTCGCTTTCTGGACCAGGGTAAAGATACAGCGTGGCGTTTATCTGGTATTCAACGATGGCGGCAGACTGCACGGTCACACGGTCAGCCACCGGCCTGACGTCCTCGCCATTAAGGGCGTTACGCACCACGGCCAGCAGGTCTTCGGATGCGACACCGTTATTTTCACGTGACAGCACAGAGATAGTGACGCAGGCCGGAGACGGACTGGTGACAGAGATATCCGCGACACGCCCGTCGGCACTGCGGCCATGATACTGATAGGCACCCACCGACCCGGCGACGCTTAAACCTTCAAACGCCTGCTGAATACGCAGACGATAATCGGTGTCAGATTCCATCACTGCCGGTGTCGGCGGGATAGTCGAATCATCTGCCGGAGTGATAATCAGGCGCGTGGTGTTGTAATTGGCACCAATCACATCAAGGTCATTACCGGCTGCACAGGCCAGCATCACAGCCCGTGCGGCCTCATTCACACGCTGACGCCAGATAAGCTCACGATAAGCATTTTCCTCCAGCAGTTTGACGAGAGGCTCAGATTCCAGCGTCAGGGTACGGGCGACCGCCTCCTGCTGGTCTTCCGGGTAAAGGGAAATCAGTGTCGCCTTGCGTTCGGCGAGAATGGTTTCAAAGTCCAGCTCCTCGACCACATCCGGTGCGGGTAGCTGGTTCAGGTCGATAATCGGCATGGTTTCAACTCACAGGGATGGTTAACGAAAGTGGCTGGCCGGTGTCGTTGTGCTGACCGGTTAACGTGACCGTCATTCGCCCGTCAAAACTGCGCGCCGTGGTGACGGATGACAGGGTGACGCGGGGTTCCCATTTCAGCACTGCCATGTAACAGGCGACCTTAATCTGCAACTCAAGCGCCGGAGTCTGCGGCTGGTCAATCATTGACGCCAGCAACGAGCCGTAATCACGACGCATCACCCGTGAGCCGACCGGTGTGCGCAGGATATCGCCGATACTCTGGCTGATATGCTCAAGGTCAGTGACCGTCAGGCCATCACTGCGATTCATTCCGAGATAACGCGCTGTCATAAAGGACTCCCGGTTGTGCCGCCGCTGTCGCCGGGGTGTTTGTGGGTATGCAGTACCTTACCGTTTGATGAGAGTTCACCGCCGGTGTGTTCAATGTTGCCGCGCATCGTCCCGCCCTTCTGCACTTCCAGCGTGCCGGTAGTCAGTTTGTTAGTGCAGACCACTTCCGGTGTGTCCAGAGTGACACGGGTTGACGCTTTCACCGTGACCACCGGTACCGTGGCAGTAACAGAATCAGAAGCCGTCACGCTGGCCGTTTTAATTCCGCTTACCGTGAGTGCACTGGTTTCGGGTTCATATTCAATCACCGCCCCGTCAGGGAAACGGATATGCAGGGCATCCGCCGACGCAGACGGCGCGGGGTTATCGCCGGAATAAATCCCCGGCAGAACAAACGCCGTGTCAAGTTCACCGCCCACGGCCAGAATCAGCACCTGCTCCCCCACGGAAGGTGCCCACCATGTGCGCGAACGCCCGGCACGACAGGTCAGCCACTGAAGCCAGTCGGTGCACATGCCGCCGGTCTGCACACGGCAGCGACCGGCGTTAAGGTCGGTTTCGACGATAATGCCGGTGCGTATCATGTTGCGCAGTGCGCGCGCGAGTTCCTGAATATTTGCGAGAGTGTTCATAACGGGAAGGATGCCGCCGGGTCATACCGGCGGCAATGTGACGATGAGGTGTCGGGAATGGCACAACTAACGGTCGAGGTGAGCCAGGATAATCTCTTCAATCATCTGCACATCCTCACCGGTAAAGCCGAGCAGAGGACGCGCCGGATAATCAATTTTCTTACCGTCTTTCCGGGTTTCTTCCGACAGACCGAACTGATGCACACTGGCGATTTTCGGTGACTTCCCGCCGTAAAACTCCATTGATGCCTGTTCCGGGCTGGCGCGGATATGCAAAAAACGACTGGTGATAAGTTTCGCAAACATTTTTCGCTTAACACGACCAGTCTTTTTTCTGGCGCTCTGCTGCTGGCGTGGCGCGTAGGGTGTGCCGTCCGGGGCTTTCTGAGCCATCACCCGACGCTGCTGACTCTGCCGCAGACGTTTCGCCAGTTCGGCACTCAGTCGCCGACGCCCTGACGGTGACAGCGACTCAATCAGTCCGGTCAGCCGGTCTTCAAAACGCTTAAACTCATTCATCCCACTTGCTCACCAGTTCGCCATTGATATACAGCTCCATCGGGCGGGTGACCGGCTCCGGCGGCGAAGGTTCCGGGATATTCTTCACATGCAGCGCGCCGTCCACCTCACTGACCAGCGTGCGCTCGGTCAGCATCAGGCTGATGCTGATATCAAAGCTGCTGTCATTGTTGATGTCTGCATAAAACGTGAAGCCCTTTTTCTGGCCTTCGTCGGTGGTCATGATGTCGGGCTGATTTTCCCGCAGCCACGCCAGCACCGGCACGATGAGCAGGTCAAAATCACCGGTAAAGTCGGTCACAATGACATTGAGCGTGTAACGCTTTTCAAATGACAACGACGCCGCCAGTGTGGAGGCAATACTCCCGTTATCCACGAATATCCGCAGCATCTCGGGACTGGTTTTCAGCACCGTGACGGCATCAGTCAGCGCCCTGCGCAGGCTGTCGGGTTTGAGCATCGTTTTCGTCCTGACAGTGTTTAATCATTTTTACCTGGCTGGCACAGCGTGCCAGCGCGTTCTCAAGCTGCCGGATATCGGCACTTAAATCGCCGTTCGTCTGCGGGTCACTGCCCGGCATCGGGCAAAGACTCACTTTCGGGCAGGCGTTGGCGACAATCACTGGCGTCGGTGCAGGCCGGACGCTGGTGCAACCGGCGCACAGCATCAGGCAGGTCAGCGCCATACCAGCGGCGAAAATCCTCGTTTTCATTCAGTAACCTCGTGATGGTTTTCTCGCGCTGTGCTTCACGCTTCGCGGCGTTTTCCAGTTCCTGACGCAGTGCCACCTGCGCCAGCTCGTTTTTGTCTGCCCTGGTGATGGCAACATGAAGCTGATTTTTCAGCATGGTGATGGTCGCCTGCTGTTCACTGGCGACGTTATTCGCCCTGTCCAGCGAGGCGCGCAGGCTGGCGTTTTCATGCTTCGCCAGAAACAGCCCCGCCACCGCCAGCGATAACAACACAACCAGCACAGTCATCAGCTTTGACATGGTTCCCGCCCCTCAAAACGCTGACGGCAGGCCGTACGTACCAACCGGAAGAACAGCGACGCCATGAGATAAATCAGCGCGGTAAAAATCCACCCGGCAGCAATCAGCGAGACAAACGTCGCCACCATCACCACCAGAGCCGTCGCCCGTCTGCGCCACGGCACCGGCTGCAAAAACAGCGACGAGACAATCTTCACGGCCAGCGATTCCGGTGGCTGCTCCCGCCCGTAGAGTTCCAGTACATACTCCGTGGCATACACGCCGACACCACCGGCAACCACACAGATAACCGTCGCCAGAATCGCCCAGGCGGCGACAAAACTGACGGCCACGCTCTGCGGGTAAATCAGGGACAGTGCCAGCATCAGCGTCAGCGACACATTCAGCATCAGTGAAAGGGATAATTTCTTCATGGTGTTTACTCCGTTTAAGCCGGTACACCGCCAGCGGTACGCCAGACGGTGACCAGTTTTTCCAGTGAATGCTCACGCTGACCGTAACCGGCACCCGGCAGGGACGCCCAGATATTGCGACAGCGTGAAATGGCGCGCTCAATGCGTCCCGCCCGGATGTCATCCAGTGCACCGCGTTCGCGGATCAACTGAATGGCGAGCCTGTCCTGTGACAACGGACTGAAATCCGGCAGGGCAAGCTGTTTGCGGTAGTGCGGCCAGAACAGGTAAAGCTGCTGATAGCGACCGGAGGCCGTGGATTTTTCACCGCGACGGTTAAACACCTTCGCCGGTCGGCCATGCGCGAACGGGTGGTCACTGTAGTCAGTGAAAATTTCCGGCTTCCCGTCCAGTCCGGTGACTATCACGTCATAGCCCCGGTTTTTCGTCAGCGGATGATTCGCCGTCCCTTCGGACACGGCCAGCATGTCGAGAAAGGCCGCGATATTCTGATGCGTGTTAATTACCGGCATTACGGTTTCCCCCTGCCCTTAAAACGGCGCTGAATGGCAATCTCAATCACCTGATAACCGGCGATACCCAGCATGGAGCCGATACCGCACACCGCAGGCAGTGACAGGTCAGGAAACTGCACCAGAACAACACCGGCAACCATCGAGACAAAACCACCGAGCAACATGCGCCCGATAAACAGACGCGGGGTGATGGGTTCACCACCGGCAAGCACCTTGCCGACAACAATCAGCACCCCAATCATGAAAAGCGACAGGACGCTTTTTTCTTCTGCTGTCATGCGTTACTCCCACAGATTGACAGTTTCAGCCACGGGCGCGGTCTGAACGTCGGGCAGTTCGACGGCGGTGCCATGCGGCAGCACCGCACCCAGTTCAGCCAGTCCCGGATTTGCGGCGAGCACGGTCTCAACCACGCCCTCAGTGCGCCCGTAATACCGGACACAGATGGCGTCGAGCGTGTCGCCCTGTAGCGCAAAGGTCTTCATCAGATTTGACTCACGATGCAGCGCGGCTTGTCCTGGATACGCGCCACCGCCCAGCGCATATCCCGCCACAGTTCATCAATGGTGCTGTCAATGCTGTCAGCCTTCTTGTCGCCTTTCGAACTGGCATCCACGCCGCGGTAACGCTCATAAAGCGACGCGGTCGCCATCGCACACACGGCGCGCTCGTAGTAAAAAACTTTGATGCTTTCACCGTCGATGTCGTCCGCCGGGACGTCCGCCAGACGCGTAAAACCGGCGGCAATTTTCTGTTCGCGGTACTCGTACAGCTCCGCATTTGTTTCCGCCATGCCTGACTTGATGGCCTCACGCAGACGGGCGGGGGCGACGGTCTGCTCAAGGCGCATACGTTCCCGGACGCGCTTCGGGTCGATATCGGGAAAAAAGAACGTGTTTTTAATCACCGGCTCGTCGCCTGCCGGTTGCGGGATGACCACCGTACCCTCACCGGACACGGGAGCCTCCTTTCGCGGAATAATCAGCGTCATCATGACTACCTCAGAAAAGTCGGGCGGTGGACGCCGGTACAGCGTCAGGTGATTCACCCACACTGACCGGCGTGCCGCCCTGGCGCGGGGCGCATTCGGTTGTTAACTGGCTTTCTTTTTCGGGCGTCCACGTTTTGCCGGTGTCACGCTCCGGGTCTTACGCGGGGCGCGGGTGGCCGCTTTGGGCTGCGGCTCCGGCTTCGGTTTCAGCTCCCGCTCCAGTCGTTCAATCTCTTTTTTGACGCCTGCCTGACAGTCGAGCTGTGTCGCACGTTGCAGGTGAGCCAGCGCACCGGCGGCATCACCACCGTCACGCAGAAACAGACCGGTGATTTTGTGCAGCTTTGCGCGCACTTCATCAGGCATGTCAGCCGTGGCGGTCAGTTCAAGGGTGTCCGTCAGCAGGCGGGTATCCACAGACTCACCGGCAGCGTGAGCGCGCATGGCCGCAAGCGCTACCTCCTCGGTGAACATGTACGGCGGGGTACGGCGGTGTTTACCCGGCATGGTCAGACCGTACTTCAGGGCATAACGGGCAATCTCCAGCGCACCGGCAATATCGCCGGTATCCAGACGCCACAGCATGACCGTCATCAGAATGTCATCCTGTGCACCTTTGCCCTGCTCCAGCACGCCGTTCACCCACGGCAACCAGAACGGCAGCAGTTCGCGTTTTTTCGCGGCCTTCAGCTCTTTTGAATAAATCGCTTTCAGTGTGCGCTGGTCTGCGGCGAGCTTAACCAGCATCTGCTCATAGACAGTTGCATGTCGCAGCGGGGCGGCTTCCCGCTGCGCGGTCATCGCTGCCGAGACCCGCATCATGTGGCGCTGTGCGGGACTCGTCATCGGTTACGCTCCCGGCTCTGCGGTCGCTTTAGCCAGTGTGGAGAAATCACCGACCTTAATTTTTTCCACCAGACAACCGGCGGCGTAGTCTTCCACCACGTAATCAATGTTCATTGACTCGTAGTTCTCCACGCGGTCGAGTTTCGGGTTTTCCTCAATCACGCGGCGATGGCTGTCATCCATGTAGTAGATGGACAGGTTTTCCAGCTTCGTGATGAGCATCGCATCCGCCGGGAAGTACGGGACGCGTACCGCTGGCAGGTTACCGATGCGTTTCTGGCTGATGATGACGTCAGCGGCCAGCATTTCGCTGTTGTCCTGCTCCTTGTTAACGATGGGGAAATACTTGTCCGCCAGTAACTGACGTCCCACTATCACCACAAGGTCAGGGTCTTCCTGATACCACGGTTCGATCAGATTGTTGGTCGCATCCATCACCAGTGCATCAAGGCTGGCATAATCACCGCCCTTACCCACGCGGATGACCTCAGAGGTCGTGTGACCTTCCTCGTCAGTGACCTTGCTCATCACGCGCGCCGGGGCTTCATTGCGGTATTTCTGCAGCCAGCCGACCGCCACATCCTGCAGCATCGGATTACTGTTGCGGTCAGAGGTTTCGGCACGCTTCACGCCGTTAAAACCGGCCATGATGAAATCAAGGGACTGGCGTTTGATAATGGCGTTACGGATACGGAGCTGGAAATCCTGATAACGCGCCCACAGGTCCAGCGTTTTGTAGCGGATATAAAAATCGAAGTTAACCTGGTCGCATTCGTACTTGTTGGACGCCAGCTTCGAGAAGTCCTTCGGCTGACGCTCGGTGCCACCGGCGGTGTCGGTGGTGCTGGCGATGGAGCCGGTGACACCGATACCAATTTTTTCCCCTTTCATTTCGCTGACCGGCACAATGTTGATGCGGGTCAGAAAGTCAGAGGACTCCTGCATGGTGTTCATCAGGGTCTGGGTGACCGACGGTTCAACGGTGAATTTTTTCGACACATCACCGGCGTCGATGCCGTTCAGTTCGGCAACACGGGACAGGTAGGCATTAAATTTAAAGCGGGTTTCCTGGCGCATAGTTTTTCCTGAAATTAAGGGTTAATCGTGAAGGTTTTCCCGGACTGACTGACGCCGGTCAGCAGTTCGTCATCAGGGCGTCACCGCCACCGCCGGTGGCTTTACTGCGGCGCTGCTGGGTCAGACTTTCGGTGTGGTCGAGACTGTTTTTCAGGCGGGTGAATGCCTGACTGGTTTCATCCGCCCTGTCAGTCACATCCTGCTTAAGTGCGGAAAAGGCGGTTTCCATCTCAGCAAGGCGCTGCTCAGTGGCGCTCAGTTTTTCCTGCACATGTTCAGCAACAGCGGTCACCGCTTCATGCACGTCATTCAGACGGGCGTCATCGCTGGCCTGTTTGCGGCCAAAAATGGATTTCACCTTTTCGGTCAGGGCGGTGAACACGGTTTCAGGCAGGTCTTCAAATTCCAGCTCAACAGGCGTTGCCACTGAAATCAGGTTTTCAGGGCTTAATTTGAAGCGGTTCAGGGGGTTGTGTTTTGCCGTGCGGCAGAATTCCAGGTATTCCGTGCCGAGGCTTGCCGGGTCATCGGTGACGGCCAGACCCACCAGATAACATTTGCCTGTATTGGCAAAGTTCGGCTGAATTTCCATTGAGGTATAGACCTTCTGCGCGGCCTTGTTCATCGCGATAAGGTCATCGGTCGGGGTGATTTTCGCAAACAGCGCCCATTTGCCTTTCAGCGCCGAATCATCGTCAATCTTTTCGGCCTTCAGTTCGACCACATCGCCATAACGCTTAAAAATACCGTCAGGCAGGATGCCGCGCAGATGTTCCAGGTTAATGCGGCAACCATAGACTCGCGGGTCAAAGGTTTCGGCCATTTCCTGAATATCCTGCGCACTGATGACACGCCCGTCACAGGTGTCACCCTCAACGCCGATACGAAAGAATTTTGATGCTTTTTTTGCCATTGTCAGGAGTCCTGAATAGTGATTAGAGGAGTCACATGTCGGCATCAGTTTCCCGACGATGCGCATCCTCCGCCATCAGTCCCGGATGGCTTATCACTGACACAACAGCACCTTAGCGAATCGCGGGGCGCGACTCAGTAGCCTTGCCGTGTATTCATCACGGCGAGGTATTCATGACCATCACCACAGACACCACTCTTTTACACGACCCGCGTCGTCAGGCGGCGCTGCTGTACTGGCAGGGGTTTTCCGTGCCGCAGATTGCCGCCATGTTGCAGATGAAACGCCCGACGGTGCAGAGCTGGAAACAGCGCGACGGCTGGGACAGCGTTGCCCCCATCAGCCGTGTCGAAATGAGCCTGGAAGCGCGGCTGACCCAGCTCATCATCAAACCGCAGAAAACCGGCGGTGACTTCAAGGAAATTGACCTTCTGGGACGCCAGATTGAACGACTGGCACGGGTAAACCGTTACAGTCAGACCGGCAACGAGGCAGACCTTAATCCGAACGTCGCTAACCGCAACAAAGGCGGGCGTCGCAAACCGAAAAAGAATTTTTTCAGTGACGAGGCCATCGAAAAGCTGGAGCAGATTTTCTTTGAGCAGTCTTTCGACTATCAGTTGCACTGGTATCGCGCCGGGCTTGAGCACCGCATCCGCGATATCCTGAAATCCCGCCAGATTGGCGCGACGTTTTATTTTTCCCGCGAGGCGCTGCTGCGTGCCCTGAAAACCGGTCATAACCAGATTTTTCTGTCGGCCAGTAAAACGCAGGCGTATGTATTCCGCGAATACATCATCGCCTTTGCCCGGCTGGTTGACGTTGACCTGACCGGTGACCCGATTGTCCTGGGCAATAACGGCGCAAAACTGATTTTTCTCGGCACCAACTCCAACACCGCGCAGAGCCATAACGGCGACCTGTACGTCGACGAGATTTTCTGGATCCCGAATTTTCAGGTACTGCGTAAGGTGGCATCAGGTATGGCCTCACAGAGTCACCTGCGCTCGACCTATTTCTCCACCCCGTCCACGCTGGCGCACGACGCCTACCCGTTCTGGTCGGGTGAACTGTTCAACCGGGGACGCGCCAGCGCCGCTGAACGCGTGGAGATCGACGTCAGTCATAACGCCCTTGCCGGAGGGCTTCTCTGTGCGGACGGTCAGTGGCGGCAGATTGTCACCATTGAGGACGCCCTGAAAGGCGGCTGCACGCTGTTCGACATTGAACAGCTCAAACGCGAAAACAGCGCCGACGATTTTAAAAACCTGTTCATGTGTGAATTTGTTGACGACAAGGCGTCGGTGTTCCCGTTCGAGGAGCTGCAACGCTGCATGGTCGACACGCTGGAAGAATGGGAAGACTATGCGCCGTTTGCCGCCAATCCGTTCGGCTCACGTCCGGTATGGATTGGTTACGACCCGTCACACCGTGGCGACAGCGCCGGATGCGTGGTACTGGCACCGCCGGTGGTGGCCGGTGGCAAATTCAGAATACTTGAGCGTCACCAGTGGAAAGGCATGGACTTTGCCACCCAGGCGGAATCCATCCGCAAACTCACCGAAAAATACAACGTCGAATACATCGGTATTGATGCCACCGGCCTCGGTGTCGGCGTGTTCCAGCTCGTGCGCTCGTTCTATCCCGCCGCGCGCGACATCCGCTACACGCCGGAAATGAAAACCGCAATGGTGCTCAAGGCAAAAGACGTCATCCGCCGTGGCTGTCTGGAATATGACGTCAGCGCCACCGACATCACCAGCTCGTTTATGGCTATCCGCAAGACCATGACCAGCAGCGGACGCAGCGCCACCTATGAGGCCAGCCGCAGCGAGGAAGCCAGCCACGCCGACCTCGCCTGGGCGACCATGCATGCCCTGTTAAATGAGCCACTCACCGCCGGTATCAGCACCCCGCTGACATCCACCATTCTGGAGTTTTACTGATGAGCAAGAAAAAAGGGAAAACACCGCAGCCAGCGGTGAAAACAATGACCGCCAGCGCCCCGAAAATGGAGGCATTCACCTTTGGTGAGCCGGTGCCGGTACTCGACCGCCGTGACATTCTGGATTACGTCGAGTGCATCAGTAACGGCAGATGGTATGAGCCGCCGGTCAGCTTTACCGGTCTGGCAAAAAGCCTGCGTGCTGCCGTGCATCACAGCTCACCGATTTACGTCAAACGCAATATTCTGGCCTCGACATTTATCCCGCATCCGTGGCTTTCACAACAGGATTTCAGCCGCTTTGTGCTGGATTTTCTGGTGTTCGGTAATGCGTTTCTGGAAAAGCGTTACAGCACCACCGGTAAGGTCATCAGACTGGAAACCTCACCGGCAAAATATACCCGCCGTGGGGTGGAAGAGGATGTTTACTGGTGGGTGCCGTCCTTCAACGAACCGACAGCCTTCGCGCCCGGCTCCGTGTTTCACCTGCTGGAGCCGGATATTAATCAGGAGTTGTACGGCCTGCCGGAATATCTCAGCGCCCTTAATTCTGCCTGGCTGAATGAGTCGGCCACGCTGTTCCGCCGAAAGTATTACGAAAATGGCGCACATGCCGGATACATCATGTACGTCACCGATGCCGTGCAGGATCGCAACGATATCGAAATGCTTCGCGAAAACATGGTTAAGTCGAAAGGCCGCAATAACTTTAAAAATCTGTTTCTCTATGCCCCGCAGGGGAAAGCCGACGGCATTAAAATTATCCCGCTCAGTGAAGTGGCGACGAAGGACGATTTTTTTAATATCAAAAAAGCCAGCGCCGCTGACCTGCTGGACGCACACCGCATCCCCTTTCAGTTGATGGGGGGCAAGCCGGAGAACGTCGGGTCGCTGGGTGATATTGAGAAAGTGGCAAAGGTCTTTGTCCGCAATGAGCTTATCCCGTTACAGGACAGGATCCGCGAGATAAACGGCTGGCTCGGTCAGGAGGTCATCCGCTTTAAAAACTACTCACTGGACACTGACAACGGCTGAACATCGCCGCCTGCGGGCGGCTTTTTTACAGCACGTCATCACGCCCTCACACGCTCACCACCGCACAAAACACCCCGCAGACACACCAACGCCCCAGCAGGCCAAGTAAACACCTTCACGACGCGCTCAGACGCTGAAAAAATAAAATCAGCACCACCGCCAGCGCGCAGTGCTTTCCCCGCCTCGCCTGCCCGCTTTATGGGTCGGTTTTAATGCAGTTGCATGACCACTCTGGATCCGCGCCAGCACTGGCGGCGCACGGCCAAGACGGGCAGGCCTGACGCATGCAAAACAATGCACCTGTTGCATGCACGGCTTAAAAACGGGAAATTCGCGGAAAAATGGCATAAAAAAACCGGCTTTAATCGTGCCGGGTGGGGCGGTCTCTACGGGGCAGGCTAACGCCTCGCGGGGCTCGTTGTTCAACCCCGCCAGCACTGAAAGCAAGTTTCAGCACCGGCGGCGTTTGCTCGGGTCAGATAGGTCACCTCCCGTCAAAGCGACCATACCCCTTCACCATGCACTTATTGTTTATAAAAACAGCCGTGGTTTTCAGCTCTGTTGCTATCCGTTCCTCACAGTCTTTGCGGTCTTGTTCACCCGCCCAACCAAGAAGCAGAAAGAAAAGCCACAGCCCAGCAATCCACCCAACAATCACACAGATTTTTCTCACAATTACCCCCATTCAGATATACCAGTAAACCCCGGCCACTCATCAGCGACCGGATATGTGAATCTCTGCCCGCCGTATGTCACGGTCGCACCACGCGCCAGCGCCTCAAGCTCCCAGCGCTTCGGGGTGATGCCACGCTGCGCAAGGTCAAAGCGGATACGCGGTATTTGCGCGCGTTCGGATTTAGTCAGCCTGCCTGATGGGGCAACGTCATGCGGTTTTAATGGCTCTCCGCTTCTTTGCTGGCGATTTTGCTGCGGCGCGTCGTGTTTTAGTGCGCCCTTGAGCGCCGTCACGACTTCGGGGTCATCCCATGCGATAACCCCGTCATCAACAAGATTTAACACCGCTGCGGCATGCTCAGACGGTGTAGGGGTCATAACCGGAACGTCACCGCCGGTGAGCTTTCCACAGTTATTGACAGGACTCCGAGGCGCGGCGATGCCGCTTTTTAAAGTCAAAGGCTCAACGACCGGAACTTTCGGCACAATGCGCCAGTCCGTCGTTCTGGTGATATGAATATGACGCGCGCCGAGATGCGGCGCGTAAATGCCGACCACTCTCTCGACTTCTTCCTCGTACTCGTTAACGTCATCCGACGGGCTACGGGCAACCCTGACAGTCTGACAATCGCGTGGGACATTTGCCCCGCCCTGCGCGCTGATATACAACGCAAAATCACCACTGTCTGCGGCGGCGCGTGCAGCCTCGACGCGTTCGTCAAACTCATCAGCAATGCTGACGCCGCGAGGCAATTTGCGTAGTTCACGGTAAGCCCCCATTGTCGGCAGACCAACCGTTTTAAATTGCGGGATACGCCACGTTGACGCCCATGCGGTAACAGCCGCTGCAGTGTCTTTCAGCGGTCTGCCGGTATCGTTATCGAGCTGCTCATCCAGTGCATAGCCGTCGATATTTTTTGAGATGTATTTCGCGATATACCCCGCAGCACCGCCCCGATTAAGATGTTTTGCCTGAAAACGGTTTCGCGCAGCTCCTCTTTCGTCGCCATCCTCTTTGAGCGCGTAGCGACGCATGATTTCGATAATCTGGTTACGCTGGCGTGGATTACAAAAAAGCATCATATGCCAGTGCGGCGTTCCGTCGTGGTGTGGCTCGACGACTCGCAAACCGTAGACCTGTAAATCATTATCCTTGAATGCCGTGCGCATCAGGCTCCAGATACGGCAGAGATAACGCTGCGCATCCTTTGGATTAAATGCCTCATCGTTCCAGCCGTGATTTAGCTGGACGGTTTTACTTTCGCCTTTTCCAACCTGACGTGTCGGGTGATACTTTGACGGCGCGGTCAGCGTGATAAACATCCCCACATCACCTTCTGCGGCGGCGTAACGCTCAATACCGGCAATGGTGTTCATCAGCTCCATCCGGCGAATTTCAGGATTAGAAATACTGCCCATCACCTTACTGATAAGGTCGATGCGCTCGCCTGTTTCCCTGTTTTCGAGATCACACGATTTAAGAAATTCCAGATTTGCCTGGCGGCGTGCACGCACATCACGAATGGCATGTTTACTGGCATAAGGAGAACGGTCTTTATTGACCTCCCCGACAGCAATCAGTAACGCCTCATGCCAGCGCATACGCTGGCCTTTAAGCTGACTAATCCACCACTCATCGTTAAACAGACGGGCAATGGCAGAATATGCCTGCCTCGTGGTCATCTGTCCTTTACGGTATTTTTTCCAGTAGAGAGGGGAAATATTGAAAGCACGTGCAGCGCCAGCAACATGACCATAGAGGTGAGCCTGCGCCTCATCCGTAAACAGCGATTCTTTTTCGCCATGCGCATCCACCCAGGCATCGCTGAGTTCCTCATACATCATGAAAAGCTGCGATGAGATACGGGCGGCAAACTTTTTCAGCTCCTTGTCATTCATTCCCTGCAGGCGCGCATAGTGGTCACGCTCAGCCAGAAACAGCATCGACGCGTCGGTGTTCATTTCATGGCGCTGATTCACACGCTCAATGCGCGGCCATAAACGACGCTGAAAAGTAGATGTGAGGAAATAAAACCCGTGCACCGGGCTTTTATTGCGCCGGATGTAGTCATAGCGTGACGTAAACAGCGAGCGCAAAAAGTAAGGCAGGCGGTTAATCGTGGATAAAACACCTTGCACCTGACGCATCTCGTCACGTGTAAGGGGTCTTTCGCGCCCGACAGCCTCGCGTGGCGCGTTCCATGCATAAGCACCGGTAAACGCCTTACCGGTGCCTGCAGCAAATGCTGACGGAGGGACAAAACGCCCGGAGGCTTTAACGGCCATATGAGCCAAAAGCCTCTGAACAACGCTTGCTGAGTTGCTCAACCTGCGCGTTTAAATCAGCAAAAGACTTTGCGCTTCCGGTCAGAATATCGTGATGCATCAGGCCGGAAACGAGCTGGCTTAATTTCGGGTAATAACCAACCACCGCCAGCCATTCCTGACCGGCGTTTTTACCGCTTTCCGCTCTCTTTTTCTCGTGGAGAATAAACTGGAAGCTGTCACTGGTAACGACATAACGTTCGCCAATTTCAATACGAATACTCATGCCGTTCTCCGGTAATGTTTGTTTTTTGCTTCAAAGACTGACTGACAGGAAACACAACGCGTGGCTGACGGATAAGCCGCACGACGGGCAGCAGGTATTGGCGCGTCACACTCTTCGCAAACCAGCGCAGAAGCACCGCAATGTTTTACCCTTGCCGCGTTAATCTGGCGCTCCAGTAATTCAGCCTGTTGTTCCTGAATAAAATCTACGTTGTCCGGCATTATCAGCTCCTTTTATCGTTAAGTTTCCTGGATACATCAGCGCAATAACTGGCAAGTTCTGTCGTTAATTTTGTCAGTTCATCCACTGAGGAAATTTGCTTGTGGAATACAGCGCGTTTAACAAGTAAATTGACCACATCAGACAGGAGGTTTAATTCATTCTGATAAATCGCGATAACAGATTCAGTGATGTCGCGTTTTTCTTTATCAAGACAAAGTTGAATAAGAGACAAATCGCCATTTTTCATAACGGCGATTTTTAAGGCGTTATTCAGTAATACAACTGAATGAGAACAGGACATCAAAGCACCTCCCCGCGAGACAATCCGATATTGTGAAATTTTTCCGACTCCTGACTGAGCAGCTCGACTATCTCCACGCGGGATAACTCCGCCTTTGTGATATGGCGAATCATGGCGTCAAGATGAGAAGAAAAGCGCGTCGCAGCGTCGGCCTGTGCTTCGGTTCTGGCCTGTTGCAGCAGTAATGCGTATTTACCGCACTGATTTTCAGAAACTGTATGCATGACTTTCTCCAGGCAAAAAGAAGCCCCGCACGATTAAGTGCGTTAAAAACTCTGGTTAATTATTTAATGCAAATATTGCTCTGGTTTTACCGACGTCAGAATTGTCGGTGCATACTCAAACAGACTGAATAGTTCACGTAATGCACGGAATAAAGCATCACGCCAGTAACATGACTCTTCATTAATTCGCCAGTATGGCTGATTGAATTCTTTTTCAGTCAATCCGGCATGCATAAATAAAGTACGACGCTGACTGACTGTTAAAAAACTAATATATGCATACTCACTTGCGCCAACCTGACGGCGTTTTGAGAATGCCCCACGCAATTCATCAATTGCACAAACCAGCCGTTCACGTTCGACGTCGTTCATTTCTTCAAAACGCATCGTTGCGTGACGTTGTTTTAACTGCGCATGAAAGCAAACTGTTAGCCGTTCGCGCTCCATCATCTGATTATAATAATCACATGTATCCTGCCAACGAGGGACGGCAAGATGCTTACCAATTATCCGGCGCATAGCTGCTGGCTGTTTTTCGACGAGATTGAGCGTCATCACTGTCATTTCCAGACCCTCCGGCTTTTCAGAAAGGTCAGAGCCTTCTTTAACGGACTCTGTTTTTTGGTGCGGATAATGATTCCCTTACGCCCCTTACCGTGGGTGATGGTGAAGTCAATCGCCCTGGGGCTTTCGTTACGCAATAACTGAGCAATACAACGCGGCTCATTCATAATCACAACCCCATCCACAAAAGCCATGCATCACGCTGTTCAACCGGTCGGTTATAAAACGCCTCACGTACAGCGCGATTAAACTCAGGAATGAAAACCCATTTTTCACCGGCACGAGCCTTCGGTTTGCAAGGATCACGCAATTCAATAATTGGTAATTTATTTGCCTTCACCATTTCACTGACGGCTGTCTTTGGCTTCCCTAATAAATCAGCAAATTTATCCACATGAACCGCATCAAGCGGATACTGAATCACATAATTTTCAGCGTCCATATATGGTACCCTCATAGGATCCAGCTCTTTCTAAACCACTCAAAACCGTTTAGACGCTGGTTTATTCTCAAATCAATGGAACCTATATAGGTTCCAGTTTTGAGGGAATTTAGTCCCTATATAGGCACCATGTCAAATGAAATTAAGCGAAAAGATTAAGGCCTTGCGTGAGGCTGAAGGGCTAAGCCAATCAAAATTCTGTGAAATCATAGAGTTACCGCTAAGCACACTTAAAAAATATGAAGGAGGAAACTTTGAACCCGGTGGCACAGCTTTGCTAAAAATCACTATGCATCCCACATTCCAAAAATATGCTCTATGGCTTATGACAGATAAAACCGCGCCGGACGCAGGACAAATCGCACCGGCTCTCGCGCACATTGGGCCAGAGTCAACAGAGTCCAACCACTCCGCGAAAAGGATTGGCTAACTCTATATAAAGATTACATTTTCACCATTTGCTACCAAGATGGTGAATACAGCGCCGGAGGGCTTTCTTATGGCAATTAAGAAGCTCGATGATGGTCGCTATGAAGTGGACATTAGACCTCGCGGTCGCGACGGAAAACGCATCCGCAGGAAATTCGAAAGAAAAGCTGAAGCACTAGCATTTGAGCGATACACAATCGCCAATGCCAGTCAGAAAGAATGGGGAGGCCAGCGAGCAGACCGCCGGACTTTGAGTGAGTTGCTGGACATCTGGTGGAAATATCACGGGCAAAACCACGAGCATGGAACAAAAGAGTTTAATCATCTACTCAAAACCATCAGCGGCATAGGTGATATACCAGTGAGCAGGATGAGTAAAAGGGCTTTGATGGATTATCGTTCCATGCGACTACGTGATGGTATCAGTGCCGCAACGATAAACCGTGACATGTACAGATTATCCGGCATGTTCACAAAATTAATTCAATTGGATGAATTTTCCGGGCAACACCCAATTCACGGACTGCCGCCACTGGCGGAGGCCAACCCTGAAATGACGTTCCTGGAAAAAGCAGAAATCGAAAAACTGTTAAATGTTTTGGCTGGTGATGACTTACTTGTCGCGCTTTTATGTCTGAGCACTGGAGGAAGATGGACGGAAGTTGCCACGCTAAAACCAGCACAGATTACAAATTGCAGGGTTACCTTCCTGAAAACCAAAAACGGTAAAAAGCGAACCGTGCCGATTTCTGAGGAACTGGAGAAAAAAGTTAAAGAGGAGGCCAGCGCCAAATTATTCAAAGTTGATTATGAGAAATTTTGCGGGATTTTACGCAGAGTGAAACCTGATATACCACCCAATCAGGCAACCCACATCCTGCGGCATACATTCGCAAGCCATTTCATGATGAATGGGGGCAATATAATCGCACTGCAACAGATTCTGGGACATGCGAGCATTCAGCAGACGATGGCCTATGCGCACCTTGCGCCTGACTATCTGCAAAATGCCGTCGCTCTGAATCCACTAAAAGGCGGAGTGACGTTATAAATTTCCCCCTCTGAGTGTCCACATAGTGTCCACACTCAAGAAATTTTGAAACCGCTCCAAACCCTTACAGCTTTCGATAAGTAACTGTTTTTACTTTTGATTGCATGTAAGTATTTGATAAAAAAAACCCCCACATCATGTGGGGGAAGACAGGGATGGTGTCTATGGCAAGGAAAACAGGGTTGTTACTGGGAACGTGAGTTGCTACTACTCAATAATTTCAACGATGAACTTTTTTGCCATTGCGCCACGTCGCGCAGTTGCTCCATTCGTTGCTGATGCTTTTCATTCAAAACCGCTTGCTGCTCCGGCGTTAACAGGCGATACATCTGGTTACGCACGCGGGCCATTTCGACCTGGCGGGCAACCTGCTCTTGCGCCATTTTTTCTGCCTGAGCGCGCACAGCGCTTTCATCAAATTTTTCTGCGGTGACAAGCCGATGCATTGTCTCCATTTCGCTAACATTAACAGGAGGCTGTTCGTGCCTTGCCTGTTGCATAAGATCTCGCATCTGCTGACGCTGATGTTCGGTTAAACTTATGCCGTCAAACATATGATTTTGCGCGCTACGCTGCGTGGCCCCGTCACCGAGGTGCCAGTTATCGCTTGTAACAACTTCAGCTGCGTGGCTTAAAAAACTGAATGCCAGCGTTGAGGCCATAACAGCAGCGGTAACTTTGCGCATCGCTTGCTCCCAAAATCTTTTCTGTCGCGATTCAACGAGAGACAGTTTACGATTCGGGCTGCAAACATGCGTCAGGGGGTGTAAAACAACGTAAAGTCATGGATTAGCGACGCCTGATGACGTAATTTCTGCCTCGGAGGTACGTAAACAATGAATAAAATCCTGTTAGTTGATGATGACCGAGAGCTGACTTCCCTGTTAAAAGAGCTCCTCGAAATGGAAGGTTTTAATGTCCTGGTGGCCCACGACGGCGAGCAGGCGCTTGAGCTTTTGGATGACAGCATCGATTTACTTTTGCTTGACGTCATGATGCCGAAGAAAAACGGTATCGATACGTTGAAAGCGCTTCGCCAGACACACCAGACGCCTGTCATTATGCTGACCGCGCGCGGCAGCGAGCTGGATCGCGTTCTCGGCCTTGAGCTGGGCGCGGACGACTATTTACCCAAACCGTTTAACGACCGCGAGCTGGTAGCGCGCATCAGGGCTATTTTGCGCCGTTCCCACTGGAGCGAACAGCAGCAGAGCAGCGACAACGGCTCGCCGACGCTGGAAGTTGATGCGCTAAGCCTTAATCCGGGCCGCCAGGAAGCCAGTTTCGATGGCCAAACGCTGGAGCTGACCGGTACGGAGTTCACCCTGCTCTATTTGCTGGCGCAACACCTCGGCCAGGTGGTTTCCCGTGAACATTTAAGCCAGGAAGTGCTGGGTAAGCGCCTGACGCCGTTCGATCGCGCTATTGATATGCATATTTCTAACCTGCGCCGCAAACTGCCGGAACGCAAAGACGGTCACCCGTGGTTTAAAACATTGCGTGGTCGCGGCTATCTGATGGTTTCCGCTTCATGATAGGAAGTTTAACCGCGCGCATCTTCGCCATCTTCTGGTTGACGCTGGCGCTGGTGCTAATGCTGGTACTGATGTTGCCCAAGCTCGATTCACGCCAGATGACCGAGCTGCTGGACAGCGAGCAGCGCCAGGGATTGATGATAGAGCAACATGTAGAAGCTGAACTTGCGAACGATCCGCCCAACGACCTGATGTGGTGGCGTCGCCTGTTCCGCGCGATCGATAAGTGGGCGCCGCCTGGACAGCGGTTATTACTGGTGACCTCTGAAGGACGCGTGATCGGCGCTGAACGCAGCGAAATGCAGATCATTCGTAACTTCATTGGTCAGGCGGATAACGCCGATCATCCGCAGAAGAAAAAATATGGCCGCGTAGAGATGGTGGGGCCGTTCTCCGTTCGCGACGGAGAGGATAATTACCAGCTTTACCTGATTCGACCGGCCAGCAGTTCGCAATCCGATTTTATTAATCTGCTGTTTGACCGCCCGCTTCTGTTGCTCATTGTCACGATGCTGGTCAGTTCGCCGCTCTTGCTATGGCTGGCATGGAGTCTGGCGAAACCGGCGCGTAAGTTGAAAAACGCGGCTGATGAAGTGGCGCAAGGCAACCTGCGTCAGCATCCGGAGCTGGAGGCGGGTCCGCAGGAGTTCCTCGCCGCTGGCGCCAGTTTTAACCAGATGGTGACGGCGCTGGAACGGATGATGACCTCGCAGCAGCGTTTGCTGTCAGACATCTCCCATGAGCTGCGAACGCCCCTTACGCGCCTGCAACTGGGTACCGCGCTGCTGCGTCGTCGTGGCGGCGAAAGCAAAGAGCTGGAGCGTATTGAAACCGAAGCGCAGCGTCTGGACAGCATGATCAATGACCTGCTGGTGATGTCGCGTAACCAACAGAAAAATGCGCTGGTCAGCGAAACGATGAAAGCCAATCAGCTATGGGGCGAAGTGCTGGATAACGCCGCCTTTGAAGCCGAACAGATGGGCAAGTCGTTAACGGTAAATTATCCGCCGGGGCCGTGGCCGCTCTATGGCAACCCAAACGCGCTGGAAAGCGCGCTGGAAAATATTGTTCGTAATGCGCTGCGCTATTCACATACGAAGATTGAAGTCGGCTTCTCGGTGGATAAAGACGGTATTACGATCACGGTCGATGACGACGGGCCGGGCGTCAGCCCTGAAGACCGCGAGCAGATCTTCCGTCCGTTCTATCGCACAGATGAGGCGCGCGACCGCGAGTCTGGCGGCACCGGACTGGGGCTGGCGATTGTCGAAAGCGCCATGCAGCAGCACCGCGGCTGGGTTAAGGCTGACGATAGCCCGCTCGGCGGGTTGCGGCTCACGCTGTGGCTACCGCTGTACAAGCGAACCTAATGTTATTCATGGCTCGGTAATACTTTCCCTTACCGAGCCTTAACCATTTAAAGCGTATCAAGGATGCTGTCCAATTCATCACCATTCACGCCATACTTTTCCGTTATGAACTTAAACTGTTGATACAACTCAGCTAAAAACTCCTCATCCAGAGACCGCTCCCAAAGCTCCTCAATAGATTTGAGGTGATACTCTTCGAATAAGATGTGCTTAACTTCTTCCGTACAAGCCTCGAGAATATGTGCGTCCATAATTTACATATCTTTTGTGAATAATTAATAGGTTACCAGCGGAATAAGGCAAACGCCGTCATCCGGCAATGTACACCTGACAGCCTGACGGCGCTACGCTTATCCGGCCTACGCACCACGCTATCGGGAGATTTCCGGCGCTAAAATCCACTCGGCGCTGTCATTCCACACGTCCATCCGGGTAATTTTGCCATCGCGCACTTCGAAGCGGTCGATAAAGCGGTTATCGGCAAACGGGCGACCGTCGGGCCATTCGCCATACAACGTACCGTTGGAATAAATCACAACGTAATCATCATGCTGCACCGCATCAAACTCGCCCAGCGCCTTCTTCACCCACTTGTAGCGAGCGCCGTTAAACTGCGCGATATCTGCCGCGCCCGCCATTGCCCGGCCTCCGGTGAAGGTAATTTTCACCTCCGGGTGCATATACGTTGCGGCGCGTTCAGCATCGGGAATCATCGAGGCCACCAAAAATTCTTTTACGATCGCCACCGCATTTTCAGCTTCAGTCATAATCCTTCCTTTCATTTTGGCGGAGTTTTATCCCCCCACAGTCGTCTGGCGCTATCTTCAATTTTGCCGCTCAAACGACGCTTCTGCATGGTGCGGCTCCAGCTCGCCGACAGCCCGGCGGCGCTCAACAGCCGGTGATATTGTTCGTCATCAAACGGCATAGACCAGGCGATAACACCCGCTTCATGAACCGAGACATCGCTCAGACGCGACGCCAGTTCCAACGGCGCATCGCTGGAGACCTTACCTGGCGCAATGACCCGATACAGCCAGCCGGTTTTTCCGCTGTTCTGCATAAGGAGGGCCATGTCGCTGATGACAAGGTGGAAATTAAGTTTAAAGCATGGAGAGCGCGGCTGAGTGACCTGGATCAACGCCTCGCCCCAGCGGTAGATGTCGCCAATAAACACGTTGTGTTCGGTCATTCCGTCCGTCGACAGATTCTCGCCAAACGCCGGGGCGCAAAACAGCGTCGCCTGCTCGGGGAACTGGCGAATCCAATCAGCATAGTGTTCGCGGGGGTAATGGCATAGCGCGCGGTCGGGGCCGCCGTGGATTTTCTTTTCGGCCTGCTCATCGCCTGCCAGACCCAGCTCGGTCAGCATAAGTTCGCCATCGGCCTGCACTTTGGCGATAGCGCTCGGGCGGCTGCCGTCATAGTCACGAATTTTGCCAATAAACACGTCAACCGGATAATGCATCTGCTGCTCCTTACGCGGATACAAAAAAAGCGAGTCATCAGACTCGCTTCTACAGTCGTGCAATGCAAATTATTTTTTAGCGGCGAAACGCGCTGCTGCTTCGTCCCAGTTCACCACGTTCCAGAACTCTTTGATGTAGTCCGGGCGGCGGTTCTGGAATTTCAGGTAGTAAGCGTGTTCCCACACGTCCAGACCCAGGATCGGGAAGCCGGAAGCGCCGGAAATGGCTTCACCCATCAGCGGGGAATCCTGGTTTGCGGTAGAAACCACAGCCAGTTTGTCGCCTTTCAGCACCAGCCACGCCCAGCCGGAGCCGAAACGGGTTGCTGCTGCTTTTTCGAATTCAGCTTTGAAGTTGTCAACGGAACCGAAGTCACGCTCGATAGCCGCTTTCAGATCGCCCTGCAGAGTGGTGCCTTTTTTCAGCCCTTTCCAGAACAGGCTGTGGTTAGCGTGGCCGCCCGCGTTGTTACGCAGCACGGTTTTTTTGTCCGCTGGCACCTGATCCAGTTTAGTAATCAGTTCTTCAACCGGCAGGTCAGCAAACTCAGGCAGGTTTTCCAGCGCCGCGTTAGCGTTGTTGACATAGGTTTGATGGTGTTTGGTGTGGTGAATCTCCATCGTCTGCTTATCGAAGTGCGGTTCCAGTGCATCATAAGCGTACGGCAGGGATGGCAGTGTATAACTCATAATCATCTCCATTATTGTCGAGCGGCACAGTGTTAACGCCGCGTAAGCAGTTGGTTCATTATAGTTAATTAAATGATATTGAAAATGATTATCAATGCCGTACTTTTTCCAGGGTTATAAACGTTACGGCATCCGCTGAAAAAAACCGATTTTTACGCCTCCAACCGAAACCGCCTGTTGATGAATTCCTGGAAATCATGAAATGTGAAACAGGGTTTCAAAATCTTTCTTTTGGTGCCAATTTTTGTCAGCGGTGGCAAAATCAAGAAGGTTATAATTTCACCATGCAATTACATTCCCGGTAAATTATTACAATTGCGAGGGAATTATGAAGCAACCTGGTTTTATACGTCTGGCTACGTTGGCCTTACTCTCCACACTCTCTTTCTTCTCCCACGGCGAAACCATTTTGCGCCTGGCCTACGCTGAAAATAGCCAGCCGGTAAAAGATGCGTTGCACTTCCTGGGGCAGCAAGTTGAAGAGAAAACGGGCGGCGATATCAAAGTACAGTACTTCCCGGACGGACAGCTTGGCGGAGAGCGCGAACTGGTGGAGTTGACGCAGGTCGGCGTCGTCGACATCACTAAAGTGTCGTCCGGGCTGATGGAGAGTTTTTCGCCTGAGTACGGCGTGTTCTCACTTCCCTACCTGTTTGCCACCGTCGATGAATACTACCGCGTAATGGATAACCCACAGGTGATGGAGCCTGTTTATCAGTCCACCGCCGCGCAGGGGTTTGTCGGCGTAGGCTGGTATGATTCCGGCGCGCGTAATTTTTATATGAGCAAAGCGCCGGTTAAACGCATTGAGGATTTACGCGGGAAGAAGATCCGCGTCATGCAGAGTGAGACGGCGATCCAAACTCTCAAACTGCTGGGCGCTTCGCCCATCGCCATGAGCCAGGCGGAGGTCTATACCTCGTTACAACAAGGCATTCTCGACGGCGCGGAAAACAATGAGTTCGCTCTCACCATCGCCCGCCACGGCGAAGTCGCCCGTTATTACACCTACGATATGCACACCCGCATTCCCGATATCCTGCTAATGAGTACCCTCACGCTGGAAAAGCTGACGCCGGAACAGCAGCGCATCGTCGAAGCCGCCATCAAGGCGTCGATCGAATTTGAGAAAGCCGCATGGGACAAGGAAATAGAGAAAACCAGGCTGGCGGCGGTAAAAGATTTCAACGTTGAATTCTACGAGATCGACAAAAAACCCTTCCAGAAGGCAGTACAGCCTATTTACGACGGTCTGAAAAACAAACCGCGGCTTTACGGGCTGTATCAACGTATCCAGACAGCAAAAAATTAATCTAATCAGGAAATTAAGATGAACACATTCAGAAAAGGACTTGATTTATTGCTGGGCGCTATCTGTTGCCTGGTGCTGGCGATAATGGTGGGCATCGCCTGTTGGCAGGTGGTGAGCCGCTACATTCTGGGCGTTCCCAGCACCCTTACCGAAGAGATGCTGCGATTTCTCCTGGTGTGGGTATCAATGCTGGGCATGGCTTTTGTCGCCGGTCAGAAACAGCATATCAGCCTGACTCTCTTACTGGATAAGGTGTCGCCGACGATTCGTGGCTGGTGGGATATTATTCTGCAGGTCATTTTTATCGCGTTTTCCATTTGGGTATTGATTATCGGCGGCTTAAAGATTTCTGCGATTTCTATGCTGCAAATCTCCCCTGCGCTGGGCATCCCGATGGGGAAAATTTATTACGCGCTCCCCTGCGCGGGCGTACTGATCATCCTCTATGGGCTGCTGAATATCGTTGACGCCCTGAAAGCTATCCATTCCGCCACGGATACCACTGAGCACACTCTGGAGAAATCACATGATTGACCCTATTTTTGCGTCCTGTACGCTAATTGCCGTCTTTGTTGTTTTACTGGCCATGGGCGCGCCTATCGGGATCTGCATCGTTATCGCCTCTTTCAGCACTATGATGCTGGTACTGCCTTTCGATATTTCGATGTTCGCCACCGCGCAAAAAATGTTCTCCAGCCTGGACAGTTTTGCCTTGCTGGCCGTGCCGTTCTTCGTTTTGTCCGGGGTGATCATGAATAGCGGGGGAATTGCCGCCCGGCTGGTCAATTTTGCCAAACTGTTTACTGGCAAACTGCCCGGCTCGCTCTCTTATACCAACATCGTCGGCAATATGATGTTCGGTGCAATTTCCGGATCGGCGATTGCCGCCTCAACCTCCATCGGCGGCGTGATGGTGCCGATGAGCGCGCGCGAAGGTTACGATCGCGGCTTTGCGGCCGCGGTGAATATCGCCTCCGCGCCGACGGGAATGTTAATTCCGCCCACCACGGCTTTTATCCTTTACGCGCTGGCAAGCGGGGGAACATCGATTGCCGCTCTGTTCGCCGGCGGTCTGGTTGCGGGTGTGCTGTGGGGCGTTGGCTGTATGCTGGTCACGCTGGTGGTCGCTAAGCGTCGAAATTATCGGGTTTTCTTCACCGTCCAAAAAGGTATGGCGCTAAAAGTTGCCGTTGAGGCCATTCCCAGCCTGCTGCTGATCGTGATTATTGTCGGCGGCATTGTGCAGGGGATTTTCACCGCCATTGAAGCCTCCGCGATTGCCGTGGTGTATACGTTATTGCTGACGATGGTGTTTTACCGCACGCTGAAAATTAAGGATTTGCCTTCGATTTTGCTCCAGACAGTGGTAATGACCGGGGTCATCATGTTCCTGCTGGCAACCTCTTCGGCGATGTCCTTCTCGATGTCGATCACCAATATTCCTGCGGCGCTGAGCGATATGATCCTCGGTATTTCCGCCAATAAACTGGTTATCCTGTTAGTCATTACCGTCTTTTTGTTGATTATCGGCGCATTTATGGATATCGGTCCGGCCATTCTGATTTTTACCCCGATTCTGCTGCCGATCATGGCTAAACTGGGCGTCGATCCGGTGCATTTCGGCATTATCATGATCTATAACCTGGCGATTGGCACCATTACGCCGCCAGTTGGCAGTGGTTTATATGTCGGGGCGAGCGTCGGTAAGGTCAAAGTTGAGGAAGTGATTAAACCGTTGCTGCCTTTTTACGGCGCGATTATCGGCGTTCTGTTATTAATTACCTACATTCCGGAAATCACACTGTTCTTACCCCGTCTACTGGGCATCATGTAAGCGCATAGTTTCCTGCACATCTCGTTGCCGGATGGCGATTCGCGTCTTATCCGGCCAACACACGATAATAATTATCCGCAGGTCATCACCAGGTAAAAAAAACCGGCTACCTATAAAGTAGCCGGAAAAGGGAATAAATAATAAACAGGGATAATGATTAGAATGTGTAGCCTATACCCACACGGAAACGGGTTTGTCTTTCATCGCTGTTGCTATTGACGGAAACATTACCTACCTCAACGAATGGCGACCATTGATCAATAATATAGGCAGTTCTGAAGTTATATTCATAGTTATCTTTGCCGCCATCGTAAAGATCATATTTATCGGCTTTCTTATAAATTCCTTCGATTGTCCAGTCAAAATTGTTCCATTTATAACCCGCCCAGACATCCATACGATTGATGGTATCATCATCACGGATATCAGAAGAACGGCGTACATATTCAAAACGATAGCGCGCGCCAACCCACCAGCTTTCATTTAATGTCCACGTCGCGCGGAAGTAAGGCTTATAGGTAGAGTAACCGTTGCCTGTTTCCAGCACAAAACCCGGTTGCCAGGCGACATCACCGGTTTTAAATTGGTAGCTTATCGTATATTCGTTGCCCTGTGTTTCCAGGTCATTAAACGCTTTATTGGTGTCATCCCCGCCTGATTTTGAGATAGCTTCTATCGCAAAACCAACACCATTCGCAAACCGATGAGAAATATACGCACGGTCATAGTTAGCTTTACTGTCATCAAGATATTCATGACGAACATCGACATATACTGCATGCGCATTTGTTACAACAAGAGGTAATAGTAAGAAAAGAGATTTTCTCATAACAGAATCCATTTAATTTAAAATTAAAACGTTGTTTCATGTCAGACCGTTACAACCATAATACGCAATGTGAATGGCGACAATATAGACAAAGATCTTTAATTTAAAATTGGGATAATGTTCAAAAAGCAAAATAAAATAAATGAAATTCATATTCGTCATATAAAATAAAAATCAAAACACCATCAACAACGCCAATATAGGGATTTCCTTATATTTATATTTCATTGATTCCTAACGTTAATTTCAATATATTTAAATTGTAAATACAAATAAAACAACTAAATAATTACTGTATAACTACCCTTTTATCAAACGGTAAGTCAGACTATTCCCATTATGTGATCTCACGCAGCGTTTTCTTTGCATTGTTGCCAGCTAAGTCGTTTCGTGTCTTTATGATGAAGGTATTTTAGAAAACAAATATTACCCACTGATTTAAATAACATCCAGACGGTCACGATGCGCTCCGACTTTTTTAAAACGTGAAGTTAATCACTTCATTAACGTGCTGATTGCCAGAATACACCCAACGGCGGCAATCGTTATAAGGTTACCGGGCTGCGTAATTTTTAAACTCATGCAAACGGAAGGGGTATCCCGTCCATAAAAAATAATGAGGAACATGTCATGAGTAACGCGATTACGATGGGTATTTTCTGGCATTTGATAGGGGCGGCCAGTGCAGCCTGCTTCTATGCCCCGTTCAAGCAAGTGAAACAGTGGTCATGGGAAACCATGTGGTCAGTGGGCGGCATCGTCTCATGGCTTATTCTGCCGTGGACAATTAGCGCTCTGTTACTGCCTGATTTCTGGGCCTATTATGGGCAGTTTAACCTCTCCACCCTTTTACCGGTTTTTCTGTTCGGCGCCATGTGGGGCATCGGCAATATTAATTACGGTCTGACCATGCGTTATCTCGGGATGTCGATGGGTATCGGCATCGCTATCGGCATTACGCTTATCGTCGGCACGCTGATGACGCCTATCATCAACGGTAACTTCGATGTGTTAATCCATACCGAAGGGGGACGCATGACGCTACTTGGCGTTTTTGTCGCGCTGATCGGCGTCGGGATTGTGACGCGCGCCGGACAGTTAAAAGAACGCAAAATGGGCATTAAAGCGGAGGAGTTCAATCTGAAGAAAGGGCTTCTGCTGGCAGTGATGTGCGGTATTTTCTCGGCGGGGATGTCTTTTGCCATGAACGCCGCGAAACCGATGCATGAAGCTGCTGCCGCGCTTGGCGTTGACCCGCTCTATGTCGCGCTGCCGAGTTACGTGGTGATTATGGGCGGCGGCGCGCTGGTGAACCTCGGTTTCTGTTTTATCCGCCTGGCAAAAGTGCAAAATCTGTCGATAAAAGCCGACTTCTCGCTGGCAAGGCCGTTGATTATCAGCAATATTCTGCTGTCCGCGCTTGGCGGTCTGATGTGGTATTTGCAGTTCTTTTTCTATGCCTGGGGTCACGCGCGCATTCCAGCGCAATATGACTACATGAGCTGGATGCTGCACATGAGCTTCTATGTGCTGTGCGGGGGGCTTGTCGGTCTGGTGCTAAAAGAGTGGAAAAATGCTGGCCGCCGTCCCGTTGCCGTATTAAGCCTCGGCTGCGTGGTAATTATTATCGCGGCGAATATTGTCGGTTTAGGCATGGCCAGTTAATCGCTTTGATTACTGAGATGACGCCATTGGCTCGGCGTCATCCCGGTTTCCCGCGTGAACACCACTGAAAAATAATTACTATCTTCAAAACCGCACTGCATCGAAATCTCGCTAACCATCAGCGGGCTATGCTGAAGCAGATACTGCGCGTGGCAAATACGGACCTGGCGTAAATATTGATTAATCGTCATCCCGGTTTGGGCGCGAAACTGCTGCCGCAGCACCCGCTCGCTGCATTGTTCCTGCTGGCAAAACGCATCCAGCGCAAAGGGACACTCAAGGCTATTAGCCAAAGCGGTAATTAATTTATCCAACAGGGTTTCTCGGGAGGTTGCCGGAAGATCGTCGGTCGCGTAGCGATGCCGTTTTAACGTCATTACCAGTTGACCAAACAGCAATTCCGCCATCTCATTCGCCAGCGGATCGCGTCCATTACTCTCATGTTCAAGCTGGTTAATGACCTGCCGCGCCTGATTCATTCCCATACTGCCCAGCCGCCAGTGAGGATGCCACTGCGCTCCCTGAAAGCCGGGAATCATCGCCTGCCAGTTTACATTGAGTTTCAAACGCTCCGGGCAGTAAATAATATTTTGCAGCACCAGATCGTTAACGGAGGTATAGGAGTGTTTGTCTTCAGCACGAATGTAAAACAGATCGCCGCGGGTAATTCTGTATGGGCGCTCATTAAGAACGTGTAGGCCATTGCCCCGCCAGACCATCACCAGTTCACAAAACTCATGCGTATGTTCCGCAAAAACATCCTGTGGATAGCGATCGGCAACCGTAACGGCCTGCTGCTCATCAGTAAAAAAATCTTTTTTCAAAAGGATTAACTGATTTGCCACCGCAGCACCTCATGTTGAATGCTTGCCGGATGGCGCTACGCTTATTCTGTCTACCGCTCGCCGCCGTAGGCCAGGTAAGGCGCAGCCGCCATCCGGTATTAAAGGGTATAATTATCAGCATATTGGCGACGAAAACGTTGATAGCGTTCGCGTTACTGGATTATCGCATCGCGTCCCTGACGGATATCCCGCGGCGACCAGTTAAATTCTCGGCGAAACAGAGTCGAAAAGTGGTTACTGTCGCCAAAACCGCAGCGGTACGCGATTTCTGTCACGCTATGATCGCTATGGCGCAATAAATGCCGGGCTTTGATCAAACGCAGGCGATTAAGGTAACGTTGCGGCGTCAGCCCGGTATGCTGTTTAAGCTGACGATGCAGCGTGCGTAGCGACAGCGAAAACTGTTCAGCTACCGCCTCCCAGCAGACCTCCTCCGCAAAATGGTCTTCCAGCCATGCCATCAGTTGGTTGAGTTTGGCGTCGTTATTGGTCGCGCCTTCCATCAGGCTACTGCGGCGTAACAACACCAGTAGTTGCATAAACAAAATTTCGCGATTCGCCACGGCAGGCGCATCCATGCCGTCTCCGGCGTGCTCCATCAGACCGACCAACTGGCGCACCTGCTGCAACACACTCTGATTCACCCGCCAGTGAGAAGGATAGTAACCATCCTGCTCCTGCGGCAGCAATTGATCCAACCCCGCCAGGAACTGGAAGGCGTCCGGTGAACGCCACAGTACATTCGTCAGGCATAGGTTGTCGGTATGTTCATATAAATGCCGGTCGTGATCGCGAACAAAACACACGGTACCGCCGCTGATGGTATACGGCTGCCCGTTGAATACATGAATGCCCGTACCGTGTTCCACAATCACGATTTCATGAAAATCATGATGATGTTCAGGGAAAGCGGCTTGCGGCAGACGAGGTTCAATCGCCACGGGCGCTTTACCTGATGGAAAAAAATCCACGCTATGCAGTACGGTCATGGTTGCTTCCTCCTGAATTCAACATGTCCGAATAGTAATTAAGGGTTATCGGCCTCACCTTAAATTTTTGACGCTAAAGCGCGCAAACATGGTCTTTTTTTCAAGAAAAGGCGGGAAAAAGCGGGAAATGCGGACGACATCACACCGGCCTATTAGTAGAAACTGTGAACGCTATCACGTTCATCTTTGCCTTGTTGCCAGCGGCTCATTTTCCTGTCAGTAACGAGAAGGTAGGTCTTTGAGGGCTTTTTTAGACTGTGCGCAATGACTCTAAGAAGGACCTGATTATGACTTTTCGCCATTGTGTCGCGGTTGATCTCGGCGCATCCAGCGGGCGCGTGATGCTGGCGCGTTACGACAGCAAACACCGTACCCTGACGCTACGTGAAATTCACCGTTTTGTGAACTGCCTACAAAAAACAGACGGGTTTGACACCTGGGACATCGACAGTCTGGAAAAGGATATCCGTCTTGGTCTGAAGAAAGTCTGCAATGAAGGCATTCTTATCGACAGCATCGGCATCGACACCTGGGGCGTCGATTATGTCCTGCTGGATAAACAAGGTCAGCGTGTCGGTCTGCCGGTCTCCTACCGCGATAACCGTACCACGGGCATCATGCCGCAAGCGCTGGTCCAGATCGGCAAAAGCGAAATCTATCGCCGCAGCGGGATTCAGTTTCTGCCGTTTAACACCATCTATCAGCTACGCGCGCTGACGAAACAACAGCCTGAGTTAACGGCGCAGGTCGCTCATGCGCTGCTGATGCCCGATTATTTCAGCTACCGCCTGACCGGTGAAATGAACTGGGAATACACCAACGCCACGACCACCCAGTTGGTCAATATCAATACCGATGACTGGGACGATACCCTGCTGGCGTGGACTGGCGCGAAAAAGAGCTGGTTCGGCCGCCCCTCGCACCCTGGCAATGTTATCGGCGACTGGATTTGCCCGCAGGGCAACCGTATTCCGGTGGTAGCCGTCGCCAGCCACGATACCGCCAGCGCCGTTATTGCCTCTCCGCTGGCAAATAAACATAGCGCTTACCTGTCTTCAGGCACTTGGTCGTTGATGGGTTTTGAAAGCAAAATGCCCTACACCACTGACGAGGCGCTGGCTGCCAATATCACCAACGAAGGCGGCGCAGAAGGGCGTTATCGGGTACTGAAAAACATTATGGGTTTGTGGCTGCTCCAGCGTGTGCTGAAAGAACGGCGCATTACCGATCTGCCTGCGCTTATCGCCCAAACAGAAGCGCTGCCGGCCTGCCGTTTCCTGATTAACCCGAATGACGATCGCTTTATCAATCCTGACGATATGCACGCCGAAATCCAGGCCGCCTGTCGCGAGACCGACCAGCCCGTTCCCGTCAGCGATGCCGAACTGGCGCGCTGCATTTTCGACAGTCTGGCGCTGCTGTATGCCGACATTCTGCACGAACTGGCAAATCTGCGCGGCGAAAAATTTACCCAACTGCATATTGTCGGCGGCGGATGCCAAAACGCGCTACTCAACCAGTTGTGCGCCGATGCATGTGGCATTCGCGTGATGGCCGGGCCGGTTGAAGCCTCCACCCTTGGCAATATTGGTATTCAGCTTATGACCCTCGACGAATTAAACAACGTCGATGACTTCCGTCAGGTCGTCAGCGCTAACTACGACCTGACAACCTATATCCCTAATCCTGATAGTGAAATTGCCCGCCACGTTGCGCAGTTTCAACCCAAACGACAGACAAAGGAGCTTTGCGCATGACCACTCAACTGGAACAAGCCTGGGAACTGGCAAAACAACGTTTCGCCGCAGTAGGTATTGATGTCGAGGAGGCGCTGCGCCAGCTCGATCGCCTGCCGGTTTCCATGCACTGCTGGCAGGGCGACGATGTTGCCGGATTCGAGAACCCGGAAGGTTCGTTGACGGGCGGAATTCAGTCGACCGGCAACTATCCGGGCAAAGCGCGTAACGCCACCGAACTGCGCGCCGATCTGGAACAGGCGCTGCGTCTGATCCCAGGACCAAAACGGCTGAACCTGCACGCCATTTACCTTGAGTCGGATACGCCGGTTGCTCGCGACCAGATCAAACCGGAGCATTTTAAAAACTGGGTGGAGTGGGCGAAAGCGAACCGGCTGGGGCTGGATTTCAACCCCACCTGTTTTTCTCATCCACTGAGCGCTGACGGTTTTACCCTCTCTCATCCAGACGCGAAAATTCGCCAGTTCTGGATCGATCACTGCAAAGCCAGCCGCCGCGTCTCGGCATACTTTGGTGAGCAGCTCGGTACGCCGTCGGTGATGAACATCTGGATTCCGGACGGCATGAAAGACATTACCGTCGACCGTTTAGCCCCGCGCCAGCGCCTGCTGGAAGCGCTGGATGAGGTCATTAGCGAGAAATTCGACCCGGCGCACCACATCGACGCCGTTGAGAGCAAACTGTTTGGCATCGGCGCGGAAAGCTACACCGTCGGCTCCAATGAGTTCTACATGGGCTACGCCACCAGCCGTCAGACCGCGCTGTGCCTTGATGCGGGCCACTTCCATCCCACTGAAGTGATTTCCGACAAAATTTCCGCCGCCATGCTCTACGTGCCACGGCTGCTGCTGCACGTCAGCCGCCCGGTACGCTGGGATAGCGACCACGTGGTGCTCCTGGACGATGAAACCCAGGCAATTGCCAGCGAGATCGTCCGTCATAACCTGTTCGACCGTGTGCATATCGGCCTGGATTTCTTCGACGCCTCTATCAACCGTGTCGCCGCGTGGGTTATCGGTACCCGCAACATGAAAAAAGCGCTGCTGCGCGCTCTACTGGAACCCACAGATCAACTGCGTCAGCTTGAGGCCAGCGGCGATTACACCGCGCGTCTGGCGCTGCTGGAAGAGCAAAAATCTCTGCCGTGGCAGGCCGTCTGGGAAATGTATTGCCAGCGTCACGACACGCCGGCTGGCAGCCAGTGGCTGGACAGCGTTCGCGTCTATGAAAAAGAGATCCTGAGTAAACGTAGCTGACAGCGACACCTGATCTGTAGGCCGGATAAGACGCCCGCGTCGCCATCCGGCAATAAATGAAACACGATTGCCGGATGGCGCTGCGCTTATCCGGCCTACGTAAGACCCGAATAACCTTCGGGCAATAAATGGGAACACGAACATGCAAAATATTACCGATTCCTGGTTTGTCCAGGGCATGATTAAAGCCACGTCTGATGCGTGGCTGAAAGGGTGGGACGAACGTAATGGCGGTAACCTGACGCTGCGTCTGGATGAAGCCGATATCACACCGTTTGCGGCTAATTTCCACGAAAAACCGCGCTATATCACGCTAAGTCAACCCATGCCGCTGCTGGCGAATACGCCGTTTATCGTTACCGGTTCCGGCAAATTCTTTCGCAACGTGCAGCTCGATCCGGCAGCCAATTTAGGCGTGGTCAAAATCGACAGCGACGGCGCAGGCTACCACATTCTGTGGGGCTTAACCCACGACGCGGTACCCACCTCTGAACTCCCGGCGCATTTCCTCTCCCACTGCGAACGCATCAAAGCCACCCACGGCAAAGACCGCGTCATTATGCATTGCCATGCGACTAACCTGATCGCCCTCACCTACGTACTGGAAAACAACACTGCGCTGATCACCCGCAAACTGTGGGAAGGCAGCACCGAATGCCTGGTGGTATTCCCGGACGGTGTCGGCATTCTGCCGTGGATGGTGCCAGGCACCGATGAAATCGGCCAGGCCACCGCGCAAGAAATGCAGAAACATTCGCTGGTACTGTGGCCGTTCCACGGCGTGTTCGGAAGCGGACCTACGCTGGATGAAACCTTCGGTTTGATAGATACCGCAGAGAAATCCGCTGAGGTATTAGTCAAAATCTATTCGATGGGCGGTATGAAGCAGACCATCACGCGCGAAGAACTGGTCGCCCTCGGCAAACGTTTTGGCGTGACACCGCTGGCCAGCGCCGTAGCGCTGTACTAATACCTCCCAACTCAACGCCGGATGCGGCTTTGCCTTATCCGGCCTACAGGTCGGTGCGCATTTTACCGTAGGCCCGATAAGCGTAGCGCCATCGGGCAACAGGGAATTTTTTTAAGGAGAATAGTGATGAGCTTTATGTTGGCACTGCCAAAAATTAGCCTGCATGGCGCTGGAGCGATTGCCGATATGGTGAACCTCGTGGCGAATAAGCAATGGGGCAAAGCGCTGATCGTTACCGATGGTCAACTGGTAAAGCTGGGCCTGCTGGATAGCCTGTTTAGCGCACTGGATGAACATCAAATGTCTTACCACCTGTTTGATGAGGTGTTCCCAAACCCGACAGAAGAGCTGGTGCAGAAAGGTTTTGCGGCGTATCAGAGCGCAGAATGTGACTACATTATCGCCTTCGGCGGCGGCAGCCCGATCGATACCGCTAAAGCGGTGAAAATTCTGACCGCCAACCCAGGCCCATCTACCGCCTACTCCGGCGTCGGCAAAGTGAAAAACGCCGGCGTACCGCTGGTAGCGATTAATACTACGGCAGGTACCGCGGCAGAGATGACCAGCAACGCGGTGATTATCGACTCTGCCCGAAAGGTCAAAGAGGTGATCATCGACCCGAATATCATCCCGGATATTGCCGTGGATGACGCCAGCGTTATGCTGGAAATCCCGGCTTCTGTGACCGCCGCAACCGGCATGGATGCCCTGACCCATGCGGTGGAAGCCTATGTCTCCGTTGGCGCGCATCCGCTCACCGACGCTAACGCGCTGGAAGCGATTCGCTTAATCAATGTGTGGCTACCGAAAGCGGTTGACGATGGTCATAACCTCGAAGCCCGTGAGCAAATGGCATTCGGCCAGTACCTGGCGGGTATGGCGTTCAACAGCGCCGGTTTGGGGCTGGTTCACGCGCTGGCGCACCAGCCGGGCGCAACCCACAATCTGCCGCACGGCGTCTGCAACGCTATCCTGCTGCCAATTGTCGAGAACTTTAACCGTCCGAACGCCGTCGCGCGTTTTGCCCGCATCGCACAGGCGATGGGCGTGGAGACGCGCGGTATGTCTGACGAAGCCGCAAGTCAGGAAGCGATTAACGCTATCCGTACGCTGAGCAAACGCGTCGGCATTCCAGAAGGTTTCAGCACGTTGGGCGTCACAAAAGAAGATATCGAAGGCTGGCTGGATAAAGCCCTCGCCGACCCGTGCGCGCCGTGTAACCCGCGCACCGCCAGCCGCGATGAAGTTCGCGAGCTGTACCTGGAGGCGTTATGATCCGCAAAGCCTTTGTGATGCAGGTAAATGCCGACGCGCACGAGGAGTATCAGCGTCGTCATAACCCAATCTGGCCGGAGCTGGAAGCCGTATTAAAATCTCACGGCGCGCATCACTACGCGATTTATCTCGATCAGGAGCGCAATCTGCTGTTCGCCACCGTTGAGATTGAATCCGAGGAGCGCTGGAACGCCGTTGCCAGCACCGACGTTTGCCAGCGTTGGTGGAAACATATGCGTGACGTTATGCCCGCGAATCCGGATAACAGCCCGGTCAGCGCAGAGCTAAAAGAGGTGTTCTATCTGCAGTAAGTCGTGTGCCCGGTGGCGCAAGCTTACCGGGCCTACGGTTTTATTTTTTGTAGGCCGGATAAGGCGGTTACGCCGCCATCCGGCAATTTCAATTCTGCTCCGCTACCAGGATAGCCTGAGTATCCGGTTCCAGCGCTTTAAAGATATGCGCCTGGTCGCCGGGATAACAAATGTAATCGCCCTCCGCCAGCTCTTCCGGCGCCTCGGTTAAGCCGACGAGGGCTTTTCCCTGCGTAACAATAATATGTTCCACCGACCCCGGCGGATGCGGATGAGAGATCCGGTCGGCCCCCGGCTGCGTCAACAGCAGATAGATATCACGCCGCGCGCCGGGCGGACACGCCGCCAGTAATATCGCCTGATAATGCGCCTGCTCCGCCACCACTTTGGTGCCTTCTCCGCGGCGAATCACCTGCGTTTTTTGTACCTGCGGCTCCAGCAGCCTGGCAAAGGGAATGTCGAGCGCGACGCATAGCGACCATAACGTCTCCAGGCTGGGGTTGCCGTTCCCTGCTTCCAGTTGTGAAAGCGTAGATTTAGCGATGCCTGCGCGCCGCGCAATCTCCGCCAGCGACAGTCCGGTTCGCTGGCGTTCGCGTACCAGACTTCTGGCAATGACGCTGATAGGTTGTGTCATAAAGCATCCAACGTTCACTATAACGAACGAAATGTTCGTCTTGTAAAGCAAATCTGTTCCGTTCATTATAATGAAAATTCGTTCGATATGACTAAAGAAGATGAAACACTATTTTTCCTGTCTCAAGGGAGACACGATAAAAGCGATATTTTTAGTGTGCCTGGCCGTGGGCGTCGTCGGCATGTCCTATGGCTCACTGGCGATGGCCTACGGTTTCCCACTGTGGGTGCCGTTTGTCCTCTCTATTTTTGTACTGGCGGGCGCGTCCGAATTTATGTTTATCGGCATTGTTGCCAGCGGCGGCAATCCGTTAGCGGCGGCGGCGGCAGGACTGCTGGTGAATGCGCGCCACGTGCCGTTTGGCGTAACGGTGCGCGATTTGGTTGGCACCCGCGCCGCCAGCTTTTTCGGCTGCCATATTATGAATGATGAGAGCGTGGTGTTCGGCCTGTCGCAAAAAACACCCGAACAACGTAAAGCCGCCTACTGGCTATGCGGTCTGGGCGTCGCCCTATTCTGGCCGATTGGCACACTGATTGGCGCAGGTGTCGGCAAACTGCTCCCGGCCCCAGAAACCATCGGTCTGGATGCCGTATTCCCGGCAATCTTACTGGCGCTGGTGATCCCGGCGTTTAAAAACCGCACCACATTGATTCGTGGTTGCAGCGGCGCCGCGCTGTCGCTTGCCGCCGTTCCCTTTGTGGCTGCCGGATTGCCGGTGTTGCTTTCGCTGCTTGGCCTACTGGCGAGAAAAAAATAATGGGCAATATGACGCTATTTATTATCGGTATTGCTCTTTTATCTGCGGGAACCTATTTGATGCGCCTCGGCGGCGCGAAACTTGGCAGCCGTCTGGCGCTGTCTGAGCGTTCACAGGCGCTGCTCTCGGATGCGGCAACGGTGCTGCTATTCTCCGTCGCGCTGGCGACCACCTTTTACGAAGGCGAACATTTTGCCGGAATGGCGCGCGTTCTTGGGGTTGGCTTCGCCGTATTTTTAGCCTGGCGTAAAATGCCGCTTATTGTGGTGATTATCGCCGCCGCGGTAGTGACCGCGTTATTACGAATGGCGGGTATTAATTAACGTCTTACAGAACAGTTGGACGTGACACCCTATAAGTGATGAAGGCTGGGCCGCCCTATGCTGAAGTGGCCCAGAACTTTCGCATCAGCGGGATAAATGCTTTCCATATAAATGCCGATCCTCAATGACACTACCAGTACCTTCCAGCGTGACGTCAACATCTTGTGATAGCTTCAGATTACTGGTTTTTCTAATAGCTCTCTTTAGTTAATGTTTACGTCAGCTATTTTTACGGATATTGCCTGATGAAGAATACATAAACGAAAAAAGCGCCTGATCGGCGCTTTTTATTGGCGTTATAGCGTAATTTTATAGGCACTTGCGCCAGCCTGCGCGCAGTTAATGTGCCGTCACTCAACGCAGGCGGTTATAATCATCCACCATCTCGTTATAACTTCTCAACGACGCCGGATAAGAATCCGCAACCATCCATCCTGTTGCAGGGTCCTGCACCCGTTTCTTTTCAAAATCAGAATACTCAACATTGTCTCTGATGCGACGAATATATTTTTTAGCTTGTAGCTGATAATCAGCCGCAGAGCTGATGAAAGAAGAATTACGGCCATCAGTATTCACTTCTTTCAATTGCGCAATCATTGTTTCCAGTTCCGCGACTTTTTTCATCATCGCTTCGGCATCAAAGGTATCGGCAGAAATAACCTTGTTGATCTGCTTTGCCGAAATCATGACAGCCAGAGAATAATAGTTAAATGTTTTACCTTCCGCTTCTTCTATTCTCTTCAACTGTGTCAATTGCCGCCTGTCATTTATTTCCTGAATAGCCTCATGATATTTTTCCGAGACGGGTTTAAAATCCTCGATATTCTTCAGTAATGTCTGATGCAGCGCCTTACCTTTAGCAAAGGCATCATCTTTATAGTTTTCCTGGGTATAATATTTTTCCATTTCGTTAATGGTATTACCCAGCGCGGCGGCGCTATCAATATAGCTAACGGCAACGCCATCAATAGGCTCAAGTAATGGCGTTAAGGCGGCCACCTGTTTCATCTCTTTCTGGCAATTCGTTATGTAAGACTCCGTAATACCATAAATGCCATAAACCAGGCTCTCTTTCCCTGTCGGACCTTTTTTAAAGTCTTTCACCCAATCCGCGTAACGCGCCAGACTGCGCTGAACGGGCAATTGAAGTTTATTAAAACAATCGATATAGACATCCATTTTTTCACTATAAACTTCTTCAGCGTCAACCTCCGGCTGAGCTGGCGTTTCTGGCTTCGCCGCCGGGGGCTGAGTTGCCGTTTCTGGCTTCGCTGCTGGGGGCTGCGCTGGACTTTCGCCAGATTGCGTTTCCGGCGTCTGAGAAGGCGCTGGCGTCGCAGGCTGACTGCTGGCGGCCGGCGTCGCCTCGGTTTTAACATTATTGTCATCACATCCTGTTGCGCCCAGGGTCATTAGCGCAATGATTATCGCTGAGGATAATAAATTCCTTTTCATTTAATTGCCTTTTGTATATTTACGTTGGGGTCCTCTTATTTTAACGAACACATTGATATTGATAATGTTAATTATAATGAAATATGGATTAAGTATTTTTTGTGTTGAATAAATCACATACCTGTTTTTTTTCATTAAAATGAATCTGTAAATTTCAATGATATTATTTATAGGTTATTCTAATGAAAAAGGATTTGTTATCATCAATTATTATCGCTATGCTGATGACTGCCGGGCTAAGCGCTTGTGATGAAAAAAAAGCGGACGAACAACCTGTAGCTCAGAGTGCGGATTCATCAGCGAGCAATACACAATCCACATCAGCGGAAAGCGCAGATGCGAACGATGTTCTTAACCAAAAGCTGAATGTTTACATTGATTGTTATAATAATCTCCAGGCAGATATTTACCGTGCTGTAAATCGTTATGCTAACACATTCGACGATTTCCGCACCGGTCCTACCGGTAAGGAAGATGATCCCTCTCCGCTGGTTCCTGTGTATCCTGCATTTATCCAGGACTGCCGGAAAGACATCAAGGCGGCGGCTGAATTAAAGCCGGCGTTTGCCTCTCTGGATAGTGCTGCTCTGGCATTTATTAATGCGGCTGGGCCACTAGCTGAAACAATCAATAGTATGAATAAATACTATGATCAAGATAACTTCAAGGATGATGCCTTTGCTGGCGCTAAAGCGTTCCATAAAACGTTTATAAAACAGTTCGATGAGTTTGATCCCATTGCGAAGAAATATATCGCCGAGATTACCATTATGAGTGGGCAGCATGCGGCTAATGAAATTAAGGCGACCGAGAAGAAAGAAGGTAAATCCATTAAGTACTATACGCTTTTGACGATGCAGGAAGCCGAGACGCTTAATGACGCTGTAGCTGATGATTCTTTTGATGTGGCGGCAGTAAGCAAACAGCTCGCTGATTTTGAAGAGCATACTCAGAAGCTAAACGAGAAGATCAACGTTGATATAGATAAACATCGTAGCTTCCCTGGTTTTATTTCTGAGCTGGAAAAATTCCAGGGCAAGGTGAAAAAACGCATTCGGCGCGTGCGCGATAACGTGGCGTATACCTCGCATGAGCAGGACTACCTCAATAGCGGCAGCGGCGATATGGTAGATGGTTCTTATGAGGCTGTGGTTAAAGCTTATAACGAGCTCATCGATACCTATAATGGCTATCATCTTGAGCGTGAGTTCTAAGCTTTTCACGCTGCAAATCGCGTGCATATGACCGCTGAACTGAGCAAATAAGTCGTTAGCGACTGCCGAAAGAGCGCCCCAGGGGCGCTTTTTTCGTTCGAAGTATTACCGGGTAGCAAGCGCCTCGTGAATGGCTGGAATAAGCTGCGGCCCAGCATAAAAACGATTAAAACCTGTATGGCCTCGCCACTATACGTGATTCCGTTATCAAGAGAGGCTGTAAAATTGAGAAAATATATATTTTACGAAAATGTAGAGGGTACTATTTTAGTCTGCGATTAACCGCTGCGGATGGGTATAAATCGTCGCCCGACCCGGCTTACAGAACCCCACCAGCGTCAGATTGCAGCGTTCAGCCACCTCGACCGCCAGCGTCGTTGCGGCAGAGACGGCAAACAGAATTTCCACACCGCACATCGCCGACTTCTGCACCATTTCGTAACTCGCACGACTGGAAACCAGCGCCGCGCCTTGCCGCCATTCCTCACCCTCCGTGGCGCGGCGGCCGAGCAGTTTATCCAGCGCAACGTGGCGTCCGACATCTTCATGGCCCCCCGCCAGTTCACCCGACGGCATGACCCACGCCGCAGCGTGCGTACAACCCGTCAGCTTACCCGTCGGTTGAAAATCATTCAGATGTTTTAACGCGCGATCAAGGTTACCGAGATTAAACGTTTGGCTAAACGGCAGCGGTTGCACCGGCTTACCGATGTCATTGAGCTGTTCCACGCCACATACGCCGCAACCGGTACGTCCGGCCAGCGCGCGACGACGCGCTTTCAGCCCCATAAATCGACGGCTGGAAAGATCAATCTGCACTTCAAGTCCGTTACAGGACGGTACAACGTCCATGCCATAGATTTCACGCGGGCTGTCAATGATCCCTTCCGACAGAGAAAACCCTATTGCGAAATGCGTCAGATCTTTCGGAGAGGCCATCATAACGACATGCGAAATGCCGTTATACACCAGTGCCACTGGCACTTCCTCGGCAACATCATCAAGTTGGGGGGACTGCAAATCCTCGCGTTTCCAGAGAGTCAACTGGCGTGAGGTTGTGAAATCAGTCACATTTAGGACTTCTTCAGACAGTATATTGTTCACTTTCTTTTAACCATATAAGAACACACACACCAACATTATGGTATTCTGTTACAACTCCTCCCGGATGGAGGAAAATTTATCCAATTCTGAACCTTTGCGGGCCCGTCCGCAAAGAAAAATAACAACCACTCCCTGAGCGTTTCGGATAGAGAAATGTGAAAGAGAAGTGACAATGTCGAAACAAGGAGCAAACCATGCAGGTCAGCAGAAGGCAGTTCTTTAAGATCTGCGCTGGCGGTATGGCAGGCACCACGGCGGCGGCACTGGGCTTCGCGCCCGGCGTAGCGCTAGCGGAAACACGGCAATATAAACTGCTGCGCACCCGCGAAACCCGTAACACCTGCACCTACTGTTCCGTTGGCTGCGGGCTGTTGATGTACAGCCTCGGCGACGGTGCGAAAAACGCCAAAGCATCTATTTTCCATATCGAAGGGGACCCGGATCATCCGGTAAGCCGTGGCGCGCTGTGCCCGAAAGGGGCCGGTCTGGTGGACTTTATCCACTCTGAAAGCCGCCTGAAATTCCCGCAATACCGCGCGCCGGGTTCAGATAAGTGGCAACAGATCAGTTGGGAAGAAGCGTTTGACCGCATCGCTAAACTGATGAAGGAAGATCGCGACGCCAACTATCAGGCGCAGAACGCCGAAGGCGTTACCGTTAACCGCTGGCTCACCACCGGGATGCTGTGCGCTTCCGCATCCAGTAACGAGACGGGTTATTTAACGCAAAAATTCTCCCGCGCGCTGGGTATGCTCGCGGTCGACAACCAGGCGCGTGTCTGACACGGACCAACGGTAGCAAGTCTTGCTCCAACATTTGGTCGCGGTGCGATGACCAACCACTGGGTCGACATCAAGAACGCCAACCTCGTCGTGGTGATGGGCGGTAACGCCGCAGAAGCTCACCCGGTCGGGTTCCGCTGGGCGATGGAAGCCAAAATTCACAACGGCGCGAAGCTGATTGTGATCGATCCGCGCTTTACGCGTACCGCGTCGGTGGCCGATTTCTATGCGCCAATACGCTCTGGTACTGACATTGCCTTCTTGTCAGGCGTGATGCTGTATCTGCTGACCAACGAAAAATACAACCGTGAATACACCGAGGCCTATACCAATGCCAGCCTGATCGTGCGTGAAGATTTTGGCTTCGATGATGGTCTGTTCACCGGCTATGACGCAGACAAGCGGCAGTACGATAAAACCAGTTGGCACTATGAGCTGGACGAAAACGGTTTTGCCAAACGCGATACGACACTGCAACACCCGCGCTGTGTCTGGAATCTGTTGAAACAGCATGTCTCACGCTATACGCCGGACGTGGTAGAAAATATCTGCGGTACGCCGAAAGCGGACTTCCTGAAAGTGTGCGAGTACATTGCAGAAACCAGCGCAAAAGATAAAACCGCGTCGTTCCTGTACGCGCTGGGCTGGACGCAGCATTCCATCGGCGCGCAGAACATCCGTACTATGGCGATGATCCAGCTTCTGCTCGGTAACATGGGGATGGCGGGCGGCGGCGTTAACGCCCTGCGCGGTCACTCCAATATTCAGGGGCTGACCGACTTAGGACTGCTGTCGCAAAGTCTGCCGGGCTACCTGACGCTGCCGAGCGAAAAACAGACCGACCTGCAAACCTATCTGGCTGCCAATACGCCGAAGCCATTGTTGAAGGATCAGGTCAACTACTGGGGCAACTATCCGAAATTCTTCGTCTCAATGATGAAGGCCTTCTTTGGTGATAAAGCGACAGCGGAAAATAGCTGGGGCTTTGACTGGCTACCGAAGTGGGATAAAGGGTACGACGTGTTGCAGTACTTCGAGATGATGAAACAGGGCAAGGTCAACGGCTATATCTGCCAGGGCTTTAACCCGGTGGCCTCATTCCCGAACAAAAACAAAGTGGTCGCGTCGCTTTCCAAACTGAAGTACCTGGTGACTATCGATCCGCTCAACACCGAAACGTCCACCTTCTGGCAAAACCACGGTGAGTCGAACGACGTTGATCCCGCAAAAATCCAGACCGAAGTGTTCCGTCTGCCTTCCACCTGTTTTGCCGAGGAAAATGGTTCCATCGTTAACTCCGGTCGTTGGTTACAGTGGCACTGGAAGGGCGCGGACGCCCCGGGAATTGCCATGACCGACGGCGAAATCCTCGCCGGTATCTTCTTACGCCTGCGTAAGATGTACTCTGAACAGGGCGGCGCCAACCCGGAACAGGTGCTGAATATGACCTGGAACTACACCAAACCATACGAACCTGCCTCTGAAGAAGTGGCGATGGAAAGTAATGGTAAAGCGCTGGCCGATCTTATCGATCCGGCAACCGGCGCGGTGGTGGTGAAGAAAGGCCAACAGCTCAGTTCGTTCGCGCAACTGCGCGATGACGGTACGACGTCCAGCGGCTGCTGGATTTTCGCCGGTAGCTGGACGCCGGAAGGCAACATGATGGCGCGTCGTGATAACGCCGACCCGTCTGGTCTCGGCAACACGCTGGGCTGGGCATGGGCATGGCCGCTTAACCGCCGCATCCTCTATAACCGCGCCTCCGCCGATCCGCAGGGTAATCCCTGGGACCCGAAACGTCAGCTACTGAAATGGGAAGGCGGAAAATGGGCCGGATGGGATATTCCGGACTACAGCGCCGCCGCGCCCGGCAGCGACGTCGGACCGTTTATCATGCAGCCGGAAGGGATGGGCCGCCTGTTTGCTATCGATAAGATGGCGGAAGGGCCGTTCCCGGAACACTACGAGCCGTTTGAAACGCCGCTGGGCACTAACCCGCTGCACCCGAACGTTATCTCTAACCCTGCCGCCCGTATCTTTAAAGACGATGCCGACGCGCTGGGTAAAGCGGATAAGTTCCCGTATGTCGGAACCACTTACCGTCTGACCGAGCACTTCCACTACTGGACCAAGCACGCGTTGCTTAACGCTATCGCCCAGCCGGAACAGTTTGTGGAAATTGGCGAGAAGCTGGCGAATAAGCTCGGCATCGCGCATGGCGATACCGTGAAGGTCTCCTCGAACCGCGGCTATATCAAAGCCAAAGCGGTGGTGACCAAGCGTATTCGCACGCTGAAAGCGGACGGCAAGGATATCGATACCATCGGTATTCCTATTCACTGGGGCTACGAAGGCGTGGCGAAAAAAGGCTTTATCGCCAATACGTTAACGCCTTTCGTCGGTGATGCGAACACGCAAACGCCGGAGTTTAAATCCTTCCTTGTGAACGTGGAAAAGGTGTAACGGAGACGACCTATGGCTTATCAATCGCAAGACATCATTCGTCGTTCCGCCACTAACGGTTTCACCCCCGCGCCCCAGGCGCGGGACCACCAGGAAGAGGTGGCGAAACTCATCGACGTCACCACCTGTATCGGCTGTAAAGCGTGTCAGGTGGCGTGCTCCGAGTGGAACGACATCCGTGATGAAGTGGGCAATAACGTCGGGGTGTATGACAACCCGGCGGACTTAACCGCGAAATCCTGGACGGTGATGCGCTTCTCGGAAGTGGAACAGAACGACAAACTGGAGTGGCTGATCCGTAAGGATGGCTGTATGCACTGCGCCGATCCCGGCTGCCTGAAGGCCTGTCCGGCGGAAGGGGCGATCATTCAGTACGCTAACGGTATTGTCGACTTCCAGTCCGAGCAGTGTATCGGCTGCGGCTACTGTATCGCTGGCTGCCCGTTCAACGTGCCGCGCCTCAACCCGGAAGACAACCGCGTCTATAAATGTACGCTGTGCGTTGACCGTGTGGTGGTCGGCCAGGAACCGGCCTGCGTGAAGACCTGTCCAACCGGCGCCATTCATTTTGGCTCGAAAGAGGATATGAAAACGCTGGCGGGCGAGCGGGTAGCGGAACTAAAAACCCGTGGTTATGACAACGCGGGTCTGTACGATCCGGCGGGCGTAGGCGGTACGCATGTCATGTACGTGCTGCATCATGCCGACAAGCCGAATCTGTATCACGGTCTGCCGGAAAACCCGGAAATCAGCGAAACCGTTAAGTTCTGGAAAGGCGTCTGGAAACCGCTCGCCGCGTTCGGTTTTGCCGCGACCTTTGCCGCCAGCGTCTTCCACTATGTCGGCGTCGGTCCGAACCGCGCGGAAGAGGAAGATGACAACCTGCATGAAGAGAAAGACGAGGTGCGCAAATGAAACGACGTGACACCATCGTGCGCTATACGGCGCCGGAACGCATCAACCACTGGATCGTCGCCTTCTGCTTCGTGCTGGCGGCGGTGAGCGGGCTGGGCTTTTTATTCCCATCCTTCAACTGGTTGATGCATATCCTGGGCACCCCACAACTGGCGCGAATTCTGCACCCGTTTGTGGGCGTGGTTATGTTTGCCTCGTTCATCATCATGTTTTTCCGTTATTGGCACCACAATCTAATCAATCGGGATGATATCTTTTGGGCGAAGAATATTCGTAAGATCGTCGTCAACGAGGAAGTGGGTGACACCGGGCGTTATAACTTCGGTCAGAAATGCGTATTCTGGGCGGCGATTATCTTCCTGGTGCTGCTGCTGGTGAGCGGGGTAATTATCTGGCGTCCGTACTTTGCGCCTGCTTTCTCAATCCCGGTGATCCGATTCGCGTTAATGTTGCATTCTTTTGCCGCAGTAGCGTTAATTGTGGTTATCATGGTGCATATCTACGCCGCCCTTTGGGTGAAAGGCACCATTACCGCGATGGTGGAAGGCTGGGTAACCCGGTCGTGGGCGAAGAAACATCACCCGCGCTGGTACCGAGAAGTCCGCAAGACAACGGAAAAAGAAACTGAATGAGTATTCGCATAATCCCGCAAGATGAGCTGGGGTCGAGCGAGAAACGTACGGCGGATATGATTCCGCCGTTATTGTTCCCCCGACTCAAAAACGTCTACAACCGCCGCGCCGAACGTCTGCGCGAGCTGGCTGAAAATAACCCGCTGGGCGATTACCTGCGCTTTGCCGCGCTTATCGCGCACGCGCAGGAAGTGGTGCTGTACGACCATCCGCTGGAGATGGATCTGACCGCACGTATTAAAGAAGCGAACGACCAGGGCAAGCCGCCGCTGGATATCCACGTGTTGCCGCGTGATAAGCACTGGCAAAAACTGCTGCATTCGTTGATTGCCGAGCTAAAACCCGAGATGAGCGGCCCCGCGCTGGCGGTGATTGAGAACCTGGAGAAAGCCTCAGAGCAGGAGCTGGAGCAGATGGCCAGCGCGCTGTTTGCCTCGGATTTTGCCTCCGTCAGCAGCGATAAAGCCCCGTTTATCTGGGCCGCGCTCTCCCTTTACTGGGCGCAAATGGCCAACTTGATTCCAGGCAAAGCCCGCGCGGAATACGGTGAAGCGCGCCAGTATTGCCCGGTGTGCGGTTCGATGCCGGTCTCCAGCATGGTGCAGATCGGCACCACGCAGGGGCTGCGTTATCTGCACTGCAACCTGTGTGAAACCGAGTGGCACGTGGTGCGCGTGAAGTGCAGCAACTGCGAACAGAGCCGCGACTTACACTACTGGTCGCTGGAAAATGAGCAGGCTGCGGTGAAAGCCGAAAGCTGCGGCGATTGCGGGACTTACCTGAAGATTCTCTATCAGGAAAAAGACCCGAAAGTGGAAGCAGTGGCCGACGACCTCGCCTCGCTGGTGCTGGACGCGCGCATGGAACAGGAGGGCTTCGCCCGCAGTTCCATCAACCCGTTCCTGTTCCCGGGGGAAGGGGAATAAGTTTTTTACTCAGACCGGGCGAAGTTTGCCGTCCGGTCTACAAGTGATACGGTGTGATCACTCCCGGAATATCGGCAAAGTCTTTTGTATTACGCGTCACAAGCTCACAACGATGGACTTGAGCAGTGGCCAAGATGATCGCATCCGGGAGTTTCATGCCATACTCCTGCCTGACAATGACGCTTCGTTCCGCGATTTCCTGTGTTACGCCAATAATATTGAACGCACTTAATGCAATGCGCGTGCGGTTTTCCTGATGATATTTCTTAGCACCCACCATCACTTCCATCCATGTGATAAGGCTAATCGCATTCTGTGGCGGATACGCTTCCAGCGCATGTTTCGCTTCAATTCGACCGCTAAACAGGTCGATGAGGATATTGGTATCAAAAAGCGCAGACCCTTTGACCATTACCATTCCTCACGAAGTTTACGTTGGTATTCAACGCCATCTTCCTCACAGCCTTGCCAGAGCCCCAATGCTTTCGAAATTGTGGTCTCAGCCCGATCCTGTCTTTCCAGATACTGCTCAACGGCCTCCCGCAAGAGTTCTGCACGAGGTAGGTTGCGTTGCACCTTGAGATCGTCAAGCCGTTTAATCACATCGTCTGATAAATCGAGTAAAATTCTGCCCATATCCATCCCAGCCATCATACTCACATATACCTCCAGTATATCATTTGCGCTTATTTTTCAAACAACATACACCTGAGACTGACGAGAAAATAGTTATTACGCGAACGATTTTTATTTTTGCGAGCCGCTTTCCAGAATCGTACGCAGCCCAATTTTCCCATTTTCATTCGTACCAAATCGAGTTATAAAACTGTATATCCATACAGATAAAGGCAATGAAAAATGGCACTGGAAAGCGGGATTGCGCAGTTAGTGGAGGAATTTATCGCGGCGGGACGCCCCTCTTCTCGCGAACAGAATATTGATGACCGGAGGGCGGGCTACATCGCCAGCACGACACTGGCAGGAGAAACAGAAACCCGCGTCCAGGTTGAAGATATTGAACTCGATGCCATGACGTTTCGCGTGGTTTCGCCGCTCAATGCCACAGGGAAATTACCCTGCATCATTTATTATCATGGTGGCTGCTTTGTCAGCGGCGGTTTTGCCACTCACGATAACCAGTTAAGGCAGTTAGCTTTTTACAGCCGTTGTCGCGTGATTGCGGCACAGTACCGACTTGCACCAGAGCACACCTTCCCGGCCGCCCATAACGATGCCGAAACCGGAGCCAATACTATCTGGAAATATGCCCAGAAACTGGGGATAGATCGCGAGAACATTACGCTTGCTGGTGACAGCGCGGGTGGGCATCTGGCGCTGGTCACCGCGCTACGCCTGAAAGCCGCCCGTCAATGGCAACCTGCACAGCTGATTCTGATCTACCCCATGCTGGACGCAACCGCCAGGTTTGCGAGCTACACCTGTAATGGGCTGGATTACATTATCACGCGTGACACGCTGCTTTCAGGCTACGAGATGTATATGCCGCGAACCGATCCACAGCATCCTGAAGCCAGCCCGCTCTGGCGTGAGGACTTCGCCGGACTGCCATCCACGCACATCATTACTGCCGAATTCGACCCACTGCGCGATGAGGGCGAGGCCCTGTATCAACGGTTCCAGGAACAGGGTGTGGAATGCACTTGCCAGCGCTATCTCGGTGTCATCCATGGCTTTTTCCAGCTCGGAGGCGTGAGCCAGGCGGCACGAAGCGCCATGCGAGATGTGGCCTGGCGTGTTGTAAGTCCATCAACAGGCAAAATGACCTAAAATTCAATTTTGTTTTCAACTTGAAAACTGGATAACGTTGCGCTAAATTGTTTTCAGGTTGAAAACTTTGTAATGGAACTACATTGTGTATGTTATCAGCCGAAAACCGTTCAATGAAGCGATGCTCATGTATCCAAACCATGAGCTTGCTCTCACTGAGTTGCTGAATGTTCTGGAGAAAAAAACATTCACTCAGCCTGAAGAGATGAAGCGGTATATTCCTTCACTGGATAATTTTAAGTACAGAGATAAATGGTGGGTGATTGATGTTTCTGGTAACAGCCTGAGACTCATTTCCTACATAGATTTCAGGTTACATAAGATATTTGTGAAACATATCGTTTCCCATGCCGAATATGACAAACTGACCGCATATTATCGGGGTAATAAAGAATGAGAACTCATCGTCAGATGGATGCAACCAGCGCAAAAAAGATCGTTGATACCTTCAGCGATGCGGTAAAAACCGTCCCACTGATGGGGGAAGACCGAAATGACAATGAGTATCGCAGGGCACTAGCGCTAGTGGAGTTTCTGGTCGACCACGACGATCTTGAAAACCCACTATTTGAATTGCTCTGTGCCCGAATCAGTGAATACGAAAAACATGCGCCGGAATTCAAAGCACTCAACCAACACCTGGAGAAAACGCCCCCTGGCGTTTCAGTATTGCGAACGCTCATGGATCAATACGGTCTCAAAGCAGCAGATCTTGCCAACGAACTTGGCTCTAAATCGAACGTCAGCAACATCTTAAATGGCCGCAGAGCACTAACGGTTAATCATATTAAAGCGCTTACACAACGCTTCAAACTACCAGCAGATGCCTTCATCGAGTAGTTGGAGATGTCCAGCTACTCCTCCTCATTCCCGCCCTCTTCATACGGGCCGAACGGTTTCGCAGGTAGTACGATATAAATGCCTTCGAAAATTGCCCCGGCGGTCTCGCCGCCCAACAGTTCAACCTGCAACTGGACACGCGCTTTTTTACCCCGCGCCAGCCTGTCCAAATCACCGCTTAGCGACCCCAAATCAGCCACGGCGTTTGGCTTTCCGCTAATGGGTTTACTGTAGCGAATATGGGCGTCAGCAAGAATAATCGTCCCGCCCAGGTGGCGTTCACGGAGCATCAGCCAGATAAGTCCCCATCCGGTCAGCGTCGCCAGGGAGAACAAGCTGCCGGCAAACACCGTGTGATGCGGATTTTGATTACCGGTTTCCGGCATCGTGGTGATAAATTTTTGCCCGGTGTACTGCTGAATGCGCACCCCCATCTTTTCACTCAATGGAATGTGCTCATACCAGGCCTGCTGAAGCTGCCCGCACCAGTCGCCGCGATGCAGGATATCATCCAGCGATGCTACCGGTTTAATCATCAGAAAATGGCGGATTGGCGTGGTTGTGGGCGTAGTAATCTCCCCCTGATTGACAAATCCGAGTTTGGCAAAGAACTCAACCGCATCTTCGCGCGCGCTGCAGGTGACGCGCTTAACGCCTTCCTGGCGGGCAACAGACTCCAGGGTCATCGCCATTAATGTCCCCAGCCCTTTATCCTGTACCGAGGGATGTACAGCCATAAAACGAATAGACGCCTCGTTATCTGCATTGATATACAGGCGGCCCACTGCAACTAAGTTTCCTTCTTCGTCCACCACCATTTGATGGTGCGCCAACGCATCCCAGCCATCCCGTTCCGACCCTTTCGGCTGGTGCAGCGGTTTACGCAGCATCTCCCAGCGAAACTGGTAGTAACGTTCTAATTCTTCTTCTGTTTGCGGAACTCGAAGGTGATACATAGCCGTACTCTCTCTTGTTATCCGCGGCCACGCCGGAAGCTGACTCATACCTGGAGCCAGAATGTCACGGGACCGTCATTAACCAGCTCAACCTGCATATCGGCAGCGAAGCGTCCGGTTTGCGTGTTTATCGCCTGCTGGCGGCAGCGTTCGACAAAATATTCATAAAGCGCCTGCGCGCGATCCGGCGCAGCCCCGCCAGAAAAGCTTGGTCGCATACCGCGCTCGGTATCTGCCGCCAGCGTAAACTGCGACACCACCAGCACGCTGCCGCCAGCCTGTTGTACATTCAGATTCATCTTGCCGTCAGCATCGCTGAAGATACGGTATCCCAGCACGCGCTCGCACAGACGATTCGCTTTTTGTTCGTCATCTTCTTTTTCGACACCCAATAACACCAAAAGTCCTGGGCCGATTTCACCCGTCACCTCGTCCTCCACGGTGACGCTGGCACGGGTTACGCGTTGAATTAATGCAATCATGGTTGGTCAGCTTCTTCTTGTTCTGCGGCTTGTTTGAGTTTTCGGTATTCCCCGAGAGTGACAGTTATTTCTGCGCCAAGCAAGACTATACACCAGGTCCAGTATACCCAGACAAACAGGATTGGGATCACTGCCAGTACGCCATAAATGAGCTGATATGACGGGAACATGGTGATATAAAGCGCGAAACCTTTCTTTCCGGCCTCGAACAGCAACGCTGCGACAAACGCGCCGACAAGGGCGTCACGGTTCGGTACGCGAGTTGTTGGGACAATACTGTAAAGTAACCAGAATGAGATCCACGAGAGCAGCAGCGGAAGGATGCGCAATACATTGTCGATGACCGTATTCAGATCGCTGGCCCAGCGTAAAGAAAGCAGGTAGGAGCTGATTGCCAGGCTGGCGCCGGCGAGAAGCGGGCCGAGCGTGAGGATCATCCAGTACACCGCAAAAGAGTACACTTTTGGCCGTGTGCGTTTGCTGCGCCAGATAGTGTTTAAGGCGCTATCAATGGCGTACATCAACAGCAATGCCGTCACAATCAGTCCACAGGCGCCCACCGCCGTCATTTTGTTGGAATTAGCGACAAACTGCTCAATATAGCGCTGAATCACATCTCCGGTGGCTGGCATAAAGTTAGCAAAAATAAAATGGCGTAACTGAATGCTGACATCAGAAAACATCGGAAAAGCAGCGAAAAGGGCAAAAACGACGGCAATAAGCGGTACTAAGGAGAGTAATGAGACATAGGCGAGATTTCCTGCCAGAGTCGTCATATTATCCTCATCGATACGCTGCCATAATAGCTTGAGCCAGGCCCGAACAGGGCGCGTATGGCGTCCAGCTTTTTGGTGAACGGTTTTTAGCATAACAGCTTCGCGAAATAGTCAGGGATGGTGGCTTTATCCTTCACCAGAATGCTGGTGATCCCCAACTGGTTGGCCCCTTCTATATTATCGGCATTGTCGTCGAAAAAGACCGCATCGGCAGCGGAAAAACCTTCTTTCTGCAGGACGTGCTGATAAATACGCGCTTCCGGCTTACGCATTCCCAAGTCCTGCGATAAATAGATATGGTCGGCGGCAGCGCGCACCTCCGGGTATTCCTCCGGCCAGAAGTGGGTATGCAGTCGGTTAGTATTGGATAGCACCACCACGCGATGCCCCTGCTCGCGCAGTTTATGCATGATAGCAATCACTTCGGGCCGTAATCCGACAAATACCGCCTGCCAGCCGTGCGCAAATTGTTCATAACTGAGCGATAACGCCATTTCATGACAGAAAGCTTCAGCAAACGCTTCGTCCGTTATCTCACCGCGTTCATGTTGGTGAAAAGTCTCGCCCATCGTAAATTTTTGCTTCAGCGAAGCCAGCGGTACTCGACTCAGATCGCTCCACACACCTAATACGCGGTTAAAGTCGATGTCGACAATCACATTACCTAAATCAAAGATGTAGAGCATGTCATTCTCCTTGCTAACCGGGGATGAATAACTGTAGCGGGAAAGGAGAAGTTTGACTATGTATCCCTTTATAAATCAATTAACAAAAAGACAATAGAAACGCAGACGATGCCCAATATCGCCTGCATCACAGCGCCGTTTTATTGGCCGGATAAAGCGCTGACGCGACCCTCCGGCGCAAGGGCGCTTGTCACGCTGAAACGGCGTCGTCCAGCGAAGGACTCACCTGAACCACTTCGATTTGCTGGGATTGAAGTAAATTCTGTAATGCCGGACCGGGATACTCGTCCGTAAACAGAGCGGTAATCTGTGACACATTGCCGATCTCAACCGCCGCAGAAGCATGGTATTTCGTATGATCGGCGGCCAGCAGAATATGTCGCGAGTGGGCCATCATGGTTTTCACTACGCTGGCTTCGTTGACATCAAACTCCAGTAACGCGCCATCGCTCTCTATCGCGCCTACGCTGGTGACGAGATAGTCAGCCCGGAACCCCGCCACAAACGCCGCCGCGGATGGCCCGATAATGCCGCTATTATGCGGGCGCAGCGTGCCGCCAGGCACCATCACTTCAAAACGAGGGTTATTATAAAGAATGTGCGCGACGCGCAGGCTATTGGTGATAATGCGCAGATGATTATGGTTGAGCAGCGCGCGCGCCACCTGCTCAACCGTCGTTCCAATCGTGATAAATATCGTGGAGCCATCCGGAATATAGTCAGCCACGGCTTCCGCAATGGCTTTTTTCTCTTGCGTCCAGGAGACCTCTCGCTGCTCAAAGGCGGTATTGACCACACTGGACGCTCTGCCAGCGCCGCCGTGATGACGCGTAATCAGCCCCTGCTCGCTTAATTTACGAATATCGCGGCGAACCGTCTGGGTAGAGACCTCCAACAAACTGGCTAACTCATCGATATTCATATAGCCGCGCTCATCAATAAGCATTAACAGCCGATCATGTCGCGGATTACCGGTCAGTTCGGTAAGACTCATGAGCATTCCTCTAAAAGCTTCCTACTGCTCATATTATACAAAAAGTGACAAGAAAGATCGGGTTTGCTCACAATCAGGGATACCCGCCCGGCCACCCGGGCGGGTACACTTCAGCGCGGCAACGCCGCTGGCGAATCTGACAGCCTCTTCGATGGCGTATCCGCTTGCCAGGCCAAATGCCAGTGCGCCATGAAAAACATCGCCCGCGCCGGTAGTATCCACCACCTCCACGGTAAAACCCGGTTGGTGGCGTACCGCCGCTTTTTCCAACCAGTTGCAGCCTTCGCTGCCTCGCGTGACATAGACATGTCCATTTGTGAGCATTTGTGCTTTTTTTAGCGCATCAATGGCTTCGCTCATCCCCGTCAGGCGTGCCAGCCCTGGCTCGGAGAAGGCGGCGTGGTCGCTTAACGCCACCAGCTCGCTAATATCCTGTGGCGTAATATCGCCATCAAGAACAGTCATGACGCCAGCCTGACGCGCCAGCGTAAACGCCTGTTTTGCGCCGTCATGCCAGCGCACATCCGCCAACACCACATCCCACTGCGAAAAATCGATGTCGTTAAGCCAGTCGGCGTCAGGTAATAAATCCGGGCTGGGATAATTAACGATAATCCGCTCTCCTTTGGCATCCACCATAATCGCTGACTGCGACGACATGGCCTGCGTGTAGCGGCGGGTATAGCGGGTATTTACCCCCAGGGATTCCAGTTCCGCCAGCAGGCTGTTTCCGGTGTCGTCATCGCCCACACGGCCAATAAAGTCCACCTGCGCGCCCAATTTCGCCGCAGCCACGGCAGCGGTCGCCGCAGGCCCGCCGCCCACTTCCGTATAGCGCTTCGCCACATATTTACCCCCTTCTGTCGGTAATCCTTCCACGTAATAGATGCGATCCATCACGGTAATACCTACACAAGCAATACGAACCATGGTCATTCCTCAAGCATTTTCGATGTGCTCATTTTAATTTCACGAAATGTTTAAAAAGTGACGGCTGTCAATTTTTTGACTATAAATTACAAATACGATCACAAACAGACAGAAAAATGCTCATTAATGACAAAAAATGACACCACCGTGTTCAGGAGAACGATATGGCAGTTATAGCATTTATCGGGTTGGGACAGATGGGCTCCCCTATGGCGAGCAATCTGCTAAAGCAGGGCCATCAACTCAGCGTCTTCGATGTTAATCCCGACGCCGTACAGCGTCTGGTAGACAAAGGCGCGCAACCTGCAAGCAGCCCGGCTCAGGCAACCATCGGCGCTGAATTTGTTATCACCATGCTCCCGAACGGCGATCTGGTTCGTTCCGTTTTGTTTGGCGAGCAAGGCGTTTGTGAAACCCTTTCCCGTGAAGCGCTGGTCATTGATATGTCCACTATTCATCCGTTGCAAACCGATAAGCTGATTGCCGACATGCAGAGCAAAGGGTTCAGCATGATGGATGTGCCGGTAGGCCGGACATCCGACAACGCGATTACCGGCACATTGTTGCTGCTGGCAGGCGGTACGGCGGAGCAAGTAGAGCGTGCTACCCCTGTTCTGATGGCGATGGGTAATGAGCTGGTCAACACCGGCGGCCCGGGAATGGGTATTCGCGTAAAACTGATCAACAACTACATGAGTATTGCGCTAAATGCGCTCTCCGCCGAAGCCGCCGTGCTGTGTGAAGCGCTGGGGCTTTCTTTCGACGTGGCTTTAAAAGTGATGAGCGGCACTGCCGCAGGCAAAGGGCATTTCACCACCACCTGGCCGAATAAAGTGATGAAAGGAGATCTGTCTCCCGCCTTCATGATCGATCTGGCGCACAAAGATCTTGGCATCGCGTTGGATGTCGCCAATCAACTGCACGTACCGATGCCGCTCGGCGCCGCCTCCCGTGAAGTTTATAACCTGGCGCGGGCCGCAGGCCGCGGTCGGGAAGACTGGAGCGCCATCCTGGAACAGGTGCGCATCAGCGCCGGGCTGACCGCCAACGTAAAAAAGTAACGACTGTATAAAGGAAAATTGAATGAACAACTACACCATCAAAGACATTACGCGAGCGTCCGGCGGGTTTGCCATGCTGGCTGTCGATCAGCGCGAGGCGATGCGTTTAATGTTTGCTGCTGCTGGTGCGAAAACACCCGTTGCCGATAGCGTGCTGACGGATTTCAAAGTGAATGCGGCGAAAATTCTTTCCCCGTATGCCTCTGCCGTTCTGCTGGATCAGCAGTTCTGTTATCGCCAGGCCGTAGAACAAAACGCGGTCGCTAAAAGCTGCGCCATGATCGTCGCGGCGGATGATTTCATCCCGGGCAACGGTATTCCCGTTGATAACGTGGTCATTGATAAAAAAATTAATGCGCAGGCGGTAAAACGGGATGGCGCGAAAGCCTTAAAACTGTTGGTGCTGTGGCGCAGCGACGAAGACGCGCAGCAGCGTCTGGATATGGTCAAAGAATTCAATGAATTATGCCACTCCAATGGTTTGCTGAGCATTATCGAACCGGTTGTACGTCCGCCGCGCTGCGGCGACAAGTTCGATCGCGAGCAGGCGATTATCGATGCGGCCAAAGAGCTGGGCGACAGCGGCGCCGATCTTTACAAAGTTGAAATGCCGCTCTACGGCAAAGGCGCGCGTTCCGATCTTCTTACCGCCTCACAACGCCTGAATGGGCATATCAATATGCCGTGGGTCATCCTCTCTTCCGGTGTGGACGAAAAACTGTTCCCTCGCGCAGTCAGGGTCGCCATGGAAGCTGGCGCATCCGGGTTCCTGGCGGGACGCGCGGTCTGGTCATCAGTGATTGGTCTACCGGATACCGAGCTGATGCTACGTGATGTTTCCGCGCCTAAATTGCAACGTCTGGGCGAGATCGTCGATGAAATGATGGCGAAACGTCGTTAATACGAGGATGAAAGAATGAAATGGTTTAACACGTTGAGCCACAACCGCTGGCTGGAGCAGGAAACCGACCGCATCTTTAATTTCGGTAAAAACGCCGTGGTGCCGACAGGCTTCGGCTGGCTGGGAAATAAAGGGCAAATTAAAGAAGAGATGGGCACCCATCTTTGGATCACAGCGCGTATGTTGCACGTTTATTCCGTGGCGGCGTCGATGGGCCGACCGGGCGCTTATGATCTGGTCGATCATGGCATCAAAGCCATGAACGGCGCGCTGCGCGATAAAAAATACAGCGGCTGGTATGCCTGCGTTAACGATCAGGGCGTGGTGGATGCCTCTAAACAGGGTTATCAACACTTCTTCGCCTTGCTGGGCGCGGCCAGCGCCGTCACGACCGGGCATCCTGAAGCCAGGAAATTGCTGGAGTACACCATAGAAGTGATTGAGAAATACTTCTGGAGTGAAGAAGAGCAGATGTGCCTGGAGTCCTGGGACGAAGCCTTCAGCCAGACGGAAGATTACCGTGGCGGTAACGCCAATATGCACGCCGTCGAAGCGTTCCTGATTGTTTATGACGTTACCCATGACAAAAAATGGCTGGATCGCGCTATCAGAATCGCATCAGTCATTATTCATGATGTAGCCAGAAATAATCATTACCGTGTTAATGAACATTTCGATTCACAGTGGAACCCTATCCGCGACTACAACAAAGATAATCCTGCCCACCGTTTCCGCGCCTACGGCGGTACGCCAGGTCACTGGATTGAGTGGGGCCGTCTGATGCTCCATCTCCATGCTGCGCTGGAGGCCCGCTTCGAAACGCCCCCCGCCTGGCTGCTGGAGGATGCGAAAGGTCTGTTCCATGCCACTATCCGCGACGCCTGGGCGCCAGATGGCGCAGGCGGTTTTGTCTACTCAGTCGACTGGGACGGTAAACCTATCGTACGTGAACGCGTGCGCTGGCCGATTGTGGAAGCGATGGGTACGGCCTACGCCCTCCACACCCTGACGGGCGATAGCCAGTATGAAGAGTGGTATCAGAAATGGTGGGACTACTGCATTAAGTACCTGATGGACTATGAAAATGGTTCCTGGTGGCAAGAGCTGGACGCCGATAACAAAGTGACCACCAAAGTGTGGGACGGCAAGCAAGATATTTACCATCTGCTGCACTGTCTGGTCATTCCTCGTCTGCCACTGGCGCCGGGCCTGGCTCCGGCGGTCGCGGCGGGTCTCCTGGATATCAACGCGAAATAGGTCATGAGGATGGCAGCCATGCACAGCGGTGGAAAAACTATTCAGCTTAATGCGGGCCATTACCAGGCGAAAATCGTCACGGTTGGCGCAGGTCTGGCGGAACTGACCCATCATGGACGCCATGTGGTCATCCCGCATAAACCGGAAGAAATACCCATGGCGCATCTGGGGAAAGTATTGATTCCCTGGCCAAATCGCGTGACAAATGGCTGCTACTCCTATAACGGCAAGGTTTTCCAGCTTGCCGTTAACGACCCGGTTTCGCAGACCGCCATTCACGGTCTGTTAGCCTGGCGAGACTGGCAGATTAATTATCAGTCGGCGACGGAAGCGTCGCTAACGATTTTTCTGCCGCCCTCTTACGGCTATCCCTTTGCGTTGATATCGGAAGTGATTTATCGGTTAGATGCCGCCAGTGGGCTGCACGTATTGATTCGTACGCAAAACATTGGCGATGAATCAGCCCCTTATGGCGCGGGCGCGCATCCTTATTTGACTTGCAATCTGCAAAGCATCGATAGCTGTGTATTAACACTGCCTGCAAGCGAAGAATTGCCCGCAGGCAGGGATTTTTCCGCATCATGCCTGCTCGGCGAAACGCGCCTTGATCATGCGGTTAAGACCGCGACTACCCCGGCTGAGTGGGAGGTCAGACTTACCAGCCCAACGCAGAACATGTCCACATTTTTACGCAGCACCCAGCCCTGGTTACAGATCTATACCGGCGAAAAACTCAGCCGAAAAGGTCTCGCGGTAGAGCCTATGAGCTGCCCGCCCGATGCATTTAATTCCGGGATCGCGCTGATTCATCTTGCCCCAAAAGCGATCCATCAACTGCATTTTTCCATCGGCTGCGACTAGCCCAAATGGATTACCGAATTACCCTACATTCACGGAGATTACAATGAATTCTCTACCACAACGGTCAACCGATTTTGAACTGATAACATCACAGGATGGTTTTGCGCTTAGCTGGCAACAGCGCCTGATTTTACGCCACAGCGCCGAAAACCCCTGTCTGTGGATTGGCGCGGGCGTTGCCGACATTGATATGTTCCGCGGCAACTTCAGCATCAAAGACAAACTTAACGAGAAGATTGCATTAACGGAGGCCACGGTCAGCGAGCTACCCGACGGCTGGCTGGTACAATTCAGCCGTGGCGCAACAATTAGCGCCACCCTTCGCATCTCCGCCGATGAGGCGGGATGCCTGAAGCTGGATCTGCAAAACGACGACCTGCACCATAACCGTATCTGGTTACGCCTCGCGGCTAATCCAGACGACCATATCTACGGCTGCGGCGAACAGTTCTCTTATTTCGATTTGCGCGGCAAGCCGTTCCCGCTGTGGACCAGCGAACAGGGCGTTGGCCGTAATAAAACCAGCTATGTCACCTGGCAGGCAGACTGTAAAGAGAATGCCGGCGGCGACTATTACTGGACCTTCTTCCCGCAACCGACCTTTGTCAGCACGCAGAAGTATTACTGCCACGTCGATAATAGCTGCTATATGAATTTCGACTTCAGCGCGCCGGAGTATCACGAACTGGCGCTGTGGGAAGATAAAACTACGCTGCGTTTTGAGTGTGCCGACACCTACATCGCCCTGCTGGAAAAACTGACTGCGCTGTTAGGTCGCCAGCCGGAGCTGCCGGACTGGGTTTATGACGGCGTCACGCTAGGCATTCAGGGCGGTACGGAAGTTTGCCAGCAAAAACTGGATACCATGCGCAACGCAGGCGTAAAAGTGAACGGTATTTGGGCGCAGGACTGGTCCGGTATCCGCATGACCTCCTTTGGCAAGCGCGTGATGTGGAACTGGAAGTGGAATAGCGACAACTATCCGCAACTGGATAGCCGGATCAAACAGTGGAAAGAAGAAGGCGTACAGTTCCTCTCTTATATCAACCCATACGTCGCCAGTGATAAAGACCTCTGCGCCGAGGCGGCGAAACACGGCTATCTGGCGAAAGACGCCACGGGCGGCGACTATCTGGTCGAGTTTGGCGAATTCTATGGCGGCGTGGTCGATCTGACCAATCCTGAAGCTTACGACTGGTTCAAAGACGTCATCAAAAAGAACATGATCGCACTCGGCTGCAGCGGGTGGATGGCGGATTTCGGCGAATATCTGCCGACCGACACGTATCTGCACAACGGCGTCAGCGCCGAGATCATGCATAACGCCTAGCCTGCGCTGTGGGCGAAATGTAACTACGAAGCGCTACAGGAGACCGGCAAGCTCGGCGAGATCCTGTTCTTTATGCGTGCGGGTTACACCGGCAGTCAGAAATATTCCACCATGATGTGGGCAGGCGACCAGAACGTTGACTGGAGCCTTGATGATGGTCTGGCCTCTGTAGTGCCTGCGGCATTGTCGCTGGCGATGACCGGCCACGGTCTGCATCACAGCGATATCGGCGGCTACACCACCCTGTTTGACATGAAACGCAGCAAAGAGTTGCTGCTGCGCTGGTGCGATTTCAGCGCCTTTACGCCGATGATGCGCACCCATGAAGGCAACCGCCCCGGCGATAACTGGCAGTTCGACGGCGACGCGGAAACTATTGCCCACTTTGCCCGTATGACCACCGTCTTTACCACGCTGAAACCGTATCTCAAGCAGGCGGTGGCGCAAAACGCGGCTACCGGTCTGCCGGTCATGCGTCCGCTATTCCTGCACTACGAGAACGATGCCGCAACCTACACCCTGAAATATCAATATCTGCTCGGTCAGGATCTGCTGGTCGCGCCGGTTCACGAGCAGGGGCGTTGCGACTGGACGCTGTACCTGCCGGAAGATCACTGGGTGAATATCTGGACCGGCGAAGTTCACCACGGCGGTGACATTACCGTGGATGCGCCCATTGGCAAACCGCCGGTCTTCTATCGCGCGAAGAGCGAGTGGGCTTCACTTTTTGCTTCTTTACGGAATATCTAATACGGCTCGCCCGCAGGGAAACCTGCGGGCAGATGGAGAAGAATAATGAGTCAAACATCATCGAATCCGGCAACCCTACGCTTGCCGTTTAAAGAAAAACTTGCCTATGGACTGGGGGATTTAGGTTCCAATATCCTGTTAGATATCGGGACCCTCTATTTACTCAAATTTTATACCGATGTGCTGGGTTTACCAGGGACTTACGGCGGGATCATTTTCCTGATCGCCAAATTTTTTACCGCATTTACCGATATGGGTACCGGCATTATGCTCGACTCGCGGCGTAAAATTGGTCCGAAGGGCAAATTCCGCCCGTTCGTGCTTTACGCGGCATTTCCGGTAACGCTACTGGCGATTGCTAACTTTGTCGGCACACCGTTTGAGGTGACGGGAAAAACCGTCGTCGCAACGATGCTGTTTATGCTGTACGGGCTGGTTTTCAGCATGATGAACTGCTCGTATGGCGCGATGGTGCCCGCGATTACCAAGAACCCGGATGAGCGCGCCTCGCTTGCCGCGTGGCGTCAGGGCGGCGCCACTCTCGGCCTGCTGCTGTGTACCGTTGGCTTTGTGCCGGTCATGAACCTGATCGAAGGCAATGCCCAACTCAGCTATATTTTCGCCGCCACGCTATTTTCATTGTTTGGCCTGCTATTTATGTGGCTGTGCTACGCCGGCGTTAAAGAGCGCTACGTCGAAGTGAAACCTGTCGATAACGCGCAAAAGCCCGGATTATTGCAGTCGTTCCGCGCCATCGCCGGTAACCGTCCGCTGTTTATTCTGTGTATCGCCAACCTTTGTACTCTCGGCGCCTTCAACGTCAAACTGGCGATTCAGGTTTATTACACCCAGTACGTTCTTAACGACCCGATCCTCCTCTCCTGGATGGGCTTCTTTAGCATGGGCTGTATTTTTATCGGCGTCTTTTTGATGCCCGGCGCAGTAAGGCGTTTTGGCAAGAAGAAAGTCTATATCGGCGGGCTGTTAATATGGGTGGCGGGCGATCTGCTCAACTACTTCTTTGGCGGCGGCTCGGTCAGTTTTGTCGCCTTCTCCTGCCTGGCGTTCTTCGGTTCCGCCTTCGTCAACAGCCTGAACTGGGCGCTGGTTTCCGACACGGTGGAGTACGGTGAATGGCGCACCGGCGTCCGCTCGGAAGGGACGGTTTACACCGGCTTCACCTTCTTCCGTAAGGTCTCCCAGGCGCTGGCAGGGTTCTTCCCCGGCTGGATGCTGACGCAAATCGGTTATATCCCGAATGTGGTGCAATCGGCAGGCACCGTCGAAGGCCTACGCCAGTTGATCTTTATTTATCCTTGCGTGCTGGCGGTCATCACCATTATTGCGATGGGCTGTTTCTACAACCTCAACGAGAAGATGTACGTGCGAATTGTGGAAGAGATTGAGGCCCGGAAACATACGGTTTAACAACAATAAAATATAACGCCCTGCGGGGCGTTTTGAGAGGCGATTATGTCTAATCATGATCCGCTAACGCTAAAGTTGAGCCTGCGGGAAAAATGCGCCTATGGCGTGGGCGATTTCGGCTCAAATCTGATGCTGTGTATCGGTACGCTGTATCTACTGAAGTTTTATACCGATGAACTCGGGATGCCTGCATATTACGGTGGAATTATCTTTCTGGTGGCGAAATTCTTCACTGCTTTTACCGATATGCTCACCGGCGTATTGCTGGATTCACGCCGTAATATTGGCGCAAAAGGAAAGTTTCGGCCTTTTATTCTGTATGCGTCATTTCCAGTCGCTCTGGTTGCTACTGCGCAATTCTTTGCCACTCACTTTACTTTACCCGTTAAAACAGCCTTCGCGACGGTGCTGTTTATGTTGTTCGGTCTGTTCTACAGCCTGATGAACTGCTCATACGGCGCGATGGTACCCGCTATTACCAAAAATCCGCATGAGCGGGCCCAGCTCGCCGCATGGCGACAAGGCGGCGCTACCATTGGCCTTCTTCTTTGTACCGTAGGTTTTATGCCCATTCAGGCACTGTTTACCCGTTCCCCTTCGCTGGGTTATCTGGTTGCAGCTGTCATCTTTTCGGTCTGCGGGCTGTTCAGCATGTGGTGGTGCTTTAGCGGGGTGAAAGAACGGTATATCGAAACCGTACCTGACACGCATAAACCCAGCATATTGAAATCCTTCTGCGCGATTTTTCGTAATCCGCCGCTGCTGGTGCTCTGCGTCGCCAATTTGTGCACGCTGGCCGCCTTTAATATTAAGCTGGCCATTCAGGTTTATTACACTCAGTACGTGCTGAACGATATTCATTTGTTGTCATGGATGGGTTTTTTCAGCATGGGCTGTATCCTGATTGGTGTTTTATTAGTACCTGCTGCGGTAAAACGCTTCGGGAAAAAACAGGTTTATCTTGGTGGTCTGATATTGTGGGCCGTTGGCGATATCCTGAATTTTATCTGGGGCGGAACGTCATTCCTGTTTGTTATTTTCTCTTGTATCGCCTTCTTCGGTACCGCTTTCGTCAACAGCCTGAACTGGGCGCTGGTTCCGGATACGGTTGACTACGGTGAATGGAAAACGGGTATTCGCGCTGAAGGCTCGGTGTATACGGGTTATACCTTTTCCCGCAAAATTTCCGCTGCGCTTGCTGGCTTTTTGCCAGGTATTATGCTGACGCAAATCGGTTATATCCCCAACATAGCTCAAAGTGACACCACGTTGCTTGGTTTGCGTCAGCTCATTTTTTTATGGCCTTGCGGTCTTGCCATTATCGCAGCACTAACGATGGGCTTTTTTTATAAGCTCAATGAACAACGTTTCGCTTTTATTATCGAGGAAATTGCCCAACGAAAGAAAACAGGTAATCAAATTGTCGCGACTAATAATAAACAAAGTATTTCTACTGTAAATAATTAAACGACGCTTGCCGCTTTATCCATCCCGATGGATGGCGGCTTCCCTATATTTGAAAAATGGATTTATTATGAAATCTCTGAATACTCTAGTGATATTAACTTCAGTAATATCCACCTCTGTTTTTGCTGGCGCTTATGTAGAAAACCGTGAGGCCTATAACCTGGCGTCTGACCAAATGGAGTTTATGCTGCGCGTCGGCTATAACTCCGATATGGGGGCCGGAATTATGTTGACCAATACCTATACGCTACAGCGTGATGATGAATTAAAGCACGGTTATAATGAGATTGAGGGCTGGTATCCATTATTTAAACCTACAGATAAATTAACCATCCAGCCTGGGGGGTTAATAAACGACAAAAGCATTGGTTCCGGCGGCGCCGTCTATCTGGATGTTAACTATAAATTTACCCCGTGGTTTAATCTTACGGTACGTAACCGATATAATCACAATAATTATAGTTCAACCGATTTGAATGGCGAACTGGATAATAATGACAGCTATGAAATCGGTAACTATTGGAATTTTATCATTACCGATAAATTTTCTTATACCTTTGAACCACACTATTTTTATAACGTTAATGATTTTAATAGTAGTAATGGTACGAAGCATCATTGGGAAATCACCAATACCTTCCGTTATCGTATCAATGAACACTGGTTGCCCTATTTTGAATTACGCTGGTTAGATCGTAACGTGGGCCCCTACCATAGAGAGCAAAACCAGATTCGTATCGGGGCGAAGTATTTCTTCTGATATTATCGCCTCTATTTTTCGAATCTGCATCACAGCGGGTAGTTGTTCTGCCCGCTCATTCATCCTGAATCAGACTCCCGATATCCCGTCTCTAAGCGCCATGATAATATTCGCAAAGCGTTTTACCATATTCATGCTTATAGAGAAGGGAAACAAATGAATAAGCGATTTAATATTGATTGGGACAATGAATTAACCCAGGAACAGCTCATTAATTTGATTTTAACCGATGAAGATCTGCCAAAGCTTCGCTCACTGACCATTGGTAACTGGGGTGATTGTTGGGAAGACGAAACCTGCCAGCCTATTATTGATATGATTGTGGAGAACGCCCCCCGCTTTTCTCACCTGGAATCACTGTTTATCGGTGATATGGAGAGCGAAGACTGCGAGATCTGCTGGATTAAACAAGGTGACTATTCCAGGCTCTATGCGGCGTTACCCAATCTGAAGGAACTGATCATTAAAGGCGCGTCGGATCTGCGACTGGGCGCTATACATCATGAGAAACTGGAGCACCTGGAAATCATTTCCGGCGGCATCCCTTCTAACGTACTTGCCGAACTACAAAATGCGCAGCTCCCTGCATTAAAAACGCTGAAGCTCTTCCTGGGCGTAGAGGGATACGGTTTTGACGGTTCGCTGGATGACGTGATGGCGCTGGCATCGAAAGATCTTTTCCCTCAGCTCACCCATCTGGGGTTGATGAATAGCGAAGAGCAGGATGATATCGCCCGCCGGGTGCTGGAAAGTAATATCCTGCCGCAGCTTAACGTGCTGGAACTCTCATGCGGTACCTTAACGGACAACGGCGCAGAGGCGCTGCTGGAGCATAAAGACCGAATTGCGCATCTGGAAACACTCGATCTCCACCACCACTATTTGACGCCGGAGATGCAGGAAAAGCTAAAAGCCACACTGCCGATAAACCTGAATCTTTCAGAAGCTCTGGAGCCTGATGATTACGATGGCGATATTTATATGAATGCGATGTACACCGAGTGATTGTGTAGGGGAATGTGCACATTCCCCTACTCAACGATAAAGGGATTTATTGTGATTACGCTCATTGGCCCCCGTCAGAGCAAGCGCACGCATTATTTTATGCAGGCTGCCGCCGTACTTGGGGAACCCGTCACGGCGCTGACTCATCCGCAAGCGCTGGACGCTTCGCTGACCTCTGGCATCGTTAAAATCGACCCGCCAGTACACAGTGAAACAGACATCCGCAAAATAAACGCGATCGGTCTGGACTATATCCATTTTTTGCAGAACATGGCGGCGCGTCCTGGCGTCACCTGGCTTAACCATCCGGCGGGCCTCATTCACCTGTTGGATAAAAAACGCTGCAAGCGGCGCTTACTGGAACACGGCATCCCCACGCCGCCGTTGGTAGCGGAAGACGTAAAAAGCTTTGCACAGCTCACCGCTATCATGGAGGAAAAAAAGGTCGCCAGCGTGTTCATTAAGCCCTCGCTGGGTTCTGGCGCGGCGGGCGTTATCGCTTTGCGCCGCCACCCTGATGGCATAAAGCAGGTGCTTTACAGCGCGATTGCCATATCAGGACAACAGCTATTTAACAGCAAAAAAATCCAACAGTATCGTCAGAAAGAAGATATCCAGCTCATTATTGATGGCGTTCTTCAGCAGGAAAACCTCGTCGAACAGTGGCTGCCCAAAGCCAGCGTAAAGCATAAAACCTATGATTTACGCATCGTCTGCCTGGATGGCGAAATTATCTGGCGAGTGGTCAGAACCTCCTCGCAGCCCATTACTAACTTACATCTGCAAAACCAGGCTTGCCGCTTCGAAAGTCTGGAATTATCTGCCGCAAAAGTGACTGAGATTGATACGCTCTGTCAAAATGCCATGCGACTTTTTCCTGGCATTCGCTTAGCGGGTATTGATGTTTTACTTACCACCAGCCTGACGCCGTATATTATTGAAATTAATGGCCAGGGTGATTTGATTTATCAGGATGCGCAGCAGAATAATCTAATTTATCAGGCGCAAATCCGGGCCATGAGGAAGCAAAATGTATAATTCAATGGATGAAGTCCCCGTCTCGCTGCACGCGTCGATTGACACAGGCGATGGCGAATTCGATATGAATACGCTAATTAGTAATAACGCTCATATTCTTTTTATTGTGCTGGACTCGTTACGCTACGATATTGCGCTTCAGGAACAAACCGCCGGAAATACGCCCAACCTTAATCATTATGGACAATGGACGAAATGCGAGGCGGCCGGTAATTTTACCTGGCCTTCGCATCACGCCATGTTTTCAGGTTTTATGCCAAAACCTATTGATGATACCGTTAATCAGACCATGCTGTTTTTCCCAAAAGATATCGGACTTGGTCGTAAAGGGCCGAAAAATGCATTTGCCTTTGATGACGCAACATGGATAAAAAGTCTGGAAAATAAAGGCTACCAGACCATCTGTATTGGCGGCGTCTCTTTCTTTAATAACCGCTCCGGCATGGGAAAAGTGTTCCCGTCGATGTTTAAAGAGAGTTACTGGCATCCACGCTTTGCCTGTACGGTTAAAGAGAGTATGGATAACCAGATCCATTATATCCAGAAAATCATGGCCGAGCGTGCTGGCAGCCAACCGGTCATGATGTATATCAATATCGACACGATTCATTACCCTAACCATTTTTACGTTGAGGGCGCGGCCCCTGGCGATACCGTTGAGACCCATGCCGCCGCGCTACGCTATATCGACGCCCGCATCGACGGATTACTGAACATTTTCCGCCAAACTGGCGGCGAAACGTTCGTTATTGTCTGTTCCGATCACGGTACCTGCTATGGCGAAGACGGGAAATATTTCCATAGTTTTAATCATCCGATCGTTAATACCGTTCCCTATATGCATTTCTTGCTGAGCTGTAATCATTAATATGAATAACAATGATATTTATCGTCAGTATATGTACAGTTATCCGCATAAGACGGCTTATCGGGAGCTGGAGAACGTCAGCTTTAGCGAAGTAAAACCGCGCATTTACGAGCACGACACACATCTGTATGTTCATATGCCGTTTTGTCAAAGTCGCTGCGGGTTCTGTAATTTATTTACCTGCACTGGCGCAGATAATACGTTCATTGATAGCTATATCGACGCGATTATTACCCAGGGCCGACAAATGGCGCTGGTGCCCGTCCACTGGGCAAGCTTTACCGTAGGCGGCGGCACACCTCTGCTATTAAATATTGCGCAATTAGAAAAGTTATTTTTTTCCGTCTTTGATGTGCTCAATGTTGACTGGAATATTTATAAAACAATTGAAACTTCCCCTACGGATACCACAGCAGAAAAAGTAGCGCTATTAAACGCCTTTTCCGTTAATCGCGTCAGTATTGGCATACAAAGTTTTCATGATAGCGAGTTACATACGCTGCATCGCCGCCACAATGCCGCCAGCGCGCACCAGGCGCTGGAATGGCTAAAGGCAGGTCATTTTCCATCACTCAATATTGATATTATTTACGGCATTCCCGGCCAGACTCACGCAAGCCTGACGGAATCGTTACATCAGGCGCTCGTTTATCAACCGGAAGAGCTTTTTCTTTATCCGCTTTATAATATGCCTCGCCAGGAAAATATGCATAGCTACTACGTTTTAGCCCGCGATCTTTTACGCAACGCGGGCTATACCCAAACGTCCATGCGCCGTTTCGTCCTTAATCCAGCGCCATCCGCCGCGGCGGAAAGCTGCGGATTTGAAAACTCACTGGCGCTCGGAGCGGGCGGCAGAAGTTATCTTGGCAATCTGCATTACTGTTCGCCGTGGTCGTCGAACCTGCAGACATCACGAAAAATCATTCAGGCGTTTATCGACAGCCCGGATAAAACCGTCATTAATCACGGTTATCTGCTCCCCCCTGATGAAATGAAACGCCGCTTTATCATTAAAAATCTATTTTTCTGGCAGGGACTTTCTCTTAGCGATTATCAGCAATATTTTGCCAGCGATGCGCTAAGGGATTTCCCCGACCTGGAACGCTTTATACAGCAAGGCTACTGTTATCAGAATAGCAGTCGCCTCCGGCTAACGGAGACCGGTATGGCATTATCCGATTGCCTTGCTCCTGTGTTCGTTTCGCCTGAGGTGATGCTACGGGAGAATCGGCAGAGATGAGCGCCCCCGCCCTGCGCGATATTCACACGCTGTTTTATCGCGGCTATCTTAAATCGTGTAATTATCATTGCGGCTATTGCCCGTTCCATAAACACGCCCGTAACGATAAAAAACGCGACGAAGCCGCGCTATGGCGCATGGTTGACCATTTGCCTCTTTTAGGTACGCCGTTGAATGTGATGATTACGCCTTATGGCGAGGCGCTACGCTTGCGTTATTACATGGCGGCGTTGGCAGAAATTAGCCGCTATCCTCATGTTCAGGCGGTCGGCATACAAACTAACGCCTCTTTTTCGTTAATGTCATTGCTGGAATCATTTCGTGCTGGCGGCGGAGATATCTCAAAGCTTCGGTTATGGTGTTCTTTTCATCCCTCACAAATTACCGCTGAGCGCTTTCTCCAGCAGTGTTTAGCGCTCTCTGCCGCCGGAATAACCTGGTGCGCGGGGGCTGTCGCCAGTATGAAAGATATCGACCAGTTTCGTTGGCTACGCCAGCAGTTGCCTGACCAGAATTATTTTTGGTTTAACGCCAACGAGTGTGCCAATACCCGGCATACCGTTGAGGAAACCATCGCCTTCAGCGAACTCGATCCGCTGTATGTGATTGAAACGCAGCAGTGGCCAGCGCAGCTGGATATCTGTACCGCAGGAAGAAAAAGTATTTTTATGAATGCAGAAGGCGATCTTTTTGCTTGTCATATCAGCAAAATTAAAATGGGTAATTTATATCAGCAACGACTTAATTCTCCCGCCTGCCAGGCAAAACAATGCCACTGTTTTCTCGCTTATCAGCACCGTCTCGATATTCCATTGCTGAATCACCTGGATACCTCACGCTGTTTTAGGATCGGGCGCTCATGCGATATCGTTTAATCGCTTTTGATCTTGATGGAACGCTGCTAAACCGTAATAAACAAATTCTGCCAGAGTCGCTAACCGCTATCCGTCAGATGCAGGACATGGGCTGCCGAATAATGCTTGTCACCGGCCGCTCTCATCGTGAAGCCTATGCGTATTATCAAACGCTGGCGCTCACCGAACCGATGATCTGTTGTAACGGAAGTTATATTTATCAACCGGCTCAACAGCAGGTCCTTCACCCGCTGCCGCTGACGCACTTACAAACGGAAAAAATACTGGCGCGGGTATATCCGCTTAAACCGACAATTCGTGCTGATGATAAAATAATCTTTCAGGCTGATGAGCTAAGCAGTAGGGAGAATATTTGGCAAATCAGCGTCGTTCATCGGCACATAAAACAACTACAAAATATTGCTGAGTTTATACAGCATGAATTACAGCTAAGCTGTACCTGGTCCTGGCATCATCAACTGGATATTCTCCAGAAGGGGTGCAGCAAAGGGCAAAGCCTCGCCAGATATGCACAGCAACAGCATATCGCAATGCGCGAAGTGATGGCGTTTGGCGATAATGATAACGATGCGGAAATGCTACGTTTAGCCGGATTGGGCGTCGCGATGGGGAATGCCAGCGCTCGGGCAAAGATGTATGCGGATAGCGTCATTGGTCGGCATAATACGCCAGCGATTGCTGATTTTTTGGCAACCTTATCCCTTTCTCAACGTGAATAAAAAACCCCGCCGAGTTTTCATTTCGGCAGGGTTTTTATCCGTAAGAGCGTTAATTACTCTTCTTTCTGACCACGGTTCGCACGGCGGCGATCGTTTTCCGTCAGGTGACGTTTACGGATACGGATAGAGGTTGGGGTGACTTCTACCAGTTCGTCGTCATCAATGAACTCCAGCGCTTGCTCAAGGCTCATTTTAATTGGCGGAACCAGAATCACCGCTTCATCCGTACCAGACGCACGCATGTTGGTCAGTTTCTTACCGGTCAGGCAGTTTACCGTCAGGTCGTTGGAGCGACTGTGAATACCAATAATCTGGCCTTCATAAACTTCCGCGCCGTGACCCAGGAACAGCTTACCGCGATCCTGCAAACCGAACAGCGCAAACGCCACCGCTTTACCCTGACCGTTAGAGATCAGTACGCCGTTCTGACGCTGGCCCACTTCACCCGGACGAATATCGTCGTAATGGCTGAAGGTGGAGTACAGCAGACCCGTACCGGAAGTCATGGTCATGAATTCTGAACGGAAACCAATCAGCCCACGGCTTGGGATCACGTAGTCGAGACGTACGCGGCCTTTACCGTCCGGATTCATGTTTTTCAGGTCGCCCTTACGCTCGCCCAGCGCCTGCATGACAGACCCCTGGTGCTGCTCTTCGACGTCCAGCGTCACGTTTTCGTACGGCTCTTGTTTACGACCGTCGATTTCACGGAAGATAACTTTCGGACGGGAAACCGCCAGTTCGAAACCTTCACGACGCATGTTTTCAATCAGCACGGACAGGTGCAGTTCGCCACGACCGGATACACGGAACGCATCCGCATCTTCGGTTTCTTCAACGCGCAGCGCCACGTTATGCACCAGCTCTTTGTTCAGACGGTCAAGAATCTGACGAGAAGTCACAAACTTACCTTCTTTACCGCAGAACGGCGAGGTGTTAACGCAGAAGAACATAGACACGGTCGGCTCATCAACGGACAGCGCCGGCAGCGCTTCAACGTTCTGCGGGTCGCAGATGGTGTCGGAAATGTTCAGCTCGCCCAGACCGGTGATCGCAATAATATCGCCCGCTTCGGCGATATCGCTGTCGATACGCTCCAGACCCAGATGCGTCAGCACTTTACCTACTTTCGCGTTACGGGTTTTCCCTTCACTATCGATGATAGTGACCTGCTGGTTCGGCTTCACTTTGCCGCGTTTGATACGGCCAATGCCGATAACGCCAACGTAGTTGTTGTAGTCCAGCTGGGAGATCTGCATCTGCAACGGACCATCGAGGTCAACGTCCGGCGCCGGAACATGATCAATGATCGCCTGATACAGCGGGGTCATGTCTTCCGCCATATCTTCGTGGTCCAGACCCGCGATACCGTTCAGCGCCGAAGCGTAGATGATCGGGAAGTCCAGCTGTTCGTCGGTCGCGTCGAGGTTAACAAACAGGTCGAATACCTGGTCAACAACCCAGTCAGGGCGCGCGCCAGGACGGTCAACTTTGTTGATAACCACAATGGGTTTCAGGCCATGAGCAAAGGCTTTTTTGGTCACGAAGCGCGTTTGCGGCATCGGGCCGTCAAATGCGTCAACCACCAGCAGCACAGAGTCAACCATGGACATGACGCGCTCTACTTCACCACCGAAGTCAGCGTGCCCGGGAGTATCAACGATGTTGATACGGTAATCATTCCATTTAATAGCGGTGTTTTTAGCGAGGATAGTAATACCACGCTCTTTCTCCAAATCGTTGGAGTCCATCACTCGCTCTTGAGTTTCGGCACGCGCGTCGAACGTACCGGATTGCTGGAGCAGCTTATCAACCAGGGTAGTTTTACCATGGTCAACGTGCGCGATGATGGCGATGTTACGCAAATTTTCGATCACAACTTTGCCTCAGGCATTAGAAATAGCGCGTTATTGTACACGGATTAATCGCACTACAAAACAGGATCACAAACATCCTCCGCAAACAAGTATTGCAGAGTCTCTTTGTGATCGCTTTCACGGAGCGTTAAAAGGGTGGCTTGCGTTCTATTGCACCAATGTGGTGCTTAATGTTCACATTGAAGCACTATTTTGGTGCAACATAGTCACCGTGGTGCAGCCCTTTTGCACGATGGTGCGCATGATAACGCCTTTTGGGGGCAATGTGAAAGTTGGCACAGATTTCGCTTTATATTTTTACGGCGACACGGCCAGCAGAATTGAAGATCTCGTTACCACGACGACCGACCATGACCAATCCGGGAGAGTACAAGTATGTCCGCTGAACACGTTTTGACGATGCTGAACGAGCACGAAGTGAAGTTTGTCGATCTGCGCTTCACCGATACCAAAGGCAAAGAACAGCACGTCACGATTCCTGCTCATCAGGTAAATGCCGAATTCTTTGAAGAAGGCAAAATGTTTGACGGCTCCTCTATCGGCGGCTGGAAAGGCATTAACGAATCCGACATGGTGCTGATGCCCGATGCATCCACCGCAGTGATTGACCCGTTCTTCGCGGACTCTACCCTGATTATCCGTTGCGACATCCTGGAGCCTGGCACTCTGCAAGGTTATGACCGTGACCCACGTTCCATCGCAAAACGTGCGGAAGACTACCTGCGCGCGACCGGTATCGCCGATACCGTCCTGTTTGGGCCGGAACCTGAGTTCTTCCTGTTCGACGACATCCGCTTCGGCGCATCTATCTCCGGCTCACATGTGGCGATTGACGATATTGAAGGCGCCTGGAACTCCTCTACCAAATATGAAGGCGGCAACAAAGGCCATCGTCCGGGCGTGAAAGGCGGTTATTTCCCGGTTCCGCCAGTTGACTCCGCGCAGGATATCCGTTCTGAAATGTGTCTGGTCATGGAGCAGATGGGCCTGGTCGTTGAAGCGCACCACCACGAAGTAGCGACCGCAGGTCAGAACGAAGTGGCGACCCGCTTTAACACCATGACCAAAAAAGCCGACGAAATTCAGATTTACAAATATGTCGTGCATAACGTGGCTCACCGCTTCGGTAAGACCGCGACCTTTATGCCAAAACCAATGTTCGGCGATAACGGTTCCGGTATGCACTGCCACATGTCGCTGGCGAAGAACGGCACCAACCTGTTCTCTGGCGACAAATATGCCGGTCTGTCTGAGCAGGCGCTGTACTACATCGGCGGCGTCATCAAACACGCCAAAGCCATCAACGCCCTGGCGAACCCGACCACCAACTCCTACAAGCGTCTGGTCCCGGGTTACGAAGCGCCGGTGATGCTGGCCTACTCCGCCCGTAACCGTTCCGCCTCCATCCGTATTCCGGTGGTGGCGTCTCCGAAAGCGCGCCGTATCGAAGTTCGCTTCCCGGACCCGGCGGCTAACCCGTATCTGTGCTTTGCCGCCCTGCTGATGGCCGGTCTGGACGGGATTAAGAATAAGATTCACCCGGGCGAAGCCATGGACAAAAACCTGTATGACCTGCCGCCGGAAGAAGCGAAAGAGATCCCACAGGTAGCGGGTTCTCTGGAAGAAGCGCTGAACGCGCTGGACCTGGACCGCGAGTTCCTGAAAGCAGGCGGCGTGTTCACTGATGAAGCGATCGATGCGTATATTGCGCTGCGTCGCGAAGAAGATGACCGCGTGCGTATGACCCCGCACCCGGTAGAGTTTGAGCTGTACTACAGCGTTTAATCGTATATTAAAAATCCGACGAATTTCGCGTTGCTGCAAGGCGGCAACTGAGCACATGCCCAGGAGCATAGATAGCGATGTGACTGGGGTAAGCGAAAGCAGCCAACACAACAGCAGCGTGAAAGGCGTCAGGAGTTTTTGAGTTGCCGTGGAAACTTTCAGCCCATCCCAGGATGGGCTTTTTTCTCCACCAACAATCTGATCTCACGCGCTTTTTAGTGGTAAAAAGCTATAATGCACTAAAATGGTGCAACCTTTTCCAGGAGACTGCTGAATGGCAAGCGGCATACAGCCCGATGCTGGGCAGATCCTCAATTCGTTAATCAACAGCGTGCTGGTGGTCGACGACGCGCTGGCAATCCATTACGCCAATCCTGCCGCGCAGCAGTTGCTCGCGCAAAGCTCACGCAAACTGTTCGGGACGCCGTTACCTGAACTGTTGAGCTATTTTTCGTTAAACATTGACCTGATGCGCGAAAGTTTAGCGGCAGGGCAAGGCTTTACCGATAACGAAGTGACGCTGGTGATTGATAGTCGCTCGCATATTCTCTCTTTGACCGCCCAACGTCTGCCCGACGATTTTATACTGCTCGAAATGGCGCCGATGGATAACCAGCGTCGTCTGAGTCAGGAGCAGTTGCAGCACGCGCAGCAAATCGCCGCCCGCGATCTGGTGCGCGGTCTGGCGCACGAAATCAAAAATCCGCTCGGCGGCCTGCGCGGCGCGGCGCAGCTACTCAGCAAGGCGCTGCCCGACCCGGCGCTAACGGAATATACCAAAGTCATCATTGAACAGGCCGACAGGCTACGCAACCTTGTCGATCGTTTGCTGGGGCCGCAGCACCCGGGAATGCACATTACCGAGAGCATACATAAAGTCGCAGAGCGCGTGGTGGCGCTGGTGTCGATGGAACTGCCGGATAATGTCCGGCTTATCCGCGATTATGACCCCAGTCTGCCAGAACTGCCGCACGACCCGGAACAAATTGAGCAAGTACTGCTGAATATTGTCCGCAATGCCTTGCAGGCGCTGGGGCCGGAAGGCGGCGAAATTACGCTGCGTACCCGTACCGCCTTCCAGTTAACGCTGCATGGCGAACGCTATCGCCTGGCGGCGCGTATAGACGTTGAAGACAATGGGCCGGGCATTCCTCCCCATTTACAGGATACGCTGTTCTACCCGATGGTCAGCGGTCGCGAAGGCGGCACCGGGCTTGGGTTATCTATCGCCCGCAATCTTATCGATCAACACGCCGGCAAAATTGAATTTACCAGTTGGCCAGGGCATACCGAGTTTTCGGTTTACCTGCCGATTCGGAAATAGAGGTGTTTATGCAACGAGGAATAGTCTGGGTCGTCGATGATGATAGTTCCATCCGTTGGGTGCTTGAGCGTGCTCTCGCCGGGGCAGGGTTGACCTGTACCACCTTTGAGAATGGTAATGAAGTACTGGCTGCGCTGGCCAGTAAAACGCCGGACGTCTTGCTGTCGGATATCCGAATGCCGGGAATGGACGGGCTGGCGCTATTAAAGCAGATTAAACAGCGTCACCCGATGCTTCCGGTCATCATTATGACCGCGCATTCCGATTTAGATGCCGCCGTGAGCGCCTATCAGCAGGGGGCGTTTGATTATCTGCCTAAACCGTTTGATATTGATGAAGCCGTCGCTCTGGTCGAGCGCGCGATTAGCCACTATCAGGAGCAGCAGCAGCCGCGTAATATCGAGGTTAACGGCCCGACAACAGACATGATAGGCGAAGCGCCCGCCATGCAGGATGTGTTTCGCATTATTGGTCGGCTGTCGCGTTCTTCGATTAGCGTGCTGATTAACGGCGAATCAGGAACCGGGAAAGAACTGGTCGCCCATGCGCTACATCGCCATAGCCCACGCGCCAAAGCGCCGTTTATCGCGCTCAATATGGCGGCCATCCCGAAAGATTTGATTGAATCCGAACTGTTTGGCCATGAGAAAGGCGCTTTTACCGGGGCGAATACCATCCGGCAGGGCCGTTTCGAGCAGGCTGACGGCGGCACGCTGTTTCTGGACGAAATTGGCGATATGCCGCTGGATGTCCAGACTCGTCTGTTACGCGTGCTGGCTGACGGACAGTTCTACCGCGTGGGCGGGTACGCGCCGGTAAAAGTGGATGTGCGCATTATCGCCGCCACCCACCAGAACCTCGAACGACGCGTTCAGGAAGGGAAATTCCGCGAAGACCTGTTCCACCGCCTGAACGTGATTCGTATCCATCTTCCGCCGTTGCGTGAACGCCGTGAGGATATTCCGCGCCTGGCGCGCCATTTTTTGCAGGTCGCCGCCCGTGAATTAGGTGTGGAAGCCAAATTATTACATCCGGAAACCGAAACGGCGTTAACGCGCCTGGCATGGCCTGGTAACGTGCGTCAGTTAGAAAATACCTGCCGCTGGCTCACCGTCATGGCCGCCGGACAGGAGGTATTGATCCAGGATTTACCGGGCGAACTGTTTGAAGCCTCGGCGCCGGATAGCCCGTCCCACCTGCCGCCGGATAGCTGGGCTACATTACTGGCGCAATGGGCGGACCGCGCCTTGCGATCCGGTCATCAAAACCTGCTTTCTGAAGCGCAGCCAGAACTGGAGAGAACGCTACTGACCACGGCGTTACGCCATACGCAGGGTCATAAACAGGAAGCCGCCAGGCTGCTCGGTTGGGGGCGAAACACCCTAACGCGGAAGTTGAAAGAGCTGGGAATGGAGTAAACATTACCCGCGAGTGTAAAGATTAATAATTGAGCGCAAAACGCTGCTATTTTGCGCTTTACTGTTCCGATGAGTTCAGTATGATCATGCCCGGCAAACGGGGGGATTCATTATGTTAGAATCTATTATTAATCTGGTATCGAGTGGAGCGGTCGACAGCCACACGCCACAAACTGCGCTAGCCGCCGTGTTGTGTGCCGCGCTGGTGGGACTGTTCAGCTGACAATGTGCCGGATGGCGCTAATGCTTATCCGGCCTACAGGTTGTCGCAACGTGTAGGCCCGGTAAGCGCAGCGCCACCGGGCAACCCGGCTAAATGACGCGTGAGAACTGCTGCATCCGCGCTTTCTGGCGCAGATACGCGTCAAAGCACATGCAGATATTGCGGATCAGCAAACGACCTTTCGCCGTCACCTGAATTCCCTTCTCGCTAATATCCACCAGCCCATCTTTCGCCAGCGGCGACAGTAACTGCAAATCTTCGGCAAAATACTCAGCGAAATGCAAACCCCACTGCTGTTCGACAGCGTTAAAATCCAGGCGGAAGTTACAAATCAGCGCCTTGATAACATCGCGACGAATGCAATCATCACGGGTCAGCGTAATACCACGCCATAGCGCATTGCCCCGCTCATCCACTTGCTGGTAATAACGCTTCAGCTCTTTCTGGTTCTGCATGTAGCCATCGCCAATCATGCTGATAGCAGAAACCCCCATCCCCAGCAGATCGGTATCGCCCTGGGTCGTATAGCCCTGAAAATTACGGTGCAGCACGCCTTCGCGCTGCGCGACGGCCAGTTCGTCGTCCGGACGGGCAAAATGGTCCATCCCGATAAACTGATAACCGGCCTGAGTAAGCGATACGATCGTCTCCTGCAAAATATCCAGTTTCTGCTGCGCGCTGGGTAAATCGGCATCTTTAATTTTACGCTGCGCGGCAAAAAGCGTTGGCAGATGCGCATAGTTAAAGACGCTCAAACGATCGGGGTTCAGTTCCGTCACACGCTTCAGCGTGAAAGCGAAGCTTTCCGGCGTCTGTTTCGGTAGACCGTAGATCAAATCGATATTGGTCGAGGTAAAGCCGATATCGCGGGCGTGATTAAGCAACGCAAAGATGAATTCTTCATCCTGCTCGCGGTTAACCAGGCGCTGCACCTCTTTATTAAAGTCCTGCACGCCCATACTCAGGCGGTTAAAACCTTCCGCACGTAAATGATCGAGCACATCCAGCTCAATTTCACGGGGATCGACTTCGATCGAGATTTCCGCGTCGGTATTAAAGTGGAAATTTTCACGCAACAGCGTCATTAAGCGGCTGATTTGCGCTTTATTCAGGTAAGTAGGCGTACCGCCGCCCCAGTGAAGCTGGCTGACATGACGGTCTGCAAACAGCGGCGCGCGATGGCGAATTTCCTGCTCAAGCGCGTCAAGATACTGGTCGGCTTTATGCTGTTGGCGGGTGACAATCTTGTTGCAGCCGCAGAAATAACACAACTTGTGACAAAACGGGATATGCACATACAGCGAGAGCGGACGTTCAGGATAACGCGCCACAGCCTGCAAGAATGCGGCGTCCTCGAAGTCTTCAGAAAACTCCAGCGCGGTTGGGTACGAGGTATATCGTGGCCCGGAATAGTTATATTTCTGGATCAGGGCCAGATCCCAGTCTATTTGCTGTTCAGACATGCTCACTCCTTCCGATGGCGTCTCTGGCGGGTACGGCGTACCGGCTTCACGCCATGACGGGCGGCAAGCCGGCTGCGCAGCCATTTCTGTCGCCGCGACAATCGCTGTAGTTTAACGAATAACCACACCAGATAACATATAACCGGAAGGGTTATAAGCAGGACGGGCAAGCCCACGGTGTAAACCCGTTAGTTGCCGCCTCTTAGCAGGCGCATCATATCTTCCTGCTTCTCGTCCTCTTCGTCGTCTTCTTCGTCGTCATCGTAAGACAGACCAAGCTTCTGCATCAGTTCATCAATACGATCCAGTTTGGCATCTACCCAGGCTTGATCTTCCGCACTCAGGGTTTCGCCCGCTTCCAGACGTTCTAACAGCGCATCCAGGCGCTCATCCGTTTCCAGTAAATCCAACTCCGCCTGCGGTGAAAGCATAGGTTTCTCACTTTTCGGTTTATGCTGTTGGGTCACTTTTTCAGTCACGCCCAATGGAACAGGTGTTTTACTGCCAATACGTGGATCTTTTTGTTGATTCTGATTGCCGCCGCCCGAAGCGGAATTGCCGCCCGCCGCGCGACTTCCCGGCGCATGACCGCGATGTTTTTTCAGGCGTTTACGGTCGCGCGCCTCCTGGTTTAACTCTTCACGCGTTTTACGACGCTGTTTGCCAAAGGCTTTACTGCGCGGTGCAGAGGTTGGTTTTTTCATGATGTCAGATCTTTAAGCCGTTTTATTCAGTATAGAATTGAGGCGGAATCTAGCAGAAAGCAAGCAAAGAAAAAAGGCGACAGAGTAATCTGCCGCCTTTTTTCTTGACTCACGACCCTTAACGGGTTCCACCATCCCTGTTGGCTATCAACACGCCCTGTTTTTCCCTTAGCCTGGAACATTCCATGTTGTTTCCATTTCCTTTTACTAACGTCTCCGGACGTTTGTCTTCCTGACAATCCTGTGTCTTCGCCTCCTGGCGCTCCTGACCCTCATCCTGAGTCGTTGATCCTGTTAGCGTCCTCGCTATGTGCATTACTTTACTCTTTTGGGGTAAACTCACAAGATACCGACACGGCAAATCCCTTTTTTTCAGACAATTACCTTTCTATAAATTCATGATTTAACTATATTAACTGGCTTTGAGCCTGACAACGACTCTGTCATGTCGCATAAGTGCAATGGTCAATGTCTCACAAAGCGTATGGCTTTTACTTACAGCTCCGCCGCGCCGAAAAATCCGTCTTTTGCTGGCGTTCAGGTATAATCGCCACAATGCTTTGACTGACGGAGACGACCGCTTTGACTAACCTGAATTATCAACAGACGCATTTTGTGATGAGTGCGCCTGATATTCGCCATTTACCTTCCGATTGCGGAATTGAAGTGGCTTTTGCTGGCCGTTCCAATGCAGGCAAATCCAGCGCCCTGAACACGTTGACCAACCAAAAAAGCCTGGCGCGCACCTCTAAAACGCCGGGCCGTACCCAATTGATTAACCTGTTTGAAGTCGTAGATGGCAAACGGTTGGTCGACCTGCCGGGCTATGGCTACGCGGAAGTCCCGGAAGAGATGAAACGCAAGTGGCAACGCGCGCTGGGGGAATATCTGGAGAAACGTCAAAGCCTACAGGGCTTAGTCGTTTTAATGGATATCCGCCATCCGTTGAAAGACCTCGACCAACAGATGATCCAGTGGGCTGTAGAGAGCAATATCCAGGTTCTGGTTCTGCTGACCAAAGCGGACAAACTGGCCAGCGGCGCGCGCAAGGCGCAGTTGAATATGGTACGTGAAGCCGTGTTGGCTTTTAATGGCGATGTGCAGGTAGAAGCGTTTTCCTCGCTGAAAAAGCAGGGCGTGGATAAGTTACGTCAGAAGCTGGATAGCTGGTTTAGTGAACTGGCACCGGTCGAAGAAATTCAGGACGGGGAATAATCACCCGCTATGCCGGATGGCGCCGCTGCGCGTCTTATCCGGCCTACGGTGTGAGCGAAACTTTTCTTGCGCACAATAAAAAACGCCCCAGTCATAAACTGACTGGGGCGGCTAAAATATTCAGCCAAATCCGATTACGTGAAGTAAAAGGTCTGAAAGATAGAACATCTTACCTCTGTACCCTACGTGAATAACTTTACTCTTTTTTGAGCAACACAGAAAGACCTTTTCGTAATTTTTTTTCATTCTTTACATAGGGAATTCTAATACCCATCACAAAACCCCCGTGCTTATGTTGCTTAATTACGAAAAAAGCGCGTTATTCCTTAAATGCTTAGTGCGCTTGATCCCAATTTTCTCCGCTACCGACTTCCACCAGCAACGGCACATCAATACGCGTGCAGTTTTCCATCAACTGATGGATACGTTTTGCTACCGCATCTAAGTCGTCTTTATGCACCTCGAACACTAATTCATCGTGTACCTGCATAATCATCCGCACGCGCGGCTGCTCGGCCTGTAGCCAGGCATCGACGGCAATCATGGCGCGCTTGATGATATCGGCAGCCGTTCCTTGCATGGGAGCATTGATCGCTGCGCGTTCCGCCCCCGCGCGCCGCGCCGCGTTGCTGGATTTAATATCCGGCAGGTAAAGGCGGCGTCCCTCCAGCGTTTCCACATAGCCTTGTTCTTTTGCCTGAGCGCGGGTGCGCTCCATATATTCCAGCACGCCAGGATAGCGTTCGAAGTAGAGATCCATATACTTCTGCGCCTCTTTACGCGGAATATTAAGCTGGCGAGAAAGACCGAAGGCGCTCATCCCGTAAATCAGGCCAAAGTTAATGGCTTTCGCACTTCGGCGCTGTTCCCCGGTCACGCTATCCAGCGGCAAGCCAAAGACTTCCGCCGCCGTTGCACGGTGAATATCTTTCCCTTCGGCGAACGCCGTGAGCAGCCCTTTATCACGGGAAAGATGCGCCATAATACGCAGCTCAATCTGTGAATAGTCCGCAGACACGATGAGATAATCCTCAGGCGCAATAAATGCCTGACGAATGCGGCGGCCTTCTTCATTGCGCACCGGAATATTTTGCAGGTTCGGATCGGTGGACGATAAACGTCCCGTCGCCGTTACCGCCTGATGATAGGACGTATGGACGCGCCCGGTTTTCGGGTTAATCATCAGCGGCAGCTTATCGGTATAGGTGGATTTTAGCTTCGCCAGACCACGATACTCCAGAATCACTTTCGGCAGCGGATAGTCCAGCGCCAGCTCTTCCAGCACCTCTTCCGACGTTGACGGCGCGCCGCCAGGCGTTTTCTTCAGCGGCTTAATACCCTGCTTTTCAAACAGGATGGTCTGCAACTGCTTCGTCGAGGACAGGTTGAACGCCTCGCCCGCAATGTCATGCGCTTTCTTTTCCAGTTCCGCCAGACGTAGCGTGATTTCTTCCGAATGTTTGTGCAGGACGGCAGGATCGATTTTTACGCCATTGCGCTCAACGCGTGACAGTACAGGCACCAACGGCATTTCGATGTTTTCGAAAACATTCAGCGGGCCTTTGTGCTGCTGGAGCTCAGGCCACATTTTGAGATGCAACTGTAACGTGACATCCGCATCTTCTGCCGCATAGCGCCCCGCTTCCTCCAGTGCGATCTGGTTAAAGGTGAGCTGGTTTTTACCTTTACCGGCAATGTCTTCAAAGGTGATAGTTTTGTGCTTCAGCCAACGATCGGACAAACTGTCCATATCATGGCGTCCGGCGACGCTGTTCAGAATGTAAGACTCAAGCATGGTATCGAAGGCGATACCGCGCAGCTCAATACCGTAATTTTGCAAGACGCCGCGATCGTACTTGAGGTTTTGCCCCACTTTGCGCACTTTTTCATCTTCCAGCAGCGGCTTCAGCAGTTCCAGAGCACGCTGGCGGGAGATTTGATCCGGAGCGTCCAGATAATCATGCGCGACAGGTACATACGCGGCAACGCCAGGTTCGATAGCAAACGAGAGGCCCACCAGGTTGGCGGCGATATTATCCAGACTGTCGGTCTCCGTGTCGAAAGCAAAAACTGGCGCTTTTTTCAGCTTTTCAATCCAGCTTTCCAGCGTAACGTCGTCCAGAATCGTGACATAATTTTCATAAGAGAGCGCCGCTGCCGGTTCGCTGGGCGATTCATCAATAACGACCGTTTCCTGCGGTTTGGCCGCCGGTTTCGCGCCCTTTGCCTGTAGCCACTTGCCTGACTCAACGTCCGCCGTCCAGCGCTTAAACTCATATTTTTTAAACAGGCCCAGCAGTTCATCCGCAATCGGCTGCTGCACTTCAAGCTGTTCGCAGGTCAGCTCCAGCTCAACATCCGTTTTAATGGTGGCGAGTTTATAAGACAGGTACGCTACGTCTTTATTCTGCGCTAATTTACCGGCCATCGTTTTGGCGCCGCGGAAAGTGAGACCGGCAATTTTTTCCGGCTCGGCGTACAGCGTATCCAGGCCGCCCAATCCCTGAAGCAAGGCTTGCGCCGTCTTCTCACCCACGCCTGGTACGCCTGGAATATTATCCGAGGAGTCCCCCATCAGCGCCAGAAAGTCGATAATCAGCTCAGGCGGCACGCCATACTTATTAACGACTTCATCCGGGCCGAGGATGGTGTTAGTCATGGTGTTGATCAGCGTAATATTCGGCGTCACCAACTGTGCCATATCTTTATCGCCGGTGCTGATTAATACCGGACGCCCCACCTTCTCCGCTTCTCGCGCCAGTGTACCGATAACGTCATCCGCTTCTACGCCAGAGACCGCCAGCAGAGGTAACCCCATGGCTTTAACCATGGCATGTAACGGCTCTATTTGCGCACGCAGATCATCCGGCATCGGAGGACGATGCGATTTGTAATGTTCAAAGAGCTCATCACGGAAGGTTTTTCCTTTGGCGTCAAACACCACCGCAGCATGCGTCGGCTGATACTGCATGATCAGGCTGCGCAACATGTTGAGGACACCATACATTGCGCCCGTAGGTTCTCCCGCGCTGTTGGTTAACGGCGGAAACGCATGATAGGCGCGATAGAGATAGGATGAGCCATCTACGAGAATAAGTGGGTTTTCTGGGATCTGAACCATAATGTCCGTGCCTGTTTAACAGATTATGGTTAAAGGATGCCACATACAGGAGGAAAACTTGAGTTTTTCGCCGCATTTGCGGAAAAGTTTTGTCGATCTTCAGGATCGCTCGCAAAACAACCTGTGGATAACTTTGTGTGTAAATTCTTACCATTACTTTAAAATCAGCGCGATAGCCTTCTCATCTTAATAATTAACCATTATTTTCAATGAGTTGTTAACATCACGTTTTTCTGATTATCTGATTCATGCCGTTATCATAATGTGGATAGTTGTTACGAGTGTTTCTATTTCACTCAGCGCCATCATTAGCATCGTTTTCTGATAGAATCAGCCTCTTGCGCCCTTTTCGCGCACCGTTTATGGCTAACTTTTGAATAATTTATTATGACGAGAATACTCGCGGCTATCACGCTCCCATTGAGTATCGTATTGACCATCCTGGTCACTATTGTTTGCTCAGTACCGATCATCGTTGCCGGTATGGTAAAGCTTCTTTTGCCTGTTCCCGGTATCTGGCGCAAGGTCTCCATTTTCTGCAATTTCATGATGTATTGCTGGTGTGCTGGTCTTGCAGCGCTGTTACGCCTTAATCCGCACTTGCAATGGGATGTAGAAGGGTTAGAAGGGCTGAGAAAGAAAAATTGGTATTTACTGATTTGTAATCATCGCAGCTGGGCCGATATCGTTGTGCTTTGCGTTCTGTTCCGCAAGCATATCCCAATGAATAAGTACTTTCTTAAACAGCAATTGGCCTGGGTGCCGTTCATCGGCCTGGCGTGCTGGGCATTAGATATGCCGTTTATGAAGCGCTACTCCCGTAGCTACCTGCTCCGACACCCCGATCGACGCGGCAAAGATGTTGAAACAACTCGTCGCTCTTGCGAAAAGTTTCGTCGGTATCCTACCACTATCGTTAACTTTGTTGAAGGCTCGCGATTTACGCATGAGAAACGTCAGCAAACGCATTCACCTTATCAACATCTGTTGCCGCCAAAAGCAGCCGGTATTGCAATGGCGATTAATGTTTTAGGCTCACAGTTCGATAAGCTGCTTAATATTACGTTGTGTTACCCAAACAACGATCGCCACCCTTTCTACGATATGCTAAGCGGTAGGCTGACGCGTATTGTTGTTCGGGTGCAACTGGAACCCATAAATGAAGAACTGCACGGCGATTACGTGAACGACAAAACATTCAAACGCCGTTTTCAACGTTGGCTTAATACGCTGTGGGATAAGAAAGATATACAGATAGAAGAGATTAAAACATCTTATAAAAACGCCGGTCAGTGACCGGCGTTCTTTTTATTTTTTATCAACCAAATATTTCACAGTATCAGCATACTGCTGAACAAAAACATCCATGCTGCTGGTATCCATGCCTTGTGGGTTAATCTGGTATTTGCCATTGACGAACATCGCCGGAACGCCCTGCAGTTGCAGGTCAGCCGCGGCTTTCTCCTGTTGCGCAACCAGTGATTTCACCACGAAGCTGTTCCATGCCGCATCGTAATCTTCGCCTTTGACGCCCGCATCAACGAACACTTTACGGATATCCGCGGCAGATTGTACTGTCTGGGTTTTCTGTACGGCTTCAAACAGCGGGACCGTGACTTTATCTTCTACACCCAACGCCATCGCCACCGCCCATGCCTGGGTGAGCTCCTTGCCCAACGGCCCCAGGAACTCAACGTGGTACTTGGTCATTTTGGTGCCTTCCGGCAGCTTTTTCTTCACATTGTCAGACACATGAAGCACTTCTTCAAACTGATAACAATGTGGGCAGTAGAAGGAGAAAAACTCCAGTACCTGGGGTTCGCCAGCGACCGGTTTATCCAGCGTGATATACTGTTTACCGTCGCTGATCTGTGCTGCCGAGGCGCTAAAAGCTAAAACCATACCAGCCAGCGCCAGCCAAATCTTTTTCATGATCAACTCTCTCCGATTAATACATTGGCGTTAATTGTAAAGGGGGTTCGTGCAAAATTTTAGTCTGCTCAATAAAAGTCGTTGTCTGTCGCTGCCAGTAATCTTCCCCTGTTAACCAGGGAAAGTTTTTTGGAAACGCAGGATCGCCCCAACGACGAATCAACCAGGCAAGATAATAAACTAAACGCATGGCGCGTAAAGGTTCAATGAGACCAATTTCAGCCGTATCGAACTCACTAACTTCTTCATAAGCTTCAATAATGGTTTCAAGCTGCATTCGCTGTTCGGCTTTGTCGCCGTTCAGCAGCATCCATAAATCCTGTATCGCCGGACCGTTACGGGCATCATCTAAATCGACAAACAGCGGTCCATCACGCCATAGAATGTTGCCGGCATGACAATCGCCGTGCAATCGCAGCGTGGCGAAATCGGTGCGCCAGCATTCGGTAACTGCAGACAGTAGAGTATCAGTGGCTTTCAGGAAAGCCGCTTTTTGCCCGGAGGGAATCAGTGCGGCATCTTCGAATACCTGGCGAGGTTCAAAAAGATACTCTGCAAGCCCAATGTCAGGCCGGAAAGTGAAAGGACGTTTTCGCCCCGTCTGATGCAATCGGCCAAGATAACGCCCTACCGCCTCCATCTGATCGATATTGTCTGCTTCAAACTGACGACCGCCTACGCTGGGGAAAATGGCATAATGATAGCCCTGATGCGCTAACAGTGTCTGGCCATTAAACGCGAGCGGAGCAGCAACCGGAACCTCATCCTTCACCAGTTCAAGCGCGAATTGGTGTTCTTCCCGAATTTGATCAACAGACCAGCGTTCAGGTCGATAAAACTTAACGACAAAACGTCGACGGTCTTCATCCTGAAACTGATAGACGCGGTTTTCATAACTGTTTAGTGGAGTCAGCCCGGAATCCACCCTGATCCCCTGTTCAAACAGCGCATCCATGATGGTTTCCGGGTGTAGCGTCTGGAAAGTAAAAGCGTTGTCGTTCATCCCATCATCCGGAAAATACTACGAATGATTCAGGATATCATTTCGTGGCGATTTCGGTGGCGCCGCTTACAAGGTTTTACTCTTTAATAACGCCGCGGGCGCGTAAAAGCGCCGTTTTAAAGTCCTCTTCATAGTCTTTTTGAATCCCTGGAATGGCGGCGTCTTTGGCGGAATCGCGCATTTTCAGATGGTAGATCAGGATATCATCAGTTAAATCTTCCAGTTTGCCGTCAAAACCTGACTCTTTCGCCAGTTTCTGCAAAAATTGCGTCAGATTAAGATCAGGCTCTTTCTGCCAGGCTGGCTGGAGGAGTTCAATGACTTCATTCAGGCGTTTACATTTCATAGCTGTGCTCCTTATTCTTGATACAGACACGGTAGCAGGGTCAATCCCACAATAAAAGAGGCGATATCGGTGAATCTGGATGAAGTAATAACCGGCGTGGTGCTGGCAGGCGGTAAAGCCCGACGGATGGGAGGTGTGGATAAAGGTCTGCTTGAACTGAACGGTAAACCGCTCTGGCGGCACGTTGCCGATGCGCTCGCGCCGCAACTGGCTACGGTCGTCATTAGTGCTAATCGCCATCTGGATATCTACCAGGCCAGCGGCCTGAAAGTCATTCCGGATTCAATCGCTGACTTTCCCGGTCCTCTGGCGGGTATGCTTTCCGTTTTTCAGCAGGTAGCAGGCGACTGGTTTCTGTTTTGCCCCTGTGACAATCCCTGTATCCCCCACACCCTGGTCGATCGTTTAGCAACGCAGCGTCATGGCGCACCCGTGGTTTGGGTTCATGATGGAGAGCGCGATCATCCAACGATCGCGTTGATTAATCGTGCCGTTGAGCCCCAGTTGACAGCTTATTTGCAAGCAGGCGAGCGGCGGGTAATGATTTTTATGCGCCAGGTAGGCGGACACGCCGTTGATTTCAGTGATTGTAAAGAGGCATTTGTGAACGTCAACACGCCGGAGGAACTCGCGCAATGGCAAAAGAGACCATGATACCGCTACTCGCCATTGCCGCGTGGAGCGGCACGGGAAAAACAACACTGCTGAAAAAACTGATCCCAGCACTTTGTGCGCACGGTATTCGGCCAGGGCTGATTAAGCATACCCATCATGATATGGATGTTGATAAACCGGGTAAAGATAGCTACGAATTACGTAAGGCCGGGGCGGCACAAACGCTGGTTGCCAGTCAGCAGCGCTGGGCGTTAATGACTGAAACGCCGGGGCAAGAAGAGTTGGATCTGGCATGGCTGGTGAGCCGGATGGATGCATCAAAGCTGGATATGGTGCTGGTAGAAGGGTTTAAACACGAGGCAGTTGCGAAGATCTTACTTTTTCGTCAGGGATGTGGGCACAGCGAGGAAGAATTAATTCTTGATGAGCATGTTATTGCGGTTGCCAGTGATATTCCACTTGCCGTAGCGGTACCCGTTTTGGATCTTAATGATGTATCGCAGATTTCTGCCTTCATTTTGCGGTGGTTAGAGAAAGCACGTTCCTTGTAGGCCGAATAAGGCGGAGCCGCCATCCGGCGGTGCCGGTTGCCTGATGGCGCTGCGCTTATCAGGCCTACGGTTTTACAGTTACCGCACACGCAAAAAAGCCCGTCCAGACGGACGGGCTTCTTCACTAAATTGATGCCTGGCAGTTTATGGCGGGCGTCCTGCCCGCCGCCCTCCGGGCCGTTGCTGCGCAACGAGTGCTCACCGACAGACCACAGATAAAACAAAAGGCCCTGTCTTCCGACAGGGCCCTTCGTTTTATTTGATGCCTGGCAGTTCCCTACTCTCGCATGGGGA
>NZ_JBGDXK010000006.1:0-204870 GCF_046550775.1 Salmonella sp. SAL04202 | reverse complement strand
TCAGAAGTGAAACGCCGTAGCGCCGATGGTAGTGTGGGGTCTCCCCATGCGAGAGTAGGGAACTGCCAGGCATCAAACAAGTGAAGAAGCCCGTCCGTCAGGACGGGCTTTTTTGCGTGTGTGGTAACTGTAAAAATGTAGGCCTGATAAGCGCAGCGCCATCAGGCAACCGGCACCGGCGGATGGCGGCTCCGCCTTATCTGGCCTGCATGCACTTATCAGGCAGCGCCACTACTCACGGATAAATTAAATTCAACAATGGATACGGTTTCCCAAGATCGTCAACCTCCGAACGTCCCGTCACCTTAAATCCCATTTTCTTATAAAATCCAACAGCTTGTGTATTTTGCTCGTTAACATTGGTTGTCAACCCCGGCGCCAGTGTTAACGCATGTTCAACTAATCTCTTACCGATACCCTGACCACGCACGTCCGGATCGACAAACAGCGCATCCATATGTTCACCGGTAAGCAGCATAAATCCTACCGGCTCATCCTGATCGGTCACGGCAACCCATAGTGGCGCTTCTGGCAGAAAATCGCTCACCAGTTCTTCCAGTTCGGCCCGATAAGCGTTTGACAGAAAATCGTGCGTAGCATCGACTGAGCGACGCCAGATCGCAATCAGTTTTTCCCCTTCCTCATGCCTTGAACGACGAATGTTAATCATCATCTTCACTCCTTTTTTGCTTACTTCTATTCTAATGCAAATGCTGTCGTGAAACTTTCTCACCTTGAACTTGCAGACTCGACATTCGCCTGATTTCTGAGTATCTTCAGCTATCTGGATGTCTAAACGTTTAAACGTATGTCGTGAGGTTATCAGGTTATGCCGATTCGCGTGCTGGACGAGCTACCCGCCGTCAATTTTTTACGTGAGGAGAATGTCTTCGTCATGACGACTTCTCGCGCATCAGGTCAGGAAATTCGCCCGCTAAAGGTACTTATCCTTAACCTGATGCCGAAGAAGATTGAAACGGAAAATCAGTTTCTGCGCTTGCTATCGAACTCGCCATTGCAGGTCGATATTCAACTGCTGCGGATAGATGCCCGCGAGTCGAGGAACACGCCAGCCGAGCATCTGAACAACTTTTACTGTAACTTCGACGATATCTGCGATCAGAACTTTGATGGGCTTATCGTGACCGGAGCGCCGCTGGGTCTGGTGGAGTTTAATGACGTGGCTTACTGGCCGCAGATTAGGCAGGTGCTGGAATGGGCGAAAGATCACGTTACTTCGACGCTATTTGTCTGTTGGGCCGTTCAGGCCGCACTCAATATTCTTTATGGTATCCCTAAGCAGACCCGTACAGATAAACTTTCCGGCGTCTATGAACATCACATCCTTCATCCACATGCTCTGTTGACGCGTGGTTTTGATGATTCGTTTCTTGCGCCACACTCACGCTATGCCGATTTCCCGGCGGCGCTAATACGGGATTATACGGATCTTGAAATTCTGGCGGAAACAGAAGAGGGGGATGCGTACCTGTTTGCCAGCAAAGATAAACGTATTGCGTTTGTCACCGGTCATCCTGAATATGACGCTCATACGTTAGCGGGTGAATATTTTCGTGACGTTGAGGCCGGGTTAAATCCGGAGGTTCCGTACAACTATTTCCCAAAAAACGATCCGCAAAACATACCGCGCGCAACCTGGCGCAGCCACGGTAATTTACTGTTTACTAACTGGCTCAACTATTATGTCTACCAGATTACGCCATATGATCTGCGTCACATGAATCCAACCCTGGATTAATCTTCTGCTTCTGACGATCCTAAAGCGTTTCAGCATGTTGAATCAGGCACCTTCGGGTGCCTTTTTTATTTCCGAAACGCACCTCATCATGTAATTAAATTTAATTTATATTGTTATCAATAGGTTAATGCATAATTAAATTAAAAATGGAAATTGTTTTTGATTTTGAAATTTAATTGAGTAGTCTTAGTTGTGTTGAACGAAAAGCGCACAGTGATCCTTCGTTCGCATTGGGGATGTATCTGGATCAACAACGAGGAGCTGCATGATGAATCCACAGGCAACCACAACTGATGAATTAACCTTTACCAGGCCGCAAGGCGAGCTGGAAAAGCAAGTCCTGACCGCTGAGGCAGTCGAGTTTTTGACGGAGTTAGTCACCCGTTTTACGCCAAAACGCAATAAACTCCTGGCTGCACGTATCCAGCAACAGCAGGATATTGATAACGGTAAGTTGCCTGATTTTATTTCGGAAACCACTTCCATTAGAGAAAGTAATTGGCAGATTCGTGGTATTCCGGCGGATTTACAGGATCGCCGAGTAGAAATTACCGGGCCGGTTGAACGTAAAATGGTGATTAATGCCCTGAACGCAAACGTGAAAGTGTTTATGGCGGATTTTGAAGACTCGCTGGCGCCGGACTGGAATAAAGTTATTGATGGTCAAATCAACCTGCGTGATGCGGTGAACGGCACCATTAGCTATACCAACGAAGCCGGAAAAATCTATCAGCTCAAGCCCGATCCGGCCGTATTGATTTGTCGTGTACGTGGTCTACATCTGCCAGAAAAACATGTTACCTGGCGGGGGGAAGCCATTCCCGGCAGCCTGTTTGATTTTGCTCTGTACTTTTTCCACAACTATAAAGCGCTGCTCGCTAAAGGTAGCGGCCCGTATTTTTACCTGCCGAAAACGCAAGCCTGGCAGGAGGCAGCCTGGTGGAGTGAAGTTTTCAGCTACGCCGAAGACCGCTTCAATCTGCCGCGCGGTACGATCAAAGCGACCCTGTTGATTGAAACGCTGCCGGCTGTTTTCCAGATGGATGAGATTCTTCATGCGCTGCGTGATCATATCGTCGGTCTCAACTGTGGTCGCTGGGATTATATTTTCAGCTATATCAAAACGTTGAAAAATCACCCGGATCGCGTCTTGCCGGACAGGCAGGTGGTAACGATGGACAAACCGTTTCTGAGCGCCTACTCGCGCCTGCTGATCAAAACCTGTCACAAGCGCGGCGCGTTCGCGATGGGCGGTATGGCGGCGTTTATCCCGAGCAAAGACGTTGAACGCAACAATCAGGTCCTTGCCAAAGTGAAAGCGGATAAAGCGCTGGAAGCGAACAACGGCCACGACGGCACGTGGATTGCGCATCCCGGGTTGGCGGATACCGCAATGGCCGTCTTTAACGAGGTACTGGGCGAGCACAAAAATCAGCTGTTCATTACCCGTGATGAAGATGCGCCGATTACCGCTGAACAGTTACTGGAGCCATGTGAAGGCGAACGCACAGAAGCGGGAATGCGCGCCAATATTCGCGTGGCAGTGCAGTACATTGAAGCGTGGATCTCCGGCAATGGCTGTGTACCGATTTACGGTCTGATGGAGGATGCCGCGACGGCGGAAATCTCACGAACCTCTATCTGGCAGTGGATTCACCATGAGAAAACACTGAGCAATGGAAAACCCGTAACGAAAGCGCTTTTCCGCGAAATGTTGGCGGAAGAGATGCGGGTAATCCAGGACGAACTGGGCGAGCACCGCTACAGCAGCGGGCGCTTCGACGATGCCGCACGTCTGATGGAGCAAATCACCACCTCAGATGACTTAATCGACTTCCTCACCCTGCCGGGCTATCGCTTACTGGCTTAATTCACCACATAACAATATGGAGCATCTGCACATGAAAACCCGTACTCAACAAATCGAAGAATTACAGAAAGAGTGGACACAACCGCGCTGGGAAGGCATCACCCGCCCGTACAGCGCGGAGGAGGTGGTGAAATTACGCGGCTCGGTTAACCCGGAGTGCACGCTGGCGCAGCTCGGCGCCGCGAAAATGTGGCGGCTGTTGCACGGTGAAGCGAAAAAAGGCTATATCAACAGCCTTGGCGCGCTGACTGGCGGTCAGGCGTTGCAGCAGGCGAAAGCCGGTATTGAGGCGATTTATCTTTCAGGCTGGCAGGTGGCGGCAGATGCCAACCTGGCATCCAGCATGTATCCGGATCAATCGTTGTACCCGGCAAACTCTGTTCCGGCGGTAGTGGATCGGATCAACAACACTTTTCGTCGTGCAGATCAGATCCAGTGGGCATCCGGTATTGAACCCAACGATCCGCGCTATGTGGATTACTTCCTGCCGATCGTTGCTGATGCGGAAGCCGGTTTTGGCGGCGTTCTGAATGCCTTCGAACTGATGAAATCGATGATTGAAGCCGGTGCAGCGGCCGTTCACTTCGAAGATCAGCTGGCGTCGGTGAAGAAATGCGGCCATATGGGCGGCAAGGTGCTGGTCCCCACGCAGGAGGCGATTCAGAAACTGGTTGCTGCGCGTCTGGCCGCTGATGTGATGGGCGTCCCGACGCTGGTGATTGCGCGTACCGATGCGGATGCGGCAGATCTGATTACCTCCGACTGCGATCCCTATGACAGCAGTTTCATTACCGGCGAACGCACCAGCGAAGGTTTCTACCGCACCCATGCGGGCATTGAGCAGGCGATCAGCCGCGGTCTGGCGTATGCCCCGTATGCCGATCTGGTATGGTGCGAAACCTCTACGCCGGATCTCGAACTGGCGCGTCGTTTTGCCGATGCTATCCACGCGAAGTATCCGGGCAAACTGCTGGCCTATAACTGTTCGCCATCCTTCAACTGGCAGAAGAATCTGGACGACAAGACCATTGCCAGCTTCCAGCAGCAGTTGTCGGACATGGGTTACAAATACCAGTTTATTACCCTGGCGGGCATCCACAGCATGTGGTTCAACATGTTCGACCTGGCACATGCATACGCGCAGGGCGAGGGCATGAAACACTATGTTGAGAAGGTTCAACAACCCGAGTTCGCCGCGGCGAAAGATGGCTACACCTTTGTTTCCCACCAGCAGGAAGTGGGTACTGGTTACTTCGACAAAGTCACCACCATTATTCAGGGCGGCGCGTCATCCGTTACCGCGTTAACGGGTTCCACCGAAGAATCGCAGTTTTGATTGATGCCCGGTGGCGCTGCGCTTACCGGGCCTACAGATAGCGTAGGCCGGATAAGCGAACGCGCCATCCGGCATGACGTGGTGCCGGATGAGGGAAAAAAATGCCGCGTGGCCTGGAATTACTGATTGCTCAAACCATCCTGCAAGGCTTTGACGCGCAGTATGGTCGATTTCTGGAAGTGACTTCCGGCGCGCAGCAGCGTTTTGAACAGGCCGACTGGCACGCCGTCCAACAGGCGATGAAAAGCCGTATCCACCTCTATGATCATCATGTGGGCCTGGTGGTGGAGCAACTGCGCTGTATTACCGATGGCAAAAGTACCGACGCGGATTTCCTTTTACGCGTTAAAGAGCATTACACCCGGCTGTTGCCGGATTACCCGCGCTTCGAGATTGCGGAGAGCTTTTTCAACTCCGTTTATTGCCGGTTATTTGACCACCGCTCGTTAACACCCGAGCGGTTGTTTATTTTCAGTTCGCAACCGGAGCGCCGCTTTCGTACTATCCCGCGCCCGCTGGCCAAAGACTTCTTTCCCGATCACGGTTGGGAGACGCTGTTGATGCGCATACTCAGTGACTTACCGCTGCGTCTGCCCTGGCAGAATAAAAGCCGGGATATCCGCTATATTATCGCGCACCTGACTGAAACACTGGGCGAGGACGCGCTACCTCGCTGCCATGTCCAGGTGGCGAACGAGTTGTTTTACCGTAATAAAGCGGCCTGGCTGGTAGGTAAATTAACCACACCTGACGGTACGCTGCCGTTTTTACTGCCGATTCATCGCACTGATGAGGGTGAACTGTTTGTCGATACCTGCCTGACCACCACGGCAGAAGCGAGCATTGTGTTTGGTTTTGCCCGCTCTTATTTTATGGTGTATGCGCCGCTGCCTGCCGCGCTGGTTGAGTGGTTGCGTGAAATCCTGCCGGGTAAAACCACTGCCGAACTGTATATGGCGATTGGCTGCCAGAAACATGCGAAAACCGAAAGCTACCGCGAATATTTATGTTATCTGGCTGAAAGTGATGAGAAATTCATTGAGGCGCCTGGTATCCGCGGCATGGTGATGCTGGTGTTTACCCTGCCAGGTTTCGACCGGGTATTTAAAATCATTAAAGACAAATTCGCCCCGCAGAAAGAGATGTCTGCCGCTCATGTGCGTGCCTGTTATCAACTGGTAAAAGAGCATGATCGCGTCGGTCGTATGGCGGATACCCAGGAGTTTGAGAATTTCGTACTGGATAAACGGCAAATTGATCCGGCGCTGATGGCGCTTTTACGGCAAGAAGTGCCGGAGAAGATTACCGATCTTGGGGAACATATCGTCATTCGCCATCTCTATATTGAACGGCGCATGGTGCCGCTCAATATCTGGCTGGAACAGGTAGAAGGCCAGCAGTTGCGCGATGCGATAGAAGAATATGGTAATGCGATTCGCCAGCTTGCCGCCGCTAATATTTTCCCCGGCGATATGTTGTTTAAAAACTTTGGCGTTACCCGTCATGGCCGCGTGGTGTTCTACGACTACGATGAAATTTGCTACATGACGGAAGTGAATTTCCGCGATATTCCGCCAGCGCGTTATCCGGAAGACGAACTGGCCAGCGAACCCTGGTATAGCGTCTCGCCGGGTGATGTTTTCCCGGAGGAGTTTCGCCACTGGCTGTGTGCCGATCCGCGTATCGGGCCATTGTTTGAAGAGATGCATGCCGACCTGTTTCGCGCCGATTACTGGCGCGCGCTACAGACGCGTATTAAAGAAGGGCATGTAGAAGATGTGTATGCCTATCGTCGCCGCCAGCGCTTTAGCGTGCGTTACGGCGCGATCTCAAGTACGGCGAACTCTTCGTAAACCAGTTCCATCTCCGGCGACCAATTACCCTCGCGCTCAAAAAAGGCCCGGTGTGCCGCTTGCCAGTACGCCAGGCTAAGATCGCCTTCGCCTTCCAGTGCGGCGAGAACGGCGCTCATCTCGTTAAAACGGATCAGCCTGAGCGCCAGCGTGCGTATGACGCACACGGCGTCGCCTGTGCCGTTGAGCACAATGTGATATGACCCAGGCGTGACAGGGGGCTGCTCTTTCTGATAGCTAACCAGCGAGCTACAGGTGCCACGCTTTTTACCGGCGACCACTAGCGCCGCCAGCTCGTCGGCCAGCGCCGGCGAATCACCGAAAGACCAACAGAAGGCCTGTGGGTACTTCTCCTGCCAGTATAATTTCAGGCTGCTCATTTCAGCGAGTTCCACCATAGGCCAGCGTCACCTCTTTCGCCGCTTTAATCACCATGGCGCCAAGTTCGGTGACGCGATCGTCGGTAATGCGTGAGCAGGGGCCGGAAATAGAGAGGGCCGCAAACGGTTCGCGGTGTTCGTCATAAATACACGAGGCCACGCAGCGCAGACCGAGCGCATGTTCTTCGTCGTCAAAGGAATAGCCGCGCTTGCGTGTTTGGGCGAGGTCATCTTTCAGATGCAGCGGCGACACCAGCGTCGCATGGGTATAAGCGTGCAACCCCTTGCGGTGCAGCAGACTGGTAACCTGTTCCTCACTGAGCTGTGATAAAAACGCCTTGCCCGCGCCAGAGGCGTGCATGGGCAGCTTGCCGCCAATAGGGGCGGACATGCGCATCAATTGTGTGCACTGCACCTGGTCGATAATAATAGCCTGATGGTCGCTCTGGTCGAGTACGGCAAGGTTTACCGTTTCGCCGGAGTCCTCCATCAGCTTGCGCAAAATCGGATGGACAATCGCCAGCAGATTACGGCTCTGTAAGAAGCTGCTACCGACGATAAACGCGTGTGCGCCTACGGCCCAGTGGCCCAGCTCACCAACCTGGCGGACAAAACCCTGTTGCTGCATGGTGGTGAGTAGACGGTGAGTCGTGGAATTAGGCAAACCCGCCTGTTGCGCCAGTTCGGTCAGCGCGACGCTGCCGTTGGACTCGGCAATCCACTCCAGCAGCTTCAGACCGCGAGTTAAAGACTGAACCTGCCCGGTTACGGGTGCAGTGGTAGCGGCAGGTTTTCTCCCGCGTTTCGCGGGAACAGGGGCAACCATGGCAGACTCCTTTTTCTGTATCGTGGAAATCATTTTCGTTTTATTCAATTATAATGCAAGAGTTCCTGAACTGATCGGATGAGTGACATCACAGGATGCCCGATGGCGCTGCGCTTATCAGGCCTACGCTTTGGGAGCCGCCAAAGTAATTTGTAGACTGATAAGGCGCTTGCGCCGCCATCCGGCAAAGCGACAGAAGTGGGTGGCAAGCTGAACATGTCTCATGTTGCCCGTTGTTCTCTTTTCCGCCAGCACGCTTTGTGCCAGTATGGCTCGTTACGTGGAGCGTTGTCGGGAGCGAGTGTGAGCAGCAAAGTTGAACAACTGCGTGCGCAGTTAAATGAACGTATTCTGGTGCTGGACGGCGGTATGGGCACCATGATCCAGAGCTATCGTCTACATGAAGAAGATTTCCGCGGGGAGCGCTTTGCCGACTGGCCCTGCGACCTGAAAGGCAACAATGACCTGCTGGTACTCAGCAAGCCGGAGGTGATCGCCGCTATCCACAACGCCTACTTTGAGGCTGGCGCGGATATCATCGAAACCAACACCTTTAACTCGACAACCATTGCGATGGCGGATTACCGGATGGAATCCCTGTCGGCGGAAATCAACTATGCAGCGGCCAAACTGGCGCGCGCCTGCGCCGATGAATGGACGGCGCGAACACCAGAAAAACCACGTTTTGTTGCGGGCGTGCTTGGTCCAACTAACCGCACGGCCTCCATTTCGCCGGACGTCAACGACCCGGCGTTTCGTAATATCACCTTCGATCAGCTGGTGGCGGCCTACCGTGAATCCACCAAAGCGCTGGTGGAAGGCGGGGCGGACCTGATCCTGATTGAAACCGTCTTTGACACCCTGAATGCGAAAGCGGCGGTGTTTGCGGTGAAAGAAGAGTTTGAAGCGCTGGGCGTTGATCTGCCGATCATGATTTCCGGCACCATCACCGACGCCTCTGGTCGTACCCTCTCCGGCCAGACGACCGAAGCCTTTTATAACTCGCTGCGCCACGCCGAGGCGCTCACTTTTGGCCTTAACTGCGCGCTGGGGCCAGATGAACTGCGCCAGTACGTCCAGGAACTGTCGCGGATTGCCGAATGCTACGTCACCGCGCACCCGAACGCCGGCCTGCCGAACGCTTTCGGCGAGTACGACCTCGACGCCGACACCATGGCGAAACAGATTCGCGAATGGGCCGAAGCGGGCTTCCTGAATATCGTTGGCGGCTGCTGTGGCACTACGCCGGAGCATATCGCCGCCATGAGCCGCGCCGTTGCCGGTTTGCCGCCGCGCCAGCTGCCGGATATCCCGGTCGCCTGCCGCCTTTCCGGCCTGGAGCCGCTGAACATTGGCGACGATAGCCTGTTTGTCAACGTCGGCGAACGTACTAACGTCACCGGCTCGGCCAAATTTAAACGGCTGATCAAAGAAGAGAAATACAGCGAAGCGCTGGATGTCGCCCGTCAGCAGGTAGAAAGCGGCGCGCAGATTATTGATATCAATATGGATGAGGGGATGCTCGACGCCGAAGCGGCGATGGTGCGTTTCCTCAGCCTGATTGCCGGTGAGCCGGATATTGCCCGTGTACCAATCATGATCGACTCCTCCAAATGGGAAGTCATCGAAAAAGGGCTGAAGTGCATTCAGGGTAAAGGCATCGTCAACTCTATTTCGATGAAAGAGGGTGTGGAGACCTTTATCCATCACGCGAAGCTTCTGCGTCGCTACGGCGCCGCGGTGGTGGTGATGGCTTTTGACGAGCAGGGGCAGGCCGATACCCGCGCGCGTAAAATCGAAATTTGCCGCCGGGCGTACAAAATTCTCACCGAAGAGGTGGGTTTCCCGCCGGAAGACATCATCTTCGACCCGAATATCTTCGCCGTGGCGACCGGTATTGAAGAGCACAACAACTACGCGCAGGACTTTATCGGCGCTTGTGAAGACATCAAACGCGAGCTGCCGCACGCGCTGATCTCCGGCGGCGTGTCTAACGTGTCCTTCTCGTTCCGCGGCAACGACCCGGTACGTGAGGCTATCCACGCGGTATTCCTCTACTACGCCATCCGCAACGGCATGGACATGGGCATCGTCAACGCCGGGCAACTGGCGATTTATGACGATCTGCCCGCCGAGCTGCGCGATGCGGTTGAAGATGTCATTCTTAACCGTCGCGATGACGGCACCGAGCGTTTGCTGGAACTGGCGGAGAAATATCGCGGCAGCAAAACCGACGAAGCTGCCAACGCCCAGCAGGCGGAATGGCGTAGCTGGGACGTGAAAAAGCGTCTCGAATACTCGCTGGTGAAAGGCATTACCGAATTTATCGAACAGGATACCGAAGAAGCCCGCCAGCAGGCCGCCCGCCCGATTGAGGTGATCGAAGGCCCGCTGATGGACGGCATGAACGTGGTCGGCGACCTGTTCGGCGAAGGGAAAATGTTCCTGCCGCAGGTGGTGAAATCCGCTCGCGTGATGAAACAAGCGGTGGCCTACCTGGAGCCGTTTATTGAAGCCAGCAAAGAAAAAGGCTCCAGCAACGGCAAGATGGTCATCGCCACCGTGAAGGGCGATGTGCACGACATTGGCAAGAACATTGTTGGCGTGGTGCTGCAATGCAACAACTACGAAATCGTCGATCTTGGCGTGATGGTGCCAGCGGAGAAAATCCTCAGAACGGCGCGTGAAGTGAATGCCGATCTGATCGGTCTTTCCGGGCTGATTACCCCGTCGCTGGACGAGATGGTTAACGTGGCGAAAGAGATGGAGCGTCAGGGCTTTACTATCCCGCTACTGATCGGCGGCGCAACCACTTCGAAAGCGCATACGGCGGTGAAAATCGAGCAGAACTACAGCGGTCCGACGGTCTACGTGCAGAATGCTTCGCGTACCGTGGGCGTGGTGGCGGCGCTACTCTCCGACAACCAGCGCGATGACTTTGTCGCCCGTACCCGCAAAGAGTACGAAACCGTGCGTATTCAGCACGCCCGCAAAAAACCGCGTACGCCGCCGGTCACGCTGGAAGCGGCGCGCGATAACGATCTGGCATTCGATTGGGAACGCTACACCCCGCCGGTAGCCCACCGTCTGGGCGTGCAGGAGGTGGAAGCCAGCATCGAAACTCTGCGCAACTACATCGACTGGACGCCGTTCTTTATGACCTGGTCGCTGGCCGGCAAATACCCGCGCATTCTGGAAGATGAGGTGGTGGGCGTTGAGGCGCAGCGTCTGTTTAAAGACGCCAATGATATGCTGGATAAACTCAGCGCCGAGAAACTGTTGAATCCGCGTGGCGTGGTGGGCCTGTTCCCGGCGAACCGCATTGGCGATGACATCGAAATTTATCGCGACGAAACCCGTACTCATGTTCTGACGGTCAGCCACCACCTGCGCCAGCAGACCGAGAAAGTCGGTTTTGCCAACTACTGTCTGGCGGATTTTGTCGCGCCGAAACTGAGCGGCAAAGCGGATTACATCGGCGCGTTTGCCGTCACCGGCGGTCTTGAAGAAGACGATCTGGCTGATGCTTACGAAGCGCAACACGACGACTATAACAAGATCATGGTGAAAGCGATTGCCGACCGTCTGGCGGAAGCGTTTGCCGAGTATCTGCATGAGCGTGTACGTAAGGTTTACTGGGGATATGCGCCGAACGAGAGCCTGAGTAACGACGAATTAATCCGCGAAAACTACCAGGGGATTCGCCCGGCGCCGGGTTATCCTGCCTGCCCGGAACATACCGAAAAAGGCACTATCTGGCAGCTACTGGATGTCGAAAAACACACCGGGATGAAGCTCACCGAATCTTTCGCCATGTGGCCTGGCGCGTCGGTCTCCGGCTGGTACTTCAGCCATCCTGAGAGCAAATACTTCGCGGTAGCGCAGATCCAACGCGATCAGGTGACAGATTATGCTTTTCGTAAAGGAATGAGCGTTGAGGACGTTGAGCGGTGGCTGGCGCCGAACCTGGGTTACGATGCGGACTGATTCATAAAATCGTCACTTTTCCTTACAACATACAAGGCACTCATTGGGTGCCTTGTCTCTTTCTTACAATTAAACCCTTATACTGAAGGAAGGCTCTACGCTGAATTTGCCGGATGGCGGCGTAAACGCCTTATCCAGCATACCGTATTACGTATGGTAAGCCCGGTGGCGTGCAACGCCAGCAGGCCTTAACGCTGTGCGCCATCAGGCAATTTATCGCAAGTGAGCTTCAGGAAAACGTATAACGATAAGGAGAACCTGACGCCGTGTTAACTTTGCTCCATCTACTTTCTGCCGTTGCGCTGTTGGTATGGGGAACACATATCGTTCGTACTGGCGTAATGCGCGTGTTTGGCGCGCGTCTACGCACTGTTCTCAGCCGCAGCGTGGAAAAGAAACCGCTCGCCTTTTGTGCGGGTATCGGTGTTACCGCACTGGTACAAAGCAGTAACGCCACCACTTTATTGGTAACGTCGTTTGTCGCCCAGGATCTTGTCGCCCTGACGCCAGCTCTGGTGATTGTGCTGGGCGCTGATGTGGGTACTGCGCTAATGGCGCGTATTCTCACCTTTGATTTGTCGTGGCTGTCGCCGCTGCTGATTTTTATCGGCGTGATTTTCTTTTTAGGACGTAAGCAGTCCCGCGCCGGGCAGCTGGGTCGCGTCGGTATCGGGCTTGGCCTGATTCTACTGGCGCTGGAGCTGATTGTGCAGGCGGTGACGCCGATCACTCAGGCTAATGGCGTGCAGGTCATTTTCGCGTCGCTGACGGGCGACATTATGCTGGATGCGCTGATTGGCGCGATGTTCGCTATTATCAGTTATTCCAGCCTGGCGGCGGTGTTGCTGACGGCGACCCTGACGGCGGCGGGGATTATATCGTTCCCGGTGGCGTTGTGCCTGGTCATCGGCGCCAATCTGGGATCGGGGCTGCTGGCGATGCTCAATAACAGCGCCGCCAATGCTGCCGCGCGTCGCGTAGCGCTCGGCAGCCTATTGTTCAAATTGATCGGCAGCCTGGTCATCCTGCCGTTTGTCCATCCGCTGGCGAATCTGATGGATGAGCTATCGCTACCGAAGTCAGAGCTGGTGATCTATTTCCACGTTTTCTATAACCTGGTGCGCTGCCTGGCGATGGTGCCATTTGCCGAGCTGATGGCGCGTTTTTGTAAACGAATTATTCGTGATGAGCCTGAACTGGATACCCATCTGAAGCCGAAACATCTGGATGTCAGCGCGCTGGATACGCCAACGCTGGCGCTGGCTAATGCTGCCCGTGAGGTGTTGCGCATTGGCGATGCGATGGAACAGATGATGGAAGGGCTAAAAAAGGTCATGCACGGCGAGCCGCGTGAAGAGAAAGCGCTGCGCAAGCTGGCGGATGACGTTAACGTGCTCTACACCGCGATTAAGCTTTATCTGGCGCGAATGCCGAAAGACGAGCTGGCGGCGGAGGAGTCCCGTCGGTGGGCGGAGATTATTGAGATGGCCCTGAACCTCGAACAGGCGTCGGATATTATCGAGCGAATGGGCAGCGAGATTGCCGACAAGTCGCTGGCGGCGCGTCGGGCATTTTCAGAAGAAGGATTGAAAGAGCTGGATGCGCTTTACGATCAACTGCTCAGTAATCTGCAACTGGCGATGTCGGTCTTTTTCTCCGGCGATGTCACCAGCGCCCGTCGGTTGCGCCGCAGTAAACATCGCTTCCGTATACTTAATCGCCGATACTCACATGCGCATGTCGACCGCCTGCACCAGCAGAACGTGCAAAGTATTGAAACCAGCTCGCTCCATTTAGGGCTGCTGGGCGATATGAAGCGTCTTAACTCACTGTTCTGTTCGGTCGCCTATAGCGTACTGGAACAGCCGGATCAGGACGAGGAACGGGGCGAGTATTAAGTGAAATGCCGGATGGCGGTGTAAACGTCTTCCGGCCTACGGAGAACATGCGTGTAGGCCCGTCATTCGGCATTCAATGTGGCCAGAGATTAAAAGCGATGACCCGCTTCCAGCGCCACGGCCTCTTCGCCCGCTTTAAACACCCAGCTGGTATTCGGGCCGCCGAGAACCGCCTGGCCGTTGCTCACCTGAATCCAGTTACCTTCCGGCAAACCAATCACTGTCAGTTCCGGCGCGACCACCAGCAGTTCGCGAATACGCTGCTCGCGGGTCTCGCCCTTATGACCTTCCGGCAAGGCGTTAGTGAAGTGAGGATTAATTTGCAGCGGGAACAGATCCAGCGCGTCGAAACCGTTTGGATCGACGATCGGCATATCGTTGGTCGTGCGGATAGTCGGGCAGGCAAGGTTGGCGCCCGCGCTCCAGCCGATATACAGCGCGCCGCGTTTTACCCTGTCCGCCATCGGCGCCAGCAGCCCGCGTTCACGCGATTCTTTCAGTAGCTGGAAGGTATTTCCGCCGCCGACAATAATGATTTCCGCTTTCTCAATCGCCGCAAGCGGATCGGCGACACGATGAATCCCTGTGACGTTTATCCCTAATGGCGCAAGTACCTCTGCGGTTTTATCCGTGTACTCGTCCCATGTTTGCGTGACGCCGGCAAACGGAATAAACACGGCTGAGCGTCGACCGTTCAATTGATTCGCTATCAGCGGCAGAGCGTGTTCCAGCCAGGCTTTACCCGGCAGCGTCGAGTTACTTAATAAAAGCAGTTCCATTACTTCTCCACCTCATCAGGAAATGTCAAAACGTAATAATGCTACCATTATCCATTTAATGTCTTACTGATATGGCTCATGATGTTGCGCGTGTTACAGGCAACGCGCGGTCGCTAAAAGTGACGCCAGGCCAGATCTGCTATCTGGTATCGCCTGAAAAATTACAGGTATAATCCGCAAAATTATTTAACACGTTTAGAGACGAAAATGGCAAAACTGACCTTACAAGAGCAACTGCTACAAGCGGGATTAGTGACCAGCAAAAAAATGGCCAAAGTCCAGCGCACGGCTAAAAAATCACGCGTTCAGGCTCGTGAGGCCAGAGAGGCGGTGGAAGAAAATAAAAAGGCGCAACTTGAGCGTGATAAACAACTCAGTGAACAGCAAAAACAAGCGGTTTTAGCGAAAGAGTTTAAAGCTCAGGTTAAGCAACTTATTGAAATGAATAGAATCAATGTATCTAAAGGCGATATTGGTTTTAACTTCACCGATAATAACGTCATCAAAAAAATAGACGTGGATAAGCTTACCCAGACGCAACTGATTAATGGGCGTCTCGCGATTGCGCGTTTGGTTATCAATAACAGCGGTGAATGTGAATATGCGATTATTCCCGCGAGCGTCGCCGATAAAATCGCACAACGAGATGCGGACAGTATTGTCGTAAACAGTGCGCTGAGTCAGGAAGAGCAGGACGAAGATGATCCGTATGCCGATTTTAAAGTTCCTGACGATTTGATGTGGTAAGTCACATTCCCGACGTTTATGTAGAAAAATTTCTCAGAGAGTAAATATGCTGACCGACACATCTACCCGGCTTAATAAATATATCAGTGAAAGCGGCATCTGTTCGCGTCGCGAGGCGGACCGTTTTATCGAACAGGGCAATGTTTTTATCAACGGCAAACGCGCCGCCATTGGCGATCAGGTAGTCGCCGGGGATGTTGTTAAAGTAAATGGTCGGTTGATTGAGCCGCGAGAAGCGGATGATTTAGTGCTGATTGCGCTGAATAAACCGGTTGGCATTGTCAGTACCACTGAAGACGGCGAACGCGACAATATTGTCGATTTTGTGAACCACAGCAAACGTATCTTCCCGATTGGTCGTCTGGATAAAGACTCGCAGGGGCTGATATTTCTGACTAACCACGGCGATCTGGTCAATAAGATTCTGCGTGCCGGTAACGATCACGAAAAAGAGTATCTGGTGACGGTGGATAAACCGATTACCGACGAGTTTATTCGTGGTATGGGCGCTGGTGTGCCGATTCTGGGTACTGTCACCAAAAAATGTAAGGTGAAAAAAGAGGCGCCGTTTGTCTTTCGCATTACCCTGGTGCAGGGATTAAACCGTCAGATCCGTCGTATGTGTGAATACTTTGGTTATGAAGTGACGAAACTGGAGCGTACGCGCATTATGAACGTCAGCCTGAGCGGGATTCCGCTGGGCGAGTGGCGCGATCTGACGGACGATGAGCTGATCGATCTGTTTAAGTTGATTGAGCGTTCCTCTTCCGAAGCCAAACCAAAGGCCAAAGCGAAGCCGAAGACCACGGGTATTAAGCGACCGGTCGTTGCGATCGAAAAAAGCAATGAGAAAGCGCGCCCGGCATCAAGCGGTAAGCGCTTTACCTCGCCGGGACGAAAGAAGAAAGGACGTTAACGTCTGCCGCGCGTCGGCGTATTCGCCGACCAGGAGAATGACGCTTCCGTATCGGGTTTATACGCCTGCTTTTTCTTCAACTGGCGGGCTTTTTTTGCTTCAGCCTCACGCAGCGCCATCAGCTTATCGATGTACTCCTTTTTTACGCTGTTGGTCTCAGAATTGGTCAGAGGACGACCGTGCGCAATACGGGCGCGGTCCAGCAACGTTTTCAGTTCGCGCTGTTCGCGCTCGGTCATCTCTTTTTGGGTAATGCGGGGGAGTGCCATACGGGTGCCCTCAGTTAGCCGATGCATTTAGTCTACGGCAATACGCAACGGGCGGATAGCGTGTAAGCCGGGTAAGCTTGCGCCACCCGGCAATATTTTAATTTACCTTTGCCGTTTCGCCCGATTTTTCAACAATCGGTTTCCCGGACCAGTAACCAGCCAGTAGTGACCCTGAAAGGTTGTGCCACACTGCGAACAGCGCGCCAGGCAGCGCTGCGAGCGGGCCAAAGTAGATTTTACCCAATGCAGCAGCAAGACCAGAGTTCTGCATCCCGACTTCGATCGCCAGCGTTCGACAGGTTGACTCATCAAAACCGAACAGACGTCCACCCCAGTATCCGCCAAGCAGGCCAAGGGTGTTATGCAGGATCACCGCGATGATCACCATAAAGCCGACGGAGGCGATATGTGAAGCTGAACCCGCGACCACCGCGCTGATGATTGCCAAAATGCACACCATCGAGAATGCTGGCAGATAAGGTTTTACCACTTTCACTACGCGCGGAAACAGATGGTGAATCACCAGCCCCAGCGTGATTGGAATGACCACAATCTGTAGAATGCTCAGCAGCATACCCATCACGTCGACTTGAATATGGGCATCGACGTACAGGCGCGTGAGTAGTGGTGTGGCGACCACGCCGACCAGCGTGGAGACCGATGAAATGGTGACTGAGAGCGCGACGTCTCCCTTCGCCAGATAGATCATTACGTTAGAGGCGGTGCCGCTGGCTACGCTGCCGACCAGTACCATCCCGGCGGACAGATCTGGCGGCATCTTAAACAGCAACGCCAGCAGCCATGCCGCGAGCGGCATTACCAGATAGTGCAGGAATATCCCTGCGGCGACAGGGGCTGGTCGGGAGAGCACGCGTTTAAAGTCGTCAACGTTAAGATGGACCCCCATACCGAACATAATCAACATCAGTAGTGTCGCGACCCACGGCCCAACAGGAGTAAAGGTGGATGGTGTGTAATACGCAATGAGAGAGAGCAGCAGCGCCCATAACGGGAACAGCCGGGTAATGACGGCGAGCATGTTGTTTTCCTTGCAAGTATGTTGTGTTTGTTATCAACGGGTCAGGATCGAGCCAGACCATAGTTATTGTTTATCGCGTGAAGGAAGATTATTCAAACAAATTACGCTCATGATCCAGTGTGGGCACGTGACAGGCCGGATGACGCGCCTGCGTCGCCATCTGGCAACGTATCGCCCGATGGCGCTTACGCTACCGTATTAGAAATATATAGAGGTTCTGGTGGCGTAAAGAAAAGCGCCGGCATTGAAGAGAAGGAAGCTTTAACGCAGTGATAACTTATATTGTTTCACTTTGCTTTGGATTGTGTTTTTTAAACTAAAATAAGGCACCCAGGGCAATGCTGTGTTCCAGGGGCGAGGGGAACCATGAAAACAGACTATGCTTGCTCCGTCAGGTAATTTTCCATTACCTGTCCCATCGTATAGTTCAGGGTTAAAACCAATCATTTTTGGTGTTGCTATATTAGCTTTGTAACTAATAATTCTTCCGGGTAAGATGTTTTGCCATCTTTCAGCATCTTGACATATTCTGCCGATAAATCCTTGATCGCCATGATAGGGCGGGGTTCTTATAGCATTGATTTCCTTTTCAGGATTTTTCATAAATTCATCCCACACATTTTTTTTTGCGGGTGCAGGAATAAACATAATACCTGTTGCTGGCGCAACTGAAGCACCATGCTGAGAAAAGTCATTAAGTAATGTTATTTTTTTCATAGTTGTCAGAGGAGTAATATCTCCCACAACAACGCTATCTATATCAATATAGAGAATATCCTCATTACCAAGAACAGGATGCAGTGGATTGAAAAGTTCTAGTTTTGCCCACCATCCTGGCCAATCATACAAAAGAGGCGCTGTATTTACCCCTTTTATCTTTAGCGCATCTGTTAAACAAACAGAATCATAACCTTTGAGCTGCTTATGTAACCATTGAGCATGTTTTGTGGTGAAGTCTTTGCTTTGTCTGAGCACAGAAACAATAATCATTATATTCCCCGGTGAATATTAGGTGTTTTTAGCCATGTTCCACTATATTTAATGTGCTTTATATTGCAACAAAATTAGTGTTCATATGGTTATTGAAGTTTAATTACATTCAAGATGTGAATGTAATTAATTTGTTTATAATGTTATTAATATATGTAATGTAAGTTGATAAATGGTTTAGTGATTGTTCTGTCTTTTATATTTCCATGGGGAGATATAAAATAAGAGTTGGGATGGGAGTGATCTTATTTCCCCTTTTTACTGCTCCCAGCTCTATATCAATTCCAAATTTGGAATTTAGCTTGCGATTAATCCATAATTCAGTTTTTTTCTGTTTTTTTGAACCATAGATATACATCTCATTTGCCAGATGCCACCAAAATAAAAAGTTACGACGGCGATTGTTATTGGCCTGCATAAGTAATCGACATAATGAAAATTCATTCCTGCGAATAATCTCATGCCGCCAGTATTCCCGTAATCCACTTCCTTTTTTAGATATGGAAAATAATAAGCAATGTAAGAGTTTGATTTTTTCTTCCTCCAATGAAGAAAGCTAGCTTGTTAAATAAATGTTATTATCGTAGGGGGTTCACGTATCAATTGGTAAAAATACTATAAGATGGTTTTTTATAATACTTCATTTGCTATGCAAACTGAACATTTGATGCTAAAAAATAATAAAGGGTATTACTTTAATTCAACACCGCCGGGCTTTATACCCGGCGAGAGATTCAACAATCGTATTGCCAGCTACTGACTAAGGCATAAAGGTGGCTGGGGGAGTAGCGCCAGCTATCGTTTAGCCCGAGAAATTCAGCGCAAAACTCGCTGCAAAACAGTCTATCTTTGCGCTCCCGGTTATACAGCGCGATACCGAGCGCGCCCTGCCAGTCATAGCGTTTGCCGTTATGTTTGCGGAAAAAGACTTCCACTTCCGGCAACGTGGCCTTTAACGGTAGCTTATCCCACTTATCGTCCGGTAACGGTATTATCTTTCCCCGCACGCCGCGATCGCGAAACGATGCAGAGTAGCACAGGTATTCATTACCGCCGTGTTCTACCGCCAGTTCACAGTGAGAGTAGATACCGCGCGTGACTTTGCGCGTGAGCCAGTCGGCAAACCTGGCGATGCCGCGATACTCCGATCGCCCCTTATAGCAGGCGAGCCAGACGGTGGTTTGACTCATGGCTGCCAGCCTGATGAATAGTCGTAGTCGAGCACTTCCTGGATATCCCCCAGCGCTTCTACCGCCGCAATATGCCGCTGCGCGTTGGCAAACAGGCGCATGTCGTGATCCATAGTGACGGTTTCAAACTGCGCGGCGATGTCGTTGGTCAGTTTAATCAAACCGTTATTTTTGGTCTGCCACATTAACCCTGCCGGAATCTGCTTTGCCTGACCCATTCTGGTGAGTGACATTTGCTGAATACGGCTGTTAGCATCGCTGTGGAAATGGTTGCCGTCGATAACGATATAATCGGCGGTAACATCATCACGGTGAGCTTTGATTTGCTGAATTTTGGCTGCTTTTATATCGCTAAGAACCATACGCATCTGAGTTTCATCAAATACCCATTCGCCTTTTTCCAGCTTATAAAAGTTACCTGGTGGTGGAGCAGTGACAAATGATAATGTTTCACTATTAACCCAGGTACGATTATTCGTGTTTGCGTATTCTTGCCATTGTTGTTCAGTAACTTCAATCAAATATTTTCTTTCTGGATAATTGTAGAGTTCTGTATCCATCCAGTCTAGGACAATAAATGATTGTGGATCATAATATGCGTATTTTGCCATTTTAATTTACCATGAAATTTTCACGAAACCGGAGGAGCCTTTTGTGCCACTGGTATTTCCAAGATTTGTTAAGTCACTATTTTGGTAATTAAATGGTGGAAGATAGGAGCCGCCAGCCCCTCCTGCACCATAGCCTGTCGCTGATGTAGGAGGTATCATATTTGCTTTATATCCTCCATTCGCTAATGATTCGGTTATAACTGTTCCTGGTTTCCCTCCGGTTCCATAAAGTGAGCCTTCACCGCTGTGTCCATAGTATAATTCTGCATATAAAACCATTTCGTGCGAGACATATGGCATAGGATGATCAACAAATTTAATATAAGGTTGAATATTTCTAGTATGGTAAATACTTTCGCCTCCAATCCCCCCAGCCGCAGTGATGTCTGAGAAGGAGGTGCTACCGCCATCAAAACTCTTTCTATAGAGAGTCGTTTGATCAGTCACTGTTCCTACTGATGTCGTCGGGGGATTTGACCAAAATGCTCCCCCACTCCCACCAGCTCCAATTTTTACGGGAAATTGTTGGCCTGGAACTACATTAACAATACTGACAATTTGTTCTCCAGCGTGACCGCCACGCGCCTCGTAATTGATTGATTGAGACCCGCCAGCCCCACCGCCGCCGCCGCCCATTATTTCGACAAATAGAGTCGTCACTCCATCTGGAACCGTAAATGTCCCATTTGTGGTAAAAAACTGCGTATGAGTATGGCTGGCCGGGGCCGCCGCGTTTGCCTTATCCATCGCCGCCTTTACCGCACTGGGCGTTGCCGCTTCTGTGGTACTGGTGCTGTCCGTCGCGCTGTTAAGCTTCACGATCCCTTTTTGCGTCAGCGTACCGTCCGGGACGCCGGTAATCTGGTTCCAGGCGTGAGTATGGCTGGCCGGAGCTGCAGCATTCGCCTTATCCATCGCCGCCTTGACTGCACTCGGCGTTGCCGCTTCCGTTGTGCTGGTGCTGTCCGTCGCACTATTAAGCTTAACAATCCCTTTTTGCGTCAGCGTGCCGTCCGGAACGCCGGTGATCTGGTTCCAGGTATGCGTGTGATTACGCGCTTCCGCCATCGCCGCTTTTACCGCCTTTGGCGTAGCCGCTTTGGTTTCGTCATCGCTGTCGGTGGCGTTACTGAGTTGCGTAAAGCCTTTCTGCGTTAATGTCGCATCCGGGTGATTTGTCGAATGTTCATGCTCGTCCAGCCGGGCATCCACATAGTCGCGCGTCGCCAGCACGATGCTCGGATCGACCGTCAGCGTCACCGCCGTGGTGTTGGAGACCTCCATAATCAGGCGGATACAAACCTGCTTGCCACAGCCGCCGGGCAGCAGCGGTTTGTAGGATTCCGGGAACTTGCCGATGGCGATTAGCTCGCCCTCGTCGTCGAATACGCCCACTTCACGTACGTACCAGCCGCCAATCTCTTCCGGCAGTACCAGTTCGGCAATCAGCCAGTTGGGATTATTCGGCGCAACGGTCAGCGTATTCATCTCGCCCCGCCAGACTTCGTGGCGTAAATTGGTCTGGCTGGCGGTGGGCTCATAATATTGTCCGCCGCCGTCGCCAACCGCCATCTTTTGCAGATGTATCTGTTTCTTATCCGCAAGGGCGCTGGCGATTTTCGCCATTCCCCTGTCGGTCAGGAGGGTATAAAACTCATTATCCATAATTACTCCGGGTAAATAGATGTAATTTCAAGGCTCCATTGCCCTGTACCGAAATAGATCGGTTTAGTTTGTTGAACTTCCAGAACCTGGAAGGGTAAGATGGTCGTTATTTCTCCACCGTAAAGCGCGCTGCCGATAACAGGAATAGCGCTTTGGTTAATTATCCAGACAATTAACGCTTCCAGCTTTGAGCGCACGTTCTTATACTCATGAATAAGATCGACCAGGTTATTAAACAGATTTTCATCCATGCCCTGGTTAATTAGATCAATTTCAACTTTAAAAAAATAAGCCTTACCGCCATACTCAAACCATTCGGAAATCGTGCCGGGTAAGGATAATATTTCCAGAACGCGGCGAACGGCCCAGGGAGTTCCTTTATATTTATGCAGTTCAATCGCCTGTTTAATTAACTCTCGTTTCTCCTGTTCATTGGCGGCAAATAGCCAGCCTTCAAGCCCCTGAACATGAAACTGTCCGGCCAACGAGGGCAGTGCCGAGGCATCAACGATATCCACCAGATAGACCAGCAACGCCGTCAGGTCGATTTGCGCAAAGCGTTCGGCGGCAATATTCGCCAGAATCGAAAAACGTTCGTCGCTGGCTAGCGGCGGCGGCAGAAGCAGTTTATCCATCGCTGACCCCGGCAATCGTCACGTCAATGGCCGTGCATTCCGCCCATTCGTGTGCCTGCAATACCTTTTTCGCGGGCATATCCAGCGCCACGTCGTAAACGCCATCAACCTGCAGCACTTTAATTATCTGGTTTGGCACAATGTCCTGGCCCAGCCGGGTCTGGCGCGAGCGCGTCCATGTATTAATCGCTTCACGCGCGGCGGCAAGCGTCGTCTCCTGATCGGCGGTGGTAAACAGCGTCAACCGGGCGCGGATCTGATAAGGTACGCGCGGAGAACATTTAGCGCTCACCTTATCGGTTAGCGGGCGCTTTTTCTCTTTGCTCACCTCCCGTTCGATCTGGGCAAGAAGCTCCGGCCCCGGCAGTCCGTTCAGGGTCAGCGGATAGAGTTCCACGCAGCCTTCCGCCAGCCCTTCATCCGGCCCCAGCACCGCCACGTCGATAATCGACTGGCTGACCGAGAGCGTATGGAAGCGATAGGCGCCATAGCTGCCCGCGTTGCTGAAACTTTCCGGCGCTAGCTGGACGCGTTTACGTAGCGCGTCGTCGTTCTCTTCGCCGCAGCCGCCACTTGAGGCCGTCAGATTGGTGACGCTGAGATCGTAATTGCCTACCCGATCCACCAGCGCGCTGATTTGCGCAGGTTGCCAGTTATTGCCGGATTCACCGGTTGCTACACAGGTTGCAGTTACCGCAACGCTCAGGCTGCCCGCAGGCAACAGAACATCTTCGTCGGTGGCGAACATCACGCTATCCGACGCGCTGGCGCGGGTACCCTGTGGAATCACCTGGTTACTTTTAGCCGCTTGAGTAACAGAAAACTGCAGCGTGGTTTTTGCCGCCTGAGCGGGCAGACGGTGAACGCCAACCAGCTCGCCTAAATAATCCAGCATCGGCGCGCGGGAATACGCGACCAGGTTTTGCTTAGCCGCCTCCTGGATGGCGATGCGGACAAGGTTTTCACGATAAGCAAACAGGTCAATGAGCAGCCGCTCAGCCTGCGCCGGGTAGAGTTTTTTACCGCTGGCTTCTTCATATTGCGCAATCATCTCGCTGGTGATTTGCGCGGGATCGCGGTCAATAAAGTCGGGTTCGGCTATCGCCATAACACCTCCGTTGAGTTAATTACGCCGTCTGCGGTGCGCCATTGCACGCGTAACGTCAGGTGTTCACCGTCAATCGTCGGCGTCACCTTCAGCAACCAGCAGCGGGGTTCCCACATGCGAATCGCCTCCACCGACTCGCGAACAACGTGCGGAATAGCCCGCTCGATCGGGTAATCGATATAGCGCCACAGATTGCTGCCAAAAAGCGGCCTGTGGGGATCGCTGCCGCGCGGCGTGCGCAGAATGATGTGTATTGCCTGATGAATATCATCCAGCCCGCAGACGTATTCTTCAGGACGTTGCAAGGCAGGTTGCCAGTGCAGGGTCGAGGGTCGTGTTTTTGTGTTCATGAGGCTATTTTCGCCTTCCGGCGGGGGGAGAGATATTAAAGCGCTTTAAGGAAATAATTGATGGCGGGGTCAGAATGTGTTTTGCCCGGTGGCGCTTCTGCGCTTACCGGGCCTGTGTTGATGCACATTTTGTTAAATGGCGAAGATCGCGTTTTACGTAAAGTTAAAATGAAATTGCTGTAATTTCACCTTTGCCTACAGAAGCGTAGTACCAGAATTCATCATTGATTTCTGCGTGCTTCATTTTCTCAACTGGAATCGTTTTCTGCCGTCCATTAACTGAGAGTGTGATCGAACCCGTTAGCTGCTCCCGGCTGATAATAGCGAAATCCCCGCGGGTGTTGCTATAAGCCGTCGTTTCATTGGGAAGGCTGTGCTTCGCTCCATTAGCGATTACAGAATAATCAAAATTGATTTTCTTTTTGAAAATAGCTTGTACATGATAATACTCGCCGTAAACAGCAGGATCATGGAATAAACCAAAATGACCACCGCTATTTTGCAATTTGACGAAATAATAGTCAGGGATGATAAACTTCTGTTTACCTGCCGCTATTTCTTTAGTAATGATTTTTTGTCTTACGATTTCCTGTCCGGCCGTTTTTTTATAACCGTTAAGCATCAATGAATAGGACCAAAGGAATACGATACCACAGAGGACAGTCACGGCAGTTACGCCTACGACTCCAGCCTTAACGCCACTTTTCAACAGGGCGTAAGCGATGAAGGAGATAGCTAAAAGGAAAAACATAAACGTACCGTTCATAACCCGATCGGGGTAGGACGGCGACGCGAACATGATTAAGGAAGTGCTAATACCTATACATACGACTAACGCAGCGCAGATAAGGGACGTTTTATCAATTTTGGCGCGAATCTGCTTATTGAATATGACCAGTAAGACCAGCAATAACAAAACAACATAAGCTATCCAGATCAGCGCCAGATGGTTATGAACGCGTTCTGTTAAGTGAATGAAAATACGTTCAAAAATCGGCCTTCCATACCAGAATTCTTTGCCGCTGGCGCGGATGAAATTGCCCGGAGAAAGTATCAATACGCATGAACCTGCGATTGCACAGAGACTATAAACTATCTTATTGCGCGAAACAGATTTGTTTTGCCATAACTCGTATGCAATGGCCAGAACAGAAATAAGCGAGACGAAAGGTGAGACGCTTTCATTGGAACAGCCTGCCATAAAGCTTAGTAATGCAACCCACGGGCTGATCGCTTTACTGTTTTTTATTGTTATGGTGTAAAAGAAGAACAGCCATGCAACAACGAACAGATTCGTCCACAAATAATTCGCAGCACCAACGATCCAGAAAGTGGTTTGACCCAAATTCGGGTTCGAAATCCAGTAAGTGAAGAATATTAGTGGGAATAATAAGTAGTCGGATTTATTCCAGCGTAATGTGCCTGAGGGTGTCTTCACAATGAAATAACAAAATACCAGTGTCGAAACGGCAGCGCTGATGGAATACACGAGTTGAGAACGTGTATACAGGATGAGTGCGCTGGTGTAATCAGCTATAATCCTGCCACTCCAGGTCATATAATGATGAAAATGTGATTCCGGCGAAATTCCTAAAAGGTAATAGCGGTAATCATCAGAGTGAATGGGGGTATACCATTCAATAAGAAAAATGGCCAAAAAAGCCAGTAGTATCATCGCCGTTTTCGGTAATATCTTGAGCATAGTAATCATTATTCCATCATTGTTTTTTTGTTTTTCACGATATAGCGGGGTCTTTGCTTCACCTCCGTGTAAACGCGTCCGATATATTCACCCATGATGCCTATGCCGATAAGCTGGATGCCGCCTAAGAAGAGAATCGCGGTCATAAGCGAAGGATAACCAGGAACAGGGTTTCCCCACATCAATTTATCAATGATCATCCACATGGCATATATCAGGGAGAGGGCAGAAACGCTCACTCCTATATACGTCCAGATACGCAAAGGGAAAGTAGAAAAACTTGTAATCCCCTCCAGCGCCAGGTTCCAGAGTTTCCAGCCATTAAATTTTGAGCTACCTGCGACACGTTCAGCACGGGCATATTCGACAACATCTGTTTGACCTCCAACCCATGAAAGTATACCTTTCATGAAAAGGTTACGTTCTGGTAATAGCTTGATATTTTCTACAATCTCGCGCGACATCAATCGAAAATCACCGACATTCTCTTCAATCTTTGGCGTACTGATTTTGTTATGCAGCCTGTAGAACCACTCAGCGCTTTTACGCTTCAGGTGGCCATCCGTTGAACGATCGATACGCTTAGCCAGCACCATTTCTGCGCCAGCCTGCCATTTATTGATCAAATGTGGGATTACTTCGATGGGATCTTGTAAATCAACATCGATAGGGATCACCACATCTCCGGTCGCGTGATCTAATCCGGCAAAAAGTGCAGGTTCTTTACCAAAATTTCGGGTAAATGAGATCGGAACAACAAGAGGATCGGCAACAGCTAATGCACTGATGATTGATTCAGTCGCATCGTGACTCCCATCATTAACGAAGACAATCTCAACGTCATAAGGTTTAAGTGAACTGTATTCTCTGACCGTTTTATAGAAAATAGGGATCGCGTCCTCTTCATTAAAGACGGGAACCACTAATGAAATTTTCATTTCTCATTCCTGAAAACAATGAATCTGGAATATAAAAATCCGCAAATAAGGCTAATTGCGGAAAATACAATGAGCGTAAAAATGGGAGGCATAGCACACTTGTCGCCTGTCCATCCCACGACGGCGCTCAGCACGCCCATAAAACCGACGTACAGCAAATAACGTCCGGTTGATACGCTGGCTCCAAAGGTAAACCGGGCGTTAGCGAAAAAACTAAAACTGACAGCGACAGCAAAGCCCGTTACGTTTGCCAAAGCCTGACTTGTTTGAAATCCATAGACGCAAAGGGCAAAGATAGCCCAGTGCAAAGCAGTATTAAGTACGCCTATCGAAACGTACTTTATAAATAATTTTATCATTATAGCAATCAAGAAGTTGTAATTCAGCGAAGTCTACCAGACAAAACTGAGAGGATCATTCCTGAACAGCAGATTTTATGTAAACAGGGCGAAGTTAAAGTAAAAAATAACGCTAGTTTTCCAATATACATATATGCAATATTTGCAGCGCAAAGTGATTACATTTTCATCGGAAATAGCGCGGGAAAAGGGCTTAATCACGTTGCGCTGAAATAAATATCCTCCAGCAATTTGCCCGGTGGCGCTTCTGCGCTTACCGGGCCGGTGTTTATGCACCTTTTGCAGGCTGGATAAGGCGAAGCCACCATCCAGCAGCAATTTGCAGGTTAGTGAGAGTGGTGGTTGGAGTTGCCGCCGCTGTCCATCACTGAACCGCTGGCGTTAACGTTGCCGAGGACATTCACGTTGCCGGTAATCACCGCGCTGTTTCCGACGCCGCCGCTGCCTGCCATACCGCCAAGCCAGGTGAGTTTTTTCATCACGGTAACGTCGCCGGTAAAGGTGCTGAGCGGCGCATCGACGGTGACATTCAGCGCTTTAATGCCCGTATGGGGCGCTTCCACGTTGACATCTACCGCCTTGACGCCCACGGAGGTGGCCGCCACGTCTACGGTTTCTGATATCACCGTGACGTGCTGCGCCCTGATCTCTACTTGCGGTGAAGTAAGCTGCGTACGTTCCTTCACTTCAATGACGATTTTTTCTATGCCGCCGTTGATGGTGAGCTGGTGTAACGCACGGTCATATTCAAAGGCCGCGCCGTCGGAAAACTGCACGTAGCGCTTGTCGCGCGAGGCCAGCGGCGCGGTATCCACGCTGGAGTAGACCGCGCCCAGCACCACGCCATCCTCGCCGTTGTCGTCGAGCAGCACTTCGACCTGTTCGCCAATATCCGGCAACCAGTAATCTTTGTTGTCCTGCGTATTGCGTTGCAGCACCGCAAGCCAGTTACTGCGCAGGTTATCGCACTCCGGCAGAGTGACTCTGACGCGCACGACCGCCTCATCAATATCACTGATAATGCCCGTCTGGCGGGTAACGCCTTTCATATTGCCTCCTTACTGGCTGGTTGCCGGTCCGCGTGAAATGTCGATTTCGGTAGTGTAGCCGCCGCTGCGCGTGAGTTTGTGCATGGATTTATCAATCAGCCACTGCCCGGAAAGTACGCCAAAATCGCTCAGTTCTATCTTGTTGCCCGCCGTCAACTGCGGGCAGCCCATCATGCTGAGCGTGCCGGTTTGCTGGTATTCGTTGTGGCTGTCCAGCGCGGCATTGGCTTTAGCCTGCGCCGCGCCGGTATCCGGAGCGCGACTGTTAATCTTCAGGGTATCGGCGCTGGTCGCCGCACCGCGCGTCGGGGCTTTTTCCTGGCTGTCATGGGTGTAGATAACCAGTTCTTTTTGCTTGCTATTTTGATGCTGCACGGTGGCGTTTTTGTAGATCCGGTTGATGGTATCTTTGAACGTGTAGTGCGAAATATCCGTCCGCCTGAGCGTCTTCACCGGCGCCAGACAGCGCAGCGTCGGCAGATGCGAAAAGATCAGCTCCGTCGCCGTCACTTTCACGGTATAGCCATATTCACTCGCCAGCCGTTTGAGAAACGCCACGTCGGTTTCGGCATATTGCGTAACCCGATCAATCGTCAGCGGCGCAATCTTGCCCGCCAGCGTTAAACCGTGTTTTTGCGCGATGCGACTGGCGATGGCGTAAAGCGTCGTCTCCTCAAAGCCCTGGCTGTTTTTGGTGCGTAGCGCTTTGCTGACCGAGGTAGCGATACCGTCGATATTGACCGTCGAAGGCGGCGCGCTGATATCAATTTTATCAATGATATAGATTCCGCAATCGAGCAAATCTTCGCCCTGGTAGCCCAGGCGCAGCGCCAGCGTGTCGCCTTTTCCCGGATACCATTCGTTTACCCAGCGCCCGGCGCTATCTTCCAGCGCAATGGCAATAACATCCGACTCGTTTTTAATGCTGTCGCTGTAACTGATGCTGGTGACATAAGGCGCGATGTCGTAAGTGATCTCTTTATGTCCGTACCAAAGGGTAAAAATAGGCGTCAGGGTGGCGAACACCCCGCCGGATACCGTTATCTCAGCCATGGCGGTAGCTCCGGGGTCGTTTGCGTGACGCTGATAACCGGGATGATCAGCCGCACGCCTGACGGCAAAACCGGCATAATAGCGACGTGCGGATTGGCCGCGATGATGCGTTCGTAGGCCAGCGCATCGCCGTAATAGCGCCAGGCGAGATTATCCCAGCGTTCGCCGTCGGTGGTGACATGTTCAAGGTAGCGCATTACAGACTCCTCGTAATATCGGCGGCGGCAAGCTGGCTCACGTCGGGCGCGCTTGTTTGCAGCGCGCCGCGCGCCTGATTGACCAGCGTCGCGGCGCTGTCGTAAGTCGCTTCCGCGACGCTGCTGGTGATAGCGTCAAACAGCGATTCGGCGTGTTCGATAAGTGTGCCGGCATCGCCCGCGCATTCGCGGATCCCCGGCAGACTGTCGATCAGTTCCTGCATTTTCGCCGCCAGCGCTTTCGGCAGCCCGGCCAGCGTTTGCAAATCCAGCGGCTGCTGGAACAGCGCGTCTATCGAACTCATGGTTTTTTTCAGCGAATCGACGATATCGCCGCATTTTTCTTTCAGCGCTTTGGCTTCCTTCACCAGCTCTTTCGCCTGGGCGATCGTTTTTTTGATGTCATCAATGGCGTCGGCCACCTCATCCATCATCTCTTTGGCTTCACGCATACCCTCTTCAACGGCGCTCAGCAGTTCATCGAACCAGGAATCGCTAACGTCGGGAAGCTCATCCAACATTTCGTCAATGTTCGGTTCCTGGGTGGTGATGGCCGGAGGCAGCAACGGGCTCTTCGGATCGCCGGTGTACTCCTGTAGCGACAGACTGCCGCCCTGGGCAATGACGTTACCGTAAGGATCGGTGTGTTGGTGGGTAGCGGTCAGATCGGTAATCACGAACCAGCCGCGATAATCGCCATTGCCGAACACCAGCGCCATCGCCTGGTGCGCGGTCATCGCTTCCCGCAGACGGTTCAGCTCGGTGGCCGGCTGGCAATACTGACTATGAAAGTTGAATTTCAGGGTGATTTTGTCCAGCTTATCGCCGATAAATTGTACGCCCGGTTTCCCTTCAATACGGGCATGGCTGGTATAATCCACGCCCATCGTGCTTTCAAATTCGTCCCAGTAAGCGACGACGTCAAATTCTATTTCGCCTAATACGGCATACATTATGCGTACTCCCGGCGCCGTTGTTGCGCCATGACATCGTTAATCATTCTCTCCAGCTCGCGTTTACTCAGCGACAGCACGTTGTTGATATCTTTGGCGGCATTCGCGCCGCTTCCCTGCACGGTAACCTGCGGGGAAAAGTGTACCTGCACGTTGCTTTGCGCGCGGGAGGGCAGCGTATAAGGTTTCCCGCCGGATTTGCCGGGAAGCGCGGCTGGCGTCGGCGGCGTGGCGGCGCTTTTCGTCTTCATAGGCTGCGGCGAGGCCATCGTTTTGGCCGAGGTTGTCACCGCTTTCGCTCCCGATGCCAGCGGCGCGCTGGCCTGTTGCGCGACCATTGTTCCGGCAATACCGGGGACGGCGGCGGCGACAGACGGCATTTCAGCGCTGATGCCCAGCGCGCTTTTCGCCCAGTCGGGGATCAGCGCTTTTATCTTCTCAATCGCCCCGTTCAGGAAAGGAAGCGCATTCAGAATGCCGTTGATCAGGCTATCCAGAATATTGCCGCCAAATTCGCTGAAGCTGGCGGGGAGTTCAATGCCAAACCAGTCCAGTACGCTGGCGAAGGCGCGGTAAAACAGCCCCAGCGGCGACCAGTCGAGAATCAAACGCGTGACGCCGGCAATGCCTCCGTCAAAGGCGGTTTTGATGCGCTCCCAGACTCCGGCAAAGAAACCGGAAATCGGTTCCCAGTAGCGGTAAAGTAAATAGGCGGCGCCTGCGATAGCGGTGATAGCCAGGCCGACAGGGTTCATCAGCAGCGCCCGACCCAGCCAGATAAACATCTGGCCGACCAGCTTCAACCCTTTTATCAGGCCGTTTCCCAGCAGCATCGTCAGACTTTTCGCACCGTTGCCAAACGATTTCAGAACCGACAGCGCGCGACTGCCGCCGCCCAGAGCCAGACCGGCTTTGACCTTCAGGAAGATATCGATCAGGCGAATAAACGGTGACGCAATGAGGTTTGCTCCCAGCCTGAGAATATTCAGCGCCCCGTTGAACAGCCAGATAACGCCAACGACTTTGGCGACCCCTTGCACCAGCGCCGGGTTTTCCCGCAGCCAGGCGCTGAACTGCCGCACCAGAGGCGTGATGCTTTGCGCCAGTTCGCCAATCGCGGGCATCAGCGCCAGGCCGACGGTCAGCCACAGATCGTTAAGTGAAAGTTGTAACGCTTTGGTCTGTTCTCCGGGCGATGTCATTTTCGCGGCGAAGTCATCATCAATAAAATGTTGCCCCGCCGCCTGCATTGCGGAGGCTTTTAGCTGGCGATATTCGTCCATATTCGCCAGCATCGGGGCGAGAAAATCCCGCGTTTGCGCATCGCCGAACATCGCGCCGAGGTTAAATTTCTCCGTCATGGCCTGTAGCGCGTCGCCGCGCGCGGAAAGATCCTCAATCTTCATGGTTTGCCTGAAGGTGTCGAGGATCTGCGGGTTCATTTTCTCCAGTTGCATCTGCACGATGTGGGTCATCGCCTCCGTCACGCCGATCCCGTTTTGCTGATGTTCCAGCAGCGATCCCTGAAGATCCACGCCCTGGCGGGCAAACCAACTGTCCGTCTCTTTCGAGAAGGCGGATTTCAGGAAATGGTCGAAATTCGCTGCCGCCGCGCCTGCGTCAGGGGCGTTTTTCATGGCGATTTGCATCGTTGCGGTCAGTTCCGCAATGCCTTCTTTCCCCTGAGCGCCGGTTTTTCCGGCAAAGGCGTTAATCCACTGGGTTTGTTCTGCAACGGAGCCGCCGCCGCTTTTTGCCACGCTGTACAGCATATTTTGCGCAAAACGGAAGCCGTCAGGGGCGATGTTCAGTTTGTCGCGAGTGGCCAGAGCCGCCTGCGCCCAGCTTTGCGCGCTGTCGCGGGAGGCGGTCGCGGCTTTGGCGATATCGGGCATGTAGCGGCTAAGATCCTGCAATGCGCTGACGCCGCCTTCGATCATCGTGGCGGCGGCGCTTTGCAGATCTTTTTGATCCTGATTGAAATCAAGGCTCCAGTCGCGGATATTCAGGCTCAGGGCGTCCCGCGCGGTGTTATCCATGCCGCCTTTCGCCGCCATATCGACCATGTTGCCCTGAAATTCGTAAGGCAGCTTCCAGTCGGGAGTCTCAACGTTCAGGAGCTTGCCGAGCTGTCCGGCGAACGTTTGTGTTTTTTCCAGCAACCCGGCGCGCTGTTTATCGTTCTCTTCCCGGCGAAGGGCAGAGTTAGCGAGCTGTTGCGTAAGCCGGGTGATTTTTGTTTGCTCAAAGCTGAGCGTGTGCAGCGTGCTGGCGTTGAGTGAGCCGTAACGGGCTATTGCCTGCGTCAACGTCTCATTACGCGCCTGAAGCTGGGTAATAATGTCGTTGGCCAAAATAGTGTCTCGTATAAGTTGCCCGGTAACAGGCTGCTTGCCGGAAAAAGGACAGGGAAGGAGTGAACCGGGCTTGGGTCAGGAACCCCGCAGGCATTAAGCCTGCGAGTCGTATTCGTGTTTAATTTGCGCGCTGGCTTCGTCCAGCCAGCAGGTAAAATCGTCAACCGACAGCGCGTCAATTTCACTGGGCGGAAAGCGAAACCACCTCGCCAGTAGCGCCATTGCCTGCCACAGTTGCTGTGGGTTCTGTAGCCATGCTAAGCATGGCCTGAAATCGTTTCTGCAATGCCTGATAGTCCAGCAGATCCATTTCCGCCAGATCTTCGGTTACCAGCCCGGTCATAGCCGCCATCAGCGGCTCATCCCACTCTTCCGGTTTATCGCTGGCGCGTCGCGCGGCGCGCATATCTTTTACCTTCAGGCGACGTAATTGCAGAACGTCGATACGTTCCCCGGCGGCGGAGGTAAACGGGAATTGCAGGGTATATTTTTCGTTCATGGTGTAGTCCTTATTCGTCGTGTTAAATTCGGGGCCGTAGCCCCGAAGTAATTAACCGCCAATATTATTGCGGTAGGCATTTAATTGATCCGCGCCATTTACGCGGAAAATATTCGCCAGATAATCCAGTTCAAGAAGCGTTTCACCGTCAACCACCTGTTTAATATAAGTGCAGCCGAAGGCGCTGCTAAATTCCGGGTTTTCATTCTGTTTAAACGTTCCCAGCGGGTTCTTTTTAAACATTACGGTCATATGCGTCACCAGCGCTAACTGATCCGCTTTACCCTGCGAGTTATAACAATCGATGCTGGAGCGGCACTGCAATGCCACCGCCTGCCACGGGTTTGCCGTTTTACGCATGACGTCGTGGTAAAACGAGTTCCATTTAATTTCGCCCTCCAGTTTGTCAAAACCGGCAGGCAGCTCAATTTTACCTACCATCCCCAGCGCTTTATGCTCCTGCATAATCATACTGATATCAGGCAGTTTAATTTCACTCGCGCGACCTAAAAGATTATTACCATCAAGATAAATATTGGCGTTGGTAATACGGTTAATTTGAATTTTTCCAGCCATTAGCGATTGCTCTCCAGAGAAACTAAATATTCAGAGGTAATTTCGGTTTCAAACGTCAGACGTTCCAGCGGCGGCGGCGGGGTGAATTTGTAGCTCAGCAACAGATGCCCGGCGGCCAGTTCAGTCTGTTCATTACGCGCCGGGTCGTACCAGCATTCAAAGCCCAACAGCGCGCCGTCGGCAATCAACTTGCGGCCCCAGGTGTTCACCGATTCGGTTAGCGCATCGATCAGCGCCTGATTAATCGGCATATCCATATACTGCTGGCTGAAATAGCGAATGGATTCGTTAATCACATCACCGGTACGGCGCACGTTCTCAAAGTTACGCATATGAGTAACGGTCGGCCAGGCAGCGGTACGGTTGCCCCACAGGCGCAAACCGGAGCCATAGCTGTTGAAGATGGTGGTGATGCCGTTTTCGTTCAGTTGATTCACTTCGCTTTGCGGATCGTCGATCATCGCTGACAGCGAGCGCTCTACGCCGGTAATGCCCTGAATTTCCTGATTGGAGTTGCTCCACCAGAAGCCTTTTTCCAGATCCACTTTGGCACGCAGGCCAGCGGCGCGGGAGGAGAGCGGTTCCAGGACTTCGCTGTCCGTCGCGCTGTCGTACACTTTAACGTGCGGATAGCACAGACGCGCGCGATCGGAACTGGTATTGAAGTTAATCGCCCCCTGCGGGCCGCGCCCTGCCAGAACCTGCTGGAAAGTCGTGCCGATGGGCGCATCAATGTAGGTAATGGCTCCCAGCGCTTCTGCCTGAGCGATAAGCTTAACGGCGACCGAGTTTTGCGTACAAAAGACCGGCGCAATCAGGATCTTTGCGTAAAAACCAAACTGGTTCCAGGTGTCCTGTAACAGCTTCATGCCGGTACGGTCACCCGCGGTGTTTACCGCGCCAATAATATCGGCGGCAGTCACTTTGGTGGGGTCCGCGTAAGTATAATTTACATAGGCCTGAACGCCGGGTTTCAGGTTGGTCCCCATGCAGGTGATTTTACCGGTCAGCATATCAATGGTGTAATCGGTGCCTTTGATATAAGCGTTTCCGGCGTTCGTGCTGCGGCCAATGTTCATCGTTTGCACGGCCCCGTGCTTGAGTTGAATCTGACCGTTGTCATCAACCTTCACGGTTTCACTGGGAATGGTACTTTTGTGTACCGCCGGATTCAGCACGTTAATCACCACGACCGTCCCTGCGCCGTGATCGTAGATCGCCTTCAGCGCCTGCGGGATGGTGAAATTTGCCAGACCTGGGCCAAACTGTGCCGCGTCGCTTTCAGAAAGGCACAGCGTCGGCTGGTTAACCGGGCCGCATGGCGCGGTGCCGATCAGACCAATAACCGCAGATTTAACCGCCTTAACCGGACGTGGGCCGGTTTCGATCTCAATGGTCTCTACACCGTGCAGGTAATTAGCTGCCATGGACAATTTCCTCTTCATTAGTTTCTACTTCTTGCGTAACCACTGGCACCAGGTGACGGCGGGCAATCATGGTGATTACCCACTCGTTATCTTCCGGTAGCGAGATTTCGCTATTGGGCCACAGTAAGACTTCCTGACCGTCGGCGAGCGTGACGCCGCTTGCCGGGCCACTGTAGATATATTTCATTGAATTTCCTCATAATTAACGACTGTAAGCAGGGGGGAGTCCTTGCTTTCCTGTTCCGCGATAAACAGGGTGCTGGCGGTCATATCCAGGGCGTAACGGCAGAAGTTTGCGGCGTCGCCGATATATTTTTCGCTTTCCAGCCAGAGCGGACGATCGCAGTCTGGAAGTTCAATGCCCCCAACGAACGACGTAGACGATCCAGCGCGTTTATCGCGTCACTTATTTGCGGAACAATAACGGTGGCGGAAATCCGGATTAGTTGTTTTTGTACCGTGGCATTCGTATTTTCTGGGGCGGTAAAAACCGAACCGCAGTAGTGAATTAATACCGTTACCTGCTGTCCTGTTGGGATATATACTTTCGCATCGGTTGATGAAATATGTATATCCATATCAGGGTTTAATTCACGTAGTCTATTCGCCATGGTATGTATAACAGATAATGTTTCCATATACGGTTTTCCTTGATTTACCGGGAGAGATAATATTCTCTCTTCGTTATCGTTCAGACATATTTTGATGTATCAGGCATCAGGCGTCTTTTAATCTCCTTTAGAGAAAAAAGTTAAAACAAATAAAAAATCCCCGGCGTATAAACGACGGGGATTTGTTTAATGGTTACCTCGTTGAATCAGTTCTATTTTGCTATATAGCGCATCCAGTTTTGCTTCCAGAACGGCCTGGCCGCGAAGATAATCCTCGCGGCGGACATAATGCAGCGGTAAATCGGCGCGAAATTCCAGAAATTCTCTCTCCAGCCTGGACCAGCCCGCTTCTGATTCGCGCCGGGCAGCTTCCAGTGCTTCAAAACGTTCATTCAGCCGTTTTTCAATTTGCGCCAGCAGCAATTTACCGGCGGCAAACATTAATCCAACAAACGAAAGTAAGAGGGAGATGACTTCCCAAAAATCGATACTGAGTTTCATTACTCCCTCTGATTAATGAATGCAACTGGCCTGCCCCCATTGCAAATAACGGGAAGCGTGTTGATATAAAATCGCTTTGGAATAGTGACGATTCTCGCGCCAGTTTGCGGCGCTGCGCCCGGCGTTAACGCGTTCTACATGTTCAAACCAGATGGACGCATCTAACCCCTTTGCGGCGGCCAGCTTTTTATCTCTGTTAACCCAGCCTTGCCCGCCGTTATAGGCGCTCAGAGTAAAAGCCATTCGCTGGCAGCTATTTTTTGCTGACACGCTTTTCCACAACTGGCGGTCATACTGTACCAGCGCGCGTATCGCCCAGGCGGGATTAAACGGCTTGTTCTCGCGAAGCGCTGGGTACAACTGGCTCACCCATTTTGCCGTTGCAGGCATAAATTGCGCCATACCCTGCGCGCCAGCCGGAGAAAGCGCGTCAGGCGCCCAGCCGGATTCCTGATGTAGTTGCCCGGCAAAATCAGCAACGGGGGCGTTAAGCCCCCAGATTTCGCGCGCGGTACGAATCACTTCGTTGCGCCATTGCAGAGAAGCGCGCGGCGGTTCGGCAGCGTCGGCAGACAAGAAAGACATAGCGCAGACCAGGCATACGTATTGATAACGCATGGTTACAGCCCCAGCGCGACGGCAAGGCAAATTGCCGCAACGATGATCGCGCGACGAATCATCGCCGCAGCGCAGCACAGCGATTCTTCCCAGGGGCAAAAGGAGTCGGGACGCGCCCAGGGGAAAAGACTGCGGTCGAGCCAGTAACCCAGTACCGCTGATAACGAAACCAGGCTGAGTTTATAGATGACGACCGGAATTTGCGCTGATGATGTCCAGCCGATAAGCGCAAACAGTACGACAGAGGCAATCAGCCAGCCGGAAAGTCGGGGAACAATAATTTTTCGCATACTCTATCTCCTGATAATTGAGAGAAAAGTATCGCTTTTCCCCATAGCGGAAGAACGAAAAGGGCTTTAATAAATAACTTTAAAAAATGTTTAGCGCATGGCGTCAAATGCCAAAAAATAAACGAATAAATAAAGCTTTCGGGGCAGGGGGTAGAGGCTGCCTGCGGAGAGGCAGTATGTGTCTGCGGCAGGCTACGATGGCGGTATTGCTGCGTCATAATAATCTTTGATTAAAATTATCTTATTGATTTTTAAAGTCAGTTTAAAAATTCACGCGATCGTGAGGAAAGCGATCTTTTTGATCGAACGCAGAAAAAAATGCAAAAATTAACTGTATATACATACAGTATTGTGTAAAATGATGACATCAGTGAAGGATTACTTCACCTATAAAATAAATACATATTATAAATTGAAAGCAATATATACATTCTTTTAATTTATAATTAAATGCCGTTGATAGTAAATATTTATATATATTTTGAATATATTGATAGGTAGTTATTGCACCGTTTTTTACGCTTCCCTTTTTGGTGCCGTCACGGGAAGCATGGTGCTGGATATGGAGATAAAATATGATTCAGAAATCAAAAGAAATGGTTCGGCTTCCGGAGATTATTAACGATCTGGCGTTTCATGCGTCGCAGGTGCTTATTGAAAGCATGAATATTGATAGCGCGTCAGCCGAAAATGCCGGTCAGGCAATTGCTGACAGAATGATGCGCAACTGGGGCGGGCAAAGCATTTATTTCCCCAAAGGTATCTCTGGTCGAGCCTCGGAACGGGATTATCAGATTTACAGCGAGTGCGATGGGCGTAATTATGCGGAGCTGGCCAAAAAGTACAATTTGACACTGCAGTGGATCTATAAAATCGTTAAGCGGGTCCACACGGAAAAACAGCACCAGCGGCGTATGTTGTAAGCGATATCGGGTATGGCGTATAGCGACAAGCGCTATACGCCGGGAGCTGCGACAGGCCGGATAAGGCGCTTGCGTCGCCATCCGGCAGCGTATTGCCTGATAGCGCTCACCCGCTGCCGTGTCAGGGCGATTATTCAAATAAGTTCTGATGTAGCTTTTGCACCACTTTCTCGGCATCGTCTCCCGGCACGAGGAAGCACAGATTGTGGCTGGAGGCGCCGTAACAAATCATGCGAATGTTGAACGGTTCCAGGACGCCAAACACTTCTTTACCAACACCGCAGGCTTTTGACAGGTTGTTGCCAATCAGCGCGACCAGCGCCAGTCCTTCTTCAACTTCGACCCGACACAGCGCGGAAAGCTCCATCAATAAGGATTGGGTCAGTAACGTATCGCCCGTGGAGGTGGAGCCGGTAGTATCCAGCGTCAGCGCGACGCTCACCTCCGAAGTGGTAATCAGATCTACCGAAATATTATGCCGCGCCAGAATGCCGAACACCTCTGCCAGGAAACCTCGTGAGTGCAGCATATTCAGGCTGTGCAGCGTCAATAGCGTTTGATTGCGGCGCAGCGCCAGCGCGCGGAACAGCGGCGGGTTTTGGGTTTTATTGCACACCAGCGTACCGCCCGCTTGCGGATCTTTACTGGAGCCAACGAAGACCGGGATATCGCTACGCACGGCCGGGAGTAAGGTGGCTGGATGCAGTACTTTTGCGCCGAAGGTTGCCATCTCCGCCGCTTCTTCAAAGTCGATTTCATCAATTCGCTGCGCGACGGGCACTACGCGCGGGTCGGTGGTGTAAATACCGGGCACATCTGTCCAGATATCAACCCGCGCGGCGTGGAGCGCTTCAGCCAGCAACGCTGCCGTATAGTCGCTGCCGCCGCGGCCTAATGTCGTGGTGCGGCCTTTGCTTTCACTGCCGATAAAGCCCTGAGTAATGACCAACGTTTCGCTCAGGCGCGGGAGCAACTGCTGCGCGGCCAGTTCCGCAAGCGCTGCGACGTCCGGTTCCGCACGGCCAAAGCGATCGCTGGTACGCATCACTTTGCGCACGTCGAACCAGTGGGCCTGTACGTCGCGTTCACGCAGGATCTCAACAAATAGCAGGGTAGACATCAGCTCGCCGTGGCTGACCAGTTCATCGGTCAGGGCTGCCGATGTCGCCAGCGATGCCGCCTCCGCCAGAATAGTGATGTTTTCCAGCAGGCGTTCAATCTCTTCGCGAATGACATTCGGATGACGCAGACGATCAAGGATATCGAACTGGATTTTACGGATGGCGTCGAGCGTAGCGAAACGTTCGCCAGGCTCCATCCCTTCGGCCAGCGCCACCAGCAGATTAGTGATGCCGGCAGACGCGGAAAGCACGACTAAACGAACATTGGCGTCGGAAAGTACGATATCCGCGCTACGGTTCATGGCGTCAAAATCAGCGACGCTGGTACCGCCAAATTTGGAAACAACGATCTCTGTCATATCAACCTCGTGTCAGGAAATGAAAAACGCGACCATGGCACAAGGGCAGAACAGAAACCGGTGCAGGCGCAAATGCAAGTAACGTATTTATAAATAAAAGTTGTGGCCTGGACTGTCAACGTTGGGATTATGCGGATTTTTTATGCTGAGTTTAGGCTCAGTAACAGCGCTTATAACCCCGATACCCATTTGCCGCCTTTCTGCACCTCGAATTATTTAGGGTATATACTTTTTATCCTCATTCGACAGTGCCTGGGGCAACGGCACTAAAACAATCACACTTTTCTGTGACTGGCGTTACAATCGATCCCAGTCACAATTCTCAAATCAGAAGAGTATTGCTAATGAAAAACATCAATCCAACGCAGACTTCTGCCTGGCAGGCGCTCCAGAAACACTACGATGAAATGAAAGACGTTACGATCGCTGAGCTTTTCGCGAACGATAGCGACCGTTTCGCTAAATTTTCCGCGACGTTTGACGATCTGATGCTGGTGGATTTCTCCAAAAACCGCATCACCGAAGAGACGCTGGCAAAATTACAGGATCTGGCGAAAGAGACCGATCTGGCCAGCGCGATTAAATCCATGTTCTCCGGCGAGAAGATCAACCGCACCGAAGACCGCGCCGTGCTGCACGTGGCGCTGCGTAACCGTAGCAATACCCCGATCATTGTGGACGGCAAAGATGTGATGCCGGAAGTGAACGCCGTGCTTGAGAAAATGAAAACTTTCTCGCAAGCGATTATCTCCGGTCAGTGGAAAGGCTACACCGGTAAGGCCATCACCGACGTGGTGAACATCGGTATCGGCGGTTCCGACCTCGGCCCGTTCATGGTGACCGAAGCGCTGCGTCCGTATAAAAATCATCTGACTATGCACTTCGTCTCTAACGTTGATGGTACCCACATCGCTGAAGTGCTGAAAAAAGTGAACCCGGAAACGACTCTGTTCCTGGTGGCGTCGAAAACCTTCACCACCCAGGAAACCATGACCAACGCCCACAGCGCGCGCGACTGGTTCCTGAAAAGTGCAGGCGATGAAAAACACGTGGCGAAACACTTTGCTGCGCTCTCCACCAACGCCAAAGCGGTCGGCGAATTTGGTATCGACACGGCCAATATGTTCGAGTTCTGGGACTGGGTCGGCGGTCGTTACTCGCTGTGGTCTGCCATCGGACTGTCCATTATTCTGTCCGTCGGTTTCGACAACTTTGTCGAGCTGCTTTCCGGCGCGCACGCGATGGACAAGCATTTCTCCACCACTCCGGCGGAGAAAAACCTACCCATTCTGCTGGCGTTGATTGGCATCTGGTACAACAATTTCTTCGGCGCGGAAACCGAAGCCATTCTGCCGTACGACCAGTATATGCACCGTTTCGCCGCCTACTTCCAGCAGGGCAACATGGAATCCAACGGTAAATACGTTGACCGTAACGGCAACGCCGTGGATTACCAGACAGGCCCAATTATCTGGGGCGAACCAGGCACCAACGGTCAGCACGCGTTTTATCAATTGATTCACCAGGGTACTAAAATGGTGCCGTGTGATTTTATCGCCCCGGCTATCACCCATAACCCGCTATCCGATCATCATCAGAAGCTGCTGTCTAACTTCTTCGCGCAGACCGAAGCGCTGGCGTTTGGTAAATCCCGCGAGGTGGTTGAGCAGGAATATCGCGATCAGGGTAAAGATCCGGCGCAGCTTGAACACGTTGTGCCATTCAAAGTGTTTGAAGGCAACCGCCCGACCAACTCTATACTGCTGCGCGAAATTACGCCGTTCAGCCTGGGCGCGCTGATTGCGTTGTATGAGCATAAAATCTTTACGCAGGGCGTCATCCTGAACATCTTTACTTTCGACCAGTGGGGCGTTGAGTTGGGTAAACAGTTGGCTAACCGTATTCTGCCGGAGCTGGGCGATGATAAAGCTATTTCGTCCCATGATAGCTCTACTAACGGTCTGATTAACCGTTATAAAGCCTGGCGCGCCTGATGGCGCTGCGCTTATCCGGTCTATGTAATGCATAGCGTCTGTAGGCCGGATAAGGCGTTTCGCCGCCATCCGGCAAAAAGAGAATAAGATAATAAAAAGGCCGATATTCACATCGGCTTTTTTTATAAGATAATTCCGCTTGTCCGTCTTTATCCCCACAATTTTATATTGAGCTTAATCCTAAAATAAGCAATAACCAGAAAATCACTCTGCGTTATTTTCAGATTATACGGATGCTGATGTCTTTTGGTTTAATTTTAACTTATTGATTTTATTTGTTTGTTAATTAAATAATGTAGGCGTTACTTCTTTAAAGTTTAATTATCCTAAAACTTCGCTGTTATTTCTCCCGGACATAATCCGCCTGCTTTGGTTGTGTATACTCGGTAGCGCCCGAAATTCTTTTGGGTAAATCTCCATTCATTCAATGAAGGGAAATTATGATGAAAAAAGTACTGTATGGCATTTTTGCCATAACCGCGCTTGCGGCGACATCTGTCTCGGCAGCCCCCGTTCAGGTGGGTGAAGCGGCAGGGTCGGCAGCGACGTCGGTATCGGCGGGAAGCTCCTCCGCTACCAGCGTTAGCACCGTAAGTTCGGCGGTGGGCGTCGCGTTAGCGGCAACCGGCGGCGGCGATGGTTCCAATACCGGGACCACGACCACCACGACCACCAGTACCCAGTAGTATCGGTACGTTTAACCATAACCACACTCCGGTGTGGTTATTTTGCCCCTCTGGAGAAGCGTCGTGAAGCGACTCACACTTATCCTGATTTGCCTGCTATTACAGGCGTGTTCGGCCACCACTAAAGGCCTGGGCGATTCACTGTGGGACAGTTTGTTCGGTACGCCAGGCGTACAGCTAACGGATGACGATATTCAAAACATGCCGTATGCCAGCCAGTACATGCAGCTTAACGGCGGTCCTCAACTGTTTGTGGTGCTCGCTTTCTCGGAAAACGGGCAGCAGAAATGGGTGACGCAGGATGGCGCGACGATCGTGACGCAGGATGGCCGTCTGGTCAAAACGCTGCTCAGCGGCGACAACCTGATCGATGTGAATAATCTGGCGGCCGACCCGCTGGCGAAACCAGGACAGATTATCGATGGCGCGACCTGGACTCGCACCCTGGGCTGGACCGAACATCGCCAGGTGCGTTACGCCACCGCCCGTTCCGTTTTTACATGGCGAGGGACCGATAGCGTTAGCGTCGGCAGTGAAGAGACCGCCGTGCGGGTGCTGGATGAAGAAGTGACGACCGATCAAACGCGCTGGCGTAATCGCTACTGGATTGATAGCGAAGGCCAAATTCGCCAGACGGAACAGTATCTGGGCGCGAATTACTTTCCGGTGAAAACCACGCTGATTAAGGCGGCAAAATCATGATGAAAAGGATGATAAGCGCGCTGGCGCTGGCCTTTATCGCGTCATCCGCCTTTGCCAGCGGCACTGTTACCGTTTTTACCCAAGGTAATAGCGAGCCTAAAACGCTGACAGACGCTGCGCGTCTGCTCGATTTAGTCGGACAGCCGCGCCTGGCAACGAGCTGGTGGCCTGCGGCGGTGATAGGCGAAGAACAGGCGACCGTGACGGCGCGTCAACAGCAGCAGGAACTTCTCGGGCGACTGGCGGCGCTCAGCGCTGAGGAAGATGGCGATGCGGCGGCGGCGATAAACACACTGCGCCGACAGATTCAGGCGGTGAAGGTGACGGGCAGACAATTCGTGAATCTTGATCCTGACGTGGTGCGGGTGAGCGAACGAGGTAACCCGCCGCTGCAAGGTCACTACACGCTCTGGGTCGGGCCGCAACCCACGCAGGTGACGCTCTTTGGCTTGATTAGCCAGCCGGGCAGCCAGCCGTTCGTCCCTGGGCGGGACGTCGCCAGTTATCTTGAGGGTCAGCGCTTACTCAGCGGCGCGGATCGTAGCTATGCCTGGGTGGTTTACCCTGATGGACGCAGCCAAAAAGCGCCGGTGGCTTACTGGAATAAACGTCATATCGAGCCGATGCCCGGCAGCATTATTTTTGTCGGTTTTGCCGATTCCCTTTGGCGCGGCACGCCGAAGGCGATAAATGCCGACATTCTTCATACCCTGACGCAGCGGATACCGGAATAATGAAAAAAACACATCTGCTCAGCGTGCTGGCGCTGGGTATTAGCGCGGCCTGCCATGCCGAAACATATCCAGCCCCTGTTGGGCCTTCACAATCTGACTTTGGCGGCGTGGGCCTGCTGCAAACGCCGACAGCGCGTATGGCGCGTGAAGGGGAGATGAGCCTGAACTATCGTGATAACGATCAGTACCGCTACTACTCGGCTTCGGTTCAGCTTTTCCCGTGGCTGGAAACCACGTTGCGCTATACCGATGTCCGTACGAAAAAGTACAGCAGCGTGGAATCATTCTCCGGCGACCAGACTTACAAAGATAAAGCGTTTGATGTGAAACTGCGGTTGTGGGAAGAGAGTTACTGGATGCCGCAGGTGGCGGTTGGCGCGCGCGATATCGGCGGGACGGGGCTGTTTGATGCGGAATATATTGTAGCGAGTAAGGCCTGGGGGCCGTTTGATTTTTCATTAGGTCTCGGCTGGGGCTATCTTGGCACCAGCGGCAATGTGTCTAATCCTTTCTGTTCGTATAGTGATAAATTCTGTTCGCGTGATAACAGCTATAAAGAGGCAGGTTCCGTCGACGGTAGCGATATGTTTCACGGCCCGGCCTCACTGTTTGGCGGCGTGGAATATCAGACCCCGTGGCAACCGCTACGCCTGAAGCTGGAGTATGAAGGCAATAACTATCAGCAGGATTTTGCGGGTAAACTGGAGCAGAAGAGCAAGTTTAACGTCGGCGCCATTTACCGCGTCACCGATTGGGCCGACGTTAACCTCAGCTACGAGCGCGGCAACACCTTTATGTTTGGCGTTACGCTGCGCACCAATTTCAACGATTTACGTCCCGCGTATCATGACAATTCACGCCCGCAATACCGACCACAGCCGCAGGATGCCATCCTGCAACATTCGGTAGTGGCTAATCAATTAACGTTATTGAAATATAATGCCGGTCTGGCGGACCCGAAAATCCAGGTCAAAGGCGATACGCTATACGTTACCGGTGAACAGGTGAAGTACCGCGACTCCCGTGAAGGGATCGTGCGCGCTAACCGGATCGTCATGAACGATCTGCCGGAGGGGATCCGCACGATCCGCGTGACGGAAAACCGCCTTAATCTGCCGCAGGTCACCACTGAAACCGATGTCGCCAGCCTGAAACGCCATCTGGAAGGCGAACCGCTGGGACATGAAACCCCGCTGGTGCAAAAACGCGTGGAGCCGATCGTGCCAGAGAGTACTGAACAGGGCTGGTATATCGACAAGTCGCGCATTGATTTTCATCTTGATCCCGTGCTGAATCAGTCGGTAGGCGGCCCGGAAAACTTCTATATGTATCAGTTGGGCGTAATGGGAACTGCGGATCTGTGGGTCACGGATCATCTGCTCACCACGGGCAGCGTGTTTGCCAATATCGCCAACAACTACGACAAATTTAACTACACTAATCCGCCGAAGGACTCGCATCTGCCGCGGGTGCGTACGCATGTCCGTGAGTATGTGCAGAACGATGTTTATGTGAATAACCTACAGGCCAACTACTTCCAGTATTTTGGCAATGGTTTCTATGGGCAGGCCTATGGCGGTTATCTGGAGACCATGTTTGGCGGTGCCGGGGCGGAAGTCCTGTATCGCCCGGTAGACAGCAATTGGGCGTTTGGCCTGGATGCCAACTACGTGAAACAGCGTGACTGGCGTAGCGCGCAGGATATGATGAAGTTTACCGATTACAGCGTGAAGACCGGACATTTGACCGCATACTGGACGCCGTCGTTCGCCCAGGATGTGCTGGTGAAAGCCAGCGTTGGTCAGTATCTGGCGGGCGATAAAGGCGGTACGCTGGAGATCGCCAAACGCTTCGATAGCGGCGTCGTTGTCGGCGGTTACGCGACGATTACCGATGCGTCGCCGGATGAATATGGGGAAGGGGATTTTACCAAAGGCGTATATGTTTCCGTGCCGCTGGATCTCTTCTCGTCCGGCCCAACCCGAAGTCGTGCGGCAATTGGCTGGACGCCGCTGACGCGTGATGGTGGTCAACAGCTTGGCCGTAAGTTTGGCCTGTATGATATGACCAGTGACAGGAACGTAAATTTCCGTTAATACTCAGGCCGGATAAGGCGTTCACGGCGCTATCCGGCAAATTATCTTATTGAACAAAATATAAACACAAATAAAAAATATAGATGCCCGTCACATTTGTGCGTTATACAGAAACCTCGCCGCAGAGAAAGAGGGGGCTGTTATGATGCCATTATCGCGCTCACGTCTTGAGTTTATCGCCACGATTTTACAAAACGTACTAAATTTGGGGCTGCTTACCCTCGGTCTGATCCTGGTCGTTTTTCTCGGTAAAGAAACGGTGCATCTGGCGGATGCATTATTCGTGCCTGAGCAAGCCAGCAAATATGAACTGGTGGAAGGGCTGGTGATCTACTTTCTTTATTTCGAATTTATTGCGCTGATTGTGAAGTACTTTAAGTCTGGCCTTCACTTTCCGCTGCGCTATTTCGTGTACATTGGGATCACGGCGATTGTGCGCCTGATCATTGTCGATTATAAAACGCCAATGGATGTATTACTCTATTCGGCGGCGATCCTCCTGTTGGTTATCACGTTGTGGTTATGTAATTCGAACCGACTACGGCGAGAATAGGCGTCGCCACACCGTAACGGACGTATGGCGTGGCAATAAATTAGCTGCTGTCTATAACGCATAAAAAAAGCGCTCCGAAGAGCGCCAAAATACGACCATAAGTGGGGATAACATAAGTTGAGGGCAGTGGCATTGCCCGTTGCCGGGCAGGTACTTCGATAAAACTTAACCTTTCACACCCCCTGCCGTCAGGCCGTTGACCAGCCAACGTTGCGCCAACAGGAACACCAGAGTGATAGGAATAGCGGAAAGGACGGCGGCGGCGGCAAAGTCGCCCCACAAATAGTTTTGCGGGTTGAGATATTGCTGCATACCCACGGCCAGCGTATAGCTGTCCACATCGCGCAGTAACAACGAGGCGACCGGAACTTCGGTAATCGCCGCGATGAACGACAGAATAAACACCACCGCCAGAATCGGTACGGAAAGCGGCAGCAGCACCAGGCGAAATGCCTGCCACGGGGTTGCGCCATCCAGCGCGGCGGCCTCTTCCAGCGAGCTGTCGATAGTTTCGAAGTAGCCTTTAATCGTCCAGACATGCAGCGCGATGCCGCCAAGATAGGCGAAGATCACGCCGCCATGCGTATTCAGACCGATAAATGGAATGTATTGTCCCAGGCGGTCAAATAACGCATACAGCGCCACCAGAGACAAAACCGCCGGAAACATCTGGAAAATCAGCATCCCTTTGAGCAGTGTTGCTTTACCTGGAAAACGCATTCGTGCGAAAGCGTAGGCGCAGGTGGTGGAGAGCGCCACGATGCCGATGGCGGTAATACCGGCGATTTTCACCGAGTTCCACAGCCACAGCAGGACCGGGAAGGGAGGCGGCGTTACCCGACCATCCGCATGTTCCACGCTGAAACCCAGCGCCAGCCGCCAGTGTTCCCAGGAGATTTTATCCGGGATCAGGCTTCCGGTGGCGAAGTTCCCTTCACGTAGCGAGATAGCGATGACCATCAGCAGCGGGAACATAATCGCCGCGATGAAAATCAGCAGCCCCAGGTGCGTGATGAAGAGACGCAGTTTCTGAGATTTGGGTTGGACCATAGCCATTGTTATTATCTCCCTTAATCAAACTTCATACGCGTGGCTTTCAGGTTCACTATTGCCAGCGCGCCTACCAGCAGGAAGATCAGCGTGGCAATGGCCGCCGCCAGACCGAAGTCCTGACCGCCGCCGCCTTCAAAGGCGATACGGTAGGTGTAGCTGACGAGCAGATCGGTATAACCGGCAGGCGTGGTGGTGCCGAGACGGTCTGGCCCGCCGTTGGTCAACAGTTGAATCAGGACAAAGTTATTAAAGTTAAAGGCGAAGCTGGCGATCATCAGCGGCGTTAGCGGCTTAATCAGCAGCGGTAAGGTGATCTTAAAGAAATTCTGAAACGGACCGGCGCCGTCCATTGCGGAGGCTTCGTACAGGTCATCCGGAATCGCTTTCAGCAGCCCCATACACAGGATCATCATGTAGGGATAGCCCAGCCAGGTATTCACGATAATCACCATTGCCCGCGCGGTGTTGGGGTCGCTGAACCAGGCAGGTTTAATGCCAAACAGCGCGCTCAGCATCATATTGATTTCACCAAAGCTTTGGTTGAATAACCCTTTGAAAATCAAAATTGAAATAAACGACGGTACGGCGTAGGGCAGAATCAGCAGGACGCGGTAGATAGCTTTACCTTTCAGCGCTTCCCACTGTACGAGGCAGGCCAATACCATCCCAACCGCCACGGTTAACACCACAGTGAGGACCGAAAAGACCACGGTCCAGACGAAGATAGCGAAAAAGGGCTTCTGGATCCCTTCGTCGGTAAAGACGCGCGTAAAGTTTTTCGCACCGATAGTAACGGTATAACCAGGACTGAGTTTTTCATCACCCCAGCTTCCGTCGGCGTTGATCGACTGATAATAACCGCTATCGTTATTTGGCCGGTATTTTACGCCGCTCTGGTTATTGGTCAGCAGGCCGTCATCAGCCAGTGTGTACAGCGGACGGGTACCGGAAAACTGACGCAGCGAGCTCATAATCACTTTACTTTCATCCGGCAGGACGGCGGTTATCTGGTTCAACGCCAGACGGTTCTGGGTGATTATCCGCAGATTGGCGCGTTCGCCGCCCGGCAGGGCATCGGTCTCTTTCAGCTGTAATTTTTGTTCGCCGCCGAAGGAAAATGCGTCAGACAGGTAATGTTTGCCCGTTTCTCCGTCGGTGAGGGCCAGTTGCCACTCGTCGCCGGTCGGGTAAAGACCGAAGTTATAGGTTTTTCCTGCCTGATAAGAACGGTCCATCAGCACTTGCTGGGCGCGTTCAAAGGTGAGCTGGTTGGTGCTGCTGTAGTTAGTAAAGGCGATGGCGATGGTGCACACCAGGGGGAATAGCACAAACAGCCCCATGCCGGCGAGGCCAGGGTAAACGTAGCGCCAGGCATAGGTTTTACGATTTGCGAAAATATACAGGCCAGCAGAGCTTAAAATCAGCGTCATGATGGCGAACAGATACTCCCCTTGTACGTACATTAAAACTACAAGGTAACCCACCAGCAGGCCCAGCAGACCAATTACTGACCATTTAAGCTGGTCGCTTTGCCACCAGTGTTTCTTTTTAATGACATCCATGGGGGATTTCCTCTACAGCGTTGAAACTTCCTGGCCGGAGATGTGCCTGATGGCGCTGCGCTTATCAGGCCTACGGTGTGTTGTAGGCCGGATAAGGCATTTATGCCGCCATCCGGCACAGGCTCGCGGCATTACTTGGTGATACGGCTTTGTGCATCTTTCAGCGCGGCATCCACGGTTTGACGGCCGCTGGCGGCGTTGATCACAGCCGTACGTACCGCATACCAGAAGGCGGACATCTGCGGAATATTCGGCATGATCTCGCCTTTCTGGGCGTTATCCATGGTGGCGGCGATACGGGGGTCTTTCGCTAACTGCTCCTGGAAAGATTTCAGCGCCACGGCGCCCAGCGGTTTATCTTTGTTCACCGCTTCCAGACCCTGATCGGTCAGCAGGTAGTTTTCGAGGAACTCTTTCGCCAGCTCTTTATTCGGGCTGGCAGCGTTAATCCCCGCGCTCAGCACGCCGACGAACGGTTTCGAGGGTTTGCCTTTGAAGGTCGGCAGCAGGGTGACACCGTAGTTGACTTTGCTCTTGTCGATGTTCGACCATGCCCACGGACCGTTGATGGTCATTGCCGTTTCGCCTTTATTGAAGGCCGCTTCGGCGATGGAGTAATCGGTATCGGCGCTCATATTTTTGTTTTTGATCATATCGATCAGGAAAGTCAGGCCCGCTTTCGCGCCGGCGTTGTCGACGCCAACGTCTTTCACGTCATACTTGCCGTTTTCAAATTTGAACGCGTAACCGCCGTCAGCGGCGATCAACGGCCAGGTGAAATACGGTTCTTGCAGGTTGAACATTATCGCCGACTTCCCTTTCGCTTTTAGCTCCTTATCCAGCGCCGGGATCTCTTCCCAGGTTTTCGGCGGGTTCGGGACGAGGTCTTTGTTATAAATCAGGGAGAGGGCTTCAACGGCGATGGGGTAGGCGATCAGCTTGCCGTTATAACGTACCGCATCCCAGGTGAACGGATAGAGTTTGTCCTGAAACGCTTTATCCGGAGTGACCTCCGCCAGCAGACCAGACTGCGCGTAGCCGCCAAAACGGTCGTGCGCCCAGAAGATAATGTCAGGACCGTCGCCGGTGGCTGCCACCTGCGGGAATTTCTCTTCCAGCTTATCCGGGTGCTCAACGGTCACTTTAATACCGGTGTCTTGCTCAAATTTTTTACCGACCTCGGCCAGACCGTTATAGCCCTTGTCGCCGTTGATCCAGATAACCAGTTTACCTTCTTCAATTTTGGCGAGAGCCGGGGCGGAAATCATCATCGTCGTAAGTGCGGATAATGCGAGGATGCCTACGCCAGTTTTAATCTTCATATCTCCCATCCTTTTTGGTGATGTACACAGAGGTGGTTTAACGGTCTCTAGTTTCTTTATACGACAACCTCTTTCCATCCTCCCCGCCCCTACGCCCCACCCCGGCTTTATGTGATCTGTGTTACATAAATGTGAGTAATGCGTGCTGGCGCACATAAAAACACGCCGATTTTTGCGGGCGGCATCACGAAATTCCTTTTCTGTCCGCGCCCGTGGTCTCAGGCGCTGTGTCCTCATCCTCCCGCCTCCTCCCCCATAAAAAAGCCGGGGGGTGGAGGATTTACCCCAGTCAGGGATCGCGCATAGTCAGGCCATCATGAATGTTGCTGTCAATGACAGGTTGTAACGAAGGGAGAAGGGCATGGCGAGCGTACAGCTACGAAATGTAACGAAAGCCTGGGGTGACGTGGTGGTATCGAAAGATATTAACCTCGATATCCATGACGGGGAGTTCGTGGTGTTTGTGGGACCGTCAGGCTGTGGTAAATCGACCTTGCTGCGTATGATCGCCGGGCTTGAAACCATCACCAGTGGCGACCTGTTTATCGGGGAAACCCGTATGAATGATATCCCGCCTGCCGAGCGCGGCGTGGGCATGGTATTCCAGTCTTATGCGCTCTATCCCCATCTCTCCGTTGCAGAAAACATGTCTTTCGGCCTCAAGCTGGCGGGCGCCAAAAAAGAGGTAATGAATCAACGCGTCAACCAGGTGGCGGAAGTGTTGCAACTGGCGCATCTGCTGGAACGTAAGCCAAAAGCGCTTTCCGGCGGGCAGCGTCAGCGCGTAGCGATTGGCCGCACGCTGGTGGCGGAGCCGCGTGTGTTTTTGCTGGATGAACCACTTTCTAACCTGGACGCCGCGCTACGCGTGCAGATGCGCATTGAAATTTCTCGCCTGCATAAACGTCTGGGCCGCACGATGATTTACGTCACCCACGATCAGGTCGAGGCGATGACCCTGGCCGACAAAATCGTGGTGCTGGACGCCGGTCGCGTCGCGCAGGTCGGTAAGCCGCTGGAGCTGTACCACTATCCGGCGGACCGCTTTGTCGCGGGCTTCATCGGCTCGCCGAAGATGAACTTCCTGCCGGTGAAAGTGACCGCCACCGCGATTGAACAAGTCCAGGTCGAACTGCCGAATCGCCAGCAAATCTGGCTGCCGGTCGAAAGTCGCGGCGTGCAGGTCGGCGCCAATATGTCTTTAGGCATTCGGCCGGAACACCTGCTGCCGAGCGATATCGCCGATGTCACCCTGGAAGGTGAAGTCCAGGTGGTCGAGCAGTTAGGGCACGAAACACAAATTCATATCCAGATCCCCGCCATCCGTCAAAACTTGGTTTATCGCCAGAATGACGTGGTGCTGGTAGAAGAGGGCGCCACATTCGCTATCGGCCTGCCGCCAGAGCGCTGTCATCTGTTCCGCGAGGATGGCAGCGCATGTCGTCGTCTGCATCAAGAGCCGGGTGTTTAAGGCCTCCATAAAAAAACGAAACGCAAAACCATTCGCAGTTTTAGAAGGTGGCAGCGTTTAAAGAAAAGCAATGATCTCAGGAGATAGAATGATGATTACTCTGCGCAAACTCCCACTGGCGGTTGCTGTCGCAGCGGGCGTAATGTCCGCTCAGGCAATGGCTGTCGATTTCCACGGTTACGCCCGTTCCGGTATTGGCTGGACGGGAAGCGGCGGCGAACAACAGTGTTTCCAGGCAACAGGTGCCCAAAGTAAATACCGTCTCGGTAACGAATGTGAAACCTATGCGGAACTGAAACTGGGCCAGGAAGTGTGGAAAGAGGGCGATAAGAGCTTCTATTTCGACACCAACGTCGCCTATTCGGTTAACCAGCAGAACGACTGGGAATCGACCGATCCCGCCTTCCGCGAAGCGAACGTGCAGGGTAAAAACCTGATTGAATGGCTGCCGGGCTCTACCATCTGGGCCGGTAAGCGCTTCTATCAGCGTCATGACGTACACATGATCGACTTCTACTACTGGGATATTTCAGGTCCTGGCGCAGGTATCGAAAATATCGATCTGGGCTTCGGTAAGCTTTCACTGGCGGCGACCCGGTCTACTGAAGCGGGCGGCTCTTACACCTTCAGCAGCCAGAATATTTATGATGAAGTGAAAGATACCGCTAACGACGTCTTTGACGTACGTCTGGCTGGTCTGCAAACGAACCCGGACGGCGTACTGGAGCTGGGCGTTGATTACGGCCGCGCCAATACGACCGATGGTTATAAGCTGGCTGATGGGGCATCGAAAGACGGCTGGATGTTCACCGCCGAACACACGCAAAGCATGTTGAAAGGCTATAACAAGTTTGTCGTGCAATATGCCACCGATGCCATGACCACGCAGGGTAAAGGCCAGGCGCGCGGTTCCGACGGTTCTTCATCTTTCACTGAAGAATTGCCTGATGGAACCAAAATTAATTATGCCAATAAGGTCATCAATAATAATGGCAATATGTGGCGTATTTTGGATCATGGCGCCATCTCGCTTGGTGATAAATGGGATTTGATGTACGTCGGTATGTACCAGAATATCGATTGGGATAATAACCTGGGTACTGAGTGGTGGACCGTGGGCGTACGTCCAATGTACAAGTGGACGCCAATCATGAGTACCCTGCTGGAAGTCGGCTACGACAACGTGAAATCTCAGCAGACCGGCGATCGTAACAATCAATATAAAATCACCCTGGCGCAACAGTGGCAGGCGGGCGACAGCATCTGGTCGCGTCCGGCTATCCGTATTTTCGCCACCTACGCGAAATGGGATGAGAAATGGGGCTATATCAAAGACGGCGATAACATTTCCCGTTATGCCGCAGCGACTAACTCCGGCATTTCCACCAACAGCCGTGGCGATAGCGATGAGTGGACCTTCGGCGCCCAGATGGAAATCTGGTGGTAATACGATGGTCATCTGACGTAACGAGGGGCGCAAGCCCCTCTGAAACATCAGGTCTGATGATGCTTGTAAGCCGAATAAGGCGCCAGCCGCCATTCGGCGATATGTTTGGGTTGGCGCGCTATTGCCTGGCTACCGCTGAACCCGCCTTATTGAGGTGAGAATAATGAAAATGAAGAAAAGTCTCGTCGCCCTCTGTTTAACCGCAGGGCTGTTCGCCAGCGTGCCGGGTATCAGCCTGGCGGAAGTGAACTATGTACCGCAAAATACCAGCGCCGCGCCCGCTATTCCTGCTGCTGCGCTACAGCAATTAACCTGGACGCCTGTAGATCAGTCAAAAACGCAGTCTACCCAACTGGCGACGGGTGGCCAGCGCCTTGACGTCGCCGGCATTACCGGCCCGGTCGCCGCTTATAGCGTTCCGGCGAATATCGGCGAGCTGACATTAACTCTGACCAGCGAGGTCAATAAGCAAGCCAGCGTTTTTGCGCCAAACGTGTTGATTCTTGACCAAAATATGACACCTTCGGCGTTCTTCCCCAGCAGTTACTTTACTTATCAGCAGCCGGGCGTCATGAGCGCAGACCGGCTGGAAGGCGTGATGCGCCTGACGCCTGCGTTGGGGCAGCAGAAACTCTATGTTCTGGTGTTTACGACCGAAAAAGATCTTCAGCAAACCACTACGCTGCTCGATCCGGCAAAAGCCTATGCCAAAGGCGTCGGTAACTCTATCCCGGATATTCCCGATCCAGTTGCTCGCCATACCACTGACGGCGTGGTGAAACTGAAGGTGAAAACCAACAGCAGCTCCAGCGTATTGGTCGGGCCGTTGTTTGGCTCGTCCGGTACCGGGCCGGTAACGGTAGGCAATACCGCCGCGCCGGTCGCTGCGCCAGCGCCAGTCGCGCCGAAGAAAAGCGAGCCGATGTTGAACGATACGGAAAGCTACTTTAATAAAGCGATTAAGGATGCCGTAGCGAAAGGCGACGTCGATAAAGCGCTGAAACTGCTTGATGAGGCCGAACGTCTGGGATCGACATCTGCCCGTTCCACCTTTATCAGCAGTGTAAAAGGCAAGGGGTAATTATTTCCCCACAGTGCTGATTTTGCAGCAACTGGTGCGTCTCCTGGCGCACCTTTTTTTGTCATTTCATGCGAATTGTTATTTTTTTGTTGCGCAACAGATCACTTAATTGTGATTGCGCCCCCCGTAATGTCTTTTCTGAGATACAATGACTTTAGGTTATGAATCGGAGAGTAAGGCATGTCACACCCTGCGTTAACGCGACTGCGTGCGCTGCGCTATTTTGATGCGATTCCTGCGCTTGAACCCCATTTGCTGGACTGGCTGTTGCTGGAAGATTCTATGACTAAACGTTTTGAGCAGCAGGGAAAGCGGGTAAGCGTGACGCTGATTCGGGAAGCGTTTGTCGGCCAAAGTGAGGTCGAGGAAGCATCAGGTTTACTGCCATCCGAATCCCGCTACTGGTTACGTGAGATACTGCTTTGCGCTGACGGCGAGCCCTGGCTTGCCGGACGTACCGTGGTACCGGAATCCACGCTGTGCGGACCTGAACAGGTCTTACAACATCTGGGTAAAACCCCGCTTGGACGTTATCTATTTACATCATCGACACTGACCCGCGATTTTATTGAAATTGGACGCGATGCAACGCTGTGGGGGCGCCGCTCTCGACTGCGGTTGAGCGGAAAACCGCTGTTGCTTACCGAGCTTTTTTTACCTGCATCGCCGCTGTACTGAGAGGAAGATAAAGATGGAGTGGAGTCTGACGCAGAGTAAGCTGCTGGCGTTTCACCGTTTGATGCGTACAGATAAGCCTATTGGCGCGTTGCTGCTGCTCTGGCCGACGCTTTGGGCGCTATGGGTGGCGACGCCGGGTATGCCTCAGCTGTGGATTTTGGCAGTTTTTGTCGCTGGCGTGTGGTTAATGCGCGCGGCGGGCTGCGTGGTGAATGATTATGCCGATCGTAAATTTGACGGACATGTAAAACGTACGGTCAACCGACCTTTACCCAGCGGCGCCGTGACAGAGAAAGAAGCGCGCAACCTGTTTGTGGTGCTGGTGCTGCTGGCGTTTCTGTTGGTGCTGACGCTGAACGCCATGACGATTCTGCTTTCCGTGGCGGCGCTGGCGTTGGCCTGGGTTTATCCCTTTATGAAACGCTATACCCACCTGCCGCAGGTCGTGCTGGGGGCCGCTTTCGGCTGGTCAATCCCCATGGCGTTCGCCGCGGTGAGCGAATCCCTGCCGTTGAGCTGCTGGCTAATGTTCCTCGCCAATATTCTCTGGGCAGTGGCTTACGATACGCAATATGCGATGGTCGACAGAGATGATGATATCAAGATAGGCATTAAATCGACGGCGATCTTGTTTGGTCGTTATGACACATTGATTATCGGGATTCTGCAGCTTGGCGTCATGGCGTTAATGGCGCTGATCGGCTGGTTGAATGGTCTGGGATGGGGATATTACTGGGCTGTGCTGGTGGCGGGCGCGCTGTTTGTCTACCAGCAAAAACTGATTGCGAACCGTGAGCGTGAAGCCTGCTTTAAAGCCTTTATGAACAATAACTACGTTGGCCTGGTGCTATTTTTAGGGCTGGCGATGAGTTACTGGCACTTCTGATGTCATGCCGGGCGGACCCGGCCTACAAAGCCAAAATTTTCAATACGTCATATCAGTTGCCCGATAAGCTTACGCCATCGGGCATTTCAGGCACTGGCTTACTCGCCCTGCGTCGCGCTTTCAATCGTCAGACGGACATCAGAGGTAATCAGATCGGCAAGCATCTGATATATCTTCATCGTTTCTGCCGGTTCGGCATCGCCCGTATCACTGATATAACCCTCATCCCGTAGCGTCAACACGAGTGAACTGAACACCGCTTTGTCGAAAAACTCCGGCGCGTTAATACCGTGCAGGACAGACAGACGTTGCGCCACGGTACGGCTTTCTTTCTCCAGCGTACTGCGGTTGATGGACGGATTGGCGCTCAACAGCCAGAACGTAATGGCATAACGCTGTAGCGTTTCACGCGCGCCTGCCGCCAGCAGTTGCAGCGTACGGGAATGCGTCGGGTTGATATGCAGTTCATCATCCTGCAGGGTAATTAGCCCCTGACGCTGCATTTCACTGGCCAGCGCGTCAATGACCGAGGCTAACTCCTCGCGCTCCCAGCGCAGGAACAGCTCCGCTTTTAACATCGGATAGAGCGCTTCAACATGCTGCTGCAACGCATCACGCGAAATGCGACGATGCTGGGTGATAATCGCCGCCATCAGCGAAGGCATAATCAACATATGCGCGATATTATTACGATAATAGGTCATCAACACCGCCTGCTCGCGCGGCAGAATGATGATATCGCCAATGGTGTCTTTCTCGACCTCAAACTTATTCATCTGCAGCGCGTGAGCGATGAGCTCGCCAGCGCTGGCGGCAGGAACGGTTGAGTCTGTGGAATAAGGGACATTGCGCATCAGATCGAGATAGCAATCAAGCTGCTCGGTGAGCTGCTCGCGGGTGAGCGAGCGCTGACGCGACGCTAACAGCGCGGTACAACACAGGTTCATCGCGTTTGCCGCGCCAGCGTTGTTAATACGCACCATCAGATCGGCGGCGATACTATTTACCGTCGGCGTCAGCCAGGCTGGGCGTATGGCCTCTATAGGGTCGATAGATTCGCGCCACTCCGGCACATGCTGGTTCAGGTACGTCATGAGCGGCATCGGTTCGCCAAAGTTAACGTAGCCCTGACCCAGATTGCGCAGCTTGCTCAAGCCTTTCAGCATCTGCGGCAGACTCTCTTTCTCTTTTGTCGCGCCGCGCAGCTCTTTCGCATAGGTGCCCACTTCCATGACGTGCTCATAGCCGATGTAAATAGGCACTAACGTAATTGGACGGGTACCGCCGCGCAGCATCGCCTGGATAGTCATCGACAGGGTGCCGGTTTTCGGATCTAACAAACGTCCGGTACGCGAACGTCCTCCTTCGACAAAATACTCAACCGAGTAACCGCGGCTGAACAGCTCGCCCAGGTATTCGCGAAAGACGGTGGAATAGAGTTTATTCCCCTTAAAGGTGCGACGAATAAAGAACGCGCCCAGACGACGGAAAATCGGGCCAGCGGGCCAGAAATTAAGGTTAATACCGGCGGCAATGTGCGGCGGAACCAGCCCCTGATGGTACAGCACATAAGAAAGGAGCAAATAGTCCATATGGCTGCGGTGACAGGGCACATAGACGATTTCATGCCCGTCGTGCGCCAGTTGGCGTACGCGCTCGGCGTTATGCACGTTAATCCCCTGGTACAGTCGGTTCCAGGTAAACCCCAAAATCCTGTCGGTCAAACGAATCATCTCGTAAGAGAAGTTCGCCGCGATCTCTTCCATCAGCGCAATGGCGTTTTGCTGCGCTTTTTCATGAGAGATTTTTTTACTGCGCGCTTCGTCTTCTACCGCGCGGGCGATCGCTTTCGAGGCCAGCAGTTTGTTAAACAGATCCTGACGGGCGGGCAGGCGTGGGCCAACCGCCGCCAGGCGCTGGCGGGCAAAGTGCATACGCGCCACGCGAGCCAGCTTCTGCGCGATGATTTTATCGGTGCCGTGTTCATCAGCCATGCGACGCAATGAGACGGACGGCGAGAATCGGACAAAGCTATCGCGACCCAGCCAGGAGATGGCAAAGAATTTCTGTACGCCGTTCAGCATACGTAAAGGCGGGTTATCTTCTCCCTTTTCACGACCCGGCGCGCGGCCAAACATCACGGAAACGGGCACCATCTGCACGTCCAAAGCCGGATTACTCCGATGCAGATCGAGATAATCGTGAAAAAGTTTCACCGACTCTTCTTTTGGCGTGTAATAGGTAAAGACACGCGGTCCGCCGTGAATAAATACATAGCGTGGCAGCAGCGCGCCGTCGATCTCCAGCGGCTCCAGCGGATCCGGGAGATCGTGCGCCAGACATTGCGCCCGCAGCGTCAGTAAGTCCGCTTTTGAGTTGTATGGCAAGACATACATAATGGGGCGAGAAGTATCGAGCCCCAATTCCTGGGCGGGTTCCGCCGGAATAGACTTGCTTTTTACCAGTATGCTTAATGGTAAATTCAGTAATTTGTAGTAAATTCGTGGCCAGCCGGACATAAACGATGTAAAGCCTCTGGTTAATAATGCAAATGCGGTGCAAGGATATCAGAAAGTTTAGCGAATTTCTGTTGTATCCCGTCATACTTCGCGCTGCGTTACGGCAGTCCGAATCGTGCAGGGCAACCGTATAATGTCATTGACGTTAATAATGTAAAAAGGTTCTTTTGATGGCCAATAATACCACTGGATTCACCAGAATTATCAAAGCGGCAGGATATTCCTGGAAAGGATTTCGCGCCGCATGGACTCACGAAGCGGCGTTTCGCCAGGAAAGTATCGCGGTATTGCTGGGCGTCATCATCGCCTGCTGGCTGGATGTGGATGCGATTACCCGTGTGTTATTGATAGGTTCCGTTTTACTTATCATGATTGTTGAAATCCTCAACAGCGCTATTGAAGCGGTCGTGGACCGCATCGGTTCTGAATACCATGAGCTTTCCGGCCGTGCGAAAGATATGGGATCGGCTGCGGTGCTACTGTCTATTTTCGTTGCCCTGATGACCTGGGGCATCCTGTTATGGTCACATTTTCGATAAAGGTTCCAAATTTTATAAATCTCTTGTTTTTTGCGCCGTTTGTGGTTCCAAAATCACCTTTAACTGTATATACTCACAGCATGACTGTATATACACCCAGGGGGCGGAATGAAAGCGTTAACGGCCAGGCAACAAGAGGTGTTTGATCTCATCCGGGATCACATCAGCCAGACAGGTATGCCACCGACGCGTGCGGAAATCGCGCAGCGTTTGGGGTTCCGTTCCCCAAACGCGGCGGAAGAACATCTTAAAGCGCTGGCGCGCAAAGGGGTGCTTGAAATCGTTTCCGGTGCATCGCGAGGTATCCGTCTGTTACAGGAAGAAGAGGACGGATTACCGCTTGTTGGGCGTGTCGCGGCGGGTGAACCGCTTCTGGCGCAGCAGCATATTGAAGGCCATTACCAGGTCGATCCTTCACTGTTCAAACCCAGCGCCGATTTCCTGCTGCGCGTGAGCGGTATGTCGATGAAAGACATCGGTATTATGGATGGGGATTTGCTGGCGGTACATAAAACGCAGGACGTCCGTAATGGCCAGGTGGTTGTCGCTCGCATTGACGATGAAGTGACAGTAAAACGCCTGAAAAAGCAGGGCAATAAAGTGGAGCTGCTGCCGGAAAACAGCGAGTTTACACCGATAGTGGTGGATCTGCGCGAACAAAGCTTTACGATTGAAGGGCTGGCGGTAGGCGTCATTCGCAACGGGGAATGGTTGTAGTCTCTTTTTAATCTCCTTGTAAGCCGTCATCCGGCAATCGTGCAGCCTGATGGCGCTGCGCTTATCAGGCCTACGGGAATGCAGTTCCTGAGATGATTAATTTGTAGGCCGGATAAGGCGTTACGTCGCCATCCGGCAATGCGCTCGTTTCCTTTAACTCCTTGTCAGGCTTTTCTCCATGCCGCTTTTTACCTCCTCTGATAAAGCTCTCTGGCGTCTCGCGCTGCCGATGATTTTTTCTAACATCACCGTCCCCTTGCTGGGGCTGGTCGATACGGCGGTGATTGGTCATCTGGATAGCCCGGTTTTCCTGGGCGGCGTGGCGGTGGGCGCGACTGCCACCAGCTTTCTTTTCATGCTGCTGCTATTTCTACGTATGAGCACCACCGGCCTAACGGCGCAGGCATTTGGCGCCAAAAATCCGCAGGCGTTAGCCCGGGCGCTCATTCAACCGTTATTGCTGGCGCTGGGCGCAGGCGTGATGATTGTGCTATTTCGCACGCCGCTTATCGAGCTGGCTTTACATATTGTCGGCGGGAACGACGCTGTCCTGGTGCAAGCGAGACGCTTCCTTGAAATTCGTTGGCTAAGCGCTCCCGCGTCACTGGCGAATCTGGTGCTGCTCGGTTGGCTGTTAGGCGTTCAGTATGCGCGGGCGCCGGTTATCTTGTTGGTCGTGGGCAATATCCTCAACATCGCGCTCGACCTGTGGCTGGTGATGGGGCTTCATATGAACGTGCAGGGCGCCGCCCTGGCGACGGTCATCGCAGAATATGCCACGTTACTGATCGGCCTCATGATGGTACGTAAAGTTCTCCATCTCCGCGGTGTGTCGCTGGATATGCTAAAACAGGCCTGGCGCGGCAACGTGCGCCGCCTTTTAGCGCTCAATCGCGATATCATGCTGCGCTCATTGCTCCTTCAGCTTTGTTTTGGCGCAATCACGGTGTCAGGCGCGCGGCTGGGCAGCGATATTATCGCGGTAAATGCAGTCCTGATGACCTTACTCACCTTTACGGCCTATGCGCTGGACGGTTTTGCTTATGCGGTGGAGGCGCACTCCGGTCAGGCTTACGGCGCGCGTGACGGTAGCAAGCTACTGGACGTCTGGCGAGCGGCGTGTCGTCAGTCAGGAATTGTGGCCTTGTTGTTTTCCACAGTCTATGCCCTGGCAGGCGAACATATTGTCGCGTTACTGACCTCATTGCCGCAAATACAGCTACTGGCGGATCGGTATCTTATCTGGCAGGTGGTATTACCGCTGGTGGGCGTATGGTGCTATCTGCTCGACGGTATGTTTATTGGCGCGACGCGCGCCGCCGAAATGCGCAATAGCATGGCAGTCGCCGCGGGAGGATTTGCGCTGACGCTCTTCGCCCTGCCGGTATTAGGAAATCATGGTTTATGGCTGGCATTAACCGTGTTCCTGGCGCTTCGCGGTCTGTCGTTGAGCCTTATCTGGCGTCGTCACTGGCGCGAGGGTACATGGTTTGCCAGATCGTGACGGTTAAAAATTCTGAATATAAAACCGAAGGCCGAATTCCTGCCTACAATTATTATCACGTCCAGCAGAAATTGCAGTGCATTTGGGCGAATAACACCTGCTATTCCTAACCGAATGATGAGGACAAGATGATGAATAAAGACGAAGCCGGCGGTAACTGGAAACAGTTTAAAGGTAAAATGAAAGAACAATGGGGCAAACTGACCGATGACGATATGACCGTTATCGAAGGTAAACGCGACCAACTGGTAGGTAAAATCCAGGAGCGTTACGGTTACCAGAAAGATCAGGCGGAAAAAGAGGTTGTTGACTGGGAAACCCGTAACAACTATCGCTGGTAATATGTTTTCCCCTACCAGGAGTACATGGATGTGCTTCCCCCTGTTTGCTTATGAATGCGGGCGTGCCCCTCTCTACTGCCGCCCGTTTTTCCGTTCAGGCTAACGCGGTTTTTTCTTCACCAGCACCGAGTGATCGTGACCACAGTCGCCCGGATGGCGACACGCTTCCACTTCTACGCACGCAGGGCACAGACCGTGCGCCTCAATAACGTTATGTCGTAGCGCAAATCCCATTTTAGCCGCCAGCGTATGCATGATGTCTTCCACGCCCTCGGCACACTCTTCCTTCACCACGCCGCAACGATCGCAGATAAACATGGCCGAGCTGTGCGTTGGCTGGTCGAACAGGTGGCAAACCACATAACTATTGGTGGATTCCACTTTATGGACAAAACCCTGTTCGAGCAAAAAATCCAGCGCGCGGTAAATGGTGGGCGGTTTGGCCTGTGGTTCCGTTTCGCGCAGCAAATCGAGCAAATCGTATGCGCTGATGGCACCCTGTTGCAGACTCATCAGGCGCAGCACTTCGAGGCGCTGAGGCGTCAGGCGCACGTTGCGCTGCGCGCAGAGTTTTTCAGCTTGCGCCAGTAACTCTTGCGTTGTGGTCTTTTCCATGTAGCACCTCGAATGGCATGAAAGTCTAATCCGTTACTTTACCACGAGCTGCTTAAAACTCTGAAATTACCCCGCGACAAGATATCGCCTGCTAAGCTTTTCCGCGCCAGTATTCTCATCTATACCTAATGAGGGTCGATATTATAACAACAGGATTTAACATCACTATTTCACAGCAATAGTTCGCCTCTGTCCGGTAAAGCGTGGCGGAGGGATTACTTCACCTGATAATAAGATGGGCTAACTGTGAACAAAAACGTCAAACTTTCACTGATTGCTATCGCGGTCTCGCTTTTTATGGCAAAGCAGGCGAGCGCCGCCAATACCTGGACGGAAGCGCGTAATGACGCAATGGGCGGGACGGGCGTCGCGTCCGCGAATTATGGCAGCGGAGTACTGTTAAATCCGGCGTTACTGGCAAAAGCCAAACCGGAAGACAATATCACTGTTGTCCTTCCTGCGGTCGGCGTCCAGATTACGGATAAAGACAATCTCCAGGATGAAATTGACGATATCAGCGATAAAGTGGATTACTACGATGAGGTCGTCGATAACCTTACGCTGGGGCAAATTCTGCTCAATCCGCGAGGCGTGCTGAGTCAATTTCAGGGCGCCGCGCGCGACCTGGCCGATGAGCTGGAATATCTCAACGGAAAAACCGCCCGCGCCAATGCCGGCGCCGGGTTGGCGGTAAGTATTCCAGGGCAAACGCTTTCCGTGGCGTTTATTGCCAAAGGTTATGCGCATGGGCGCGTGAGTTCGTCCATTGATCAGAACGATATTCAGTATCTGCGCGATATCCAGCATGATGAACGTGTTGCGCTTCGTGAAGCAGGACGCGCTGCTTTACTGGGGTCTGACGAAATTACAAAGCATTTAAACTCTACCGCGTCGGGGCGGGTAGCGATTGTATCTGACTACGGTATTGCGCTGGCGAAGCAGTTTGTGGTGGGCGAGGTGCCTGTTTCCATTGGCGTTACGCCAAAACTGCAAAAAACCTGGCTCTATAACTACACCACCTCAATTTATAACTACGACAGTAGCGACTGGAATAGCAGCCGCTATCGCAATGACGATACGGGTTTTAACATTGATGCGGGGCTTGCTGCCGATATCGGTGAAAACTGGACGCTGGGGCTGAGCGGGCAAAATCTGGTATCTCGCGATATCGATACGAAAGATATTTACATCACTAATGGTATGACGGGAGAAACCACCAACTACAAAGATACATACCAAATCCGCCCCCTGGTTACCGCGGGCGTCGCATGGCATAACGATTTGCTGACCGTAAGCGCCGATGGCGATCTGACGGAAACGAAAGGCTTTAAGAGTGAAGACAATTCACAGTACGTTGGCGTCGGCGCTGAAGTTCGACCATTGTCATGGCTGGCGGTGCGCGCAGGGTATCGTGCGGATGTGAAAAATAACGATAGCAATGTGGTTACCGGCGGTCTTGGCTTTGCGCCCTTTAACCGTGTGCATTTCGATTTAATGGGACTGTACGGCGAAGATGAAACCTGGGGGGCAGGCGCGCAGCTTACAATGACATTCTGAGGTGCTTTCACCGGAGGCGCTACGCCTCCGGTTTAGCGTTATGCTATAGTAACGCCCCTTTTTTAACCGGATGCTTATTTATTCGCCATGCAGCCTGAAACCCAGTCCTCCGCTTTACCTGCTTATCGCTTCTCCATCGCGCCTATGCTCGACTGGACGGACAGACATTGCCGCTATTTCCTGCGTTTGCTGTCTCGCCAGACGCTGCTCTACACCGAAATGGTGACCACGGGCGCGATTATTCACGGTAAGGGTGACTATCTGGCTTACAGCGAAGAAGAGCATCCGGTCGCTCTACAGCTTGGTGGAAGCGATCCGGCTCAGCTTGCGCATTGTGCAAAGCTGGCGGAAGCGCGTGGCTACGATGAAATTAACCTCAACGTGGGGTGCCCCTCCGATCGTGTGCAAAATGGTATGTTTGGCGCCTGTTTGATGGGCAATGCGCAACTGGTCGCCGATTGTGTTAAAGCCATGCGTGATGTCGTCTCGATTCCGGTAACGGTAAAAACCCGCATTGGTATTGACGATCAGGACAGCTATGCGTTTCTGTGTGATTTCATCAATACGGTTTCCGGTCAGGGCGAATGCGAGATGTTTATTATCCATGCGCGCAAAGCCTGGCTTTCTGGCTTAAGCCCGAAAGAAAATCGTGAGATCCCGCCGCTGGATTACCCGCGCGTCTATCAGCTAAAGCGGGATTTTCCGCACCTGACCATGTCCATTAACGGCGGCATCAAATCGCTGGAAGAGGCGAAGGAGCACCTGCGCCATATGGATGGCGTCATGGTTGGCCGCGAAGCTTATCAGAATCCGGGTATACTGGCCGCGGTGGATCGGGAGATCTTTGGCGCCGATACCACCGATGCCGACCCGGTTGCGGTGGTTCGCGCGATGTATCCCTATATTGAGCGTGAATTGAGCCAGGGAGCGTATCTGGGGCATATCACTCGCCATATGCTGGGGTTGTTCCAGGGCATCCCCGGCGCGCGGCAGTGGCGTCGCTATCTGAGCGAAAACGCCCATAAAGCTGGCGCGGATGTTGCTGTACTGGAGCAGGCGCTAAAACTGGTGGCAGACAAGCATTAAAAGTTCGCCAAAAATTAGTCAATCTCACCACGCTCTGTGCAGTCTTGCAGGGCGTTTTCTTTATATATCAAAAACATAAATATTGGCATGATTTTTGTAATAGCTTACCTGACCAAACCCGGTAAGCGCCGTGCCGCCGGGCAATGCCATCTTTATGGGGAGCGACTATGCTGGAACTACTTTTTGTGCTTGGCTTTTTTCTGATGTTAATGGTGACGGGCGTCTCCTTGCTGGGCATTCTGGCCGCGCTGGTTGTAGCGACTGCCGTCATGTTCCTGGGCGGAATGTTCGCCCTGATGATCAAGCTGTTACCGTGGCTACTGCTGGCGGTGGCTGTGGTGTGGGTGATCAAAGCAGTAAAAACGCCAAAAATCCCACAGTATCAGCGCAATAACCGTCGGTTTTACTAAGGTATTGAGCGGTTCGTCACAACCTGGAACTTTGCCGTCACAAGCAAATTGGAATCGATTATTAAATCTGTCATGATTGCGCAGGTAACGAATTCATCGCGCTGTACCCTACATACAGCCGAACAAAAAAAGAAAGGGCTTCCCGGGTGGAAGCCCAATTTCTTTGCAGAGCTATTACGGAATCAGCAGGCTTGAGCCCTGTGTGGCCCGGCTTTCCAGCACTTCATGCGCGCGACGGGCATCTTTTAACGCATAGCGTTGATTTTCAGCCACATCGACTTTAATCACGCCGCTGGCGATCAATGAGAACAATTCATTGCTGGCTTCGGTCAGTTCTTCACGCGTCGTAATATACCCCTGTAGTGAAGGTCGCGTGGCATACAGGGAACCTTTCTGATTCAGAATACCTAAATTCACGCCGGTGACGGGGCCGGACGCATTGCCGAAACTGACCATCAGTCCCCGACGTTGCAGGCAGTCCAGTGAGGCCTCCCAGGTATCTTTCCCCACGGAGTCATAGACCACGCGGACTTTTTTGCCGCCGGTGATCTCTTTTACCCGTTCGACAATGCTCTCTTCACGATAATTAATCACCTGCCAGGCGCCGGCGTCCAGCGCCCGCTGCGCTTTTTGCGCGCTACCGACGGTACCGATAAGCTTCGCGCCCAGCGCTTTCGCCCATTGGCAGGCGATCAGACCGACGCCGCCCGCAGCGGCATGAAACAGGAAGGGTTCGTCGGGTTTCACTTCATAGGTTTTGCGCAACAAGTAAAAAACGGTCAACCCCTTGAGAAAAGAGGCTGCCGCCTGTTCGAAGGAAATGGCGTCAGGTAAAATCGCGGCTTTATCTGCGGGGACGTTATGGACAGAACTGTAAGCGCCGAGCGTTGACTGCGCGTAGACGACGCGATCGCCCACGCGAATGTGCTCCACGCCGTTGCCGACTTTACTGACCACACCCGCAGCTTCGGTTCCCAGGCCCGCAGGCAACGATGGGGGCGGATAGAGTCCGCTACGGATATAGGTGTCGATGAAGTTGATACCAATGGCTTTGTTCTCAACCTGGATTTCGTGTTCCGCCGGTTCCGTTGGCGTAAACTCCACGGTCTGAAGCACTTCCGGACCACCATGCTTGTGAAATTCAATACGCGTTGCCATGCTTCCTCCAAAAGAAATGTGGTAATCTTTCGACCCAATCACTATCTCGGTAACTCCATTCACTATGGCAGGAAATAAACCCTTCAACAAACCACAGACTGATGCCCGCGACCGCGATCCGCAGGTTGCCGGGATAAAAGTGCCGCCGCACTCGATTGAAGCGGAACAGTCGGTGTTGGGCGGTTTAATGCTGGATAACGAGCGCTGGGACGATGTGGCCGAGCGCGTGGTGGCGGAAGATTTCTATACCCGCCCGCATCGCCATATCTTTACGGAGATGGGGCGCTTGCAGGAAAGCGGCAGTCCTATCGACCTGATTACGCTCGCGGAATCGCTGGAGCGGCAGGGCCAACTGGACAGCGTCGGCGGCTTCGCCTATCTGGCGGAGTTGTCTAAAAATACGCCAAGCGCGGCGAACATCAGTGCTTATGCGGACATTGTGCGCGAACGCGCCGTGGTCCGCGATATGATCGCGGTGGCGCATGAAATTGCGGATGCCGGTTACGATCCACAGGGGCGCAATAGCGACGAACTGCTGGATCTGGCGGAGTCGCGCGTCTTCCAGATCGCGGAAAACCGGGCCAACAAAGACGAAGGTCCGAAAAGCATCGACCAGATCCTCGACGCTACCGTGGCGCGTATTGAGCAGTTGTTCCAGCAACCGCACGATGGCGTTACAGGCGTGGATACCGGCTATCAGGATCTCAATAAAAAGACGGCAGGGTTACAGCGTTCGGATTTGATTATCGTTGCGGCGCGCCCCTCCATGGGTAAAACCACTTTTGCGATGAACCTCTGCGAAAATGCGGCGATGTTGCAGGATAAACCGGTACTGATCTTCAGCCTGGAGATGCCCGGCGAACAGATCATGATGCGTATGCTGGCCTCGCTGTCCCGCGTCGATCAGACACGTATTCGTACCGGTCAACTTGATGATGAAGACTGGGCGCGAATCTCCGGCACGATGGGCATTCTGCTGGAGAAACGCAATATGTATATTGACGACTCCTCAGGTCTTACGCCGACAGAAGTCCGTTCGCGCGCGCGGCGTATTTTCCGCGAACATGGCGGGTTAAGTCTGATTATGATCGACTACCTGCAATTGATGCGTGTGCCGTCGCTTTCTGATAACCGTACTCTGGAAATCGCCGAAATTTCTCGCTCGTTGAAAGCGCTGGCGAAGGAACTCCAGGTGCCGGTCGTGGCGCTATCGCAGCTTAACCGCTCCCTGGAACAACGCGCGGATAAACGTCCGGTGAACTCCGACCTGCGTGAATCCGGCTCTATTGAACAGGATGCCGACTTAATTATGTTTATCTACCGTGATGAGGTTTATCACGAGAACAGCGACTTAAAAGGCATTGCTGAAATTATTATTGGTAAGCAGCGTAACGGTCCTATCGGTACGGTTCGTCTGACGTTCAATGGTCAGTGGTCGCGCTTCGATAACTATGCGGGACCGCAATACGATGATGAATAACTCTCCGTCATTCTTTTAACAAGGAATTCAAATGCAAGCGGCAACAGTCGTCATTAACCGCCGCGCTCTGCGACACAACCTGCAACGTCTGCGTGAACTGGCGCCTGCCAGTAAGCTGGTTGCGGTGGTGAAAGCGAACGCTTATGGACACGGTCTTCTGGAGACCGCGCGAACGCTCCCTGATGCTGACGCTTTTGGCGTGGCGCGTCTTGAAGAGGCTCTACGTCTGCGAGCGGGCGGGATCACGCAGCCTATCCTGCTGCTGGAGGGTTTTTTCGACGCCGCCGATTTGCCTACCATTTCCGCGCAATGTCTGCATACCGCCGTACATAATCAGGAGCAGCTTGCCGCCCTGGAGGCGGTGGAGCTGGCGGAGCCGGTAACGGTCTGGATGAAGCTGGATACCGGTATGCATCGTCTCGGCGTGCGTCCCGAAGAGGCGGAGGCGTTCTACCAGCGTCTGACGCACTGTAAAAATGTACGCCAGCCGGTGAATATCGTCAGCCATTTTGCCCGTGCGGATGAGCCGGAATGCGGCGCTACCGAACATCAGCTCGACATTTTTAATGCCTTCTGTCAGGGTAAACCCGGGCAGCGCTCTATTGCCGCGTCTGGCGGTATTCTGCTGTGGCCGCAGTCTCACTTTGACTGGGCGCGTCCGGGCATCATTTTGTATGGCGTATCGCCGCTGGAGCACAAACCCTGGGGGCCGGATTTTGGTTTTCAGCCGGTGATGTCCTTAACCTCCAGTTTGATCGCGGTGCGTGACCACAAAGCGGGCGAACCGGTGGGCTACGGCGGGACATGGGTGAGTGAGCGCGACACGCGCCTGGGCGTGGTGGCGATGGGGTATGGCGATGGCTACCCACGAGCGGCGCCTTCCGGTACGCCAGTACTGGTCAATGGTCGTGAAGTCCCGATTGTCGGGCGGGTGGCGATGGATATGATTTGCGTAGATTTGGGGCCAAACGCGCAGGATAACGCGGGCGATCCGGTGGTTTTATGGGGTGAAGGTCTGCCGGTTGAACGTATCGCTGAAATAACAAAAGTAAGTGCTTACGAACTTATCACGCGCCTGACCTCAAGGGTGGCGATGAAGTATATTGATTAAATACGCGGCGGGCCGGGTGGCGCTTGCGCTTATCCGGCTTGTATCGCGCATTGGCTGTAGGCCGGATAAGACGTTCACGCCGCTATCCGGTAATATGCGCATCCACCACAACATCCTCTCGATCTTCTCGTCCTTCCGGTTTATTGTGTTATTTCCTGCCATCTGTAAACCTGGAGAACCATCGCGTGTTTCAAAAAGTTGACGCCTATGCCGGCGATCCGATTCTTTCACTGATGGAGCGTTTTAAAGACGACTCCCGTCACGACAAAGTAAATCTGAGCATTGGCCTGTATTACAACGAAGACGGGATTATCCCACAGCTTAAAACGGTGGCCGAAGCCGAAGCCCGGCTTAACGCGCAGCCGCATGGCGCTTCGCTGTACCTGCCGATGGAAGGACTCAATACTTATCGCCATACTATCGCGCCTTTGCTCTTTGGCGCCGATCACCCGGTTCTTCAGCAACAGCGCGTGGCTACTATCCAGACATTAGGCGGTTCCGGCGCGCTGAAAGTGGGCGCGGATTTCCTGAAGCGTTATTTCCCCGACGCAGGCGTATGGGTGAGCGACCCCACCTGGGAAAACCATATTGCGATATTTGCCGGGGCAGGATTCGAAGTGAGTACTTACCCCTGGTATGACGACGCGACTAACGGCATCCGTTTTAACGATCTGCTGGCCACGCTGAATACGTTACCTGCGCGCAGTATCGTGCTGCTGCACCCCTGTTGTCACAACCCGACCGGGGCGGATTTAACGCCTTCGCAATGGGATGCGGTGATTGAAATAGTGAAAGCGCGCGATCTGATTCCGTTCCTTGATATTGCCTATCAGGGGTTTGGCGCAGGCATGGACGAGGATGCTTACGCTATTCGCGCCATTGCCAGCGCCGGGTTACCTGCGTTAGTCAGTAATTCTTTTTCGAAGATTTTCTCGCTGTACGGCGAGCGCGTCGGCGGCCTGTCCGTGGTGTGTGAAGATGCTGAAATTGCCGCGCGGGTTCTGGGACAGCTAAAAGCGACGGTGCGCCGAATTTACTCCAGTCCGCCGTGTTTCGGCGCTCAGGTGGTCGCTACGGTCCTGGGCGATGAGGCGTTAAAAGCGGGCTGGCTGGCGGAAGTCGACGCGATGCGTAACCGCATTATATCGATGCGCCAGACGCTGGTGAAGGAGCTGAAGGCGGAGATGCCTGACCGCAACTTTGATTACTTGTTACAGCAGCGCGGTATGTTCAGCTATACCGGGTTAAGCGAGGAGCAGGTCGAGCGGTTGCGCGATGAGTTTGGTGTTTACCTGATTGCCAGTGGCCGCATGTGTGTCGCCGGGCTTAATGCTTCAAATGTACACCGCGTGGCGAAGGCATTTGCCGCTGTCATGTAATATTCAGGCCGGACGGCGATAACAGTGCCCTCCGGTCTGACAATAGCTGTTGTGATCATCCTCTTTTTTCGTAACAAAACCGCAGATAATCCTTCCTTTTGACCGTTACTGGCGTTATGGTCAGATAGTTTTTTGAGCAAAGACTCATCTTAATAATTATAATATTTTGAATTTTAAGGGAAAAGCATGAAAAAAATAACCCTGGCGCTGAGTGCCGTCTGTTTGTTGTTTACGCTAAACCATTCCGCGAATGCGTTAGTATCTTCCCCTTCGACGCTCAATCCGGGCACTAACGTTGCAAAACTCGCGGAACAAGCGCCTGTCCATTGGGTCTCTGTCGCCCAGATTGAAAACAGCCTCACCGGACGCCCGCCGATGGCGATCGGCTTTGATATTGACGACACCGTGTTATTTTCCAGCCCCGGATTCTGGCGCGGAAAGAAAACCTACTCCCCGGACAGCGACGATTATCTGAAAAATCCGGCCTTTTGGGAAAAAATGAACAACGGCTGGGATGAGTTCAGTATTCCAAAAGAAGTGGCCCGACAGCTCATTGATATGCATGTTCGCCGTGGCGACAGTATTTACTTTGTCACTGGTCGTAGTCAGACGAAAACGGAAACCGTGTCGAAAACGCTGGCGGATAACTTCCATATTCCGGCGGCGAATATGAATCCGGTGATTTTCGCCGGCGATAAACCGGAACAAAATACGAAAGTACAGTGGCTGCAGGAGAAGAACATGCGTATCTTCTACGGCGATTCGGATAACGATATTACCGCGGCTCGTGATTGTGGTATCCGCGGTATTCGCATCCTGCGCGCGGCTAACTCCACCTACAAACCGCTGCCGCAGGCAGGAGCGTTTGGCGAGGAAGTCATTGTCAACTCGGAGTACTAAAAATCAGGAGAGCGTCAGGCTCTCCTTTTTTGCATGATTTTTGCACAAACTTGCCCCGCTGGCTTTTACCTTTTCCAGACTTGCTGCACACTATTCAGGAGACGTTTGTTTTTAGGAAGGAGCAGCCTATGTGGTATCAGCGCACCATTACACTGAGCGAGAAGCCGCGCGGGTTTCATCTGATAACAGATGAAATTATCGATAAATTGTCTGGCTTACCGCCTGTCGAAACGGGTTTGCTGCATCTGTTGTTGCTACATACCTCGGCCTCGCTGACGCTAAACGAAAACTGCGATCCCACCGTGCGCGCTGATATGGAGCGCCATTTCCTGAAAACCGTTCCCGATAATGCGGCGTATGAACATGATTACGAAGGCGCGGATGACATGCCTTCGCATATTAAGTCGTCAGTATTGGGCGTCTCGTTGCTGCTGCCTGTACGCCAGGGGCGTTTACAGTTAGGAACATGGCAAGGTATCTGGTTGGGAGAGCACCGTATTCACGGCGGTCCACGTAAAATCATCGCGACACTACAAGGGGAATGATAATGACCATTTCGGAATTACTGCAATACTGCATGGCAAAACCTGGCGCAGAGCAGAGCGTCCACAGCGACTGGAAAGCGACGCAAATTAAAGTGGAAGATGTACTTTTCGCGATGGTAAAAGAAGTTGAAGGACGCCCGGCAGCCTCTCTCAAAACCAGCCCGGAACTGGCAGAGTTGTTACGTCAGCAGCACAGCGATGTACGACCGAGTCGGCACCTTAATAAAGCGCACTGGAGCACGGTCTATCTGGACGGATCGCTGCCGGATTCACAACTCTATTATCTGGTCGATGCCTCTTATCAACAGGCGGTAAATGCGCTGCCGGAAGATAAACGCAAGCAGTTGCCGCAGTCCTGATTATAGCGCGCCGACCAACAACGCCAGGGCGATATCAATGAGGCGGATGACCGTAGACCGGATACGGCTGCCGAGGGCGATTTGCGCATTATTGGCGCGTAGCCTGGCGAGGTCCCGCTGTCCTTCCAGCAGAATAATCATATCGTCGTCGTCCAGCCAGCCGCGAGCATGTTCCTGAAGCGCGCGGGCGATAAACGCGGCGGACTCGCGGATAGCGTCGTCGCTGTCTTCTCTTGCCTGCTTATACGTCTGGATAAACTCGGCCATCGCCGAGGACGCTACAGGGTGTTCGGCCTGGGCGGTGGTTATCAGGTAATGTATTTCGTTAATAGACGCCATTTTCATCTCCCTGAGTGCAGCGAGCGCCCCAATGCAGACACTCACCCTGTATGGCTAATTTCCAGACCTGATTATTTTGCTGTTGGTATCTCTCTGCCTGGATGTGAGTAAGTGGTTGCTTATGTCGCATAACCCGCGCATAAAGACGCAAATAGTGATTTTTCAGCAGCGCCAGATTATCGAGTCGGTGTTTATCCCCACCTTGACGGGCGACCCGCTCAGCCTGAAAAAATGTCTGGCGGATATCGCGGTCATCCTTGAGCAGTGTCTCTTTTTGCCACGGTATTCGCGCCGCGTCCTGCAGGAAGCGGGTTGAGCGCGTTTGTAATAGCGTCAGTTGTTGAAAAGCCACGGCGCTAAAGCGGTCAGGCAGCGTACAGGCGGCTAAAAACAGGCACAGCAGTAGTGTGATTGCGTAGGGCAACTTCATGGTGTTTTCCATAACAGACCGTTTGCGCTATCACATGTCAGAGCGAGGCGGCACGCAAATCACAAATGCTCAACACGGATACAATGAGGTGGGATGAGGAAAAATGATGCCGCTTCCCGGCGAATCGGAAAGCGGCGTGAAGGTTATTTGAGCATAGGTTTAAGGAAGCGGGCAGTATGCGACGCCTCGCACTCCGCCACGGTTTCCGGCGTACCGGCGACGAGAATTTCGCCGCCGCCGCTGCCGCCTTCCGGGCCGAGGTCGACAATCCAGTCCGCCGTTTTAATGACGTCCAGGTTGTGTTCGATCACCACGATGGTGTTGCCCTGATCGCGCAACTGATGCAGAACGTCAAGCAACTGCTGAATATCGGCAAAGTGCAGGCCGGTGGTTGGCTCGTCGAGAATATACAGCGTCTGCCCGGTGCCGCGCTTCGACAGTTCGCGCGCCAGCTTCACGCGCTGGGCCTCGCCGCCGGAAAGCGTTGTCGCCGACTGACCAAGACGGATATAGGTCAGCCCCACGTCCATCAGCGTCTGCAGCTTACGCGCCAGCGCCGGAACCGCATCAAAGAACTCACGCGCTTCTTCAATGGTCATATCCAGTACTTCGTGGATGGTCTTGCCTTTGTACTTAATCTCCAGCGTTTCCCGGTTATAGCGCTTGCCTTTGCACTGGTCGCACGGCACGTAAATATCCGGCAGAAAGTGCATTTCGACTTTAATGACGCCATCGCCCTGGCACGCTTCGCAGCGACCGCCGCGCACGTTGAAGCTGAATCGCCCTGGCGTGTAGCCGCGCGAGCGAGACTCCGGCACGCCAGCAAAAAGCTCGCGAACCGGGGTAAAGACGCCCGTATAGGTCGCCGGGTTGGAACGCGGGGTGCGCCCGATCGGGCTCTGGTCGATATCGATCACTTTATCGAAATGTTCCAGCCCCTGAATATCCCGATACGGCGCCGGTTCGGCGATAGTCGCCCCGTTTAACTGACGCTGGGCGATGGGGAACAGCGTGTCGTTAATCAGCGTCGATTTACCGGAGCCCGAGACGCCGGTGATACAGGTAAACAGCCCTACCGGTAGCGTAAGGGTCACATCTTTCAGGTTGTTGCCGCGTGCGCCGGTGAGTTTGAGCACTTTTTCTGGATTTGCCGGCACGCGTTGTTTCGGCACTTCAATTTTGCGTTTACCGCTCATGTACTGGCCGGTCAGCGATTCCGGTACCGCCATAATGGCTTCCAGCGGGCCTTCCGCCACCACCTCGCCGCCGTGAACGCCCGCGCCGGGGCCAATATCAATCACATGGTCGGCGGCGCGGATGGCGTCTTCATCGTGTTCCACCACAATCACGGTATTGCCAAGATTGCGCAGATGAATCAGCGTACCCAGCAGCCGTTCGTTATCGCGCTGGTGCAGACCGATGGACGGCTCATCCAGCACATACATCACGCCGACTAACCCGGCGCCTATCTGGCTCGCCAGACGAATACGCTGGGCTTCGCCGCCGGAAAGCGTCTCTGCCGAGCGGGAGAGCGTGAGATAGTTCAGGCCGACGTTCACCAGAAACTTGAGGCGATCGCCGATCTCTTTTAGCACTTTTTCGGCGATTTTCGCTCGTTGCCCGGAAAGCTTGAGATTAGTGAAAAAATCCATCGCATGGCCAATGCTCATATCGGAAATAGCAGGCAGCGGCGTATTTTCCACAAATACATGGCGCGCTTCGCGATTCAGTCGCGTGCCTTCACAGCTGGCGCAGGGGCGATTACTGATGAACTTCGCCAGCTCTTCGCGCACCGCGCTGGATTCCGTCTCTTTATAACGGCGCTCCATATTATGCAGCACGCCTTCGAACGGATGGCGGCGCACGGAGGTATCGCCGCGATCGTTCATATATTTAAATTCAATGTTCTCTTTGCCGGAACCGTACAGCACGACTTTATGTACGTTGGCGCTGAGGCTTGCCCACGGCGCATCCACGTCGAACTTATAGTGTTCCGCCAGCGACTTGAGCATTTGAAAGTAGTAAAAATTGCGACGATCCCAACCACGAATCGCGCCGCCTGCCAGCGACAGGTCGGGATTCTGGATCACGCGGTCCGGATCGAAATATTGCTGAACGCCGAGCCCGTCACAGGTCGGGCAGGCGCCTGCCGGGTTGTTGAACGAGAACAGACGCGGTTCCAGTTCGCGCATACTGTAGCCGCAAATCGGACAGGCAAAATTGGCGGAGAACAGAAGCTCCTCCGCTTTCTCATCGTCCATATCGGCAACAACCGCCGTGCCGCCGGATAATTCCAGCGCCGTTTCGAACGACTCCGCCAGGCGTTGGGAAAGATCGTTACGAACTTTGAAGCGATCGATCACCACCTCAATGGTATGTTTCTTTTGCAGCTCCAGCTTCGGCGGATCGGAGAGATCGCAGACTTCGCCGTCAATACGGGCGCGAATGTAACCCTGGCTTGCCAGATTTTCCAGCGTTTTGGTGTGTTCGCCTTTACGCTCTTTAATAATCGGCGCGAGCAGCATCAGACGTTTGCCTTCCGGCTGTGACAGCACGTTATCGACCATCTGGCTAACGGTTTGCGCCGCCAGCGGCACGTCATGATCCGGACAACGCGGCTCGCCCACGCGGGCAAACAGCAGGCGCAGGTAGTCGTGGATCTCGGTAATAGTACCCACCGTAGAGCGCGGGTTGTGCGATGTCGATTTCTGTTCAATTGAGATCGCGGGCGATAGCCCTTCAATATGGTCGACATCCGGTTTTTCCATGAGCGACAAAAACTGCCGCGCGTAAGCGGAGAGCGACTCAACGTAACGACGCTGCCCTTCGGCATACAGAGTGTCGAAAGCCAGTGAGGATTTGCCTGAACCCGAAAGCCCGGTCACGACAATCAGTTTGTCGCGGGGGATGACGAGGTTAATATTTTTGAGATTATGGGTGCGGGCGCCCCGAACTTCGATCTTATCCATTCACCTTTCCCGGTAGAGACTCGGATGCCTGGTTTGTTTGAAGGACAAACGGCAGAAACGGCTAATTATGACACAATTTAACCTGTTTGAATATACAGTATTGGAATGCATCTTCAGCTAAAGTATGCAACAATATGAGGTTCGCGCGAGTGACCTGGAACCTGCATCGCAGCTATTAAAATGCTACGTGGAAATGGTACACTCACGCGTTTACACTATTTATGAAACGTATTCAGGAGACTCAATTATGGCCAGCAGAGGCGTAAACAAGGTGATTCTCGTTGGTAATCTGGGCCAGGACCCGGAAGTACGCTATATGCCGAGTGGCGGCGCTGTCGCCAACTTAACGCTGGCTACTTCTGAATCCTGGCGCGATAAGCAGACCGGCGAAATGAAAGAGCAGACTGAATGGCACCGGGTGGTGATGTTCGGCAAACTGGCGGAAGTGGCCGGCGAATATCTGCGTAAAGGTTCTCAGGTGTATATCGAAGGTCAATTGCGTACCCGCAAGTGGACCGATCAGAGTGGCCAGGAACGCTATACGACTGAAATTAACGTTCCGCAGATCGGCGGCGTGATGCAGATGCTGGGTGGTCGCCAGGGCGGCGGCGCACCGGCAGGCGGTCAGCAGCAGGGGGGTTGGGGTCAGCCGCAACAACCTCAGCAGCCGCAGGGCGGCAACCAGTTCAGCGGCGGCGCGCAGTCGCGTCCACAGCAATCCGCGCCAGCGCCGTCTAACGAACCGCCAATGGATTTTGACGACGACATTCCGTTCTGATTTTTGGTAAAAAAGTCAAAGCGTTATTTGCATTTTCGCTATAGCTCTCGTCTGCTGAAATGCCTGGTGTAAACCAGGCATTTTCTTACCTGGTATTATTGTCTTTGTATCCCTTTCAAAAAAGAGAAGCGCATATCTTACGGAAAAATGTCGCTTATCGCCTCTGGCCGACTCGCCTCGGCACATCATTATCCAGCCGAAGTTCATAAATGTACTGCAATAACCCGGATTGTCTTAAATATGAAAGAGAAATCTCATCTGCAAAATATATAATTTATAGCCATTTTTTGACAACAAAAAGATATTATAAAATAACGGTAGAGAATGGTCGGTATTATCAATAGTTAATTAAATGTTTGCTTTAGCTTGTGATGAGCTCAAATATGATATGTGCATCTTGCTTTATTTTTAATTGCTGAAGATAAAGTTGTTACTTATAGCTGGCTTTATATAAAAAATGGTTTTATTTGTGTGTGTTTTTACGTAATTCTGATTTTTTACTCCCCACTTATTATATTTTTAATGATTTAAGTTATATTGAAGTCCCTATGACCCTATGTTTTAATTGTGAAAATTAATTTTATCCTCTGGAGGCAAATTTATTAAATACGTATGGTTATAACGCGTATTAAAAAGAAATATGTCCTTAAAATGATTTAGAGTTTCAATGATTAGCTAACAAATCTATTTATCGGCGGGTGGTTTTAATTTGCTGATGACTATTTTTTATTTATGAGTTGAGAGCTTATGCGATACCTATTATTGGGGAAGATATAGTTAGTGCAATAATTGATGTCTACCTAATTAAAAAATGAAGAGTGTTTTTAATTAAAGCACTCATCTTTGTTGTGGGCGCATAAAAATGGCGTCGTTGTTTTTATTTTTCTGATTACGAGATGTAAGAAAACTGAAATCTATAAAGCGTATTGGTAGCAGGAAGCCAAGGGCGGTAGCGTTCACTTTCTGAATAAGTTGAGCATCCTTTATCCTTTCTAATCTACAAAAACATTTTATTCACAATGTAATATCAGGAGACAACATGGAAGACGAAAGTAATCCGTGGCCTAGTTTTGTTGATACATTCTCTACGGTATTGTGCATTTTTATATTTCTTATGTTGGTGTTTGCACTTAATAATATGATTATTATGTATGACAACTCAATTAAAGTTTATAAAGCAAATATAGAGAGTAAGACTAAATCTACTGCTCAAAATAGCGTAGCCAATGACAATTCAAATCCTAATGAAATAGTTAATAAGGAAGTGAATACTCAAGATATGTCGGACGGAATGACTACAATGTCAGGTAAGGAGGTTGGAGTATACGATATCGCCGATGGTCAGAAAACTGATATAACGTCTACAAAAAATGAGCTTGTTATTACGTATCATGGCAGGCTGAGAAGCTTTTCAGAAGAGGATACTCATAAAATAGAGGCTTGGTTAGAAGACAAAACTAATAGTAATTTATTGATAGAAATGGTTATTCCTCAGGCAGACATCTCTTTCTCTGACTCTCTACGACTGGGATATGAACGGGGAATTATTTTGATGAAAGAGATCAAGAAAATATATCCTGATGTAGTTATTGACATGAGTGTTAACTCCGCAGCATCAAGTACAACGAGTAAAGCTATTATCACGACTATTAATAAAAAGGTGTCAGAGTGAAATATATAAATCATTACCGCTATTTGTTTGTCTGTTTTTTCCTTGCCATACTCCCTTTTTTCGCTTTATCTTTTCCCGGTATAAGAGAGTATGTTTTTGATAACTTCATGGTTTCTGCAATTTACAATGGAGTCATTATTGCCATTTATATTACAGGTTCTTTGTGTGCATTATTCACTATTCTTAAAAATATTTCAGCAAAAGACATATTAATAGCTCAGGACGCCAGTAGAAAAAATAGCATTCTTTCTAACCTCAATCAGGTTTTGTTTGCCGGGGAGCCCAAACAGTGTGATTTCAATTTACTGATGGAATTAGATGACAATGTGTCTACCGCCCGTAACCAACGATTGTCATTTATTATGAGCTGTAGCAATGTGTCGACGCTTGTTGGCCTGTTGGGGACGTTTGCGGGTCTGTCTATTACGATTGGTTCAATCGGGAACTTATTGAGCTCGCCATCAGATGTTGGCGGTGATAATGCAAGTAATACACTCAATATGATCGTGACAATGGTAGCGTCGCTTTCTGAACCATTGAAAGGGATGAATACCGCATTTGTATCTTCTATCTATGGTGTCGTTTGCGCCATACTCCTGACCTCACAAAGTGTTTTTGTTCGCAGCTCCTATTCCCTTGTTTCTACGGAAATCAAAAAATTAAAAATCATAAGTAACAGATCCAATAATAAACAACGAAGCCTGCGGGTTGAATCAGAGACGCTTGTAGAATTTAAAGAGTTGTTTAAAGCGTTTTTTGATAACTACCTGACAGTTGAAAACTTACGGACGCAGGATGAAGAAAAGAAACGAGTGATGCTATCAGATAGCTTTGTCACTTTGCAAAACCGGCTATTGGATAACTCAGCAAAACTAGAGCAACTTTCTACGCTGATTGATGGTTATCTGGTAAGCAGTAACGAAAATCTCAAAAAATTATCTGACGGTGTAATAACAATTACCTCTCGTTTATCTGAAGGTAATATCCTGCTTGCTGATAATAATGCACGACTGGAGGCAATGAGTACAATACAAAATATTATAGATAAAAAGAATGATTCAATAATGACATCAGTTGATAAATGTTATCAGGAATCTCTTTCACATGGTAAGACCATAAACGATATTGCCGCTGGCAGTGCCGATATTTCTCATACTCTCGATGGGCTGAGAAAAGAAATGGATGAGGATATGAACAATGTTCATTTAGCGCTATCCGATCTATCGGCTACTGATAAAAAGATTATTGCCAATACTAAAGAGATTAGTGCTGAAATGGTTAGCTACCGTGATACCTATATGCCATTAATGGAAAAAATAACATCTATGCATCAGGAAATAGTAAAGCAACGTTTGTTAAACAAGGAGGAAAAAAATGAAGATTAAGATGTTTTTTCTGACGACTGCTTTTATTACACAAAGCACATACGCCAGCGAGCTTCCGGTCATTCCTCTAAGAGATTTAGTTAATGCCGCATTAACTCATCAGCCCTCTGTTGCTGTTTCATATTATGAGACTGAAAAGAAAAACAGTGACTTAGATCTTTCACGGGCAGCACTTTATCCTACCCTGGATCTAACATCTGGCCTTAATAATAACAGAAAGGAGTCGTCAGGTACCGAGAGAAACGTTGAAAATAAGGTGTCCTTATCATACCGAATAACGGATTTTGGAGTGAGGGGGGCTAATATCAGGAAATCTGAATATGAAAGAGATAATAGTAAAACTGACTATGAAAAAACAAAGAATATAGTGTCTCAGGAGGTTGTGACAACCTATTATAACATCAGTAAATATCGTGAAATGATTGATGGCGTAAATCTGGAGAAAGAGTTTTATAAAAAGATGCTGGAAACTTTTTCGCTGCTGGTATCTTCCGGTGTAGCTATGCAATCTGATATGCGTAAAGTACAAGTATCTATCGATGCATTAAATACCAGAAGCATTATGTATCAGTCGATGTTGGATGATGAAATGTATAAAATGCAGAATATGACTGGTCTGAATTTATCACCAGTTCAGATTCAAAGCGATGAAAAATTCAACCTCTTCAAAAAATATATCTTTGTCGAAAGCCCTGAAAAACTTATGGACATGGTGATGAAATACAACGATGACTATAAGATGCTTGTCAATACCCGAAAAGCCGCGACCGAAGATATTAATGCCGCAAAATCATCCTATTTTCCGACTGTAGATCTCGTTTCCAGCTATGTACAGAATAACCCGAGCGGTAGTGCCAAAAAAAGTGATTATGAAGATGAATTTAAAACGGGTATCAATGTCAGTTTCAACATTTTTAATGGGTTCAGAAATTCAGCCCAGGAAAGAAAAATGGTGGCAAGTTACTCGCAGGCTAAGCTGCAAATTGACGATTTTTTGATTAAAACGCGTTATAACATTGATTCACAACTTTCAAGATACGCCGCTGCAAAAGAGACTTACTCAGTGGCGGAACGTTCACATACAAATGCGTTACAGCTTACTGAATTATATGAGCAGGAGTTTCAGTTAGGGCAAAAAAGTTTGCTTGATTTAATTTCAAGCCGTAATGAAGCATTTCAGGCATATGTAAGCATGATCGACAGCAAATATAGCCTGTATATTTTAAAGTTACAGCAACTCTCATTGATTTTTCATTTAATGGATTATTTAAAAGGAAATACTGAAAGTGAGTTAAATGTAATGAAATGAATAGAAGACAAAGCGATCATCTCATGATGATAATTATTTCTTTGACGATCTTAATTATTATCCTTACCTACTTTATAGAAATTAATTCAGTGGTTCATGGTCAGGGCGTTATCACTACTAAAGATAATGCTCAGTTAATATCTCTTTCTAAAGGAGGGACGATACAAGATATTTATGTGGCCGAGGGTGATACTGTAAAAAAAGGAGAACTCCTTGCAAAGGTCGTTAACCTTGATCTGCAAAAAGAATATCAAAGGTATAGAACTCAAAAAGGGTATCTGGATAAAGATGTTAACGAAATATCTTTCATTCTTGATAAAGAAAATGAGAGTGGATTGATTACCCTGGATGGCACCCGTTCTTTAAGCAATAAAGAGGTAAAAGCGAATATTGAATTAGTGCATAGTCAGATAAGAGCTAAAGAGTTAAAAAAAACCTCTCTTGATTCTGAGATTAGCGGATTACAAGAGAAGCTGAGTTCGAAAGAAAAAGAACTTGCATTGCTTGCCGAAGAAATAAATATTCTTTCCCCACTGGTAAAAAAAGGAATTAGCCCATATACCAATTTTCTTAACAAGAAACAGGCGTATATAAAAGTTAAGTCTGAAATTAATGATATTGAAAGTAGCATCACTTTAAAAAAAGATGATATTGAGCTGGTTGTTAATGATATTGAGGCGCTTAATAATGAATTGCGATTATCTTTATCTAAAATAATATCTAAAAATCTTCAGGAACTTGAGGTTGTTAACTCTACATTAAAAGTAATAGAGAAGCAGATAAATGAGGAGGATATCTATTCACCGGTTGACGGTGTAATTTATAAAATCAATAAAAGTGCCACTACTCATGGTGGTGTGATTCAGGCGGCGGACTTACTTTTTGAAATAAAACCAAAAGTAAGGACTATGCTGGCCGATGTGAAAATATTACCCAAATACCGTGACCAAATATATGTAGATGAAGCCGTTAAACTGGATGTGCAGTCAATTATCCAACCAAAGATAAAATCGTATAATGCGACTATCGATAATATTAGCCCTGATTCCTATGAGGAAAATACCGGAGGAACAATTCAGCGTTATTATAAAGTAATTATTGCATTCGATGTTAATGAAGATGATTTACGGTGGTTAAAACCAGGTATGACTGTTGACGCCAGTGTAATTACCGGAAAACACAGCATTATGGAATACCTGTTGTCTCCCTTGATGAAAGGCGTGGACAAAGCCTTTTCAGAACCAGTTAATACTAAACGATTAGATACACCTTGAGAGTGAATATAATATTATGGGAAATAAAAGCATACAAAAGTTTTTTGCCGATCAAAATTCTGTAATTGATTTATCTTCTTTGGGTAATGCCAAAGGCGCAAAAGTTTCTCTTTCCGGGCCAGACATGAACATTACCACGTCGCGTGGTTCAGTGATCATTGTCAATGGCGCTCTTTATTCAAGTATCAAAGGCAATAACCTCGCTGTTAAATTTAAAGATAAGACTATTACCGGCGCTAAAATTCTGGGCAGCGTAGATTTAAAAGATATTCAACTGGAGAGAATTGACAGCTCATTGGTTGATTCTGCTCAGGTAGAAAAGAAAGGTAATGGCAAACGACGAAATAAGAAGGAAGAAGAGGAATTAAAAAAGCAGCTTGACGATGCTGAAAACGCAAAGAAAGAAGCTGATAAGGCGAAGGAAGAAGCAGAGAAAGCTAAGGAGGCTGCAGAAAAAGCGCTCAATGAAGCGTTTGAAGTACAGAACTCGTCAAAGCAAATGGAAGAAATGCTCCAGGAATTTTTGGCTGACAATGTAGCAAAAGACAATCTGGCTCAGCAAAGCGATGCTTCCCAGCAAAATACACAGGCTAAAGCAACGCAGGCTTCTAAACAGAACGATGCTGAAAAAGTTCTTCCTCAACCTATTAATAAAAATACCAGCACTGGCAAAAGTAATAGCAGTAAAAATGAGGAAAATAAGCTCGATGCCGAGTCTGTTAAAGAGCCGCTTAAAGTCACATTAGCGCTTGCGGCCGAAAGTAACAGCGGTAGCAAAGATGATAGTATAACTAATTTTACCAAACCTCAGTTTGTAGGTAGCACTGCTCCCAATGCCACGGTCATTATTAAAATTAATGGTATTGCTGTCGGCCAGGCTGTAGCGGATAGTTTGGGTAACTTCACCTTCACTGCGCCTGAAACATTGACTGATGGAACATACAATCTGGAGGCAGAGGCCAAGACTGCTGATGGGAGCGGTAGCGCCAAACTTGTCATTACTATCGATTCCGTTACCGATAAGCCAACATTTGAGCTTTCGCCTGAAAGTAGTGTGTCCGGTCATAAGGGCTTAACGCCGACCTTGACGCCTTCAATTGTTGGTACGGCGGAAGAGAATGCTAAGGTTGACATTTATGTAGATAATAAACTGGTTGCCAGCGTTGATGTCGATAAAGATGGAAACTGGAGTTATGAATTTAAGGATAATGAATTATCTGAGGGCGAAAATAGTATAAAAGTCGTTGCTGTAGATAAAGCAGGTAATAAAAACGAAACGACGGATAGTATCATAACCGACACCATTCCTCCGGAAAAGCCGACGATTGAGCTGGATGATAGTAGTGATTCCGGCATTAAAAATGACAACATTACAAATAGCACCCTGCCAACATTTATTGGTGTGGCGGAACCCGGTTCTACAGTCTCTATTTATCTTGGACTTAAGCATCTTGGTGAGGTCATTGTTGCTAAAGATGGGACATGGAGCTATACGCTTACTACGCCGCTCAAGGATGGCGAATACAATATAACAGCAACAGCTACTGATATTGCCGGGCATACCTCTGCGACGGCAAATCTGCCTTTTACTATTGATACCCGTATCAGCTATTTCAGCGCTGAGATTGAAACGACTGATGATAGCGGTATTGTCGGAGATAACGTTACTAACAATACTCGCCCAACCTTTACAGGTAAAACTGAGCCAAATGCTATTATCAGTGTCATAAATAGTGAGACTGGCGAAGAGGTTATTTTTAAAGCGAATGACAAGGGAGAATGGACGTTCAATTTCACTTCAGACTCAGTGGAAGGGGTTAACAATCTTACGTTCACTGTTGAAGATGTCGCTGGCAACAAAAAGGATTTTTCCTTTAGTTACGTTATTGATACTATTGCCCCTGTACCTCCGACGGTTTCTTTGGAGGATTATGTTGTTTTGCCGAATGGTATAATTTTATCAGGGAATGATTTACCGGCTTTAGTCGGTACGGCAGAGCCAAAGTCTACCATCTTATTGATGCGAGATGGTAAATTATATGACAGCATTGAGGTTGACTCAAACGGGACCTGGAATTATCAGTTTAGTAATAAATTTCTTCAGGGCGCCTATGATATTGAAATCATCTCTCAGGATGCCGCCGGCAATAAATCCTCTACTGTTAAATATTCTTTTACTATTCAAACTGAAGTTGTACCTCCAAAAGCGGAACTCGATGCCAGTGATGATTCCGGTGCAAAAGGCGACTGGATTACCAATAAACATAATGCTCTGACATTACTGGGAACAGCGGATAGGTTTGCTACCGTAAATATCCTTATCGATGGTAAAACGATAGGCGTGACGACTGCGGATGCAGACGGTAACTGGAATTTTGATATTTCCCGAAATCTGTCTGACAATGTTTATAAGATTACGGTTGAATCCATCGATCCTTTAGGAAGAACGTCATCTGTAGATTATCAGCTTACCATTGATAGCTTTACGCCGATCCCTACTGTTATGTTGCATGATAGCGCTGATTCTGGCGTTAAAGGCGATATGATTACTAAAATTAATACGCCGTTGTTTACCGGGATGGCTGAAGCTAATGCTAAGGTTTCCATCTATGTTGACGGTGTGTTAAGTGGCGAGGCTATTGCTGGCGATGATGGTGTATGGAATTTTCAGTTTACCACAGCGTTATCCGATGGCTCGCATGACGTAACGGTAAAGGTAGAAGATATTGCCGGTAATACTGCCTCCTCATCAGCGTATAATTTCCAAATCGTAACGCAAACGCAAAAACCAACAATAGAGTTGGTCAACGATACGGGGGTTGATAATACAGACCATATTATTAATGAAAAGAATCCTGCACTGACAGGAACCGCTGCACCCTATTCAACGGTTAAACTCTATGTTGATGGTGCACTGATCGCTGAGGTCAGAACAAATAAAGATGGCAGATGGGAGTATACCCTGAAAGCCGATCAAGGTTTGGTTGATGGCGATCATAGAATAACCGCTTCAGTTGAAGATATCGCTGGCAACATTGCTCATTCGGATCCTTTCTTAATTAGCGTCGATACTGCTATTTCAATACCGATAGTTTCATTGAGCCCGGATTCAGATTCGGGAATTTCAGATGATAATTTAACGAATATCGTTAAACCTACCTTGCACCTAAAAGATATTGATCCGGACATTATCAGTGTTCAGGTATGGGATGCCATGTCTGATACGCAGATCGGTGTTGCCACGCAACAACCTGATGGTTCATGGGCCTATACCTTTACTTCAGATTTAACGGAAGGCTTGCATCAGGTTTATGTCAAGGTTGAGGACATTGCGGGTAATAAAGCGAACAGCGCGGTATTCGATTTTACTATCGATACCACAGTATCAACGCCGGTGATTTCCCTGCTTTCTAAGGATGATACGGGGGTTACAGGCGATAACCTGACCAATATCAATAAGCCAGGTTTTGCTATTTCCGGTGTTGATGCCGATGCGCATCGGGTCGTCGTACAGGTGATGCACAATGGCGTGAGCGAAGAGATCGAACTTTCCCACCTCAATGGTAGTTGGTTATTTACACCAGGGAATACGTGGGCGGATGGCAGCTACACGTTAACGGTGAAAGTAGAAGATAAGGCAGGAAATACCAACTACTCAGCGCCGCTGACGGTCGTTATCGATACCCAAATCGCCATTGATGGGGTGGAACTGGTCAACGATAGCGGCGTGAAAGGCGATAATATGACCAACGACGACCGTCCCCACTTTCGTGTGGCGGTACCTACGGATGTCAATGAAGTCCGTCTGAGCATTGACGGTGGTAATTCGTGGGTTCAGGCAACCCCGGGCGTGGCAGGCAGCTGGGAGTATATCTGGCCGACAGACCTGGCAGATGGTCAATACACGCTAACGGTGGAAGCGACTGATAAAGCAGGCAATACAGTGACGAAGACCATCGATTTCGCGGTGGATACCACGCTGTCAGTGCCGGTCATCGTACTGAATAGCGCGGACGATACCGGTGTCCAGGGCGATAACATGACCAATCGCACCCAGCCGACATTTGCCCTGCAGCATATTGATGATGATGCCGTTCGCGTTACGGTCAGCGTGGAGCATGGCGGCGTCACCACCACATTTGACGCCACGAAAGGCACAGGCGGATGGACCTTTACGCCGCCGGCATTATGGGAGGATGGTGATTATACCCTGAGTGTGTCAGTCGAAGATAAAGCGGGGAACACCAGCCATTCTGCATCGCTGACGGTGACGGTGGACACGCAAATCGCCATTAATAACATTGAACTGGTCAATGACAGCGGTATTCCCAACGATAATCTGACTAATAACGTGCGTCCGCACTTCCAGGTGACGGTACCGACGGATGTCAACGTGGTGCGCCTGAGCATTGACGGCGGCAAGACGTGGGTAACAGCGGCGCAGAAGGCAACCGGGGTTTGGGAATATATCTGGCCGGATGATGTGACCGATGGCTCCCATACCCTGACGGTAGAAGCGACCGATGAGGCGGGAAATAAGGCAACACAGACGCTCGATTTCACCATCGATACCACTCTGTCTGTGCCGACCCTCTCGCTGGACAGCGCAGATGACAGCGGCATCGCGGGCGATAATGTCACCAATGTTAAAACGCCGGGCTTTACCCTCAACAATATTGATACCGATGTCAGCAGGGTGATAGTGGAGGTAATGCACAATGGCATTAAACAGGAGGTGCCACTGGTTCAGACCGGCGGACAGTGGCGCTTTGCGCCGACCAGCGACTGGGCGGACGGCGACTATATCCTGACGGTGAAGGTAGAAGATAGGGCCGGAAATGTGAAGCAGTCCGCGCCGTTGACGGTGACAGTGGACACGCATATCGCCATTGACCGTATTGAACTGGTTAACGACAGCGGTATCCCCGGCGATAATCTGACCAATGAAGCGCGCCCGCACTTTCAGGTGACAGTACCGGCGGATGTTAACGGTGTAAGACTGAGTATTGATGGCGGCAAAACGTGGTTTGACGCCACGCAGAGCGCGACGTCGGGCGTCTGGGATTATACCTGGCTGACGAATGTGGCTAACGGCCCTCACACCCTGATGGTGGAAGCGACCGACAAGGCGGGAAACCAGACGACGCAGAAACTGGACTTCATCATCGATACCCTGCTGTCAGAACCGACGATTACCCTGGACAGTGCGGATGATAGCGCCGCTGGCGATAACATCACCAACGTTAAGATGCCAGGCTTTACCCTCGGTAATATTGACGCCGACGTGACCAAAGTGGTGGTGACGGTGGCGCATGATGGTAAGAACCAACAGATAGAGTTGATTAAGAACGGCGGTGTGTGGCGCTTTACGCCGGGCGCAGCCTGGACCGATGGCGACTATACGTTGACGGTAAAGGTAGAAGATAAGGCGGGTAATACAAATTATTCTGCGCCGCTGACGGTGACTATCGATACGCAAACGTCTATTGATCGCATTGAGCTTCTTAATGACACGGGTATTGTCGGGGATAACCTGACCAATGAAGCACGTCCACAGTTTCATATTACGGTACCGACGGACGTGAACTCTGTGCAACTGAGTCTTGATGGCGGCATCAACTGGGTTAACGCAACGCTGACGTCTGACGGCGTTTGGGAGTATATATGGCCGACAGATCTGGTCGAAAATACGTATACCCTGACAGTGAAAGCAACCGATGTTGCAGGCAACACGGCGACGGAAACGCTCAATTTTACCATTGATACCACATTGTCGACACCGACCATCACGCTGGACAGCGCAGATGATAGCGGCACCGCCAACGATAATAAGACTAACGTTAAAACGCCGGGTTTTATTATCGGCGGTATTGATTCTGACGTGACTCAGGTCGTCGTGCAGGTGATGCGCGATGGTCACAGCGAGGAGGTGGAGCTGACGCAGACTAACGGGCAGTGGCGTTTTGTACCCGGCAGCGCGTGGACTGATGGCGACTATACGCTGACGGTAACGGTGAAAGATGAGGCGGGTAATATTCGCCACTCAGCGCCGCTGAAGGTCACTGTCGATACCCAAATCGGCATCGACAATATTGAACTGGTTAACGACAGTGGTATCCCCAATGACAATCTGACCAACAACGTGCGCCCGCAGTTCCAGGTGACGGTACCGACGGATGTCAACGTGGTGCGCCTGAGCATTGACGGCGGCAAAACGTGGTTTAACGCCACACAGAGCGCGACGCCGGGCGTCTGGGATTACACCTGGCTGACCGATGTGGCTAACGGTTCTCACACTCTGACGGTGGAAGCGACCGACGCGGCGGGAAACAAGGCAACACAGAACCTGGAGTTCAACATCGATACCCTACTGTCAGAGCCGACTATCGCTCTGGACAGCACGGACGACAGCGGAACAAAAGGCGATAACCTGACCAACGTGAATAAGCCGACATTTATACTGGGCAATATTGACGCGGACGCACGGTATGTCACGGTTGAGGTGCAGCATGGCGGCACGAAAGAGGTGCTGACGGCCACCAAAGGCGCGACCGGCATCTGGAGCGTGACACCGACCGGTATGTGGGCGGATGGCAGTCATACGCTGACGGTGAGGGTGGAGGATGAAGCGGGTAACGTAAAATACTCAGTGCCGCTGACGATTACGGTCGATACCCAAATCACCATTGATGATATTGAACTGGTTAATGACAGCGGTACTAAGGGCGACAATCTAACTAACGACGCCAATCCACATTTCCGCATCACGGTGCCAGGGGATGTCAACGAAGTCAGTCTGAGTATTGACGGCGGTGTAACCTGGGTTAAGGCGATGCAAAGCTCGACGTCGGGCGTCTGGAATTATACCTGGCCAAAGACATTGGCAGATGATGACTACACGTTAACGGTGAAAGCGACTGATAACGCAGGCAATACGGTGACCAGGACGCTCGACTTCACTATTGATACCACGCTGTCGACGCCGGTTATTGTACTGGATAGTGCGGACGATACCGGTGTCCAGGGCGATAACATGACCAATCGCACCCAGCCGACATTTAACCTGCAACATATTGATGATGATGCCGTTCGCGTTACGGTCAGCGTGGAGCATGGCGGCGTCACCACCACATTTGACGCCACGAAAGGCACAGGCGGATGGACCTTTACGCCGCCGACATCATGGGGGGCGGGTGATTATACCCTGAGTGTGTCAGTCGAAGATAAAGCGGGGAACACCAGCCATTCTGCATCGCTGACGGTGACGGTGGACACGCAAATCGCCATTAATAACATTGAACTGGTCAATGACAGCGGTATTCCCGACGATAATCTGACTAATAACGTGCGTCCGCAGTTCCAGGTGAAGGTACCGACGGATGTTAACGAGGTACGCCTGAGCATTGACGGCGGCAAGACGTGGTTCAACGCTACCCAGAGCGCGACGCCGGGCGTCTGGGATTATACCTGGCTGGCTGATGTGGGAGAGGGTAAGCATACCCTGACAGTGGAGGCGACCGACAAGGCGGGAAACCAGACGACGCAGAAACTGGACTTCATCATCGATACCCTACTGTCAGAACCGACTATCGCTCTGGACAGCACGGACGACAGCGGAACAAAAGGCGATAACCTGACCAGCGTGAATAAGCCGACGTTTATACTGGGCAATATTGACGCGGACGCACGGTATGTCACGGTTGAGGTACAGCATGGCGGCACGAAAGAGGTGCTGACGGCCACCAAAGGCGCGACCGGCATCTGGAGCGTGACACCGACCGGTATGTGGGCGGATGGCAGTCATACGCTGACGGTGAGGGTGGAGGATGATGCGGGTAACGTAAAATACTCAGCACCGCTGACGGTTACGGTCGATACCCATATTGCCATTGATGATATTGAACTGGTTAATGATAACGGTATTCCCGGCGACAACCTGACCAATGACGTTCGTCCACACTTCCGCGTCACGGTGCCAGGGGATGTCAACGAGGTACGTCTGAGTATCGACGGCGGTAATACGTGGGTTCGTGCAACACAGGGCACGGCAGGGATCTGGGATTACACCTGGCCGAAAGATGTGACCGACGGGCTACATACCCTGACGGTAGAAGCGACCGATAAGGCGGGGAACCAGACGACGCAGACGCTCGATTTTACCATTGATACCCGGCTGTCAACGCCTACCATCGCTATGGATAGCAGGGACGATACAGGCGCCATTGGCGATCATATTACGAGCGTCAAAAGACCGGGCTTTACCATTGGCAATATTGACGCCGATGCGCACTCGGTCATTTTGCGGATCACACAGGGCGGCAATAGCCAGGAAGTGACACTAACCCAGGTTGGAGGACAGTGGCGCTTTACGCCAGATGCTGACTGGGCGGACGGTAGCTATACGCTAACGGTAGAAGTCCAGGATAACGCGGGGAATGTCCGCCAGTCCACGCCGCTGATAGTGACGGTAGATACGCAAACCAGCATTACTGATATTACATTGGTCAATGATCATGGCGTGCCTGATGACAATCTAACTAACAGTACCCGTCCGCAGTTTGAGATCACGGTGCCGGCGGATGTGAATTCTGTGCAACTGAGCATTGATGGGGGCGCAAACTGGGTGAGCGCGGCGCAGGGTATCGAAGGCGTCTGGGGCTATACCTGGCCAACGGATATGGGCGATGGAAAACACACCCTAACCGTCATGGTCACCGACAGAGCGGGCAATACGGCGACGCAAACGCTTGAATTTTTCATCGACACCCGGTTGTCGACGCCGACCATTGCGCTGGATAGCACGGATGATACCGGTACGCCTGGCGATGATATGACCAATCGCACCCGACCGACCTTTATTCTGCAGAATATCGATTCGGATGTTATCAACGTTACAGTCAGCGTCACGCATAATGGAACGACAACCTCGTTTACCGCGACACAGGGGGCTGGAGGATGGAGCTTTACACCGCCAGCGCCGTGGGGCGACGGTGATTATACGCTGACGGTGACAGTGGAGGATCGGGCGGGAAATACGCGTCCGTCTACGCCGCTGACGGTGACAGTGGATACGCAAATAGCCATTGATCGTATTGAATTAGTCAACGATAGCGGCGTCCCTGGCGATAATGTGACAAAACATGTGCGTCCGCAGTTCCAGATCTCGGTACCGGATGATGTGGAAAAGGTTCTTCTGAGTATTGACGGCGGCACGACCTGGGTTACTGCAATCAAGAGTTCGACGGCTGGCATTTGGGATTACACCTGGCCGACGGATATGCCAGAGGGACAGCATACCCTGACCGTGGAAGTGACTGACGGTGCGGGTAATAAGATGACGGAGACGCTCAATTTCACTATCGACATCACGTTGTTGACGCCAACCATTGAGCTGGCGCCCGATCAGGATACCGGACAGAATAAGAACGATAATCTGACCAGCGTCACTCAACCAGTATTTGTGTTGGGGAGTATCGATAAAGATGTTCGACACGTGGAATTGAGTATTGAGCATAACGGCACGTTTAAAACGGTGGTACTCACCGAATCAGCCGACGGCTGGCGCTATCGACCGGATTCTGCTTTGGCGGACGGTAGCTACACATTCACCGTGACGGTAACAGATGTGGCAGGCAACCAGCAAACATCCGCGCCTTTAAAGGTGACGATAGACGGTTCGTTGACTACGCCGGTGATTGAGCTGGCGGCCGGCGAAGATAGCGGTACTGTTGGCGATCGCCTCACCAAACACGATCGGCCTGTGTTCGACATACGCCAGGTTGATTCTGACGTTACGCGCGTGATGGTCAAAGTAACTTACAACGGTAAAACGCACGAGGAAACGGCGGTATTCACCAATGGTCAATGGCGCTTTACGCCTTCTGCGAGCTGGGCTGATGGCTCATATCAGTTAGCCGTTGTGGTGGAAGATCTGGCGGGGAATGTAAAAGAATCTGCGCCGTTAGAGGTGCGTATTGATACCACGACAACCATTAACAATATCGTATTGCTTAATGATACTGGCGTGCAGAATGATCAATTAACGAATGTTGCTAAACCGTCATTCAGAATTGACGTTCCCGGTGATGTCATCCAGGTACGCGTAACCCTGGATGGTGGCGCTAACTGGAATGTGATACGCAAAAATGCCGACGGACAGTGGATTTTTGACAGCCCGAATACTCTGGTTGACGGCACATATACCCTTCGCGTAGAGGCCACGGATGAGGCAGGTAATATTGCGAATAAAGATTTAGTATTTAATATCGATACTAATATACAGGTTCCTACTATTGCTTTAGACGCAGGACAAGATACCGGAGCGAATACCGCCGATAATATTACTAATATTTCACGACCCACCTTTACGATTGGTAATGTTGACCCCGATGTTATCAAAGTCGTGGTGACGATTGATGGTCATGATTATAACGCGACTAAGGTTGGGGCTGGTTGGCAATTTACACCAGGCAATGCCATTCCGGATGGTTCTTATAATATTACCGTTACGGTTGAAGATAAGGCCGGAAATACCGCGACATCGAAACCATTACCTGTTGTGATAGATACGACGGCTGAAATTGAAAGCGTCACGTTGGTTACAGATAGCGGTGATAGCGATGTAGATAACATTACCAAAGTCGACAAGCCGCAGTTTAGTATTGTTACCGCTGATGATATTACCCATGTGCGCGTTAAAATCGATAACGCCGCTAATTGGATTGAACTCACAAAAGGAGGGGATGGCCGCTGGATATTTAATGTCGGTTCGGCATTACCTGATGGGCAACACACTCTCTTGGTTGATGTGACTGATATCGCCGGCAACGTTGCGCAAGAAACGCTGCAGTTTACGATTGATACGACTCTGCGAGAGCCGACAATTGTACTCGATCCCACCCATGATACTGGTGATGATACTAATGATAATCTTACCAGGATTAACAAACCGGTGTTTATTATCGGTAATGTCGATAATGATGTATCACACATTGTGGTTCATCTTGATGGTCGGGATTACACCATTGAAAACACAGGGGGGAATTTAACCTTTACGCCGGATCAACCGCTGTCTGACGGTCAGCATACGATCTCTGTTACCGTAACGGATATTGCTGGTAATACCAAAACATCGGCTGAACTGAAGATTGAAATCGACACGCAGGTTCAGATTGACAGTGTTACGTTAACAACAGATAGCGGCGTCAACGATCACGATAATGTCACCAATGCTACCCGTCCCTCTTTTGAAATTGCAACGCCTGATGATGTGACATCGGTGCTGGTTTCTTTCGATGGCGTAAACTGGACGCCTGTCAGTAAAAATGCGGCCGGGCAGTGGCAATTTACTGCAGGTAGCGCATTGTCTGATGGTCATTATACTCTCCATGTCCAGGCGACGGATCGGGCAGGGAATACGGCAAATTCCACGCTGGGCTTCACCGTGGATACGCAGATTGACGGCCTGAGCGTCGTGATGCTGGACGACGCCGGAAAGGATTCTACGGATGGTATTACGAATATTACCTCTCCACGTTTTGAAATTTCAGCCAGAGAACCGCTGCAGAGCGTGACGGTAATTTTAAACGGGAAATCCAGCACACTGACTCAGGGGGCAGGTAATAAATGGCTATTTACCCCTGATACACCGTTAGTGGATGGAACTTACAAAATAGAAATAGTGGCTGAAGATATCGCAGGTAATAAAATTAGCAAAGAGGTATCATTCACAATAGACACTGTTGTTTCTGATCCCCGTATTGATTTGCTGGATGCGGATGATACTGGCGAAAGCGCTGTTGATAATATTACGAGTGTCACTAAACCACGTTTCGTTATTGGCAATGTACCCGCCGATATTGATACTGTGGTAATCAGAATTAACGGCGTTTCTTATCCGGTTACGGCAAATGGCAATAACCTCTGGGAATTTCAGGTTCCCGTTGCGTTAAACGATGGCGTATATGAAGCCGTTGTTGTCTTCAGAGATATTGCCGGAAATACTTCTGAAACTAAGCTGCCCTTTACCATTGATACCACGACAAGCGTCAGTGTCAGAATGGAGCCAGCGTCTGATACCGGCAGCTCCAATAGCGATAACCTTACGAATAAGCAAAATCCCAAATTCGAAGGTACTGCAGAGCCTAATGCGAAACTGGTGATTACCATTGTTGACGATAAGTCAGGTCGGGAGGTTTTAAAACACACGATTACGGTTGGCGCCGATGGCAACTGGAGTGTGACGCCGAATATACTGCCGGATGGCATGTATACCATCAACGTCGTCGCAACAGATGTCGCGGGAAATACTGCGCAAACGCAGGAAAGATTCACTATCGATACGGTTACGATCGATCCTACCATTCGCCTTTCGGATCCATCTATTGATGATCAGTATGAGGCAACCAGCCTGCGTCCTGAGTTCAAAGGGCTCGCCGAAGCGTTCTCGACGATTATGATTCAGTGGGATGGGAAAGTGGTCGGCTCGGCAAACGCCAATGCGAATGGCGAATGGAGTTGGACGCCGCCATCAGTATTAGCGCCAGGCTCCTATGTTGTGAGCATTGTTGCCAAAGATAAAGCGGGTAATGAATCGTCGCAGGTCGACTTTCCTGTCGTAATACCTGTTATTGATGTCACGCCTCCAACCATAAAGCTCAGCGAGGAGAGCGATAGTGGTGCCTTAGGAGACTTTACCACGAATAATAAAACGCCGACCCTGGTTGGAAACACGTTACCTAATGCGATTGTGAGTATTTATGTGGATGGCGTGAAGGTCGGCGAGGCGACAGCGGATACAGCGGGTCGATATACTTTCCAGTTATCGGAAATGAAAGATGGCCATTATGTCGTCCAGGTGGGTATCGTCAACCCTCGCGATAATAGCGAACTGCGTTCCACCGCCGTTGATGTCACTATCGATACCGAGGTTGCTGAACTGGTATGGAATATATCTGGAATGCATGAGGGCGGATATATCAACACGGTGACGCCGGAGATTGGCGGCACCAGTGAGCCAAACAGCAAAATCACTATCTTTGTGAATGGCGTTGAAAAAGCGATTGCTTATACCACAGGAACAGGACACTGGGGCGTAGTATTACCCGCTTTGGGTAATGACGGTAATTATGAATTAACGTTTAAAGTTGAAGATGTTGCCGGCAATATCAGAGAGTTTGGTCCGCAGAATGTGATACTGGATACGGTAATTTCGCCGTTAACCGTGGTATTACGCGAAGCTGATGACAGTGGCAAAGTTGGCGACTGGATCACCAATAAATCTCATGTCACCATCGATGGTACTGCCGAAGCCGGAAGTACTTTAACCATCAGGAATCCGCAGGGGGTGGTTATTGCTACCCTGGTGGTAGGCAATGATGGTCGATGGAGCGCAGAATTAGATCTGCGTGAAGGTAGTAATGCCTTTGTCGTGGTATCGGAAGATAAAGCGGGCAACAGCCAACAAAAAGATATTCTGATAGAACATGATACGCAGATTGAAATCAGCGATATTTCATTAAGTCGGGATACTAATAGCGGTGATAAATATGATCTGATTACCAATAATAAGTCTCCGGTACTGGTTGCCATGACCGATCCCGGCGCGACGGTACAGGTTTATATTAATGGTGTGTTACAAGGCACAGTAGAGGCGAGTTCGTCAGGTAATATTAGCTATACCATGCCGGCAAATAGCGCCGACGGCGAGTATCAGGTGCAATTTGTTGCTACGGATACTGCTGGTAACCGGGTTGAGTCTGCGATTACAACCGTGACAATCGATTCTCAAATTGCTGTCTTTGACATTGATGAAGATTCATTACCGGCCCTCTCTAATAACCGGGCGTTGTCAGTCTCAGGTGTCGGGGAGGCAGGTTCTCAGGTCAGCATCTTTGTCGATGGTAAATTAGTCAACGTTGTTATGGTTGAGGCTGATGGCACATGGCGCGCGCCGATACTGCTGCAAGATGATGGTAAGTTTAATATTCATTTCAGCATTACTGACGTTGCTGGTAACACTGAAGTGAGCAAGGATTATAGCGTGGATGTCGATTCATCAACCGACTTCCCAACGCTCAACCTTGAAGATGCGAGCAACTCTGGTTCACTTGACGATCTGATTACTAGTCACAACAAGCCTGTGTTAGTAGGCACCGCAGAAGCGGGAGCCACAATCCATATTTATGTGGATGAAAAGATCGTGGCAAATGTTCTTGTGCTTGAAGATGGAACCTGGTCCTATCAGTTTGATAATGCGTTAAAAGATGGTGAATATTCTATCCGAGTGGTTGCCGAAGACCCGGCAGGTAATACGGCAGAATCGCCTCGCTTACTCGTCACGATAGATACCAGTACGTTTATCGATAATCCTGTTATGATGGCAGGATCTGATAACGGTATTTTCAGTAATGATAGTATAACGAGTCAAACCCGGCCTGCGTTTAGTATTTTTGGAGAAATGAACCAGAGTGTTCAGATTTTCATTGATGGAGTGCTAGTCGATACGATCACGGTGACGGACAGAAATCAAGTTTATCGACCTGAGTCACCGTTGGGCGATGGTTCCCATAGCATTTATTATGTTATCACCGATAAAGCAGGCAACACGGCTACCTCGAAAACGCTAAACTTTACTATCGATACCTTTAATACGACGCCTGTCGCCATTGATTCTATCGGCGGACAAACGTTAGCAGAGATGACCGGTAGTGATGGCAAAATATATATAACGGACACGACACGTAACTTATTGTTTAGTGGCAGTGCCGAGCCCAATAGCAAAATAGAAATCATCATTAATGGCTTAAATGTGGGGGAAGTTTGGGTTAATGACAAAGGCCACTGGCAGATGCCGGTGAACCCGCTTTATTTCACAGAAGGCCAGCTGGATATCACTGTTAAATCTACGGACCGTGCTGGTAACGTCAATCAGGAAAAGTATTCCATTTGGGTCGATACGCATATCCAGGTATTTACCAGCGAGCTTGATGACAATAAATCATCATCGAAAACGGACTGGTGGAGTAATAGCTCCACTATTACCATGAGAGGTATGGGGGAAATTGGCGCTACGGTATCATTAATCGTGGCAGGGGTCACGCTGGCAACCGCTGTTGTTGCGGCTAATGGGCAGTGGGAGTTATCGACCGATCAGCTTCCGGAAGGGAAATACGATATCACGTTGAGTATTGAGGATAACGCAGGCAACCGTAAGGAAGAGGTACATGAAATATTTATTGATCGAACGCCGCCAAACGCTCCGGTCGTAACTTATTCAGATATTGTCAACGATCTAATTATTATGCAGGGAACGGCGGAAGCCAAATCTCAGCTAATAATAACCGATAGTAATGGGAATACTTATACGCTAACCGTTCCTGATAATGGTAAATGGAGTATGGCGATCCCGTATCCATCGGAAGGGAAGTTTACCATTACGAGTGTGGATGCGATTGGTAACCGGAGTGATGATGTCCCTCTCGATATCATGAAAGAGACTCCTGTTATTTCATTATCTCCAGACTCAGACAGTGGTACGGTGGGCGATAATATTACGCGAGATAAGCAACCTACCTTTATTATCGGGAATCTGGAAAGCGATGTTGTGGTCGTTCAGGTCGATATCAATGGGACCGTATATAATGCTGAAAAAAATGCCGATGGCGTTTGGTTCTTTACGCCAGGTACACCGTTAGCTGATGGTTCCTATACGATATCGGTAATCGCAAGCGATGCCGCGGGTAATCAGAAAAACTCGTTACCCATTACCGTTACGATCGACAGTACGCTGACCGTGCCGGAGATTGCGCTGGCAGCAGGTGAAGACAATGGCGCTTCAGACAGCGATAACGTGACGAATCACAATCACACCCAGCCTAAGTTCACGCTGCAGCATATTGATGCTGATGTGACCGGGGTGACCGTAAACGTGACGCATAATGGCGTGACAGACATCTATCAGGCGACGCAAGGCGCGGATGGCTGGACCTTCACGCCGCCAGCCGCCTGGAATGATGGTACCTACACGCTGAGCGTGACGGTGGTGGATCGCGCGGGGAACTCACTGCAATCTGCTTCGCTGGAGGTGACGGTTGACTCAACGGTGACGGTAACAGCGGATAGCCAGCATGACGATGAGATCGATGATGCCACGGCAACAGCGGTTACTCCACCGGAGTCTGAAACAGTGAATGCCGAAAGCGCTACGCATCTTCGAACTGTGCCGTCGGCGGCGGAAGAAAGCGTGGTGAAGGAGACAGCCTATAGTATTACATTGTTAAACGCTGACTCTGGTGATGAAATAGATCGTTCAATTAGTCAGACACCTTCTTTTGAAATATCAGTACCTGAGAATATTGTTAATGTCAGTGTTATGTTTGAAGGAGAAGAGTTTACTCTGCCGATAACTAACCAGAAAGCAATATTCGAAGTTCCGCTATCTTTGGAAGATGGTGAATATACTATGGACGTGAAATTCATTGATAAGGACGATGATTTCCTGATTAAGGAGAAAACATTCTCAGTCGATCACTCCTCGGCGGATATTGTGAACGCAATGAATGCAAGAGGAAAGACCGAGGATGATATTAATGATTCCCCTTCCACGAGTTCTGTAGGGCACAACAATAACGGCGCTATTGATGTTTTCGCCGTTAATGAAGTTACGCTACCTGTAGATAATCAAGAAGAACACGCATAATAACGGAGGCCCCTCACCTTTGGGTGAGGGGGTTTACTTATGGATAAAAAACTAGAACCTTATTATTTAAGTGCGGAAACGGCATTATCTATAGTGTCTAAAAAATTCAACATAAAAATTGACATCAAAGAGGATGATATAAATTTAAGATTTAAAAAATACGACAGAAATAACACTGACGACTCTATACAAATGAAGAATTTCTTTTTGTCGTTAGGGCTTTCTCTACAGGATATATTATTTAATAATGGTGAAGATTTACTAAATGAGCCTATGCCGATTTTACTATTAACACCAGAAATGAAGTGGATGGTGTGTGTGAGCGGCGGGCAAAAAATAAAGTTGGTAAACGCGCGCGGTGAACTCTGTTATGTTGAAATTGAAGATGAATACTTAAAAGAGTTATCTGCATTTAGCATACTACCTTTAAATAAAGTTGTTGATAGTATAAGAGTAAAAAATATCATAAAAAACTCTTTATCGATGAACAAGATTTTTTATACTAAATACTTCTTTTCATCTCTTTTTATGGCAATTTTTGCGTTAACTATCCCAGTATTTAGTAATCTGTTCTATGATAAGCTTGTTCCAAGTGCTTCGGTTTCATCTTTATTTGGCGTGGCTATAATTGTTGCTGTATTTATTGTTTTTGAGTTTATCCTTCGTACTTCGAAAGATATTTATCAGTCTATCACAGCAAGGCAGGATGACGTCGATATTGATATCGCATTTCTTGAAGCGGTACTTTATAGTAAAAAGAAAAATGGCAGATCCATGTCATCAGCATTTGTGCTATGGAATGAGTTTCAGAAAATTAAACCCGTTTTATTAAACTCGATCTTTCAACGTATAGCCGATATTCCAATATTTATTATATTTCTCATTGTTATATATGTAAATTTAGGTCTGGTCGTTATTGTCCCTGTTACCATGTTTATCGTCTCTATTATTATTTCCCTCGTTAACCACCATTATACTAATGAGTTAATGAACAAACAAAAAGAAGGACAGAAGAACAGGAATATTTTTATCTCAGAAGTTTTCTTATCTATTAAAATGATCCATACCTTAAATAATCAAGGTTTACTTTTTGATTGGGTCAACACATCAAATGAACAGTCGTATCTTAACCTGAAGATAAGGAAATTAAATCTTATCTATCAATCTATATTGGGGAGTATGTCATCTATTACCCAAATAACCATTATGGTAATAGCCTTTTTTATGGTAATCAAGGGTGATGTTACTACTGGCGCAATTGTTTCATCTGTCATTGTCTCTGGTCGTATTTCCGGGATCATTTCGAATTTTTCTTCTACATTAATCTCTATTTTATCAGCAGAAAAAACCGGTAAGGATCTGCTTTCTTTTTTTGATGAAGATCAGGCAGAAAAAACACCGGCATTACAGTCAATATCAAAGTGCAATGGCGATATCTCTATCCGGGGCGTGAGTTATCAGTATGATGCTCAATCTCCGATGATTATTAACCGACTGTCTATAGACATACCTGCGGGGCAACGTGTCGCGGTGGTAGGCGAATGCGGAGCAGGAAAAAGCTCATTACTGGGAATGCTATCTGGCTACCTTTCGCCAACAGACGGTGCCATCTTATATGATGGATATAACTTAGGACATTTATCGCAGAACTTTTTTTCTCAGCATTTAAGTGTGGTGACGACACATGATGTTTTATTCACCGGAACCATTGAAAGTAATTTCGCGTTAAAACCGCAAAACGACAGGGGCCGGGTACTCAAGGCGCTTCATCTGGCGAACTGTGGTTTTATCTTGCAACATCCTATGGGGCTGAAGTTTCCGGTGAATTTTATGGCTAAAAACCTGTCATCCGGACAGCAGCAGCAGTTATTATTAGCTCGTAGTCTGAGCAGTAACGCCAGCGTCTTTTTATGGGATGAACCAACATCAAATCTGGATGAGAATACCGAGAAGCAAATTTTTGATAACTTAGATGAGTTTATTCATGGGAAAACGTTGATCATGGTGACGCATCGTCGATATCTGATAAAGTATTTTGACCGGGTCCTGGTAATGAAAGGTGGAAAAATAATCCGTGATTGTTCTCCGGATAAATTATTAACGTAAAATAAGCAGCGCTTGTCGCTGTTATCAGGCGGTACTACTTAATAAAAAAGACCCGTTGCACAAACGGGTCTTTTTGTCATTTAACGAGTCGGCAATGTTTTCAATAAGTTTAGCTCGATTCTGTTAGGGCTATTCCACTTGCCATTTTTGGATAACCACACCTGGCGGCCCTCATCAACGGCTATGTGAGGGACGTGATGGTTCGCAAGGCTACCCCTGGCGCGCGATTCCGCGTTGAGATAACCGGTGGGCGACTTCAGCGGCAGCAATAGCGTATCAGGTCAGCACCATCGGCCATTCTGGCGGGGTCTGGCTCATCGTTTCGACCATTACGGCTTCAATGTTATGCCAGATCGCAGCGAGATCCATCATGGTAATACCGAGTAAACCGGTGGCAAACCAGCAGGCGGATACCACGCCCAGACCGCTACTGATCACCGCCAGACCAATATAATCTGATTTACGGAAACGGATATTGAGCGTGCTGGCTAAAAACATGAGCACGGCGCTCAGCAGTTGCCAACGGAGAAGAACGACACCAGTGGTTATGGCAGCCATGAAACATTTCCTCTGAATAGACCTTTGTCCAGGACAGCGCGGCGTTGCTCCCGGGAAGCATGGGATATTCTGGCTATCGACGGACGTCACATCAACATCGAATGAAACATTGTTTCTATTTCATTGTTTTTGTGAACTATATCACAAAAACCAGCTTGTTCGCCAGATCGGCAATGTATTTTTTGTGCGTTTTATAACCGTATTTTTTGTGTGACTTCTACGCGTCCGTAGAGAAACTGCCGGAAAGCAAAGATGTATTATTACTACTCTTTTATTTTTTTCGTGAAATTCAGACCTGATAAAAATATCAAGTTATTTATCAAAAGAAAGGAGTAAAGATGTATACCCCATCGTTTACTTGAGTATAAATCTGATATTATCAAAAATATTTAGCGTCCTGCCTGGTATGCGAAAGAGATTGCGCGTAGTTATTAATGATAAATGTTGATCGGTAAAAGTCTGTTGCTAATATTGATAAATTCATGCACCGTAAACCTCCATTTGGTTCACGTCTTATTTTGCCAATAATAGTCACAAATAATGCAGGGAAATAGGCTGAAAATGAGTCAAAGCACACGACGCAAGGTGTTGAGATTTCTCGGAACGATCATTGTGGTGTTACTTCCTGTATTGCTGGCGATCTGGTTTGCTCATATCCGGGCAGTCTCTGAAACCAGAAATCAGTTACATTCATTTGCGCAGTTGGTATTAGATAAAACGGAGCGGGTTATCCTGCAAGCAGATTTAGCCCGCGATGCCGCTGAACAATATCAGGGGCAAGCCTGTACGCCAGCCCATCAACAGCGAATGCTGAATATTATCCGCGGTCGTTTGTACATTAATGAGTTGATTTATGCTAAGGGCCAGCGTTTTCTATGCTCTACGGTTATGACGCCAACAAGTCCTTATTTTATTCCCCGCGCTGACTATAAACGAAAGCCTGACATCGCTATTTATTACTATCGTGATACGCCTTTTTTCAACGGTTATAAAATGACATATATGCAGCGGGGAAACTATGTCGCGGTTATCAATCCCTTATCTTATAGCGAGGTGATGTCAGACGATCCGGCGTTGGCCTGGGGAATGTATGATACGGTGACCAACACCTTTTTCTCCCTGAGTGAACAGGCGCAGGCTGATCAGCTATTACCTTTGGTACGACGGAGTGAACCTGTGTTCCAACAGGGTGAGCGTTTTTATACTCTGGTTAAATCAGCAAAACGACCGGTTGCCGCGATTGTGTCAACCTCAAAGCAACGCTTTTACCAGAACCTCTTTCATCAGCTTACGTTAACGCTACCGTTAGGGATCATCTGTAGCATTATCGTCTTATTTATGTGGTCACGATCCCGGCAGGCATATTACTCACCGCGTCGATTGCTGCAACGGGCCATTACCAGGCACCAGCTTTGCCTTCATTATCAGCCGATCATTGATATCCGAAATGGGACATGTGTAGGTGCCGAAGCGCTATTGCGTTGGCCGGGCTATCACGGTCCGGTGATGAGCCCGTGCGAATTTATTCCGCTGGCGGAAAAAGAGGGGATGATTGAGCAGATCACCGATTATGTCGTCGAAGAGGTATTTAATGATTTAGGTGGTTTTCTGGCCGCGCACCCGCATCTTTATGTCTCTATCAATCTCTCTGCCGCCGATTTTCTCTCTTCCCGACTAATTGTGATGATTCATGAAAAAACGCGTCAGCATTCAGTGCTTGCGCAACAGATAAAGGTTGAAGTGACTGAGCGCGGATTTATTGATGTGCCTAAAATGACGCCGATTATTCAGGCGTTTCGCCAGGCGGGATACGAGGTGGCAATTGATGACTTTGGTACCGGCTATTCGAACTTGCATAACCTGTACTCATTAAATGTCGACCTTTTAAAAATTGATAAATCTTTTGTCGACACGCTAACCACTAATAGCGCCAGCCATTTGATTGTGGAACATATTATTGAAATGGCGCAAAGTTTGCGGCTAAAAATCATTGCTGAGGGGGTTGAAACGGCTGAACAGGTTAGCTGGTTGCTAAAACGCGGCGTTCAGTATTGTCAGGGATGGCACTTTGCGAAGGCGTTGCCACCGCAGGAATTCATCGCCTGGTTACAACAAACGCCCGCGCCTCTGACGATACGCGGGCAGACGCCCTACAGGCGGTGACGGTAATCGCTGGGAGTGCGATCGAACTCGCGGCGAAATACACGCGAGAAGGTTTGCTGCGATACATAGCCCAGGTCCATCGCGATATCAAAAATCGGGCGCTCGGTCGTTCGTAGCTCAACGGCCGCCAACAGGAGACGGCGCTGGCGAATATACTCGCCTAATGTTTGATGCGTTACCGTACGAAACATCCGCTGCAAATACCACTTGGAGTAGCCCGATTTTTTTGCCACCACATCAATGTTTAGCGGTTGGTCGATATGTTCATCAATCCATTCGATAAGGGTCTGAATTATCTGCTGATGCGACATATTGTTGCCTCTTAAACAGTATTCGATTCGTCGTTTTGTCTGCGGGCGAGTATAATTCCTCAAGTTAACTTGAGGTAAAGCGATTTATGGAAAAAAAATCTCCCCGTTTAAAAGCCTTACTGACGCCGGGGGAAGTTGCGAAACGTAGCGGTGTTGCTGTGTCCGCCCTGCACTTCTATGAAAGCAAAGGGCTAATTACCAGTATCCGTAATAGCGGTAACCAACGGCGATACAAGCGTGACGTGTTGCGTTATGTCGCGATTATCAAGATCGCCCAGCGTATCGGCATCCCGCTGGCAACTATCGGCGACGCGTTTGGTATCTTGCCGGAAGGACATACGTTAAGCGCGAAAGAGTGGAAGCAGCTCTCCTCGCAGTGGCGCGAAGAGTTAGACCGACGTATTCATACGCTGGTGGCGTTGCGCGATGAGCTGGACGGTTGTATCGGCTGCGGCTGTTTATCGCGTAGCGACTGTCCGCTGCGAAATCCAGGCGACAGGCTCGGCGAACACGGGACGGGTGCCCGGCTGCTTGAAGATGATTAACATGCACTCGGCCATCGGGCTGAGTTCACCTAAAACTAAAGCGCCGCTAAGGGCGCTTTAGTTTGTTTCCGGTCTTTGTCTTTCGCTCTATCCCGCTGATTACAGGAGGGTTTCCCCCGACGTCAACACCCCTCATATCGAGCACGTGGTGGAGGTTCCGGTTTGTGTTGATACTGTAAGTGTAAGCGACGACGCCCTGTTCGCCAGCGAAATGCTGATTTTTTAGCCGAAATTTTTACGGCAACTGCCATAATTTTCTATAGTTAGTTGGCATACCTTACAGGAGACAGCCATGCTGACGGTGCACCATTTAAATCAGTCTCGTTCGCAGCGCATCCTCTGGGCGCTGGAAGAGCTGGCGTTGCCTTACCAGATTGTGCGTTACCAGCGTGAAAAGACCATGCTGGCGCCGCCGGCATTGAAAAAAGTGCATCCGCTGGGCAAGTCTCCGGTTATCGAAGATCACGGTATGGTTATTGCGGAATCGGGCGCCATCCTGGAATATTTGCAGGACACTTACGACAGTATCGGACGCTTTAAACCTGCGGATGCGCAGGGGAAACAACACTATCGATTCTGGCTACATTACGCTGAAGGTTCGCTCATGCCCTTGCTATTGATGAGGCTGCTCTTTACCTCTCTGGGTAAACCGCCGGTACCATTGGGTCTGCGAACGTTGGGCGGCGTTATCGGTAAGGGCGCGCAAAAAGCGTACCTTAATCCGCAACTGGAAACCCATGCGCGCTTTATTGACGGGCATCTGGCAAATCACCCCTGGTTTGCCGGAGAGCAGTTAAGTATGGCGGATATCCAGATGAGCTTCCCGCTATTTGCGCTGCTTGCCCGAGGCGGGATCGCTCATCTCGACCATATCAACGCATGGAAAGCGCGGGTAGAAATGCGTCCAGCCTGGCAGCGAGCGATTCAGCAGGGCGGTCCGTTTACCATTCCCGGCGGATAACGGTGTTTTTGTGAGCAGATTGCGCAACGTATTTGCTAACAGCGATGCGAAAAATTGTTGCTGGATTGCGCAGGGACGATAACGTTTGCGCATCGTCTGGCGATTTATTGTGCATACTAAGCAGAAAAGCATAAAAAGCGGCAAAGTTCAGTTGAAAAAGCGTTGATGATCGCTGGATAATCGTTTGCTTTTTTTTGCCACCCGTTTTGTATACGTGGAGCTAAACGTTTGCTTTTTTGCGGCGCCCCGGTTGTCGTAAATGTAGCACAAGGAGATAACGTTGCGCTGTTAGTGGATTACCTCCCACGTATACCGACGAATAATAAATTCTCAGGGGATGTTTTCTATGTCTACGCCTTCAGCGCGTACCGGCGGTTCACTCGACGCCTGGTTTAAAATTTCACAACGCGGGAGCACCGTTCGCCAGGAAGTCGTTGCTGGCTTAACCACGTTTCTCGCGATGGTTTACTCCGTCATCGTGGTGCCAGGGATGCTGGGTAAAGCCGGGTTCCCGCCTGCCGCCGTCTTTGTAGCGACCTGCCTGGTCGCAGGCGTCGGCTCTATTGTTATGGGGCTATGGGCGAATCTGCCGCTGGCTATCGGTTGTGCTATCTCGTTGACGGCGTTTACCGCGTTTAGCCTGGTCCTGGGGCAGCATATTAGCGTCCCGGTCGCGCTTGGCGCCGTATTCCTGATGGGCGTACTGTTTACCGTTATCTCCGCCACCGGCATTCGTAGCTGGATTTTGCGTAACTTGCCACAGGGCGTGGCCCACGGAACCGGTATCGGTATTGGCCTGTTTTTGTTGCTGATTGCCGCCAACGGCGTCGGCCTGGTCATTAAAAACCCGCTGGATGGCCTGCCGGTCGCGCTGGGCGATTTCGACACCTTCCCGGTGATTATGTCGCTTGTAGGGCTGGCTGTTATTCTCGGTCTGGAAAAGCTGAAAGTCCCCGGCGGCATTCTGTTGACCATTATTGGCATTTCTATTGTGGGTTTGCTCTTCGATCCTAACGTCCATTTTTCCGGCATTTTCGCCATGCCTTCGTTGAGCGATGAAAACGGCAACTCACTGATCGGCAGCCTGGATATTATGGGCGCGTTAAACCCTGTCGTTCTGCCAAGCGTACTGGCGCTGGTGATGACGGCGGTGTTTGATGCGACCGGCACGATCCGTGCGGTCGCAGGGCAGGCTAATCTGCTGGACAAAGACGGACAAATTATCGATGGCGGCAAAGCGTTAACCACCGACTCCCTGAGTAGCGTTTTCTCCGGCCTGGTCGGGGCAGCGCCAGCCGCGGTGTATATCGAATCTGCGGCCGGTACGGCGGCGGGCGGTAAAACGGGCCTGACGGCGATTACCGTGGGCGTGCTGTTTTTGCTGATCCTGTTTCTTTCGCCGCTCTCTTATCTCGTTCCCGTCTACGCAACTGCCCCGGCGCTCATGTATGTCGGTCTGCTGATGCTGAGTAACGTGGCGAAAATCGATTTTGCTGATTTCGTCGATGCGATGGCGGGGCTGGTAACGGCTGTATTTATTGTACTGACCTGTAACATTGTCACCGGGATTATGATCGGCTTTGCCACGCTGGTCGTCGGGCGTCTGGTTTCCGGCGAATGGCGTAAGCTGAATATCGGAACTGTCGTCATTGCGGTCGCGCTGGTCGCTTTTTATGCCGGCGGTTGGGCTATCTAGTTCTGCCTTCATTCTGAAAAACGGGCGGCGTTGGTCGCCCGTTTTCATTTTCAGGACACATCACGTTACCTTTTGCGTTAATCTGAAGAAGGTGAAACCGAGGCATGATGCCTTTCTCCATCATAAAAAACATCGCAAACAGGGAACGCATGGAAATTTTCTTCACAATACTCATCATGACCCTTGTGGTCTCGCTGTCGGGGGTATTTACGCGTGTATTACCCTTCCAGCTTCCTTTACCCCTTATGCAGATCGCCATTGGCGCGCTGTTGGCGTGGCCGACGTTTGGTTTGCATGTGGAATTCGACCCGGAACTCTTCCTGGTGCTGTTTATTCCGCCGCTGCTGTTTGCGGATGGCTGGAAGACGCCGACTCGTGAATTTCTTGAGCATGGACGAGAGATTTTCGGGCTGGCGCTGGCGCTGGTCCTGGTAACGGTCGTGGGAATCGGCTTCCTGATTTATTGGCTGGTGCCCGGCATTCCGCTGATCCCCGCCTTTGCGCTGGCCGCCGTGTTGTCGCCGACCGATGCGGTAGCGCTCTCCGGAATTGTGGGCGAGGGGCGCATCCCGAAAAAAATCATGGGCATTCTGCAGGGAGAGGCGTTAATGAACGACGCCTCCGGTCTGGTATCGCTGAAATTCGCCGTCGCGGTGGCGATGGGGACGATGGTCTTTACCGTCGGCGGCGCGACGCTGGAATTTTTTAAGGTCGCTATCGGCGGTATTCTGGCGGGTTTTGTGGTCAGTTGGCTGTATGGCCGCTCGCTGCGTTTTTTGAGCCGCTGGGGCGGCGATGAACCCGCGACGCAAATCGTCCTGCTGTTTCTGCTGCCCTTCGCGTCTTACCTGATTGCCGAGCATATTGGCGTCTCAGGCATCCTGGCCGCGGTTGCCGCCGGGATGACCATCACCCGTTCTGGCGTAATGCGCCGCGCGCCGCTGGCAATGCGTTTGCGTGCGAACAGTACCTGGGCGATGCTGGAATTTGTCTTTAACGGTATGGTCTTTCTGCTGTTGGGACTGCAATTGCCGGGTATTCTGGAATCTTCGCTGGCGGCGGCGGAAGCTGACCCGAATGTCGAAACCTGGATGCTCTTTACCGATATCGTGCTGATTTATGCGGCATTGATGCTGGTTCGCTTCGGCTGGCTGTGGACCATGAAAAAGTTCAGCCTGCGCTTTTTGAAGAAGAAACCGATGGAGTTCGCCAGCTGGACGTCGCGTGAAATTCTGATTGCCTCCTTCGCTGGCGTTCGTGGGGCGATCACCCTGGCTGGTGTGCTCTCTATACCGTTACTTTTGCCGGATGGCAGCGGATTTCCGGCGCGTTATGAACTGGTATTCCTGGCGGCTGGCGTCATTCTGTTCTCGTTGTTTGTCGGCGTGATCATGCTGCCGCTGCTGTTGCAACATCTGGAAGTCGCCGATCATGCGCAACAGTTGAAAGAGGAGCGTATCGCCCGCGCGGCGACGGCGGAAGTGGCGATTGTTGCCATTCAGAAAATGGAAGAGCGTCTGGCGGCGGATACCGAAGAAAACATCGATAATCAGTTGCTTACTGAAGTAAGCTCGCGTGTCATTGGTAACTTGCGTCGCCGTGCCGATGGGCGAAACGATGTCGAAAGCTCCATACAGGAAGAAAACCTGGAGCGACGTTTCCGTCTGGCGGCGCTGCGTTCCGAACGCGCCGAGTTGTATCATCTGCGCGCCACGCGAGAAATCAGCAATGAAACATTGCAAAAGCTGCTGCACGACCTGGATTTGATGGAAGCGCTACTGATAGAAAATCAGTAGTCCTTGTGGCCCGGTGGCGCCATGCTTACCGGGCCTACAAGTAGGCCGGATAAGGTGCTTGCGCCGCCATCCGGCAAGGGTCTTAACCCATGGCTTACGGTTGTTTCAGCCAAAACCCTTCGCAACAGGTTAACCATGCCCGGGCGCTGTGCGACAGATACACGCCCTCTCGCCAAATCATGCCCAACTGCCAGCGGAGATCGCTTTCCAGCGGTAGCCAGCGCAGCGTGGCCTTATCCAGACGCTGACAAATCGGCTCCGGCAAAATGGCGATGCCGACGCCCGCTTGCACCATGGCGGCGAGAAAATCCCATTGCCCGCTGCGCACGGCAATCCGTGGTTTTACGTCATGCTGGCTAAATAAGGTCATCAACTGGCGGCTCAGGGCAAAGTCTTCGTTATAGATAAGAAGAGGATGCTCCGCCAGAGCTTCAGGCGCGATGGAGTCGCAGGTTGTCCACTGACCGGAACGGGGAACCAGCACGCACAGCGGATGACTGAACAGCGATAACGTCGTCAGCCCGCTCGCTTCTTCCACCGGGAGCGCGGTCATCGCAACATCCAGCTCGCCATTCATTACCGCCTGCTGTACCGTCAGGCCGCCAAACTCCGAAATTTTGAGTTCAACGCCAGGGTAGCGTTGTCGAAACAAACTGATTGGCCCGGCCATCAACATGCCGACCATCGGGGGAATACCCAGCCGCAGCACGCCCTTATTGAGATGGTTAATATCGCTCAACTCAGCCTCTAACTGGCGAAACTCAGCGAGGATCGCCAGACCGCGTTCAAACACCACGCGTCCGGTATCGGTCAGCAATAACTTACGTCCGTCGCGGATCAGTAGCGTACAGTTAAGCTCATCTTCAAGATTTTTCAGCATCTTGCTAATGGTGGGCTGGGTGACAAATAACTTCTCCGCTGCGCGGGTGAAACTTTGCTGGCGCACCACCTCGACAAAATAACGCAGCGTTCTGATATCCATGATTATTCCTTCCGACTATGCCTGCAATGATTTTAATTCATTTCTGCCCGTGACGGAGGTTCTCTATACTGGCGCTCCGTATTATTTTTCAGGACATTCCCTCATGGCTGTGGCGATAAGCCGCGTTACGCCTGCCGTTGTGCAACGACTCCAGGTACCGGTTCAGGTACTGCTCTATGCAGGTTTATTCATTTTTTCCCAATATCTTGTCTCCTGGCTGCACCTGCCGTTGCCCGCGAATCTGGTCGGCATGGTGCTTATGTTGGCGCTGATCGTTTGCCGGATTATTCCGCTTAGCTGGGTACGCGCAGGCGCACGCTGGCTGCTGGCGGAGATGCTGTTATTCTTTGTTCCCGCCGTCGTGGCGGTAGTGAACTATGCCCATCTGTTACTGGTGGACGGCTGGCGCATTTTCTCGGTGATAGCGATCAGTACCTTAATGGTACTCGGCGCGACGGCGTGGGTGGTGGATAAAGTGTATCGCTATGAGATGAGTAGGCTAAACCGTGAATAACGTTCAGTTAAGCGTACTGTGCCTGGTGATTACGCTGGGAATTTACTTCGCCAATAAGCGTCTGTATCGCCGTTTTCGCAAACTGCCGTTGATGCCATTAGTGTTGACGCCGGCACTGCTGGTGTTAATGCTGGTGTTCGGTCATATCTCCTGGCAAAACTATATTGGTGAATCGCACTGGCTATTGTGGCTGCTCGGCCCGGCGACCATTGCCTTTGCGGTGCCGGTGTACGATAACCTCGCGATTATCAAACGTCACTGGATGTCGCTCACCGCGGGCGTAGTGACGGCGACGGTGGTGGCGGTCACCAGTTCCGTTTGGCTGGCGCGTCTGTTCACGTTATCGGATGAGATTCAGCGTAGTCTGGCGGTACGTTCCGTGACTACGCCGTTTGCGCTGGCGGCGGCAGAACCCCTGGGCGGGCAGCCGGATCTTGTAGCGCTGTTCGTGGTCGTCACTGGCGTGTTTGGCATGGCGGTCGGCGACGCGCTATTTTTGCGTCTCTCTATCCGGGAAGGCATGGCAAAAGGGGCAGGATTCGGCGCGGCGTCACATGGGGCGGGCACAGCGCGTTCCTATGAACTTGGTCAGCAGGAGGGCGTCGTCGCCAGTCTGGTCATGATGCTGTCCGGCGTGGTGATGGTGCTGGCAGCCCCGCTGGTGGCGAGGGTGATGTTCTGATTTTCCTCCGACCCACGGGGCCGGAGGAAACGGTAAGATTAATGCGCACGCCCTTGTTGTACGCCGAATCCCGTTTGGGAGCGGATAAACTGAGCGCGGAACTGCTCACGTTCACGGTTGCCTTCTGCCGAGTTATCGGTGGCCGAGAAAAACCAGATCCCCAGGAACGCCACGCTGATAGAGAACAGCGCCGGATACTCATACGGGAAGATCGCTTTTTCGTGGCCGAGGATCTGCACCCAAATGGTAGGGCCAAGAATCATCAGCACCACCGCTGTCAGTAAACCTAACCAGCCGCCCAGCATAGCGCCGCGCGTGGTCAGTTTTGACCAGTACATGGAAAGCAGAATGATGGGGAAGTTGCAGCTCGCGGCGATAGCAAACGCCAGGCCCACCATAAAGGCGATGTTCTGATTTTCAAACAGGACGCCGAGGATAATGGCGATCACGCCCAGCACCAGGACGGTGATTTTCGACACCTTCAGCTCTTCACGTTCGGTTGCGCCTTTGCGGAACACGTTGGCGTACAAGTCATGCGACACCGCCGATGCGCCCGCCAGCGTCAGACCGGCGACCACTGCCAGAATGGTGGCAAACGCCACTGCCGAAATAAAGCCGAGGAACAGGTTGCCGCCTACCGCGTTGGCCAGATGCACCGCCGCCATGTTATTGCCGCCAATCAGCGCGCCCGCCGCATCTTTATAGGCGGGATTCGCCCCCACCAGCATGATAGCGCCGAAACCGATAATAAAGGTCAGAATGTAGAAATAGCCCATAAAACCGGTGGCGTAGAACACGCTCTTGCGCGCTTCGCGGGCATCGCTGACCGTAAAGAAACGCATCAGAATATGCGGCAAGCCGGCGGTGCCGAACATCAGTCCCAGACCCAACGACAATGCCGAAATCGGATCTTGCACCAATCCTCCTGGGCTCATAATCGCCGTGCCTTTCGGGTGTACCGCCATGGCTTCGGTAAACAGATTATTGAAGCTAAAGCCGACGTGTTTCATCACCATAAAGGCCATAAAACTGGCGCCAAACAGCAACAGGACGGCTTTGATAATTTGCACCCACGTTGTCGCCAGCATCCCGCCGAACAGCACGTACATCATCATCAGCACGCCGACCAGCACCACAGCGATGTGATAGTTGAGGCCGAACAGCAGTTCAATCAGTTTACCGGCGCCGACCATTTGGGCGATGAGATAAAGCGCCACCACTACCAGGGAGCCACAGGCCGAAAGAATACGGATTGGCCCCTGTTTCAGGCGATAAGAGGCAACGTCAGCAAAAGTATAACGTCCCAGATTACGCAGGCGCTCGGCAATCAAAAACAGGATGATTGGCCAGCCGACAAGGAAGCCCAGCGAATAGATCAGCCCGTCATAACCGGAGGTAAACACCAGAGCTGAAATGCCGAGAAATGACGCGGCGGACATATAGTCGCCGGCAATCGCCAGGCCGTTCTGGAACCCGGTGATATTGCCGCCTGCGGTGTAGTAGTCGCTACGGGAACGTACGCGTTTAGAGGCCCAGTAGGTAATACCGAGCGTAAACACGACGAAAATCAAAAACATGATAATCGCCTGCCAGTTGGTGGGCTGGCGTTCAACCGCGCCGCTAATGGCATCCGCCGCATGAGCGGCGAAGGGGAGTGCGGCGGCAAGCGCCGTCAGAACTCTCTTCATAATGCTTTCACCTCATGCAGTACGGCGTTATTAAGACGATCGAATTCGCCGTTCGCCCGCCAGATATAAATTCCGGTTAACACAAAAGAAATCACAATCACCCCGACGCCAATGGGAATTCCTCGGGTGACGCTGGTTCCCGCATGTAGAGGCGTGCCCAGCCAGCCAGGCGCGAAGGCGATCAGTAAAATAAAGCTGATATAAACCGCCAGCATGATAACCGACAGAATCGTGGCAAACCGTTGCCGTTTTTCAACTAATTCCCTGAAACGCGCACAGTCTTCTATCCGCTGATAAATTTGGTCATTCATCACAGAGCTCTCCAGAGGTCCCCCTGCGTCTTTCGCGCTACAGGCGCGCTGGCCGCACTCGCGCGCCCCAGCCACATAGTGAACTATGCTGCTGAGGGTGTGCTCGCTTGCCGCCTTCCTGTAACACGAAATCCTTTGGGGGAGGGTTTTTTATATTTCCCTCTCCCGGTTTGAGAGAGGGCAGGGGTAGGGTCGTAGGCCGGATAAAACGCGTTCGCGTTGCCATCCGGCATTTATGGTTATGACGGCATCGCGATGGCCTGCTTCTCTTCGAGCAGTTTCTCCACCACGCCAGGATCGGCGAGAGTCGAAGTATCGCCCAGATTGCTGGTATCGCCCGCCGCGATTTTGCGCAAAATACGGCGCATAATTTTGCCGGAACGGGTTTTTGGCAGTGAGTCGGTCCAGTGCAGCACGTCCGGCGTCGCCAGCGGGCCAATCTCTTTACGTACCCAGTTGCGCACCTCCGCGTACAGTTCTGGCGACGGCTCCTCGCCGTGGTTGAGCGTCACATAAGCGTAAATCGCCTGGCCTTTGATAGCGTGTGGAATACCCACCACCGCCGCTTCGGCGATCTTCGGATGCGCCACCAGCGCCGATTCGATTTCCGCCGTACCCAGACGGTGGCCGGAGACGTTTAACACGTCATCCACGCGACCGGTGATCCAGTAATAGCCGTCTTCATCGCGACGCGCGCCGTCGCCGCTGAAATACATATTCTTAAAGGTAGAGAAATAGGTCTGCTCAAAACGTTCATGATCGCCGAACAGAGTGCGCGCCTGGCCCGGCCAGGAATCGGTGATGACCAGATTGCCTTCCGTCGCGCCTTCTTGCGGATGGCCTTCGTTATCCACCAGCGCAGGCTGTACGCCAAAGAAAGGACGGGTGGCGGAACCGGCTTTCAGTTCGATAGCGCCTGGTAGCGGCGTGATCATAAAACCGCCTGTTTCAGTCTGCCACCAGGTGTCGACGACCGGACATTTTTCCTTGCCGATCTTCTTCCAGTACCATTCCCACGCTTCGGGATTGATCGGCTCGCCGACGGAACCCAGAATGCGCAGTGAAGAACGGTCGGTGCCTTCAATGGCTTTATCGCCTTCCGCCATCAGCGCGCGGATGGCCGTCGGGGCGGTATAGAGAATGTTGACCTGGTGTTTGTCGACCACCTGGCACATGCGAGCGGGCGTTGGCCAATTCGGCACGCCTTCAAACATTAAGGTGGTCGCGCCGCAGGCCAGCGGGCCATACAACAGATAGCTGTGCCCCGTCACCCAACCCACATCGGCGGTACACCAGTAAATATCGCCAGGGTGATAATCAAAGACATACTTAAAGGTGGTCGCGGCGTAGACCAGATAGCCGCCGGTGGTGTGCAGCACGCCTTTCGGCTTGCCGGTGGAGCCGGAGGTATAAAGGATAAACAGCGGATCTTCGGCATTCATCGCTTCAGGCTGGTGCTCAGGGCTGGCTTTTTCAATCAAATCGCGCCACCACAGGTCGCGGCCTTCTTGCCAGTCAATGTCGTTGCCGGTGCGCTTCAGGACGATCACATGCTCAACGCTAGTGACATTCGGGTTTTTCAGCGCGTCATCGACATTCTTTTTCAGCGGGATACTGCGTCCGGCACGTACACCTTCGTCAGCGGTGATCACCAGCCGCGAGCTGGAGTCGATAATGCGTCCGGCGACGGCTTCCGGCGAGAAGCCCCCGAAGATCACCGAATGCACCGCGCCGATGCGGGCGCAGGCCAACATTGCCACCGCCGCTTCCGGCACCATCGGCATATAAATCGCTACCACATCGCCTTTTTTAATGCCCAGATCCAGCAGTGTATTCGCGAAACGGCAGACATCGCGATGCAGTTCGCGATAAGAGATATGTTTACTCTGCGACGCGTCATCGCCTTCCCAGATAATGGCGGTGCGATCGCCATTTTCCTGCAAATGGCGGTCAAGACAGTTCGCCGCCAGATTCAGCGTGCCGTCCTCGTACCATTTAATCGACACATTGCCTGGCGCAAAGGAGGTGTTTTTCACTTTTTGGTACGGCGTGATCCAATCGAGAATTTTTCCCTGTTCGCCCCAAAACGTATCGGGGTCGTTAATAGACTGTTTATATTTAGTCTCATACTGCTCTGGATTTATCAGGCAACGATCCGCAATGTTGGCGGGAATGGCGTGTTTATGTGTTTGGCTCATGCTGTTGTTCTCCTTGTAGGATGTTAATAATATGTCGCATAAACGTTAAATGTAGGGTCTTAATAAGTTTTGTTTAGTATTTGGGCGACAGATCACGCAAAAAGGGAACTGTGCAAATAAGCAGCAATCTATTTTTTGATTGTGTCCCGCAAAATTAGATAAATTTTCGGGATAACATGACGTTATATGAAATTTTTTAAAAAAGTGATCCGTGTCCGGAAATCAGAAAAGAGAGGGAGTTTTGTCCAGGTTACTAACTCTAAAGTGGTATTTTACATACACTTACAATTGATTAAAGACAACATTTTAAGTGTGGTTATTTGTTACACATAGAGGAGATCAATGTAATAACAGTATTTGTGCGGTTGCTGTTATGGAAAACGATAAAAAATCGCCATTAAAGATAATGGCGCAATCTGGATGAGACCTCTATGGCAAGGAAAACACTACGCGCACGCCGTTTCTTCAGCCTTATATTTCCTTTTTTCTTCATTACCTCTGTTTACGCTGAGCAAACGCCTGAATCCGCAAAAACCGTTACTGTTGAAGCGAAAAATGAAATGTTCGCGCCTCAACACCCCGACCAATATCAGTCATGGAAAGCGACGTCAGAACAGTCTGCCCGTGAAGATGCGCTGGCGGAAGACCCTCGTCTGGTGATCCTGTGGGCGGGCTATCCCTTCTCCCGTGATTACAACAAACCACGCGGCCACGCGTATGCGGTAACTGACGTGCGCGAAACACTGCGTACCGGCGCGCCAAAAACGGCGGAAGACGGCCCGCTGCCGATGGCCTGCTGGAGCTGTAAAAGCCCCGATGTCGCGCGCCTTATCCAACAAGAAGGCGAAGACGGCTACTTCCATGGCAAATGGGCGCGAGGCGGCCCGGAAATTGTCAACGATTTGGGCTGTGCCGACTGTCATAACACCGCGTCGGACGATTTCGCCCAGGGGAAGCCAGCGTTAACGTTGTCGCGCCCCTATGCTGAACGGGCGATGGAGGCTATCGGCAAACCGTTTGAGAAAGCCGGTCGCTTTGATCAGCAATCGATGGTCTGCGGTCAGTGCCACGTGGAGTACTACTTTGACGGTAAAAACAAAGCCGTTAAGTTCCCGTGGGATGAGGGCATGAAGGTCGAAAATATGGAGCAATACTACGACGCCATCGCCTTCTCTGACTGGACTAACTCTCTGTCGAAAACCCCGATGCTCAAAGCGCAGCACCCGGAATATGAAACCTGGAGCGCGGGCATTCACGGTAAGAACAACGTGACCTGTATCGACTGCCACATGCCGAAAGTACAGAACGCCGAAGGCAAGCTCTACACCGACCATAAAATCGGCAACCCGTTCGACAATTTCGCGCAAACCTGCGCCAACTGCCACACCCAGGACAAAGCGTCCCTGCAAAAAGTGGTCGCCGAGCGTAAACAGGCGATTCATGACCTGAAAATCAAGGTTGAAGATCAGCTGGTACATGCGCACTTCGAAGCGAAAGCCGCATGGGATGCGGGGGCGACAGACGCGGAAATGAAACCGATTCTGAACGATATTCGCCACGCGCAGTGGCGTTGGGATCTGGCGATTGCGTCACACGGTATTCATATGCATGCCCCGGAAGAAGGTCTACGGATGTTAGGCAGTGCGATGGATAAAGCCGCGGATGCCCGTACTAAACTGGCGCGACTGCTGGCGACCAAAGGCATTACCCATGAAATTTCGCTGCCGGATATTTCGACGAAAGAGAAGGCGCAGAAAGCGATTGGTTTGAATATGCAACAAATCAACGCGGAGAAGCAGGACTTCCTGAAAACGGTCGTACCGCAGTGGGAAGATCAGGCGCGTAAAAACGGTCTGTTAAGCCAATAACCTCACATGTGACAAATTTGCCGGATGACAGCGCAAGCGCTTTATCCGGCCTACAGAAGTCTTGTAGGCCTTAAAGCTGCGCGCCATCAGGCATTATGTAATGGAGTGAATATGAGCGTATTACGTTCGTTATTAACTGCTGGGGTGCTGGCGTCAGGCCTGTTCTGGAGCCTGAGTGGAATTACTGCCACGCCAACGCCGCAGGAGTCGGATCAACGCTGGACGGTCACCCAGCAGCGTAATCCGGATGCTGCCTGTCTGGACTGTCACAAGCCGGACACCGAAGGTATGCACGGTAAACATACGGGCGCTATCAACCCGAACAATAAATTGCCGATAACCTGTACCAACTGCCACGGTCAACCGTCGCTTCACCACCGTGAAGGGGTGAAAGATGTGATGCGTTTTAACGACCCGATGTATACGGTAGAGCAGCAGAACAGCGTCTGTATGTCCTGCCACTTGCCTGAACAACTGCAAAAAGCGTTCTGGCCGCACGATGTTCATGTTACTAAAGTGACCTGCGCCAGTTGCCATTCCCTGCATCCGCAGCAAGACACGATGCAGACGCTAAGCGAGAAAGGGCGGATCAAAATATGCGTGGATTGCCACAGCGATCAGCGTACTAACCCGCACTTTAACCCGGCGTCCGTTCCGTTGCTTAAGGAGCAGCCATGAGTTGCACCCGACGTCAATTTATTACCCGCGTCGGCGCGCTGGCGGTGGTCAGTGGGATGGCAGGACGCGTTGTAGCGAACACGTTGAATATTAACGGCGTGCGTTATGGCATGGTACACGATGAGTCATTATGCATCGGCTGCACGGCCTGCATGGATGCCTGTCGGGAAGTCAACAACGTGCCGGAAGGCGTATCGCGCCTGACGATTATTCGCAGCGAGCCGCAGGGGACGTTTCCTGATGTGAAATATCGCTTCTTCCGCCACTCGTGCCAGCATTGCGACCATGCCCCCTGCGTTGACGTCTGCCCGACCGGCGCATCATTCCGCGATGCCGCCAGCGGTATTGTCGACGTGAACCCGGACCTTTGCGTCGGCTGCCAGTACTGCATTGCCGCGTGTCCCTACCGCGTGCGCTTTATCCATCCGGTCAGTAAGACGGCGGATAAATGCGATTTCTGCCGGAAAACCAACCTGAAAGCGGGCAAACAGCCCGCCTGCGTTGAGTCATGCCCGACGAAGGCGCTGACGTTTGGTAATCTGGACGATCCCAACAGCGATATTTCCCGTTTGTTGCGGCAGAAAACCACCTATCGTTACAAGCTGGCGCTGGGCACAAAACCGAAGGTCTACCGCGTTCCCTTTAACTATGGGGAGGTGAGCCAATGACATCCGCTTCTGCATTTCATTTTGCATCACTGGTGTGGGACTGGCCCATCGCCATCTATCTGTTTCTGATTGGCATCTCCGCCGGACTGGTTACGTTGGCGATTCTGCTGCGCCGCTTCCATCCGGAGGCGGGCGGTTCGGACAGCACGCTGTTGCGCACTACGCTGGTGTTAGGGCCGGGGGCGATTATTCTTGGTCTGCTGATTCTGGTCTTCCACCTGACGCGTCCGTGGACCTTCTGGAAGCTGATGTTCCACTACAGCTTTACCTCGGTGATGTCGATGGGGGTGATGCTGTTCCAGTTGTACATGGTAGTGCTGGTGCTGTGGCTGGCAAAAATCTTTGAAAAAGAGGTGATTGCCCTGCAACAGCGTTGGCTGCCGCGGTTAGAGATCGTGCAGAAAGTGTTGGCGCTAATAACGCCGTTTCATCGCGCGCTGGAGACGTTAATGCTGGTGCTGGCGGTCCTGCTCGGGGCGTACACCGGCTTTCTGCTGTCGGCGCTGAAATCCTATCCGTTCCTGAATAACCCGATCCTGCCGGCGCTGTTTCTGTTCTCCGGCATCTCCTCCGGCGCGGCGGTGGCGCTGATCGCTATGGCGTTACGCCATCGTAGCAACCCGCACAGCACCGAGGCGCGCTTTGTACATCGCATTGAAACCCCAGTGGTATGGCTGGAGATCTTCCTGCTGGCGGCCTTTTTTATCGGGCTGGCGCTGGGCGATGACGGCAAAATGCGCGCGCTGGCGGCGGCGCTGGGCGGCGGATTCTGGAGCTGGTGGTTCTGGCTCGGCGTCGTAGGGCTGGGATTGATTATCCCGCTGCTGCTGAAACCCTGGGCAAATCGTAGCGTCACGTTTCACGGCGTGCTGGCCGTTTGCGGCGCCAGTTTGACCGGCGTGCTGCTGCTGCGCTTTTTCATTCTTTATGCGGGACAGCTAACGGTTGCATAATCTGGACATCTTCCTTCCTGAAGCCGGATTTCTGGCGCTGTTGTTGAGTCTCGGGGTCAACGTGTTGACCCCGCTGGCGACGTGGTGCGGGATGGGGCTGCACTGGCGCGGCGTCATGCGCCTGACGACCTGCGGCGCGTGGACGGCGTTCACGCTGCTGCTACTGGCGTTTGCGATTCTGGTTAGCTGTTTTCTGACCAGCGATTTTTCGGTCGTTTATGTTGCGCAGCATAGCCATCGTCAGTTGTCATGGGGACTGAAACTGGCGGCGGTATGGGGCGGTCATGAAGGCTCGCTCCTGCTGTGGGCGCTGCTTCTTTCGGGGTGGACGGCGCTATTCGCCTGGCGCTCCCGGCATGAATCTGACGCGCTTTTTCCGCTGACCCTGAGCGTCTTGTCCCTCATTATGGCTTCGCTGCTGCTATTTATTGTGCTGTGGTCCGATCCGTTCCTGCGTATTTTCCCTCCCGCCATGGAAGGGCGCGACCTTAATCCCATGCTGCAACATCTGGGGCTGATCTTACATCCGCCGCTGCTCTATCTGGGTTATGGCGGCCTGATGACCGCGGCGAGCGTAGCGCTGGCCTCGCTACTGTGCGGCGGCTTTAACGCGGCAACCGCCTGGGTGTGCTGGCGCTGGGCGTTACCCGGCTGGTGCGCTCTGACGCTGGGGATCATTCTCGGATCGTGGTGGGCGTATTGCGAACTGGGCTGGGGCGGCTGGTGGTTCTGGGACCCGGTGGAAAATGCCTCATTGTTGCCGTGGCTTGCCGCCAGCGCGTTGCTGCACAGTCTGTATGTCAGCCGCCAGCGCGGGAGCTTCCGCCACTGGTCGTTGCTGCTGGCGATACTGACGCTGATCCTCTCGTTGCTGGGAACGCTGATTGTGCGTTCCGGCATTCTGCTCTCCGTCCATGCTTTTGCGTTAGATAATGTGCGCGCGGTGCCGCTGTTTATCCTTTTTGCCGCGTTAAGTCTGGCATCGCTTGCTCTGTACGGCTGGCGGGCACGGGAGCCGTATCCGGCGACGCGTTTGGGCGGCGGAAAGCGCGAAACGCTCATTCTGGCGACGCTGCTACTCTTTAGCGCCGTCTTGTTGATCGTGCTGGTCGGGACGCTCTACCCCATGATTTATGGTTTGATGGGCTGGGGAAGGCTTTCGGTGGGCGCGCCCTATTTTAATCGCGTCACGCTGCCGTTTGGCCTGCTGATGCTGGTAGTTATCGTGCTGGCGACAATCAGAAGCCGCAAAGTCTCTGTGCGTTGTCAGCTTCCGGCATTGCTGGCGCATACGGGCGTATTTATCTTCGCCGCCGGGATCATGGTTTCCAGCGGCAGTCGGCATGAAATCAGCCTTAACCTCAGCCCCGGTCAGCAGGTGGTACTGGCGGGCTACATTTTCCGCTTTGAGCGTCTGGATCTGGAAGCCAAAGGCAACTACACCAGTGAAAAAGCGCGGATCACGTTGTGGCGGAATGAAAAACGCATTGGCAGCCTGCAGCCTGAAAGGCGCTTCTATGCCGCGCGTCGTCAACAGATGATGGAGCCGGGGATTCACTGGAACCTGCTACATGACTGGTACGCAGTGATGGGCGAAAAAACCGGACCGGATCGTTACGCCATGCGCTTATACGTGCAGACCGGCGTGCGCTGGATCTGGGGTGGGGGATTGTTGATGGTGTGTGGCGCGCTGCTGAGCGGATGGCGGGGGAGGAAGCATCCTGAGTTATTGCCTGATGGCGCTGCGCTTATCAGGCCTACGAGTGAAAAGCATGGTAGGCCGGATAAGGCGTTTACGCCGCCATCCGGCAAGACGATGTTACTTGTGGCTTTTCTGATTTTTCTGCCTTTTAGCACCCACGCCCAGGTGGTGGATACCTGGCGCTTTGACAATCCGCAACAGCAGGAAAAAGCGCTGTCTATTGCCGGTCAACTGCGCTGTCCGCAGTGTCAGAACCAGAATTTGCTGGAATCCAATGCGCCCGTGGCGGTCAGTATGCGCCATCAGGTTTACAGCATGGTGGCCGAAGGTAAAAGCGAAGCGGAAATCACCGCCTGGATGACCGACCGTTATGGTGATTTTGTGCGCTACAACCCGCCGTTGAATGAGCAAACGCTGCTGTTGTGGGCGCTGCCGTACCTGCTGTTATTGCTGGTGGGCGTGGTAGTCTGGCGGGTGAGAAAGCGTCAGCACGCAGAAAAGGGGGAACAATGAGCCAGTCTGAACACTCCACTGCGCCGTTACGTCCCATGCCCGTAAAGCGTCTGGCGGCTGCGGCGGTGTTGATGGTGGCTGCCTGTGTCGGCGGCTATCTGATGACGCCGAAATGGCAGGCTGTGCGTAGCGAGCAACAGCGTCTGGCCGATCCGCTACGTGACTTTACGAACCCGCAAACGCCAGAGGCGCAGCTTTCCAGGCTGCAAGAAAAAATCCGCGCCAATCCGCAGGATAGCGAGCAATGGGCGCGGCTGGGCGAGTATTATCTCTATCGCAATGCGTATGACAATGCGCTGCTGGCATATCGTCAGGCGTTGCGTCTGCGAGGCGATAACGCGCAGCTTTTCGCCGCGCTGGCAACGGTGCTGTATTACCAGGCCGGGCAACATATGACGCCTGCGACGCGTGAAATGATTAATAAAGCGTTAGCGCTGGATGCGACAGAAGTGACCGCGCAGATGCTGCTGGCGGCGGATGCGTTTATGCAGGCGGATTATGCGCAAGCCGTGTCGCTGTGGCAAACCTTACTGGATGCCAACTCGCCGCGAGTGAACCGCGCGCAGCTGGTAGAGGCCATTAATTTGGCTAAATTGTTACAAAATCTGCAGAAATAATTTTTTCTTTTTTGTGACTTTTGTCATGTGTGCTGTTTAAAAAAACGGCGAATGAGACACAAGTAAAAATTAATTACCTCAGTGTATTATTCGTTTTTGACGAAGTAAAAAACTTTCCATAACAAATAGTTATTCATCATTAACGCCATAAACTCGCGTTATTATGCATAAAAACAGCCAAAAGCCCTGTTATGAAAGGGTTGCGCAAGACGCTATGCAAATGATACTGATTATGCGCGTTAAAAAACTCTACAAACCAACGCAACACAAATCATACCCTTTCAGTATGTATTGCTCTCATGCTTTCGGCGGAGAGCAACGCTTCATCGAGGAAGTCTGTTGTTATGAAAAATTTGAAAGTCAGCCTGGCCTGGCAAATTTTGCTGGCTATGGTGCTGGGCATTCTGTTGGGCAGCTATCTGCATTATCACAGTGACAGTCGTGAATGGCTGATTGCCAACCTGCTGTCGCCTGCTGGCGATATCTTTATCCACCTGATTAAAATGATCGTCGTGCCGATCGTGATCTCGACTCTGATTGTCGGCATCGCCGGCGTTGGCGATGCAAAACAGCTAGGCCGTATCGGCGCCAAAACCATTCTCTATTTTGAACTGATCACTACGGTGGCGATTATCCTCGGCATTACGCTGGCGAATGTCTTTCAGCCAGGCTCAGGCATTGATATGTCGCAACTGGCGACCGTCGATATTTCGAAATACCAGAACACCACGGCGGAAGTACAAAGTCATGCGCATGGGCTGATGGGGACGATACTGTCGCTGGTGCCGACCAATATCATCGCATCGATGGCCAAAGGGGACATGCTGCCGATTATCTTCTTCTCGGTACTGTTCGGTTTAGGTCTGTCTTCTCTGCCGGCAACTCACCGCGAGCCGCTGGTAACGGTATTCCGCTCTATCTCCGAAACCATGTTTAAAGTGACGCACATGGTGATGCGTTACGCGCCAGTCGGGGTTTTTGCGCTGATCGCCGTCACGGTGGCGAATTTTGGTTTCGCGTCGCTGTGGCCGCTGGCGAAACTGGTGCTGCTGGTACACTTTGCCATTATCTTCTTTGCGCTGGTGGTGCTGGGCATCGTGGCGCGCCTGTGCGGGTTAAGTATCTGGATTCTGATTCGCATTCTGAAAGATGAATTGATTCTGGCGTACTCGACCGCCAGCTCCGAGAGCGTACTGCCGCGCATTATCGAGAAGATGGAAGCTTACGGCGCGCCAGCCTCTATCACCAGTTTCGTGGTACCGACCGGTTACTCATTTAACCTCGACGGCTCCACGTTATACCAGAGCATCGCCGCCATTTTTATCGCGCAGCTATACGGTATCGACCTGTCGTTGTGGCAGGAAATTGTACTGGTGCTGACGCTGATGGTGACGTCGAAAGGGATTGCCGGCGTGCCTGGCGTTTCCTTCGTGGTGTTACTGGCGACGCTGGGAAGCGTGGGCATTCCGCTGGAAGGGCTGGCGTTTATCGCTGGTGTCGACCGTATCCTCGACATGGCGCGTACTGCGCTAAATGTGGTGGGGAATGCGCTGGCGGTGCTGGTGATCGCCAAGTGGGAACACAAGTTTGACCGCAAAAAAGCGCTGGCCTACGAGCGCGACGTGCTGGGCAAATTTGATAAGACCGCCCAATAACGGATTGCCGGATGGCGCTTTGCTTATCCGGCCTACAGCGAAAGAGAATGTAGGCCGGATAAGGCGTTCACGCTGCCACCCGACAACCTGCTCCGGGTTGCCTGATGGCGCTACGCTTATCAGGCCTACAACGACTACGTTCATCCGGCAATAAACATCAGCCATTTGTTAGCGTTTCGAACTCTTCGCAACCGGTATCAAACCCTTCCAGACAGCTTAGATTCAACCAGTGCAACGCCTTCTGCTTGTTCTTTTCAATAAAGCCCGGTTCACCGTTTAAAAACATCATTCCCGCCCAGTATTCTGAATAGCCGGTACGGGAAATGGCGGAACTGCGTTTGAAATACCAGGCGGCTTTTTCATCATCGGCGGCAATGCCCACGCCGTTGGCGTAAATCAGGCCAAGCAACATTTGCGCATCCACCGCGGAGTCGTTATCCAGATCTTCAGAGGCCTTTTGCAGCAGCGAGATGGCTTTTGGGTAGTCCGGGCGCCCGGCCTGGGTGTTGACCAGGATCCGCGCCAGCGTAATTTCTCCCGCTTTACTGCCCGCGTTAGCCGCCTTTTCAGCCAGCTTTTTCGCGTCGGGATAATCCAGGCTTACCGGATTAGTGATTTTGATTTGCGCCAGTAGCGCGCAGGCGTCGGCGTCGCCACTGTCGGCGGCTTTTTGCGCCCAGTATTCAGCTTTGTTCAAATCGCCATAGCTCAACCAACTGTCGGCCAGAAAATATTGTGCGCGTCTGTCACCTGCCTCTGCTGCCTGCAAATACTGGCTACCCGGCTCAGGATCTGCGGCATGGGCAAAGAATGTCATAAACAACATCAATGCAAGAAGTAGTTTCATTTTGAATTTTATTTAGGGTACGGAAAAGACAGTATAAAGAGATCGTATGGATAAAAAAACAGCCTCCGGGCGGAGGCTGTTATAGGGAAAATGCCTGATGGCGATGCTAATGCATCTTATCAGGCCTACAGTAGACGCAGGCCGAATAAAGCATTCTGATGCCGCCATCCGGCAGATCAACCCATTGCGCTTTCGCGCAGGCGGGTTTTCAGCTTGTTGTACTCATCAATCACATACTGCTCGGCGGCTCGCTGATCGGCGATCGGCTCAACGCGTACGGCGCAGTATTTGTACTCCGGCGTTTTGGTAATCGGGCTGAGGTTTTCAGTCACCAGCTCGTTACAGGCGCCAATCCACCACTGGTAGGTCATGTAAATCGCCCCTTTGTTAGGGCGATCGCTGACCTGCGCGCGGGTGATGATTTTGCCTTTGCGCGAATGAACCCACACCAGCGCTTCATCTTCAATGCCCAGACGCGCGGCGTCGGCGGTATTGATTTGCGCATAGCCCGGTTCATCGGCCAGCGCGGCCAGCGCCGCACAGTTACCGGTCATTGAGCGGCAGGAGTAGTGGCCGACTTCGCGCACCGTCGACAGTACCATCGGGTACTCTTCGGTGAGTTTATCAATAGGCGCTACCCAGTCGCAGGTGAAGAACTGCGCCAGACCGTTGGGGGTATCGAACTTCTCTTTAAAGAGGTACGAGGTTCCCTGATCGGCATCCGACGTGTCGCGGCACGGCCACTGGATATAGCCCAGTTCGCCCATCTTCTCGTAAGTGGCGCCGTAGAAATCCGGGCACAGATGACGCAACTCATCCCAGATTTCCTGGGTATTGTTGTAGTGCATCGGATAGCCCATCCGGGTGGCGATTTCACTGATAATCTGCCAGTCGGTTTTCAGGTCCCACTTCGGCTCAACGGCTTTAAAGAAGCGCTGGAAGCCACGGTCAGCCGCAGAGAAGACGCCTTCATGCTCGCCCCATGAGGTAGAGGGTAAAATCACATCCGCCGCCGACGCGGTTTTGGTCATGAAGATATCCTGCACGATGACCAGTTCCAGATCCTCAAACGCTTTACGTACCGCAGAGAGTTCCGCATCGGTTTGCAGCGGATCTTCACCCATAATGTACGCCGCGCGCACTTCGCCATGCGCCGCACGGTGCGGCAGCTCGCTGATGCGATAGCCGGTATGCGCAGGCAGACTTTCTACGCTCCAGGCTTTTGCGAACTTCTCGCGGTTTTCCGGGAACTTAACGTACTGGTAGCCCGGATAAGTATCCGGCAGCGCGCCCATATCGCACGCGCCCTGAACGTTGTTCTGGCCGCGAACCGGGTTAACGCCCGCGCTTGGCTTGCCGAGGTTACCGGTCAGCATCGCGAGGCTGGTCAGTGAACGCACGGTTTCCACACCCTGATAGAACTGGGTGACGCCCATACCCCACAAGATCGCTGCGCTTTTCGCGCTGGCATACATCCGCGCCGCCTGACGAATTTCCTGTGCGCTCACGCCAGTGATCTCTTCGACGGACTCCGGCGTATAGCCTTCGACAATCTTACTGTACTCTTCAAAACCTTCGGTACGGCTGGCGACAAACGCTTTGTCGTACAGGTTTTCTTCAATAATGACATGCCCCATGGCGTTGAGCAGCGCGATATTCGAGCCGTTTTTCAACGCGATATGCATGTCAGCAATGCGCGCGGTTTCAATTTTGCGCGGATCGCAGACGATAATTTTCGCCCCGTTGCGTTTAGCGTTAATCACATGATTCGCCACGATAGGGTGGGAATCCGCCGGGTTATACCCGAAGACGAACACTAAATCAGTGTTATCAATTTCATTGATAGCATTACTCATTGCGCCGTTACCGACCGATTGGTGCAGACCTGCAACCGATGGGCCGTGTCAGACGCGAGCGCAGCAGTCAACGTTATTGGTACCAATAACGGCGCGTGCGAATTTTTGCATTACATAGTTGGTTTCATTTCCGGTACCGCGAGAGGAGCCGGTTGTCTGGATTGCATCCGGACCGTACTTCGCTTTGATGGCGCTCAAACGTTCAGCGACGTAATTGAGCGCTTCATCCCAGGAAACAGATTCCAGTTTGCCGCCACGCTGGCGACGGATCATTGGGGTTTTCAGGCGCGGGGTCAGGATCTGGGTATCATTAATAAAATCCCAGCCGTAGTAGCCCTTCAGACACAGGGTACCCTGGTTGGTTTTCCCCTGCGCCGCCTCAGCCCGGACGATTTTGCCGTTATCGACCACCAGATTGATTTTGCAACCTGATGCGCAATACGGGCAAACCGTGACGACTTTTTTCATCGGTTTCGCTCCAGTTAATCAAATCGCGCATACGCGCTGTCGCCCTCAGTATGCATGTTTTATGCCACTTTTTTAGTATGGGCTTTCCCTGATATTACGGGCGAATTTTGCTCAAAACCCTGACGAAAAACAGGCTATCGTCAGTTTTGACGTGTCGAAAGAAAATGCCGCATGACATTTATTATGGGGAGAAACGCTGAGCGCAGGCCAGATAAGGCGGATCCGCCATCCGGCAATCTGATCTGCCTGAAGTGGAAATTACCCGGATGGATAGACTCAAGGCCAGGGAACGCTTTGAGACTAACGCCAGGATAGAACAGGCCGCGGCAGGCAGTTCCATACCGCGGCCCGGCTTCAGAGGAGGCTGAAAAGGATTATCGCGGCAAAAATAGCGGCAATAACGAGATATTTCAGTGCGTAATAGAGAGTGCGGTTTTTCTTTTTCAGCCGTTGCCCGGCATCGCGTGCTGCGTGAACGTATTTAAAGATGCGATTAATCGCACCGGTGCGATCGTTCTCGTCGTTTGGCGAACTGGCGGCGGACATCAACGATGCGCCGACCCAGTGGTTTACGCTCTGCGCCCAGCGCCATTTCATTGGGCGCTCAATATCGCAAAAGAGGATAATACGCGTCTGCTCAGTTTTATTTTCCGCCCAATGAACGTAGGTTTCGTCGAAGATGACGGCTTCGCCGTCGCGCCAGCTATGGCGCTGTCGATCAACTTCAATAAAACAGCGGTCGTCATTCGGTGTGCTTAATCCAAGATGGTAACGTACTGAACCGGCATAGGGGTCGCGATGTTTTCCCAGATAGGCTCCGGGAGGCAACTCGGCGAACATCGCCGCTTTAATAGAGGGGACGCTGTTGACCAGCTTTGTCGTTATCGGGCATAACGTTTCCGCCGACGGGTGGGCATCGGAATACCATTTAAGGTAAAACCGTTTCCAGCCGCGCTTGAAAAAGGTATTGAATCCGGCGTCGTTATTGGCCTGCGCGGCTTTTATGTGATGCTGAAGCCGTAGCGCCTCTTCGCGAATCACCTGCCAGTTTTCCGTCAGCTTCTGCAGCTCTGGAAATGCCATGGTATCAAAGTACGGCTGCTTTGCCGGTAACGTTGAGAAGCGAGTCATGAACATATTGATCGGCGCCATAAACGTCGAGTGGTCAAAGAGCTGACGGGAAAGTTTTTGTTTTTCCACACCGCGTGAATGCGCATAAATGACGCTGATAATAAAAATACCGATAATGATTGCTGCGAACATAACGTCACTGTCCTTCTAAGAAAACCTCATCCCGGGATTTTCAGGCAACCCTCCCGGTGATGCCAAAGAGAAAAGTGTAGTTCGTTGACAATAAATTTACATTTCTACAACTTAAAAGGGCCATTTTTGCTAAAGAAGCGAGTCAGCTCGTTTAACCTTTATCCAGGCTTGCCGACAGTAGAATTAAGATGGCTCCGCTACTTCACCCGGTGACGGTTGATTACGTTATGTCTTATCTCCCGATGACGGCTGCCAGATCACAATGCTTTCGTAAACCGAAAATGACTTTGCTTGTAACCTTCGCGAAGATAAAAACGGTGTGCATCGCGGCGTTTAATATTTGTGGAAAGCTCCGTTAGCTCGGCGCCAGCCTGACGTGCTTCTTCTTCTGCCCAGGCCAGAAGCTGACTGCCAATTTTTTGTCCCCGCATCGGCGGTAATACCACCAGCTCCTGAATTTCGCCAATCCAGTTGGCATGATGGAGATGAAACTGCATATGCAGGCTGATCATGCCGACTACCTCTCCGTTGCGCAGTGCTAAACGATAATGAACGTTGGGGTCCAGTAAATTAGCGGCAAATCCATCCCTGAAAGCCTGATAATCAAGCTCATTTTTAAGTAACTCACAGATAAGCGCGTAAACAGAATCGGTATCCTCTGTTGTCGCGTGGCGTAATTCACAGACTGGCATAATGTCCTCCCGACGCTTCATCAGGATCAACCATCTTTCGCCAGACTGTAGCAAACTACCGTCATGATTTATTCTATGGCAGCTAAACGGCGGATAACGTGCAGCCAAAGATCACTCTGATGGCAAGGGGGAGGGCGAGCCTCCCGGGGAGTTAGGTGGCAGGCTGATGTTTAACCACGTTAATCATCCACGGCACACCGAAACGATCGCTGACCTTGCCGAAACCCTGCGCCCAGAAAGTCTCCTGCCAGTCCATTTCGATTTGCCCTTGTGCGGCAAGGTTATCAAACCAGCGCTTCCCTTCTGCTACATCCTGGGTATCAAGCACCAGCGTAAAGCCGGAATAATGCGCCGTTCCCGACGGGCTGGCATCACTCATCATGATATCGCTGCCGGCAATGCGCATGTTGGCGTGGGCGATAGCAGTATCGGGAAAGCGCATTCCTGACGGGCAGCCCTCTTCGTTATCCGCCGCCGAGGGGGGCATTTCACCGAAGCTGAGTTTATAAAGCAGTTCTGCGCCTAACGTTTGTTGATAATACGCGATGGCGTCGGCACAGTTGCCGGCAAAAGAGAGATAGGGACTTAACGGCATGATGGTTACCTCAGATAAGAGATGCTCGTTAAGTGTAGTTCGAAATTGGCACAATATTGTCGGTGGCAGGGCCGCTCAGGCCCGGTAAGCGAGGCGCTACCGGGCAATGACGCGGTAAATCAGTTCTTTTTCACGAACTCGGATTTCAGTTTCATCGGGCCAAAGCCATCGATTTTGCAGTCGATGTTATGGTCGCCTTCAACCAGACGAATGTTCTTCACTTTGGTGCCGATTTTCAGCATGGAAGAGCTGCCTTTTACTTTCAGATCTTTCACGATGGTGACGCTATCGCCGTCTGCCAGCAGGTTGCCGTTGGCGTCTTTGACAATCAGCTCATCGCTCTCCTGAGCGGGTTCCGCATCGTTCCATTCGTGAGCGCATTCCGGGCAGATGAACATGCCGTTATCTTCGTAGGTATATTCGGAGTTACATTGCGGGCAGTGGGGTAATGACATGTTGATATCCTCAAAAAGTCAGCGGGGGCAAACGCGCCCAAAAATGGCAGATCGCCGAAAAAGGCCGCAATTATACACAAAATCCTTAGCGTTGTCGGGACTATTGCCGCTTTTATAAAAGGGTCTGCGCCACGCCAGTCAGCAATGGTTTACACTCAAATAACCGCTTTTTTACTGTCACCACAGCGCATTAGGGCGTCCTTATTTACACCTTTTGACCGAATTGACATATATATGTGAAGTTGATCACATATTTAAACCCTGTTAGGGTAAAAAGGTCATTAACTGCCCATTCAGGCGTCAACAGGTTCGGTTGTACAGTCCGTAACCGGACAGTGTAAGTAAACCTGCTACGCTTGTATGAGGGATAGCGTTCGCGCCCCTCCCTCCGCTCGACGGCGACGCTGGTGCGGTATGCCAGTGCCCGCCGTATATAGCGCTACAGGGCTTAGCCTATGAGGACAGCTATGCTGAAAAGGAAAAAAATAAAACCGATTACACTGGGCGATGTGACCATCATTGATGACGGTAAACTTCGCAAAGCGATTACCGCCGCCTCGCTGGGCAACGCGATGGAGTGGTTTGATTTTGGTGTTTATGGATTTGTTGCCTACGCGTTGGGTAAAGTCTTTTTCCCCGGCGCCGATCCCAGCGTCCAGATGATTGCCGCGCTGGCCACATTTTCCGTTCCCTTCCTGATTCGTCCGCTCGGCGGGTTATTCTTTGGTATGCTCGGCGATAAATACGGGCGCCAGAAGATCCTGGCGATCACGATTGTGATTATGTCGATCAGTACCTTCTGTATCGGGTTAATCCCCTCTTACGCGACGATCGGTATCTGGGCGCCAATACTGTTGTTGCTGTGTAAAATGGCGCAGGGCTTCTCGGTTGGCGGGGAATATACCGGCGCGTCGATCTTTGTCGCGGAATATTCGCCGGATCGTAAACGCGGATTTATGGGAAGCTGGCTGGATTTTGGTTCCATCGCCGGGTTCGTGCTGGGCGCGGGCGTGGTGGTCTTGATCTCAACGATTGTCGGCGAGGAGAATTTCCTTGAGTGGGGCTGGCGTATTCCGTTCTTTATCGCCCTGCCATTGGGGATTATTGGTCTCTACTTACGCCATGCGCTGGAGGAGACTCCAGCGTTTCAGCAGCACGTGGATAAACTGGAGCAGGGCGACCGCGAAGGGTTGCAGGATGGGCCGAAAGTCTCCTTTAAAGAAATTGCCACCAAACACTGGCGTAGCCTGTTGTCATGTATCGGTCTGGTGATTGCCACCAACGTGACCTACTACATGCTGCTCACCTACATGCCGAGCTACCTGTCGCATAACCTGCACTATTCTGAAGATCACGGCGTGTTGATTATCATCGCCATTATGATCGGGATGCTGTTTGTGCAGCCGGTGATGGGGCTGCTGAGCGATCGTTTCGGTCGTCGTCCGTTTGTGATTATGGGCAGCATTGCGCTGTTCGCGCTGGCGATCCCGGCCTTCATCCTGATTAACAGTAACGTTATTGGCCTGATTTTTGCCGGTTTGTTGATGCTGGCGGTGATTCTGAACTGCTTTACCGGGGTGATGGCCTCGACATTGCCGGCGATGTTTCCGACGCATATTCGTTACAGCGCGCTGGCGGCGGCTTTTAATATCTCTGTATTAATTGCCGGTCTGACGCCAACGCTGGCGGCCTGGCTGGTGGAAAGCTCGCAGGATCTGATGATGCCGGCGTATTATTTGATGGTCATCGCGGTGATAGGCTTGGTTACCGGTATTTCCATGAAAGAGACGGCCAATCGTCCGCTAAAAGGCGCAACGCCAGCGGCGTCGGACATCCAGGAAGCGAAGGAAATTCTGGGTGAGCATTACGATAATATTGAGCAGAAAATCGACGACATCGATCAGGAAATTGCGGAGCTGCAGGTTAAACGTTCGCGTCTGGTACAGCAACATCCGCGTATCGATGAATAAATTTCGCGCTTAAGGTTCGCTTAATCTCTCGCGGGCATACTCTCCTCCATACCTTTGGAGGAGAGCGTCATGAAAAGCTATATTTATAAAAGTTTGACGACCCTGTGTAGTGTGCTGATTGTCAGCAGTTTTATCTATGTGTGGGTCACGACGTATTAAACGCCTGTTATGCCTTTTTCAACAGCACCCAGGCACGGGTGCCTGTTCTTTCCGTACGGTTTTGCAGGAAAAACTGTCCCTGATGTAGTTGGGTGATGCGGCTGACGATACTCAGCCCCAGGCCAATTCCGCCATAACGGCTGTCCATCCGCACGAACGCTTCGCTTAGCTTCCCGCATTTGCTTTCATCAATACCCGGCCCCTCGTCTTCGACCGCCATAATAGCGTCGGGGTCGGCGCTAATGTGGATAGTGATATGGGTTCCTTCAGGGCTATAGCGATGCGCGTTTTCCACCAGATTTCGCAACAGCATACGCAGTAACGTCGCATCACCGCGCACCACCACGTCCGCCGCGCTTTCCGGCAGCAACAGAGTTTGCTGGCGCGTTTCCAGCATGGTGTTCAGCTCATCGTAGGAGGGGAGGATCACATCTTCCAGCAGTTTTACTTCCTGATAATTCCCGGAAGAGAATGACTGGCCCACGCGCGCCAGTTGCAGAAGCTGGGAGACGCTATCCATCATCTGGTCAAGACGGGCGATAAGCGGCGCGACATCAACATTGTGGGTTTTTGACAATAATTCCAGGTGCAAACGCACCCCCGACAGCGGCGTGCGTAGCTCATGGGCCACATCGGCGGTAAAAAGGCGTTCATTGTCGAGCGTGGTGGTCAAACGCGTAACCAGTTGATTGATCGCCGAGACGACGGACTCAATCTCAAGCGTGGAGCTGTGAATGGCGATCGGCGCCAGATTATCCGCCGTCCGCGCTTCCAGCTCTTTTTGCAGTTCGGCGAGCGGACGGGTAATACGCCGTACCGCCTGGTAACAAATTAGCAGCGTCAGGCTAACCATAAATACGCCGGGGACGATCAGGCTGGCGACCGCCTCGCGAATTTCGTGCATGATATGGCGATCGTTGTTGCGATTATCCCGCAGCGCCTGCTCGAACAATTGGATTTGCTCAGTGCTTTCATGCCATAACCAGAAGGTACTGATTAACTGGAACACCAGCAGAATAAGACCAATTGTCAGCATTAAACGCTGGCGAAGGGTCATCGCTCTTCGCTGAAAACGCATCAGGCTCACTTAGCTTTCCTCAGTGGCAACCAGCATGTAGCCAAACCCGCGAACCGTGCGAATGCGCGACTTGCCGACTTTGTCGCGCAAATTATGTATATGCACTTCCAGAGTGTTGGTCGAGGGTTCGTTATCCCAGTTGTAGATATCGTTATAAAGAATTTCCCGGTGCACCGGACTGCCTGCCTTGAGCATCAACCGTGAGAGCAACGCGTACTCCTTAGGCGTCAGGGTCAGTTCCTGTCCATCCCTCCATGCCTGATGGCGGCCTATATTGAGCGTCAGATTGCCAACCGTCAGTTCACTTTCACCCTGATTATTATGGCGGCGCAGCAGCGCGCGGATGCGGGCGTGCAACTCCTCCAGGGCGAAGGGTTTAACCAGATAATCATCTGCGCCGACATCCAGCCCGGTAATGCGGTCATTGAGCGTATCGCGGGCGGTCAGAATGAGTACCGGCAGGGTATATTTTTTCTGTCGGATTCGCGTCAGGAAATGCAGGCCATCCTCATCGGGCAGCCCTAAATCCAGCACCATCAGACTGTAATGACCAGACTCCAGACTATGCTCGGCGGCACGCGCTGTCGAAACGCCATCACACGCATAGCCTTCGGTTTGCGCGGCGAGTATTAACCCCTGTAATAATAGCGTGTCGTCTTCAACAATCAGTATCTTCATTCGCTTAGTCTCCTGCACGGTTGCAGAATATCATCTGCGGCCTGGTAATACGTCGTTTGTACGCCGGTTAATCCCAGCATGGTTGAGAAAAGATTGTCCTGTGAATAATCCAGCGTGCTCGCCCTTTTTTGCAGGCAGGCCTGATCCACCTGATAACGCTGTTGATAATCTTTAGAAAGCCAAATGAGCATCGGGACATGTTTTTGCGTATCCGGCGCAATGGAATACGGCAGACCGTGTAAATAAACGCCATTTTCACCCAATGATTCACCGTGATCGGAAAGATAGACCAGGCTGGTGGTGAATTTATCCTGATGGGATTTCAGCAGGTTAATGGCTTTATCTACAATATAGTCCACGTACAGCACGGTATTATCATAGGTGTTGATCAACTGCTGTTGGGAACAGTTCTGAATTTCGTTAGTGTCACAGGTTGGGGTAAATTTTTTAAACTGCGGTGGATAACGGTTGTAATAGGTTGGGCCGTGGCTGCCGATGGTATGTAATACAATAACGCCATCGCCTTTCAAATGGTCGATATAGTCTTCCAGACCGTGAAATAACACTTCATCGTAGCACTCGCCGTCGATACATTGTCCGGGCAGGTTTAGCTCGGTGACATTTTGATGCGGAACGCGATCGCATGCGCCTTTACAGCCGCCGTCATTATCATTCCACAGTACGTTAATCCCCGCGCGCTGGATAATATCCAGCAGCCCTTCCTGGTGATGCGCCAGCTCTTCGTCATAATGTTTGCGCGGCATATCAGAAAACATGCAGGGAACGGAGATCGCGGTCGCCGTACCGCAAGAGGTGGTATGCGGGAAATAGATCACATCGTCTTTCGCCAGCCGCGGATTGGTGTCGCGCGGATAGCCGCCAAGAGAGAAATCATCGCCGCGCGAGGTTTCGCCAACAATAAGAATCGTCAGGTTTTTGCGATCGCCTTTCAGCATTAATGGATTGCGATGGGCATCCTCGCCAATGCGTACCAGCGGCAAATTCGCCAGCCGTTGATGCGAATACCATGACCAACTGGCGACAATACTGTTCGATGGGCTTAACGCTTTGATCAACTGTTTATTATTTCGAAATAGCGAGGCGTAATCTTTATAGAAAAAGGCGGCGACCAGAATAACTAATAAAATAGAGATCAGGACGCTGACCAGGCGGTAAAGCCCGCTACGTAAGCGCGGCGTCGCCGGACGGATTTTGACCCAGAAGGCAATCACGGCTGCCAGAACGCCGCTTAATCCCAGAGTCAGCACCATTTGCGGCGTCATCAGCGCAAAGGTTTCCGCGGGCGTGGTATCCATCATATTGGCGATCATGGAGCGATCGATGATGATGCCGTAAGTCAAAATAAAATACTGCGCGGCAGCGCCGACCAGAATAAAAACGCAGGCCAGCAGTCGGTTTAGCCAAATAAATGAGGCCAGCGTCAGCACACTATTGACCACGCTAAACGCGACGACCGGCATGGAAATAAACACCAGCACATTGCGTAGCGAGTTTAACGGTAGGTCTTGTAGTACCTGCTTGTAGAACGCAATGTTCAGGCAGACGGCAATATAAAAGGAAAAAAGCAGAAGCCAGGCGATTTGCCCAAGAACAGGTCTTTTAAGAAAGCGCTTTAACATGTTGATGCGTCCATCGATTCGGTGACGCTAATCGTGACAAAGTAAAATTAAGTGAACCTTAAGAACTTAATGTTGGTGGCGGCCGGATAACCTGCGCTATCCGGCCTGTTGCGATAACATTAACTACACGTGGTCAATCCTGTTTAACCGGCGCATCCAGCGGATACGGGTTTTTGTGAATGCGGTTGTAGTTCAACGCATACAGCGCGGTGATCACCATCAACGTGACGAACGACCACATCACTTCTTTGGCGCCGGAACCGATGACCGCCCAGATGCAATACACAAACGCGACGAAGGTAATCAGCAGATACAGCGGGCGCGCTTTACCAAAGTGACCGTGGCCCAATAGCAACAGCGCGGCACAGGTGTAAAGATAAGGCACCAGGGTGAAGATAACCGACACGGAGGAGACCAGACCAAACTCTTTCGCGGCGTTCGGCGACATACTGCTGAACTGGAAGATAGTCATCAGCACGCCGACGATAAGCAACCCAGCCACTGGCGTACCGGCTTTATTAACCCGCGCGAAGATCGGCGGGAAGAGACCATCGTCCGCCGCCGCTTTTGCGGTTTGACCGGCAAGCAGCGTCCAGCCGCCGAGAGAGCCCAGGCAACCTGCTGCCGCACAGAAGGAAACAATAGCCCCTGCGGTATCGCCCAGCGCCATACGCGCCGCGTCACCGAAAGGCGATGCCGATACACGCAGCGCCGCGTTGGGGATCATCCCCATAATCGCCGTTGTGGAGAGCACATAGCAGACGGCGGCGATCAGTACCCCGCCGATGGTGGCGATAGGCACGTTGCGTTTCGGGTTTTTGACCACACCGGCCGCAACGGAGGCGCTTTCTACCCCGATGAATGACCATAGCGTGACGTTCAACGTGCTTTGAATCGCGCCGAAGGTATTCATACCGCTCACGTTCCAGGCCGCCATATAGGTTTCGCCTTTAAACCAGAACCAGCCGAAGACCGCAATCCCTACGATAGGCACCAGCGCCAGTACGGTGGCGACGGCCTGTACGCGGGTAATCATTTTCGGCCCGACGATGTTCAGCAGAACAAAAATCCACAGCACCGCGACGCAGGTAAGCGTTAATACCAGCGGATCTTTCAGAATCGGGAAGAAATAGCTCAGATAGCCGACGCCGATAACGACCATCGCGATATTACCGATCCAGCATGCCAGCCAGTACAGCACGTTCGTTTGATAGCCCAAAAACGGCCCGAAGCAGCGACGTGCGTAGGCATAGGAACCGCCGGGACTGGGATCTAAGGACGACATTTTGGCATAAACCATCGACAGCGCCAGGGCGCCGATGATAGTGACCAGCCATCCGTAGATTGCAATCCCGCCAGTGGCCGCCAGGTTGGCAGGGAGTAAGAATACCCCTGAACCCATAATATTCCCCGATACCATTAAGGTGACGGGGATTAGGCCCACTTTGTGAGCATCAGCATCCGAAGACATAATTTGGACTCCTGAAAAGGTGACTTCGTTACGATAAATTACGTCGTATCATACCCCCTCAGAATGCCGCTGAATTATGTCGGAGACGGGTTATCGCCAATGCTGTTATTATCGTGTCTTATCGTTGAGTGTAGAAAAATTAGGCAGCCGATCGTTCCCGATGTTGGCTAACATAATGCAGGGGGGTCATACCATAAAACTCTTTAAACACGGAAATAAAGTACGATGTGCTGTTATACCCACACAGCTGTGAGACTTGAGAGATATTCTTTCCGTCCATTAATAATTGGTTTACGGCATAACGCATTCGGCAGGTCGTGATTATTTGGCTATAACTGGTATTCTCGTTTTTGAGCTTTTTCTTTAACAAGCTTGGACTCAGGCACAGGCAACTGGCAACGGCGCTCAGATTCCAGTCTTTATGAATATCGCTCTGAATGATGTGGTAAACGCTGTCACTGATGCGGCTGCGTAGCATGTGCATTAACAAAGAAATAAATTTTTTGTGGTCAAGAAAGCGGGATAAAACGGTGAAAAGGAGCGCACGGGTACGTTCACTAACAATTTCATCCGGTGTTTCCATCGCGCTGTAGCGGGCGGCGACCCTGAAGATATCCGGCGTCAGACAGTTGGCGGTCAATAAGGGATCGGCGTTGCGTTGCCAGACGGGAAGGTGTGAGAGATCTTTATTCAGGAATTGTAAATAGTCTTTAATATTATTGCGACTCACTTGTATTACTAGCACGCTATTTAATGATGAAATGTCAATAACGTTATTTTCACAAGCCAGAATGGCCATATAATTCGCTTTTAAACTGATTGGCTCCTTACCATTTACTCGTAACCATGTATCTTTTTCGGTTAATAACACTATGCAAGGCTCGTTGCTGCAAATCCTCATACCCGAACTCCTGGAATATGAACATAAAAGACCGGATCTCGCCAAACGGGAGAGATAACGGGGACTGAGTCAATTGTGTGATGAATTGAAACTGCACTAAAATAACTTTCCTGAATAATATTACAATATTTGTACGATGAATTAGGGTGTACAAAAAGTTGTACGCGAGTGGCAACTTGTCATTTTTGTATAAAAAAAGCGCGGGATGGGGCCCGCGCAAAAAGGTATGACAGTATTATTGTTTTGCAGCAATACTCAGGGAATACATGCCATCCTCAAAAAAAAGACTCTTTGTGATTAGGCTTTCACGCACATAACGTGATATACGCCATCGATAATTTCCGTGCCTTCGGTTTCATGCTCAAAGCCAGGGAAGTGATGATCCCAGGATTGCAGTGAGCGTAAGTAACCCACCTGCGGACTGTTTTCATCGCCAAAGTTTTCGCCGGAGAGCAGCATCGGGATGCCTGGCGGGTAAGGAATAACGGAGTTCGCCGCAATGCGACCCGGTAGATTTTCAATCGCCACCATTTCAATATTGTCGTTCACGATCGCGTTGTAGGCGTCGCGCGGGGTAATCTCCGCAACCGGCAGGGTGGAATAGGCGGCGTTGAGACGGGCGCCCGGGTTATTTTCACGTAGCCAGGCAAACATTTTATCGCCCAGGTCATGAATACCCATGTTCGCGTAAGTGTCAGGATAATCCTGCACCAGTTCCGGCATCACCTGCGCCAGCGGCGTATTCGCGTCGTAATGATGTTTGAAGGAGCACAGCGTGTTGATCAGCGTTCCCCATTTCCCGCGAGTTACCCCCATAGAGAACAGGAACATAATCTGAAAGTCGGTGGTGCGGGTCGGCACGATACCGTGGCGGCCAAGCCATGCTGTGACCAGCGCAGCAGGTACGCCGGATGCTTCCAGTTCGCCATCGTCGCCCATACCCGGCGCCAGGATACTGACTTTAATCGGGTCCAGCATACTCCAGTTATCCGGCAGGTCTTTAAAGCCGTGCCAGGTTTCCCCGGGGCGCATGACCCAGCAGTTCTGGTCGGTGGCCAGCAGTTTTGCCGGCGCGTCGGCGAAGTCATATGTTTTACCGGTTTGTGGATCGGTGACGACGTCTTTATTCCACGGTTTAAAGAACCAGTCGCCTTCATCGGTAAACTCTTTATAAAGACGCGCCATCGCCTGACGGAAATCAACCGCTTCGTCAATCACCTCTTGAGTCAGGGACAGACCGCTGTTACCGTCCATCATCGATACCGCCACATCGTTGGATGCGCAGATGGCATATAACGGAGAGGTGGTGGCATGCATCATATATGCCTGGTTGAAGCGGGAGAAATTCACCGCGCCACGGCCTTCACGGACGTGAATATAGGAAGCTTGTGAAAGCGCATTCAGGAGTTTGTGCGTGGAGTGGGTGGCAAACACGGTCGGACCGTTATGGTCGCCTGGCTCGCCGCGCATCGCGTAGTGATCGCAATAAATCGGGTTGAAGCGCGCATAGCCGTACCATGCTTCGTCGAAGTGAATGCGATCGCTGGTTTTTGCCAGCAGATCCTGCGCCTCTTTGGCGTTATAGCATACGCCGTCATAGGTACAGTTGGTCACCACGCTGTAAGACGGTTTCTGTCCGGCTTTGGTTTTGGTCAGCGGGCTGGCGCTGATTTTTTTCTGCAAGGTTTCAGGCTGCATTTCCTGCGGGTAGATTGGCCCGATAATGCCGTAACGGTTACGGCTTGGCACCATATATACCGGTTTGGCCCCAGTGAGGATCAGCCCCTGCTCGATGGATTTATGGCAGTTACGATCCAGTACAACGACATCATTATCCGTCATACAGGCCTGCATAATAGTACGGTTAGAACCGGAGGTCCCGACAACCACGGACCAGGAGCGGTCAGCACCGAATACGCGGGCGGCGTTTTTCTCGCTTTCGCCAAACGCGCCGGTATGGTCGAGGAGTGAACCGAGCGTGGTACGCTCAATCCCCATATCGCTGCGGAACAGGTTTTCGCCATAATAATCGTGATAAAAGCGACCGGCAGGCGTTTTAGTGAAACCGACGCCGCCCTGGTGTCCCGGCGCCGCCCATGAATATTCATGAATGTCGCTGTATTTCATCAACGCGTTAAACAGCGGCGGTAACAGTTGCTGGCGATACCGGGTCATGGCGGCAACGGCGCGTCCGGCGATAAAGTCAGCGGTGTCTTCCAGAATCCAGGCGAATTCATCGACAAGCTCCAGCAGGTCGCGGTCCAGCGATGCCGTCGCTTTTTCCCTGTCGCCTAACAGGAAAACGGGCACGTTTTGCTGACGCTCGTGAAGCTTACCGATCAATTGCCTGACGCTCAGGTGCTCATCCGGTTGTTCCATTTGGTAGCTAAACATCAGACAGTCAATGGCTTCGTTCGCGGACAAGATGGCATAGCCGTCATCGAAGGATGTCGATTTAATGACGGTAACATTTTGTTGGCTCAAGGCATCCGCCAGACGCTCAACCGCGTTGCCAACCCAGGTGTCCTGATGCAGAAACTCACTTTCAACAATTAATACTTTCATCATCTTTTACCCGGTTGTGGAGGCCGTGCAATTTACGCCTTGCCGACCCGCCGTATGAATGTGACGTGGGCAAGTATTACCCCGTCAAATAGGGGGTGTAAAGTGATGGAATAATGGTCAGTTATTGATATTATTTTTTAATAAACAATGTGTTAATTATTGATAGCGAGCGATTTCACCCGCCGTTTATCGACAGGTGAATTATTTTTTTGGCTGATAGTGGTATCCGGCTTTAGCCGGGCATCGTCTGGCGTCGTTGCTGGCTTAGCTTGCGGTATTGTTGCGGCGACATACCGACAAATTTGCTAAAAGTACTGTAAAAACGGCTGCTGGATCGAAACCCGGCAGTCAGAGCGACATCGAGGATCGTTTTGTCAGTATCGCTCAATAAGGCACGTACGTGATTGATGCGCATCGCCGTGATGTACTGCTTCATCGTCAATTGCATAACCCGCTGGAATATCCCCATCGCGTAGTTAGCATTGAGTTTGACATGCTCCGCGACGTCGTTAATGGTGAGCGCCTGATCGTAGTTATCGGCAATAAATCCCAGCATCTGGCTTACGTAAAACTGCGCATGGCGTGAGACGCTATTCTTGTGGGTGCGTGATGTTTTATTGAGCAAAATGGGTTGCCAGCCGGAAAGGCTAAAGCGTTTAAGCATCAGGCCGATTTCATCGATCGCCAACTGGCGAATTTGCTCATTCGGGCTGCTTGTTTCCTGCTGCCAGCGCAACACTTCAAAGGTGCTAAGCTGCTGGGTCGCCAGTGATTTAACCACCATCCCGTGCGTGACATGGTTGATAAGATCGCGATCCAGCGGCCAGGAGAGAAACAGGTGCATCGGCAAACTGAAAATCGCCATCTGGCGGCAGTTGCCGGGGCGGGTAAGCTGGTGTGGCGTACAGGCCCAAAACAGGGTGATATGTCCCTGCTTTATCTGCACGACTTCATTGTTGATTAAATACTCCACATCGCCGTCAAACGGAACATTCACTTCTACTTGTCCATGCCAGTGACTGCTGGCCATTCTGTGCGGCGGCCTCAGTTCAACGTCCAGTCGTTGATATTCGGAATAGAGCGACAGCGGGCTACGGGTTTGCTTTTCATCGCCGTTGCACATGTGCGGGTCGGGCGGGAGGAGGGATATTGCTTGCGTACTCATCGTCACTCCATTTCCTGAATTATCAGAATTATGCCCCTTTAGCCGGGAGGAAACCGGGAATCCGGACACAGAATCCGTCGATATTGTAGAGCGTAGCCTGACTATCAGGCCGAATACTCTGCTTTTTACGCCATTTTGTCCCAAAAACTCAGATCTCCCGCGCGCCAGCATACGATCTGAGTTTTCGGGAATGCTCATCGGGGAAGACGGAGGTTTTCACCGGGAACGCGTGCCACCATGAAGGTGTTCACTACTGTTCTGGAGAGTCATGATGACGGCACCCAAAATTACCTTTATCGGCGCAGGTTCTACGATTTTCGTCAAAAATATCCTCGGCGATGTGTTTCACCGCGAGGCGCTAAAGTCAGCGCATGTCGCCCTGATGGATATTGACGAAACCCGGCTGGAAGAGTCGCACATTGTGGTACGGAAACTGATGGACTCCGCGGGCGCTTCAGGCCGGATTACCTGCCATACCCATCAGAAAGCGGCGCTACAGGATGCGGATTTCGTGGTGGTCGCCTTTCAGATTGGCGGCTATGAACCCTGCACCGTGACCGATTTTGAGGTTTGTAAGCGTCATGGCCTGGAACAGACGATCGCCGATACGCTGGGGCCGGGCGGCATTATGCGCGCGCTGCGGACTATCCCGCATCTGTGGCGGATTTGCGAAGACATGATGGAAGTCTGTCCGAAGGCCACCATGCTCAATTACGTCAACCCGATGGCGATGAATACCTGGGCGATGTATGCCCGCTATCCGCATATCAAACAGGTCGGCCTGTGCCATTCGGTACAGGGAACGGCGGAAGAACTGGCGCGCGACCTGAATATCGATCCCGCCTCGCTGCGCTACCGCTGCGCCGGCATTAACCACATGGCGTTTTACCTGGAACTGGAGCGCAAAACGGCTGACGGGACTTATGTCGATCTCTATCCTGAATTGCTGGCAGCCTATGACGCCGGACAGGCGCCGAAGCCCAATATTCACGGCAATGAACGCTGCCAGAACATTGTGCGCTACGAGATGTTCAAAAAGTTGGGCTACTTCGTCACCGAGTCATCAGAGCATTTTGCCGAGTACACGCCGTGGTTTATTAAACCGGGACGCGAGGATCTGATTGCGCGCTACAAGGTGCCGCTGGATGAATATCCGAAACGCTGCGTAGAACAACTGGCGAACTGGCATAAAGAGCTGGAGGAGTATAAAACCGCCGAGCGTATCGACATCAAACCGTCCCGCGAGTACGCCAGCACCATTATGAACGCTCTGTGGACCGGCGAGCCGAGCGTGATTTACGGCAATGTGCGTAATGAGGGGCTGATTGATAACCTGCCGCAGGGAAGCTGCGTGGAAGTGGCTTGTCTGGTGGATGCCAACGGCATTCAACCGACGAAGGTGGGGACGATCCCTTCTCATCTGGCGGCGATGATGCAGACCAACATCAACGTGCAAACGCTGTTGACCGAAGCCATCCTCACGGAAAACCGCGATCGCGTGTATCACGCGGCGATGATGGACCCTCATACCGCAGCGGTGCTGGGTATCGAAGAAATCTATGCGTTGGTTGACGATCTGATCGCCGCGCATGGCGACTGGCTTCCGGCCTGGTTACGCCGTTAATCTCCAGCCGCGCTGGACGGCAGATCCGGCGTTTAACCTCTACTAACAGAAGGCGGGCGCTGGTAACAGCGACCCGGTACCCTATGAGCATCTCTCTGACAACAAAGCTGAGTTACGGGTTCGGTGCGTTTGGTAAGGATTTCGCCATCGGCATTGTGTATATGTACCTGATGTATTACTACACCGATGTGGTGGGACTCTCGGTCGGCCTCGTCGGCACCCTTTTTCTGGTCGCGCGAATCTGGGATGCGATAAACGATCCCATCATGGGCTGGATTGTCAACGCCACGCGTTCGCGGTGGGGGAAATTTAAGCCGTGGATATTGATCGGCACCTTAACCAATTCGCTGGTGCTTTTCCTGCTGTTCAGCGCCCATCTTTTTGAGGGAACCGCGCAGGTTGTATTTGTCTGCGTAACTTACATCCTGTGGGGCATGACGTATACCATTATGGATATCCCATTTTGGTCGCTGGTGCCGACCATTACGCTTGATAAGCGAGAACGCGAACAACTGGTGCCGTTCCCGCGTTTCTTCGCCAGTCTGGCTGGCTTCGTCACTGCCGGTATAACGCTGCCGTTTGTGAACTATGTTGGCGGGGCGGATCGTGGGTTCGGCTTTCAGATGTTTACGCTGGTGCTGATTGCGTTCTTTATCGCCTCGACTATCGTGACATTACGCAACGTACATGAGGTGTACTCCTCCGACAACGGTGTAACGGCGGGCCGCCCACATCTGACGTTAAAAACGATCGTTGGATTGATATACAAAAACGATCAGCTCTCTTGCCTGTTGGGAATGGCGCTGGCGTATAACATTGCCTCCAATATTATCAATGGCTTTGCGATCTACTACTTCACCTATGTGATTGGCGATGCCGATCTTTTTCCCTATTACCTTTCTTACGCTGGCGCGGCGAATCTGCTGACGCTGATTGTCTTCCCCCGGCTGGTGAAAATGTTATCGCGGCGGATATTGTGGGCGGGCGCCTCCGTGATGCCCGTTCTGAGTTGCGCAGGGCTCTTCGCGATGGCGTTGGCGGATGTCCATAATGCCGCTTTAATCGTGGCGGCGGGTATTTTCCTGAATATCGGGACCGCGCTCTTTTGGGTGCTTCAGGTAATCATGGTGGCGGATACGGTCGATTATGGGGAATTTAAGCTCAATATTCGCTGCGAGAGTATCGCTTATTCCGTACAGACGATGGTCGTGAAGGGCGGCTCGGCGTTTGCGGCGTTCTTTATCGCTCTGGTGCTGGGGCTGATTGGCTACACGCCGAACGTGGCGCAGTCTGCGCAAACCCTGCAGGGGATGCAGTTTATTATGATTGTCCTGCCGGTACTGTTTTTCATGATGACGTTGGTTCTCTACTTCCGCTACTACCGTTTGAACGGCGACATGCTGCGCAAGATTCAGATCCACCTGCTGGATAAATACCGGAAAACGCCGCCATTCGTCGAACAGCCGGATAGCCCGGCGATTTCTGTGGTAGCGACCAGCGATGTAAAAGCGTGAGCATGGTCTCTCGTGCAGGCCGGATAAGCCGGATAAGCGTAGCGCCATCCGGCAATTAACCGATAACGCGGCCCGGGAGAACACCGGGCCTGCCAGGTTATTTCGCGCAGTTAGCGCACTGTTTGCTGACAATCTGCTGGAAGAAATCGTTGCCTTTGTCATCCACCAGGATAAAGGCCGGGAAATCTTCTACTTCAATTTTCCAGATAGCTTCCATGCCGAGTTCCGGATACTCGACGCACTCCAGATGCTTAATGCTCTGCTGTGCCAGTACCGCCGCCGGGCCGCCGATACTGCCCAAATAAAAGCCGCCGTGTTTTTTACAGGCATCCGTGACCTGCTGACTACGGTTGCCTTTCGCCAGCATGATCATACTGCCGCCGTGGGATTGCAGTAGATCGACATAAGAGTCCATTCGGCCTGCGGTGGTGGGGCCTAATGAACCAGATGGATAACCTGCCGGGGTTTTTGCCGGACCTGCGTAATAGATGGGATGGTCTTTAATATACTGCGGCAGGTCTTCGCCGGATTCAATACGCTCTTTTAGCTTCGCGTGGGCGATATCGCGACCTACGATAATGGTGCCCGTCAGCGACAGGCGAGTCGAGACCGGGTACTGCGATAGCTGGGCGAGGATCTCTTTCATCGGACGGTTGAGATCGACTTTCACCGCGTCGCCTTCGCCCGCCTGACGCAGCGCTGGCGGAATATACTGGCCCGGATTGTGTTCCAGTTTTTCGATCCAGATGCCTTCGCGGTTGATTTTCGCTTTGATGTTACGGTCGGCCGAGCAGGAGACGCCCATCCCCACCGGACAGGAAGCGCCGTGACGCGGCAGGCGAATTACGCGAATATCGTGGGCGAAATATTTCCCGCCGAACTGGGCGCCGAGGCCAAGTTTTTGCGCTTCTTCCAGCAGTTCCTGTTCCAGGTGGAGATCGCGGAATGCCTGGCCGTGCTCGTTACCTTCCGTCGGCAGCGCGTCGTAATAGTGGGTGCTGGCGAGTTTAACGGTTTTCAGCGTGCTTTCCGCCGAGGTGCCGCCAATGACAAAGGCGATATGGTATGGCGGACAGGCCGCGGTGCCCAGCGTGCGCATTTTCTCAACGAGGAAGTTTTTCAGCTTGCCTGGGGTGAGCAGCGCTTTGGTCTCCTGATAAAGATACGTTTTGTTTGCTGAACCGCCGCCTTTCGCCACGCAAAGGAACTTGTACTCGTCGCCATCAACGGCATAGAGATCGATTTGCGCTGGCAGGTTGCTGCCGGTATTGACCTCTTTGTACATATCCAGCGGGGCGTTCTGCGAGTAGCGCAGGTTATCTTCTATATAGGTATTAAACACGCCTTTGGAGAGCGCGGCTTCATCGCCGCCTCCCGTCCAGACGCGTTGGCCTTTTTTACCCATGATAATCGCCGTGCCGGTATCCTGGCAGGTCGGCAGAATGCCTTTGGCGGCGATTTCGGAGTTTCTCAGGAATTGCAACGCCACATATTTGTCGTTTTCGCTGGCTTCGGGGTCATTGAGAATGGCGGCGACTTGCTGCTGGTGTTCAGGACGGAGCATAAAAGACGCATCATGGAAGGCCTGCTGAGCCAGCAACGTTAACGCCTGCGGCTCAACGTTGAGGATAGATTCTCCGTTGAATTCACTGACGCTGACATAATCGGAGGTGAGCAGATAATACTCTGTTTTGTCCTCTCCCATCGGGAAAGGCGCCTGATAGATAAACTCTTTTTTCGACATGTGCTTCCAGCCTAATAGTAAGAAAATGTATTAAGAGCCTCATGGGCCAGGCTCTAAGTCGCGCGCCGCGCATAACCGGGCAGCGCGCGCGGCCATTACAGGAATCCGTACATTGCGGCAAAGATCCAGCCAAAGACGCAGGAGACGCTCACGCCAATCAAACCCGGCAGAATGAAGCTGTGGTTAATGACGAAGCGGCCAATACGGGTTGTGCCGGAACGGTCAAACTGAATCGCCGCCAGATCGCTTGGGTAGGTCGGCAGGATATAGTAGCCATAACATGCCGGCGCAGAGGCCACGATATACGCCGGATCGACACCGATAGCCAGCGCGACGGGAACAATCGCCGCCAGCGCCGCTGCCTGGGAGTTAACAAACTTGGAGACCAGCAGCAGAACGATGGCGTAGGCCCACGGATACTCTTTGACCATTTCGCCCAGCACGCCCTGAATTTCCGACATATGCGCGCCGAACATGGTTTCCGCCATCCAGGCGATCCCGTATACCGCGACAATCGCAATCATACCGGAACGAAAAACTTCGTTTTTTGAGATAGACGCAGGATTGGTTTTGGTCAGGATGATAATGAGCGCCCCGGTCAGCAGCATAAACATCTGAATGACCAGCACCATCGACAACGGTTTGCCGCCGAAGGTTGGACGTAAGTCGGAGTCCGCGCCCAGGAGAGCGACCACGGCAATCGCCGCCAGGAAGATCCACATCGCCAGCCAGTTGCTTTTCGGCAGTTTTTTATCCAGCAGCGTCGCGGTATCGCCGTACACGTACTGACGGTTTTCCGGTACGGAAATAAATTTCTGAAACGCTTCGTCTTTATCCAGATCTTTACCGCGGAACCAACTAAAAATACCGATTGCCAGGATACCGAGCAGGGTAGACGGGATGGTGATCGACAGCAGATCGAGGAACTCCAGATGTTTTCCGTCAAATGTCACGTTGCCCAGCATCGCTACCAGAGAAACCACGGCGACGGAAACCGGACTGGCGATGATGCCCATTTGCGCGCCGATAGAACTGGCCGCCATTGGACGTTCCGGACGGATATTATTCTTGATCGCCACGTCATAGATAATCGGCAAAATGGTGTAGACCACGTGGCCTGTCCCACACAGAATCGTCAGGGTACAGGTGACGAACGGCGCCACAATAGAGACGTATTTGGGGTTGCGACGCAGCAGCTTTTCGGCAATCTGCAGCATCACATCCAGCCCGCCTGACGCCTGCAACGTTGCCGACGCGGCGACTACCGCGATAATGACCAGCATTACGTCAACGGGCGGTTTACCTGGCTGGAGATGGAAAACAAACACCAGAATGACCAGACCAATACCGCCCAACAACCCGAGCGCGATCCCGCCCTTTCGGGCGCCATAAAACAGACATATTAATATTATGAGAAGCTGTATACTAAATAACATTTTTATTTATCCTCGCGATAAACCCAGTCAATTTTGATAAATGGATCACAGCCATCTTCTGATTTGTGTGAATGAGCATCAGGAAATGGCGAATATTCAATGCGACAGTGGCGACGATTAACGATTAAGCTTTTTACAGAGTTGCTTTAAGTAATTATTTTCTTGCGATGGTGATGTTCAGAGGGAAGCACCCTCTGGCGATGGGCAGGTGGAGCCAGCGAGATCAGTAAATTATGATTTGTCTGTTTTAAAAACAGGCGTTTATTATTTAATTTTTGTGTCTCGCCATCAGGTAAATCACGAGATAAATCGAACAGAATGTGACTTATGTGATCATTGTCACGCCATTTTTTTAAATTATTAGTATGGCGTGTGGAGACGCGTATCTGCTCACCAATATACGTATTGTCCATAGGCGTAGCACAAGCTCCATTGCTACAAACATAATTTTATTTAAGTGTCAGGAAAATTCCGGACAAATCCCTTTTTTAATAAAAATACACACTCTCGGCATGGGATAATACTTAATTAACTTTTGTTAGCGTTTTGAAATTAAAAACAGCGCAGAGCGCTGTAATAATAGAAAATAACGTTAACAGGCCTGGGTTGAGTATATTTGATCTGACACAATTTCCCAGGTTTGTTATTAATGTGATAGCGTTTTTATTGGCATTGTTATAATAAATGTTACCAGGATATAACGCTTCGCGTCGGCTTTATGCGGTATCCTTACTGACAATATTGTTTCAGTAAAGAGTAATGTTCCGGCTGAACGCGGTAGCGGTAAACCGGCCTGCCGGTCACGCCGTAATGAATACTGGTAAACAAGATATGGCAATTCACCAGCCAGATGAGATATTTACGGCAGGAGACGCGCGAGATATTCACTTCGTTGGCCAACTCGTCGGTAGAAAATTCCTGCTCCTGATGCGCATCAATCCACTGGCATAAGGTGCGTAGCGTTTGCTGCGTCAGCCCTTTTGGTAGCCGACGAGGCTCCTGCTCGCTGGATGAATTACCGTGAATGAGCAGGTCAAGCTCAGACTGTTCGTAATACTGGCGTTTTTCCATCGCCGTTTTCTTACGTAGCCAGCCGGTCAACGCTTCTTCAAAGCGCGTGGCCTGAAAAGGCTTGATCAGATAATCCACCACGCCGTAGTGAAGTGAATCTTTAATGGTGGCGGCGTCAGCGGCAGAAGAAATGACAATAACGTCGCTTTTGCAGCCTGCGCTGTGCAGGACAGGCAGCAGATCCAATCCGTTTTCCTGCTGCATGTAGATATCCAGCAGGATTAGGTCAATGTGATTTTCACTGTTGAAGATAAACTCTTTCGCTTTTTCCAGCGTCGAAGCGGTTCCACAACAATGAAAACCGGAGATTTGCGCGACATAGCGGCGATTTAACTCCGCGACCATCGCATCGTCATCGACAATTAATACATTGATCATAGGCTGGTCCTTTTTCCATCCCAGGGTAACTGTACAAAAAATTGTGTGAAGATCCCAGGTTCGGACTCCACGGAAATTACGCCGCCAAGCGCTTCAACCTGCTGTTTAACCAGCGCTAAACCGACGCCGCGTTCGGCGCCTTTCGACGAGACGCCTTTTTCAAAAATCGCCTCGATGCGCTCAGGTTCGATACCCGGACCGTCATCGCTCACTTCGCAATGCAGCCAGCCATGACGGTAGTGTAACGAGACGCTGATTTCGCCGCCGGATTCCTGGCTCAACGCTTCCAGCGCGTTTTCAATCAAATTACCCAGCGCCGTAATCAGCACCGTAACCTGATCTTCATTGTTATTATCCGGTAACTGGCTGTCGCTGCTTATCACCAGGCTGTGCCCGAAATCAGAGGCGCGAGTAATCTTACTGAGCAAAAAGCCAGCGATAATCGGCGACTTTATTTTACCCAGCAGCAAACCGATCTCTTCCTGATAGTTATTGGCCGTCTTGATAATATACGCTTCAAGCTGCTTATAACTCTTCAGGTGCAATAATCCCAGAATCACATGTAATTTGTTCATGAATTCGTGGGATCGTTCACGGAGCGCATCCGCGTAGTTCACCATCCCGTCCAACCGCTGCATCAGTTGGCGAACTTCTGTTTTATCCCTGAAGGTGGATATCGCGCCGATAATTTCGCCGTTGCTGCGCACCGGAACGGTATTCACCAGCAGCAGGCGGCCTTTGACGATGATCTCTTCATCGCGGCGCGGCATACCGTCACGCAACACTTCGCTAATGTCCACCACCTGCGACCAGGCATGACTCAGGGTGGATAATCTGGCGTCATCCTGCGTTTTTCGATAATCGAGCAGCGCCTGCGCCGCATGGTTAATTAACGTGACTTCGCCGCTATCATCCACGGCGATAACGCCCTCTTTGATTGACTGCAGCATTGCCTGGCGTTGTTCAAACAGGGTTGAGATCTCATAGGGTTCGAGGCCAAACAGGATACGTTTTAGCACCTTGACCAGCGCATACGTGCCTAATAACCCCACCAGAGCGCCGAACAGAATGGACCAGATAATACTGCCGCGGCTATTGTTGATCTGCTGCGTAACGTGACTGAGTTCCAGGCCAATCGCTACCACGCCGATCTGCCGGTGACGTTCATCATAAACCGGTGTGAAAACGCGCAGCGCTTTGGCAAGAAAGCCGCGATTAATGGCAACGTTTTCCTTTCCCTGCAGCGCGAGCAGAATATCATCGCCTTTGAACGGTTGGCCGATTCGCTGCGTTTCTGGGTGCGAATAACGGATGCCCTGCATATTGGTCACCACAATAAACAAAAAGCCATTATGCTGGCTCACCGCTTCGGCGAGCGGCTGAATGCCGCTTTCCGCAGGCGGTTTTTTCAGCCCCTCGCGAATTGCCGGAGAGTCCGCCAGCGAGCGAGCCACCGCCAGCGCTTTATCTGCCAGCGCGTCGCGCGTCATGCTGCTGATTTGCGAAAAATAGATCAGATGGACCACAACGAGCACCGAAAACAAAACGGCACTGACCATCAGAATGACGGTAGTGCCGAGTTTCATGGGGCGTTTGCGTAACGCCCGGCATGGCAGGGAGTGTTTCATAGTGGACCTGAGCGGACGAATCGTAAGGTTATTATCCCTGATGAGGCGTCTAATTCAAAGGCATAGGCGATGTTGCTCCAGTGTTGAAAAGCCCGTCTGGTCTTGCAGGGCGCGCTACCTGCTCATGTCGTTAATTAATATCGCCGGATACCGTGATGGGTAATTTATTTTCATCAGAATTACATAAAATAATTTTTCATTAATTTTTATAATAACGTATGCGGTATCACATTTTATTTTTACTGACGTTCAGAATGCGTTTGATCACAATCAATCAGCACAAATATTTAATCTATTATGATTAGTTTTCATTACATATTATTAATAATTATGGAAGCAATGTGAGAAATAAAAAATGGAAATAAAAAAATGGCTGAACACAACCATAACCCGACGTGATGCTATTGTCGCTACCGCAAAAGTAGGGGCGGCGGTGACGCTAAGCCAGGCGATTACGCTGCCTTTTGCTACCACTGCCCGGGCGCAGGATACCCCGATACCGAAGGATGCCAACGGCGAAACCGTCAGGCACAGCGCCTGTCTGGTCAACTGTGGCAGCCGATGCCCGCTTAAGGTTATCGTGAAAAATGATCGCATTGTGCGTATTGAACCGGAAGACGCGAAAGATGACGCGGTATTCGGCGAGCATCAGATTCGTCCCTGCCTGCGCGGGCGTTCCAGTCGCTGGCGGGTCTATAGCCCGGATCGCATTAAGTATCCGATGAAAAGAGTGGGAAAACGCGGCGAAGGAAAATTTAAACGTATTTCATGGGATGAGGCCACGGCCTTTATTGCGGCGGAATTAACGCGCGTTAGCGAAAAATATGGCCGGGAAGCTATTTATTATAATTATCAATCCGGCGCGTATTATCACACGCAGGGTAGACCCGCCTGGATAAGATTACTAAATCTCACCGGCGGTTATTTAAATTATCACAACACCTATTCCACGGCGCAAATCGCCACCGCCACGCCTTATACCCACGGTGATTATGTCGGTAGCCATTTTACGCAGATCGCGCATTCCGATCTGGTGGTGCTATTTGGCCTGAATCTCTCAGAAACGCGGATGTCCGGCGGCGGTCAGGTTGAAGAGCTGCGCCGGGCGCTGGAGACCTCGAAAGCCCGGGTCATTATTATCGATCCGCGCTATACCGATTCGGTGATTACCGAACACGCCGAATGGCTACCGATTCGCCCAACCACGGACGCTGCGTTAGTCGCCGGCATAGCGCATACGCTGATTACCGAACAGCTTCTCGACGAGGCGCTGGTAAACCGCTATTGCGTCGGCTATGACCGTAGCACATTGCCGGACACGGCTGCGCCTAACGCCAGCTATAAAGATTATGTTCTTGGCACGGGCGATGACGGTATCGCGAAAACCCCGGAATGGGCGGCGGATATCACCGGTATTCCGGCAACGCGTATTCGCCAACTGGCGCGCGAAATCGCCTCGGCGCGCGCCTGCTATATTTGCCAGGGCTGGGGGCCGCAGCGTCATGCCAACGGCGAGCAAACCGTGCGTGCTATTCAGACGCTGCCAGCGTTAACAGGCCACTTCGGGCGGCCCGGCACCAATAATGGCAACTGGCCTTACGGTACGCCGTATGGCGTGCCATTGTTGCCCGTCGGTAAGAATCCGATCACAACCTCTATTCCTTGCTATCTGTGGACGGACGCCATTCAGCATCCGGAGAAAATGACCGCGACGACAATGGGCGTAAAAGGCGCGGACAGGCTAAAAACCGGGATTAAGCTGTTTTTCAACCAGGCCGGTAATACTTTGCTGAATCAGCACGGCGAAACAAACCGCACCCGTCAAATTCTCGCGGATGAATCGCTGTGTGAAACCATTATCGTGATTGAAAACCATATGACGCCCAGCGCGATGTATGCGGACCTGCTTTTGCCAGAGACCAGCTATCTTGAGGCGGAAGACCTGGTGGACAGCTCCTATGCGGCGGGATCGCATAACTATATGATTGCGATTCAGAAAACCGTTAAACCGATGTGGGAAGTGCGCAGCACGTATGACATCTGCGCGGATATCGCCGGGCATCTTGGACTGCGCGAGCAATATACCGAGGGCCGAACTCAGGCGCAGTGGGCGGAGATGCACTATCAGCAGATCCGTGAAAAACGTCCATACCTGCCGGAGTGGAGCGTGGCGAAAGAGATGGGCGTGATTGACCAGCGTATCGCTACCGAGCAGCAGAGCCTTGCGTTTGCCGATTTCCGCGCCGACGCCGAGGCTAATCCACTCTCCACGCCGTCGGGCAAAATTGAAATTTACTCCCAGGCGCTGGCGGATCTGGCGCAAACGTGGACGTTGCCAGAAGGCGAGCGAATTCCCGCATTGCCGGAATTTTGTCCGGCGAAAGAGTCGCACCTTAACAAAGCGCTGACGGCGAAGTATCCGTTGCAGTTAAGCGGCTTCCATACCAAAGGGCATACCCACTCTACCTACAGCAATGTGCTGATGCTGCATGAGGCGGTGCCGGATGAAGTCTGGATTAACCCGATTGACGCCAGCGCCCGCCAACTGAAGTCCGGCGATCGGGTGCATGTATTCAATGACCGCGGCGTGGTGGAGCTTCCCTGTAAAGTGACCCAGCGCATTTTACCCGGCGTGGCGGCGATGCCGCAGGGCGCGTGGACGCGGCTTGACGGCAACGGCGTTGATGTCGGCGGCTGTATCAATACGCTGACCAGCCACCATCCTTCGCCGCTGGCGAAAGGCAATCCGCAGCATACCAATCTGGTTGAAATTAAACGCGCTTAAGGAGTGATGTACGATGAAACAGTATGGCTTTTATGTTGACTCCTCGCGCTGTTCAGGCTGTAAAACCTGCCAGGTAAGCTGCAAGGATAATAAAGATCTGGATGTCGGTCCGAAACTGCGCCGCGTCTATGAATATGGCGGCGGAAGCTGGGTGAAAGAGGGGGAAAGCTGGCATCACGACACCTTTACCTACTACCTCTCTATTGCTTGTAACCATTGCGATGAGCCGGTATGTGTCTCCGGCTGTCCAACCGGGGCGATGCATAAACGCAAAGAAGATGGTCTGGTCGTGGTGGATGACAGCGTATGCGTCGGCTGTCGCTATTGTGAAATGCGCTGCCCCTACGGCGCGCCGCAGTTTGATACGCAAGCAAACGTGATGCGTAAATGCGACGGTTGCCTTGACCGACTGGAGAACAATCTGCGCCCTATCTGTGTGGATTCTTGCCCGCAGCGAGCGCTGGATTTCGGCCCTGTCGATGAATTACGGGCAAAATATGGCACGGAGAATCAAATCGCGCCGCTGCCTTCAGCGTCGTTCACCCATCCTAACCTCATTATTAAACCGCATCCGAAAGCGAGACCCACGGGCGATACGGAAGGCGCAATCATGAACATTCGGGAGGTGCGCCATGCATGAGTTACCGCTGGTCTTTTTTACGGTCTTTACCCAGAGCGCGGTCGGCGCGTTTATTCTGCTGCTGATTGGCGGCGCAATGGGGCTGGTCGCGCCGCGGCGCAAGGCTATTGGTCTGTTCTCGGTGATGTGCCTGTTTGGGCTGGGCGTCATTGTCGGCACCTTCCACGTCGGGCAACCGCTGCGTGCGCTGAATATGCTGCTGCGCGTCGGACATTCGCCGATGAGTAACGAGATTGTCTTGTCGGCGGCTTTTGCGACGCTCGGCGGGCTGGGGGCGCTCGGTTTGTTGCTGAACCGGGCGACGCCGCTGTGTAACGCGTTGGTCTGGTTGGCGGCGATAGTCGGAGTAGTCTTCTTATACGCCGTTCCGCAGATTTACCAACTGCCGACGGTGGCGACCTGGCGTTCATCTTACACCACGGCAATGATGATATTGACGCCGTTGATTGGCGGCGGCGCGTTGGCGGCATTGTTTGGCGTGCGCCGTCTGGGGCTACTGGTCAGCGTATTGGCGATTTTGGTGAGCTTTTGTCTGCGCCCGGGCTATATGGCGACGCTGATGAGCGCCGATAGCGCTCTGACCGCTGCGCAACATAGCTGGTTTACCGCCCAGGCGATATTGCTGGCGGCGGGTGTGGTCGGGGTGGTGGTCTGCGCGCGCCTGAAATCGAGCGCTACGGTGCTGGCCATGACGGCTGTGGTGGTTATCGCGGCGGAGTTGGCGGGTAGGATTGCGTTTTACAATCTGTGGACGCTGCCAATGTAGTTTTTGCCCGGCTTGTGCCATGTAAGCCTGATCAGCGTAGCGTCATCAGGCGAAATATTTCAGGAGCTATTGCTATGCCTTCCCGTGCTGTTTTGCCGCGTATCCTCGGCGCACTGTTTTACTACTCCCCTGAGAGGCCGGAGGTGAAAGCGTTGTTCGATTGTTTGCCAACGTTGCCTGAGCTTTACCCCTGGCGCGATCGCGGACCTATTGAATCACTGTGTGCGTCATGGTCGCTACCGGATGATGATGCGCTTACATGGCAATTTTCCGTGTTGTTTGAAGGCCAGGGAAAGATGCCCGTCCCGCCCTGGGGATCGGTCTATCTGGAAAAAGATAATTTGCTGATGGGGGAAACCACCGCCGATTATCGAGCTTTTTTACAGTCGCAGGGAATGGTATTCACTGACCGTGAACGCGAGCCGGAAGATCAGTTTGGCCTGATGCTATTAGCCTGTAGCGATCTGCTGGCACGAGGCGACAACGTGGCGGCCAACCGGTTACTGGAGGCGCATCTGCTGCCCTGGGGATTCCGCTATCTGGAATTGCTGCAACGCAATACCGTTAGCGCCTTCTATGCCCGGCTTGCCGTCGTAGCGACCTGTTATCTGCAGGATGTTCAGCAGCAACAGGGACTACAGCCTGAGAATAAACGGTTGTTTTTCTGAGGTATTGGTCAGGTTTTGATGGCGTGCACATAATGCTTGTGCCGCCATCGTGCCCGCTGTTGCGTCAGCGGGCACAGTTTACTATTACAGCTCCGGCGTCTTTTTGAAACCGGTCAGCATCAGCACCAGGCTCTGTTTTGAGTCCGCTGGCGTGAAGTCGTAGTGATTTCCCTGACGGTCGCCGCCGATATACCAGGATATTTCCGTTTTCCCTTCCGCCAGCGCTTTGCGCACCGCTTTATCGACATCAACCATGCGATACTCATGTGAATGGTCCAGATATAACACGGCATCGGAACGGTAGTTGATCGCCGGTTTATTGTTCCAGGACACGGTACTGACGTGCCAGTCACTGCTGGTCGGGTAAAAGAAAATTTGATCGGCGCCGTTCGTTTCCGTTTTGCCGCCAAAAAGGCGAATACGGTATTTGAATAGCGAAGCGTCCATATTGGCAGGCAGGGGCGGGATCTTAAATTTCACCAGCGTGAGCGTTTCCGGGTGCTGCGTGCGTCCGCCATTTGTCCAGTCATCCTGTACGTACAAGGTATCGACGCTGGCATGAGGCTTGTCGTCTTCGCTGCTTACCCAGGTATTTTCTTCCGCTTTACTGTAGGCGTAAGGAACCGTAGTGCCGCAATCCAGTCCCTGATTCATACACAGATCCGTCATAAACTGCGCGCCATCTTCCGTCCAGCCATTCATAAAATCGGCATGGGCGGTATAAAGACTTCCCCAGCGCTCTTCCCGGGTTTCGCCATGCATTACCGGGTCCATCGACAATTCCACTTTAGACGTATCCAGCGAGGAGATCTGCGGGAGTATCCAGGCGATGTTCATATTAACCGTCGGGATTTTTACCGGATAGTCTGCGGAACATTTCCCGTGGTCGGCATAGATAGCGTTATTGTGGCTATGGGTTGGTTTCAGGTTGACGCCATCCCAACAGTTGGGGAAAGCGATCCCGATATTAAACTGGACGGCATCGCCCGCTTTACGCAGGCCGCATATTTCGCCTACCTTGTTGGTGTAACCTTTGCCGTTGGCACATAAAAAGGTGATTGCGGAACTGGGGCCAGTACCGTGATGATCGCCTGCCAGTAACTCCAGCCCGGCCGGGAATGGATGGAGCGGATATTGCGCTACATTTGTGGATTGATAATAGGTCTTTTGGTAGGCCGGATTTACGATTTCACCATCAGGTAATTTCATGGACGGCGCCCAGTAAGCGGAGCTGTCGGCTTTATTATCACAGGTGGTATCGGGTTGCGCGCGCAACGTCTGGTAGGTAGAGACCGCGTCGGTGTGGGTGTTGCCAAAAAAGTCATGCCACATCGCCTGATTCGATTTACCAAACATCATAATCGCGTCATCGCCCAGCGTGTGGTGATAGCCGCACACGACATGCGCCTGAGGACCGGCATGGGCCGGGAATGCGCCAGCGGCAACGAGCGTAGCCAGGCTGACGGTAATAAGGTTGAGTTTCATTTTTTTGCTGCCCGGTTGAATAGAAGTGGGAGCAGCAATAGCAGATCAGATTGCGGTGTTACATCTCATTAATTATCACTTTTTGTCATTTGCCCTGCATACAGGGGCGAATTTGCAGACGTACTATTTAAATAATTAGCCGAAACTACCCTCCTCTTGATTATGTCAATTTACAAAAAGGGTACGTTAGTGATTAAAATCGGGCTTTTTGTGATAACCCTCACTATTTCATTTTGCCTATGCTAATGGCGCTCGCCATAACCGAATAACGATTCTATCGGACATCGGCTTTATTTTTAAGAAATGCGTTACGACATCAGTCGTGACGCGATCTGCTATGGATTTTTTATGAGATTACTAAAACGCGTTATTGTGGTTGTACTCTTGGGCGTGATTTTATTTATGGTCAGGGACGATATACGCTATGTTTATCAACTGATCCTCAAATATGGTGATAAACCCTCGGCGCTAGCACTGAGTAGCTATAAAGCGGTTATTCAGCAAAAACCAGTCGCAGGAGTTAAGAGTAACCTTTCAGGTTTGACCTACTCCGCCGAAGACAGGATGCTTTTCGCCGTTATTAATAATCCCCCTGAACTGGTCTGGTTAACGACAGAAGGGCAGCTGGTAGGGCGGATGCCGCTGCAGGGCATCCACGACCCGGAGTCTATTGCATGGAGTGGGGGCAACCAGTTCCAGATAGGCAGTGAGAAAGATGGCGCGGTCTATAAAACACAGGTGGATATTCAGCGCGGCACCATGCAGATAATCTCCATGGTGAAGCTTGAGGGCTATGACAAAGCAAAAAATAAAGGGCTGGAAGGTACGGCATGGGATGCGAAAAATGAGAGATTATATGCCGCAAAAGAAAGAAAACCCATAATGATCAAAGAAGTAGAGATGAGCAAAAATGGTATCACCAGAGCGTTGCCTTCTGCCATCACTGCAAGTGTGAGCGATGTCTCCGGACTTGAATACCATGCCCCAACGGATTCGCTGCTGGTGTTGTCGGACGAGTCAAAAATGATTCTGGAAGTCAGTTCCGAGTGGCGGGTGCGCGATCGATTGTTCCTGACGGCGGAGTGGTCAGGGCTCAGAGACGATATCCCCCAACCAGAAGGGATAGCCATGGATAATGAAAATAATTTGTATATTGTGAGTGAACCAAATCTGTTTTATAAATTTTCGTGTGATATACAGAATGACTAAAATCTATTTTTACTGTCACAGTATGCTAAAACAGAACAAGGTTATTAATACCATGATTTGACGATTGCTTGATTCGTTGATTCATTGTTGGGGATATTTATGTTTTACTTACCTCAGTAACGGATTACTTTGTGGTGTAGCGTAACGGTAATTGTCCTCCTCATATTTGCGGCAGCGTAGTCTGCCGCTTTTTTTTATAAATTAACTCTCTCTGTAATAATTAACAGACAATAAATATTATTCTGTTTTTTCAGGAGGCCTCCGAAGAGGCCTCGCAGGGTGATGTTTAGTTATCAGGCATAATATTCTTCATCAACACTTACCGAATGCCATGTCGCCTCGCTAAGCGAAATCATTTCATCTACGCCGGAACTCTTGTTAACCGGGTTTTACGTCGGCGATGTGCCTGTAAATGTTCCATTGGCGGTGGCGCTATTCCCGGCGGGATCGGTGGCCGTAATGATGTACTGATTCTCCCCCCCCGACAGAATAGCGGATTGCGGAACAGAAACATGCCAGTTACTGATATCGTTATCGATACTGGCGGTGTAGTCCGTATCGTTGACCGTGACCTTCACCTGAATATCCTGATGCGCCTCCACGACTCCCTTAAGGGTGACGGTGTTATCCAGACTGCTAACAGTCGATCCCAACGTTGGTTCGGCGGACGGTTGTGTATCCATAGTCAGCTTAATTGTTGCGTGAGCTTCTAAGCGACCCGATAAAGGTCGGTGTATTGATGTTAGTGATATTATCGCCTCCGGCGCCGATATCACTATTATCCTCCATGGAACGTACTGGCGGTGTAGAGTCTATCGTCAGCCAGCCGATAGACAGCGAAGAATTATCCATAGCGTTTGCGGAACGATCTCTGAAGATGATATCCAGAGTTGCCTTGCCTACCACTCTACCAACATTTTAGGAAAAATTACGTAATATCGACTGATATGTAAAACTCATTCAGCATCAAATGGATTAATTCAACATCAGTAGTAATATCCATTTTTTTATAGGCCGATCTCTTTTGTGTTGAAATCGTTTTTATATTTCGATCTAATAAATTTGAGCAACTTTTAACAGATAATCCTGCTGCCACGTAATAAATAACTTTTTTTTCGCTCAATGTTAGGTCGAATTTTTTAGCGAGCAACAGAATCCCATCTCTTATATTAATATGTTTTGCTTTGTTCTTATACTGCATTGTCAGATATCTCAATTAACATATTGATGACGAGAGGAAGATAAAAACGCTAAAAATTCCGATGGTGTAGTTTTGAAATGTTTTTTAAAAACGCATGTAAAATAAGAAGCACTATCATAACCACACATATAAGCCACGCGAGTAATATTATATTCACTATTGCGTAGAAGTTTTGTCGCTTTATTCATTCGCGCATTAAGGTAAACTTCGCTGAATGAGGTGTGCTCTTGTTTCAATTTCCTTTTTAATGTGGAACAACTCATATAGAGTGAGTCAGAAATATCCTTGAGCGCCCATTTTCGACTTATGTCGCTTATAATAATATTATAGATATTTTCGGCTAATGTATTTTGCGATAGTTCTCTAAAGAGGGCAAATGCTTCAGGTTCATAGATGAACTCTGAAAGTAGAAATCTTATTAAATATTCCTTTTTATCTTGGGATAATTTCTGGCTTTTATTTGAAGAGTGTAAAAGGTTGAATACTCTTGCTACGCCTGTTTCTATTGGCGCTAACAGATGTTTTGTCGTCGGTTTTGTTAATGGGGCCGAAAAGTCTGCATGTTCATACAGAAAAAAATTATAAGCATTTTTTATTGACGCAGAATCTAATTCAATTAAATTATAATTTAACTGTTCATGAGTCTCTTCCATAGTGATATGAATAGTTTGATCTTTAGCTAAAAATATTAACATTGGCCCTGATGCCGTAATATACTCCCCGGACGATGTCGTAATTGAAATTTTACCCGTGGTGAGCTTGATGAGTACGGACTGCAGTAAATTTAATCCCTGAAGTGATAAGGATTTCCTCTGCCAGTTTTGTGCTGATTGTAAACATTCAATGCTCCCCACCTGGACAGGTGAGGGATTAAATACTTTTAGCATGATAATTTCCTTTTATTAAATGTGCGTGTAAATCAAAAATTATTCTGAAAAATATTTCAAAAGAAAACTAATATATAGCTATATAATTATTTGCGAACTTAAGGTATCAGGTGGCGATCTTTTCATTTTCTATGGAAAATGCTATTTTATATTGCATTTCTACATATTATAGTATCGTTAAAAAACTATGTCGCGTATAAAAAAAAGATGGAAATTTACAAGAATTGGCTCATGTTATTATCAAATTATCTCTTTAAAATTTGAATTAAGTAATAATTGCCTTTAATCTTTTAGAGAATAGCTCTTTAATTTCATGGAGGTAGTTAGCATGAGGTATAAGATCTGATGTTAATTTGTGATAAGGTTTATCCTGGAGGTAAATATTAACGCTCTCGGCCAGGAAAGGCATACAACGCGGTAAATATATACGGCGGCGGGTAGATGGCGTAGCGATATCCGGAAGTTTGAGGGGGAGGGGAAGCATTCAATCGTATGGTTGGCTTTATGAAAAACGGTGTAACACGTTATTGAGGTTCTGACTGTGCGTATCCGTTAGGTTTATGCTTTCTGGATTGTATAATGTTGCGTGTTTTGGCGCGGCAGTATTGAATCTTTTGCTGCGTCGGCCCCGAGGAGGAATCACTCACAGCGAATGCCAGCGCACAGCCTGGTCCTGAATCTCTAAATGAGTAGAAAACCTTTCGGTTCGATACTCCGGTTCCATTCCTTCTAAATTTATCGTAATGACATCTGCGTTACGCGTGTTGTATACTTAATATCCACAGAAGTACAAGAGGACAACACTATGCCAGCCGCAAACAGTATGGCGATGAAACGCGAAACCCTGAACCTGCGCATCAAGCCCGCTGAGCGCGATCTTATCGATCGGGCGGCGAAAGCCAGAGGGAAAAACCGCACTGACTTTGTGCTGGAAGCTGCCCGTGCTGCCGCAGAGGAAGCGCTGATCGAACAACGCATCATTATGGCTGATCCACAGGCTTATCAGGAATTTCTGGCTCGTTTGGATCAAACACCTTCACCTAATGCCGCACTGCGTAAAACCATGCAGACCCCTGCGCCGTGGGAGCAGGAAAAATGATCTCCTCCCCTGAGCCGCTTCATGCCGGACATATTCTTACTCCGTTTTGCTGCGGTGTGGATTCTATAGATAACTGGCTGAAACAGCGGGCGATGAAAAATCAGACCACTGGCGCGTCCCGTATCTTTGTGTGTTGTGGCAGCGATTCGAACGTACTGGCCTATTACTCGCTGGCGTCCAGCGCGGTCACGACGAATACCGCCCCCGGTCGCTTTCGTCGCAATATGCCTGACCCGATTCCGATTGTGGTATTGGGGCGTCTGGCGGTGGATAAATCGCTTCATGGGCAGGGCGTTGGTCGGGCGCTGGTACGCGACGCAGGGCTGCGGGTTATTCAGGTGGCGGAGACTATCGGCATTCGCGGGATGCTGGTTCACGCCCTGTCGGATGAAGCGCGGGAATTTTACCAGCAGGTGGGGTTTGTACCGTCGCCGATGGATCCGATGATGTTGATGGTGACGTTGGGGGATTTGGTGGAGAGTGTTTAAACTCCAGAACGTATCCCTTAACCTCACAGACACTTCAAGTTACGGATGAACATTGCCCCTGAAATAAAAAATGAATTCAGTTTTGAACATTTTCCATCAAATTAAGTGGGTTTTCGTCGATATGCAGCGTCAAGTTGTACAAAAAATAGTTACGAAACACACCCTGGTCCTACGTTACTTATAAGAGCTATCGCTTGTTATTATGCAGCAGCGAGGTCAGCACAGAACCAGTAATGAGTTACGTAAACAGAGAGTCTTTATCTCCGGAAGCGGTGTCCGTTCTGTTTGGTTTCGCCATAACCTTGAGAACTTCAAAAAGCGCCTGAAAGCGCTGGAGCGTAGAGCCAGTGACGACGAGGCGTGTGGAGAAATCGAAACGGCGCATCCCGGTTATCTGGGGTCACAGGACATATTCTATGTTGGCAACCTGAAAGGCGTTGGGCGTATTTACCAGCAGACATTCTCGGCCAGACTGTGTGTTCTGTTCTTTTTGACGATCGGATGTCAGAAGATGATGGCTGCCGCCAGACTGACGATGTCTGTCCTGCTGCTCAATATCCCGTCCGGGGGCGTGATGATGCTGTCAGGTCTGCTGCCCGGTGGCCGCTGGTTTGCGCAACTTTGTGTCCTGCACCTGACCGTTATCGGAGCCGTGTTATATCTCCCCTGATCATTCCTTTCCTGTCGAAAATTACACTGTCTGTTGTTTAATTATGTATTAACCCGGAGAGACTCTTTAACCTCATATAGTGTACCAGCGATATTACCTGTGATGAAGACAGATATCCGGCCAGCAAGATGGGAGCCAGCCGGTCACCAGTTCTGCCAAGTCCCGCTGATGAATATGTTCCTGCAATAAAGTCAGGGCGGCCATGCTACGGTGGCCGGCGATTTCATCATCCGGAATGACCGTAACGTCTACCAGCGGGAAAGCGCTGCTGTAGAGTTTGCCTGCCAGCGCCGTATCGTCAAATTCGTCCAGCCAGCGGGGGGAGTACGGATACGGGCTGCGTTTCCCCGTATAGAACAACACTGGTATCACCAGTGGCAGTTTTTTATGCCCTGCCTCCAGGTGGCGCTGCATGGCGGCCTCCTCCGTGTTATCACGGCTTAACGGCCCGAAGCCATTTATAAAGACTGCGCGCCGACACGCCGGGCCGTTCAGATCCTTCAGCGATGGAATAGCCCCGCTCAGTTACCTGGCGGACAGCTTCTTCCTTAAATTCAGGGGCAAAATGTGGTGTGCCTATAGACTACTTCTGTGCTCAAACCATAGGGCAGATTTGTCTAAAGGCTCGGGGGACACTCCACTTCATACCTGAATGGTGGAAAGCAAAATCACGGCACACAGGCGAAAAAAAAACAGAAAATAGACGCCGGTTTAACCCCCCGGGGGTGGCAGTGTGCTGTTGTTAGTGCTTCAAGGATGTATACATTTAATTAAATATGTTAATTCTTTTTTGACTTTAGGCATTGTTTTTTCATGTTTTTTGCTATGGAAATATTCTGACAAAAAGAACCATAGCGATCTTTTTTTCTGCAATTCTTTTTTGTTTTGGATTTATGTGTTGACTTAATTAATAAAATTAGATTTTTATTCTTTGTTTGTGTTATTTGTTAGTTATTAAGATCGTTAAAATATGCTTTTACAGCATTAATGATTGAAACTAGAATGGCGGCCAGATGAAAAGCAATCCGGCGGATAAATGCCATGACTGTGCATTTGGAGAGATAGTTATTTTTTATCGATAGTGACACATAGAATAAGTGGGATACTGTGGTATGGATAATAGTGTCATTCAGCGAAACAGAGTGAGCGATCTCATTAATAATGAGATCTCTTTCAAGAAAAAAAAGCACCATTCTTTTGGTGATATGTCGGAAAATCGTTTCTGGCTGTTGATTGAAATTTCACCCATTCACAGTGAAAAAGTGATTGCCGCGTTAAAAGATCATCTTGTGTTGGGCTACACAAGGCGGGAAGCATGTGAGCGCAATGGAGTGGCGGTTGGATATTTTTCATTAAGTCTGGCGAAAATTATTAGAATTGAAAATGCGGTTACATTACTGACCATGTTTCAGGAATGAACGCCATCAAGGCCTGGGAACTTTTATATTAGATAATCCATCTTGTGTGTGATTTTAATTAATCTCGCGCAATGAATTTCAACCGCACTGGTTTATCCGTGTAGTTGAATGCTTGACGTTTACAGGTGCAAATTAAAGGCTCACTTAAATTACTGAGTTATATTGCTCGTTAATTAATTCTGATGCACTAGGAAATTCATAATGCAAAATAAACAGTCATTGAATATCACGGAGTGTGGCATATTAAACGTTGTGACGCGTTATCAATTCTCAAAGAAAACAATGTTGCTGTTGATGACGTGGTGCATGTTGAGTATGTCTTCTTTGCAAAGTATTGCTGCAGAGAAAATAAAGGTTGAAAAAAACTCTCAGGAGTTTGGTGTTAAGTTGGGAGTTAGTCGACTTATTTATTCACCGGGTTCGACGGGGCAAAGCATATCGGTAAGTAATCCCAGTGATTACCCTATGCTGGTCCAGTCTCGGGTGTATTCCGAGGATATGAAAAGCAAAGCTCCCTTTGTGGTGACTCCACCTCTATTTCGCCTGGATGGATTGCAACAGAATAATTTACGTATTATCCGTACTGGCGGGGACTTTGCGAAGGATCGCGAGACACTCCAGTGGTTGTGCGTAAAGGGTATTCCTCCGAAAGCGGATGACTTATGGGCTAAAGATAAAGAAGGAAAACCCGCGGTAAATAAGGCTGTTTCATTGAACCTTAAATTATCTGTGGATAATTGTATTAAGTTATTTGTTCGTCCGGAGAGTATTAAAGGTCATCCTGATGATGTGGCATCATCGTTGTCCTGGGTTCGCCATGGTTCGCAGTTGAAAGCGGTAAATGATACGCCGTTTTATATGAATTTGTCATCTTTAAAGGTCGGTAATACTGATATTTCAGATATACACTACGTGCCACCATTTTCATCATATACATTCGCTTTGCCCAAAGGAACTGCGGGCAAGGTTTATTGGACCGTTGTCACTGACTATGGTGGTGTGAGTAAAGTGTATCAGGCAGATATTAAGTAAATAGTATCGGTTTGTCTGTGGGTTAATTAAGCATCATATACAGCAGAGTGTAATTATTTAGATGTTGTTAATCAGCTAATTTAACGTCCTGAATCAGAACCATTGTTTCGGGAAGGTAATAAAATGGAATATGGCTTGATGAAAAAAATCTTCTCTAAAAAAACATCGGTTGTACGTTTGGTTTATAGTCCTGTAGCCCTGGCTGTTAGCACGGTTTTTATCTGTGGGATGTACAGCTCTGGTGTGCAAGCTAAATATTACACTTTCGATGCTTCTCAGTTAGATAAGGGTGGGAATGTTGATATTTCTTTGCTTGAGCAGGGCGCTCAGTTTCCCGGTACCTATCTGGTGGATGTGATGCTTAATGGTAAACGAGTTGACTCACGTGAGATGGCCTTTCATATCGAGAAAGATGCAAAAGGTAATCCGTTTTTACAGACATGTTTAACACGTAAGCAGTTGATGGATTATGGTATTAAGGTGGATAGTTATCCCGGATTATTTCCGGTCCTCAAGGGGGGGGATGGCAGTGGTGCAACTCGGGGGGCTGACTGTGCGCGGATATCAGCGATCCCCCAGGCCAGCGAAACCTATCAGTTCAACAATCAACAGTTGTTACTGAGTATTCCACAGATTGCGCTGCGTCCTCATTATACAGGTATCGCACCTCAGGCACTTTGGAATGATGGTATCCCTGCATTTTTGATGGATTACCAGGCGAGTTCTTTTCGTTCTAGCTATCGTAGTAATGGAGCAACATTAAACACAAACGGTATGGATGTTCAGTTATTGCCTGGCTTGAATTTTGGGGCGTGGCGTTTACGTAACCTGACCACCTGGCAGAAGCAGAACTCACAGAAGGGAAAATGGCAGACCTCCTATACCTATGCCGAACGTGGGCTGTATAGCCTGAAAAGCCGTTTAACTTTGGGTGACCGATTCACTCCATCCGATGTATTTGACAGCGTTCCGTTTCGCGGTGGGATGATTGGATCTGATGATTCCATGGTGCCCTATAGTCAGCGAGCATTTGCGCCGATAGTGCAGGGAGTCGCCCTGACACAAGCACGTATTGAAGTTAAACAGAACGGCTATGTGATCTATAACACTACAGTGGCACCAGGCCCCTTTGCTTTGTCGGACCTGCCTGGTGTTAATGGAGGTGGTGATTTGCAGGTAACGGTTTTCGAGGCGGATGGAACCCGTCAGATCTTTACCGTGCCCTATACCACGCCAGCGATTGCGTTACGCCAGGGGTACCTGAAATACAACGTAATGATGGGGCAATATCGTTCTGCGGATACGTCGGTCGATAAAGTGCCTGTTGGTCAGGCCACCATCATGTACGGTTTACCCTGGAACTTAACGGCTTACAGTGGGGGACAATGGGCCAGTCATTACCAGGCGGGCACGTTGGGATTAGGGGTTTCCCTGGGGGCCTTTGGTGCAGTATCGGTGGACAGTACATTATCCCGCGGACAGAAGCGGAACCAGGATGTAGAGCGTGGGCAGAGCTGGCGTGTTCGTTATAGTAAGTCATTTGAAAGCACCAATACCGGGTTTACGCTGGCCAGTTATCAGTATGCGTCGCCAGGTTATAACACATTATCTGGGGTACTGGACTCTTATCGCTCGGGTGAGGTCTGGTCCTCAAAGGACTACTGGTATCCAGGGGCGGGGTATCAATCTTCCTGGAATAACAATAATTTTGCAGATAAACGAAAGTCACGTACCAGTGTGACGTTGAATCAGCCGTTGGGTGAATGGGGTGCACTTTATTTTAGTGGAAGTAGAGAAGATTACTGGAATCGCTCGCAGAGTCAAAATGAGGTGTCAGCACGTTACTCTGGCCCAATGATACAGGGCATTTCCTGGTCAGTAGACTGGACCCAACGTAAATGGAATTACTCCACCTATCGTGGAAATAACGACAATAAGACTGAGCAGTCTATTAACCTGTGGATTAACGTACCGTTAAATCGTTGGCTGGGAGGCAATACCAGTGTTTCTTACCAGATGCAAAACAGAACAAACCAGGGCACGTTACATAACATGGGATTGAATGGTTATGCCTTTGACCAGCGATTGTACTGGAATGTAAGTGAACAGATAGCACAGGGGGGAACAGGTAGCAACCAGAACAGCAGTGACCTGAACTTACGCTGGAATGGTACCTACGGTGAAATCAGTGGGGGATATGGCTACCGTAAAAACGGTAATCAGGTAAATGCCGGGGTTCAGGGAAGTATGGTTGTTCACCGGGATGGCGTGACGTTTGGGCAACGTCTGGGGAAAACGGCCGCCCTGATTAAAGCGCCCGATGCCAGTGGTGTCTCGGTTATTAATGCTGCAGGGGTTAAAACAGATTTTCGTGGTTATACCACCCTGGGGAACCTGGCTCCGTACCAGGAGAATATCATCAGTTTGAATCCGGTAACTCTGCCAGCAAATGTGGCGATACCGCAAACAGATACCAGGGTAGTGCCAACAGAAGGAGCTATTATTCCGGCGAGTTTTGCGACACGGGTTGGTGGGCGTGCACTGATTACACTGACGCAGGTGAATGGTAAGCCTGTTCCCTTCGGGGCTGTAGCCAGCCTTGTGGGCCAGGAGGATACCCGGTGGGATACTGGTATTGTCGGAGATAGTGGTGACGTATATATGAGCGGTTTACCCGAAAAAGGGCAACTTCAGGTGATGTGGGGTAACGGGCAGCAGCAACACTGTCGGGCCGACTATCAGTTATTGAAAAGTGACGAAATTGCAGGTGTGTCAAATCTGAAGGCATTGTGCCGGTAAGTGACCAGGAGCTGATAAAATGACTCAGGGTGTAATAAAGAGGGGGATGGTAGCATTCGTTATCTTTGGGGCGGTATATGCTCATGCTAACGATGATGTGGACATCACGCTAAACAGTGCACTGAATTTAAATTCGCAAATCAGAGATGGCCAACTCATTGGCTATGGTCGAATCAGTACTCAGCAGGCGCACAGTGGATACCAGGTGTGGCTGAATGCTGAAAGAAATGGTGAGTCGCCAGATCGGTATGTGTTAACCGGGAAAAGTAACAGACAACATAAATTGTACGTAATAATTGGTCAGAATGGCTGGGTGCCGGATAATAAAGGGGGGGAGGGAATTATAAAACGAACCCGTGAAATGCAGGAACAATTTGATATTGTGGCAAATGGTCATCAGAGTGTGCCAGTAGATACCTATGTTATTACGGTGCAGGGTCGTTATTTTGAGCCGTGAATTTGTCAGGTGACAGATAAAAACCTGTAAATAATGATGTGAAGTTTATAGTTAGCTTGGGTATGTAAATAGTGCGGAATGCATCCGTTAATACCATATGTGATGGAAATATATTTGAATATATCGTTTTTTGAGAAAATCCTTACGTTATGGTGTTTATACTATAACAATGAACCTGATAAAGTTATTTTTAATGATGTCATGTAGATATTGGTGATGAATAAATATGTCATAAATAACTGCTCCTTGAGAGCGTTTATTGCGCCAGCTTCGTTTAATTTTACTGCATCGATATGGGTTCTGATATAATTAAGGAGAGATAATGCGTGCTATATGGAAAGTTTTGTGCTGCTCATGCCAGTACACTGGTGGTTGCGGTAATATATCCCAAAACCTAATAACTGTTTTGTATGAAGTTAATTTAAGAAATAACGAAACAGGCTTATTTTCTGAATATTATCGTATGGTATGGGCAGGCTGGGCACCGAATTTAATGAACACGGGACCACCGGTGTGGTTGACTATCACCGGAAGATAGTATCTGCGGCTTTATTAAGCAAGCTTGTCGACACAGACGTACAATGTTACAAGTGCAGGCCTGTCTGTCCCGGAAGTTAAGTGGGTAAGACGATTAATATATTAAACGTGAATGAGACAGTTGTTCACGGATTAATTGAACTTGCTCGATTATTTATTACTTAAAAAAGGCATTATCAATGAAAAAGACTGCATTATTTTTAGCTCTCTCACTGGGTGGTATTTGTGCGGCTAACGCTGCTACACAGGCGACCTCAACCGTAACCATCTCGGGAGATGCCGTATATAGTATTGAAGCACAGCCTGCAAAAATTTTAGGTACCTGGCTTGGTAAGGATACTAACGTAGGTGGATTCATTGTTAGCAATGCGGGCCCGATCGAGGGTAAGGCGGAAGTGGTATTTGAGGGTGCAAACATGTGCCGTTCTGAGAGCGCTACAAGCCCGTGTTATATTGAGAAGACCGATCCAACAAAAAACATTCTTGTTTATGCTGAGGGACTGAGCTGGGCTGAGGCTACCGGCTTTACCACCCCGGTGATTCAAGCTGGTGCTAAATCTAATATTAATATGAAGGCAACGCAAGAACAAACGTTGACGCCTGGCGTATATGAGTTGACTGCGACCGTTCAGGTAGCGACTAATTAATTTTAAGTAACAGCTGAGAGTAATCCATGCAGGGTGGCAGAACCACCCTGCATGTCGTGTGATTGTAAATTTCAGACAATTAAATCCGGTAATCATACAATGAATTTAATGTCAGCCATTGTAACATTTAAATATTATTACAGATGGCTGCCGTATTAATATTTTAATCGGGGCTGTAGAATGCGCCAATATAAGCTGGTTATTTTTCTGTATTTAGTATTAGCAGGAACAGCGTCATATGCGGCGGACAGTACAACCTGTGTGACACTGAACAAAACAGTGACCAGCGACGTGCAGGAAAATACCACGATTGTGGAATTTTTCTCCTTTTACTGCCCGCCCTGTTATTTCTTTTCTCAGAAGCTCGGGATTGACAAAGCTATCCGTGACAGCCTGCCGGCAGGGCAGAAGATGGTCAAATATCATGCCGGTTTTCTGGGGGAGTTGGGGGATGAACTGACCCGGGCATGGTCGGTTGCCATGGTGGCCGGTCTGGAAGAGAGGGTAGAGCCGTTACTGTTTGATGCCGTCATGGTTTCCCGGACGCTGAAAACGCCGGAAGATATCCGGGCGGTGTTTGTGAAGGCCGGGCTTTCTGCAGAGGAGTATGACCGGATGCTAACCAGTCAGGAAGTGGCCAGTATGACGGAAAAACAGAAGCGTCTGTTTAAGGAATATGGCGTGACGGGCACGCCGACGGTGTTTGTCAAAGGCCGGTACCGTGTTGAGAACGGCGCGTTTCAGGCGAACAGCCTGGAAGGGTTTCGTGATGCGTATGTGGCTGCAGTGAAAGGCCTGCTGAATGATCCGGTCACGGTTTGTACACCGGAGAAAAAATGAGCATCTGGCTGGCAGGCCGGTGAACTGGAGGAAGCTAAATAAGTGGAAAATGCCATGTCCCGTCGGAAACGCATACTGCTGACGGGGAACTGTGAATATGAACTGCTGGGGGTGTCACATCTGCTTGCCGGTATGGGGTATGCCGTGGTGCGACCGGAGATGTCACCTCCCGGGGCATATGACCTGGCCCTGGTGGCACTGAGTGCGGAGCCGCTGGCCGGCTGGGGACGGCATCTGCAGGGTATCAGAATGCTGCACGCGTCCAGTCCGGTTCCCATGGTTGTTCTGGTACCTTCGCGGCTGCAGGAAATGCGACTCCTGAGAGGAACTGCGCAGGTTATCAGTGGCCGGGACAGCCTCCTCCGGCTGCGTGACATGCTGCGTCAGGCGCTTAAGGGAAGAGCCGGGCCGGAAAGCTCAGGTGAACTGACTGACTTGCGAAAGCGGACTTTGATATCCCTGTGTACGGCCATAAACAGGAATGCCTCACTGAAGGCGGCATCACGCAAGGATTATTACCTCCGGGCCTGCCTGGTGGAGTATGCAGGGGTGGAGAATCTGCATGTACTGTGCACGAGCGGCCTGTTACCCGGGGTGATTACAGATGAGACCGGACAACGGTTCTGATATGTGAAGACCCGGGGCAGGTATTTCAGCTTCCGGGACACCATTGCTTCCCCGTAGTTACAGGAGAACAAAATGAGTAATGACGCTTGCGACAAAATTCTGTCTTTTATGCAGTCACAGGCAAACGGCAGGATAAATATACCGGTCAGGACCCGGAGTATTGCGGATGCGGCCGGGCTGACAATATACCAGGCCAGGGCTTATCTGGTTACGCTTGAGGACGCCGGCGTGGTGGAGAAAATGAATGCAGGTAAAGGCGTGTCCGGCCGATGGCGGCTGGTCTGACGGATATCCGGTAAAACAGGGGCATGGAGAGAACAAGTGGCCGGAACAGATATTGCGGTAACTGACTGATGAACTTTCTGAAGATGATTTATTACATCTGTATTTCTTTTGTCGTCATGATATCACTGGTGTTTTTTGTATCGGTATTTCTGTTACTGAATATTGAATGAATATAATCCGGGGCTGCATGACAGGCCTTACGGGAATAAAGCTCTTTTTATCCGGACATCTCCATACCGGTAATTCCCCGGAGAATTTTTTTTGCAGAAGGACAACATGCCGGATGACGAAAGACGCGCCGGGTATGGCGGGGGACGCTTTTCGCTCCGGGCGCTGATTTTACTGCTGCTGACCAGCGCTTTTATCTCCGGCTTCCTGACCGGAGCCCTGGCCATGCTCTGGTTTGTCATTGACTGCATGTAATGCGATGAACTGAACATCCGGAACCATGACTCTGAGACGTTTACTTAAACAAAAACCGGCACTGCTGGCTGGCGCTCTTCTGATGGTGGCCGGTGCGGCCACACTGTATTTTCCGGAAACCTGGTACCCGGAGGAAACGCAGTGGCAGCTTGCGACAGAAAAAGACATTCCCGGTATACAGGGCGGTCTCTCCGGCCTGACGTGGAACCCGGACAGCGGAACGCTGTTTGCCGTGACCGACCATCCGTCGTCGGTGGTGGAGCTGGACACGGACGGGAACGTGCTGCGGGTGATACCATCGGATGGCGACCATGATTTTGAGGCCATTGAGTACCTCGGCCGGAACCGCTATGTCCTGTCCCGGGAGCGGGGACGGATGCTCACCACCCACCACATTGGCAGGAACACGTCTGTCCTGCCGCCGGCGTCATACACCCTGACTCTGGATGTGGACAGAAAAAGCGACAATGCCGGTTTTGAAGGCCTTGCCCGTGGACGGGGAGAGAATGCACTGATAGTGGCGCAGGAAAAGAAACCGCTTCGTTTTTTAGAAACGGACCACAGCCATGACTCTCTGTCGGTCAGTGATTCACTGACACACCGGTTGTCCCTGCCGTGGTTCCTGAAGGATATCTCCGGCCTGCATTACGACAGGAAAAACAGGCGGCTGTATGTGCTTTCCCATGAATCAGCCCTGGTAATGGTGTCAGACCCCGAGGGCGGCTGGAGGGTGATGCCGCTGCGCCGGGGACACAGTGGTCTGGAGCGGGACATTCCACAGGCGGAGGGGATAGCTTCTGATGGCCGGAATTCGCTGTGGATAGTCAGTGAGCCAGACCGGTTTTACCGCTTCAGCCGGACAACGATGTCATGACGGTCTGGACGGACTGCAAACGGGTGGTTTGCGAATCGGGGAAACCAAAGGCGTTCTCCACGCCCGGTCGCCCCTACGCAGTTGCACTTCCTTTCATTTGCTGTGGCCAGTTTGCGGGAAGACTTTCACCTTCAGTAATTAAGTTCGGGGCGTTCTTCTTTACTCAATAAATTATTTTTGTCGTTCAGCTCCTCACGAACTTTTGCCAGTGACTTCTGAAAAGCCGGGATTGTTTGTAGCCTTGCAAACTCTACTGCTCCCACATAACGGCCAGCATCAACATCGCTTTGCCAGTGAGCACCGCATATCACTCTGCTTTGCCCGAACTCCCATCCTCGTCTGGCGAGCTCCTGCGCGCGTTCCGGTCTGGCCTGGGATAATACTAATGCCAGAAGTGTACCATAAGCAGTATGCCCGGAAGGGTAAGAGCCATCTTTTCGCAAAGTATTCTCATCTTCAGGACGGCAGGTGGAATGATTAAATAAGACAAAGGGACGAGTACGCATATAATATTTTTTTGCCGAAGCAGTAGCGTAGTAGCCGCCCATTGTCAGAAGATTCTTTAACATATTCCAGGTTTCTGGCGTATCTTTGGGGTTAATTTTAGCACCCACTACTGGCGAGAATATTCTGGCTATATTTTCCACGCTTACATCTGCATCCTCAGCAGCTTGTTTCCATCGCGGGGAACCCTTTATCGCATAGCCCTTAAAATAAGCCTCCTTATCATAGCGGAAAGCCGGATCATCATTACCTGGCGGTGGTGGTAAGTAGAACTGACTGTTCACTGATTCTTCAGGAGAATGAAAGGGTTGCACTGTTTCTGCTGATGTATATTTAGCTACGATCAGTGGTAGAAAAAATACTAAATAACGACTTTTCATAAAGACTCACTCCGGATCAGGCAATAATAAACAGATGTAATCCTATAATGATTTATTGCAATGGTTATTCAACATACAGGTAAAAAAGCAGGACGCTGCACTGGTATTATTGTCTGTCCATACCGGACTGACTGCAGCGGATAACAGAACAATACTGGTATTTCCGGCTAACAGCATTTTGTTTAACTTTTCTCCCCGATTATTTTTTATCTGCGTGCCTGACTGACACGCATTAGGTTAAAATGTTTCCGCAATAACAAACTATGAATAAGTATTTTAAATTATGTGCCCTATTACCCCGACAACTACCATCAGTCATGATGTGCTGAGTATTAATTTATGATTATGAACAAGAGTCGGAAACAGTATTTAAGAATAAAGAAACCGACAAAGAAAAATGCCAAAATTGGCGAAGGGATTATTGTTGTCAGTGATGGAAAAGTTCATGGCGGAAATATTGGATTCACTTGTCGAGGCTAGCGAACCGTCAGATGGAGTGATACGCGTTATTACTGATAATAATCTCCCTGTAGCTAAGTAAGCTTTTGACCCTGGCCCAAAGGTGAGCGGCTGTTCGCCGAAGCGCTGGGCGTTGCGCCAGAGAAAATCTGGCCTTCTCGTTATAGCTAGTCAGGCCGGAGATGGGGGCTATGGATTTCCATTCCCAGAAAAGCAAAAACCCAGCCATAGGCTGGGTTTTCTGAATAAGTGGTGCCCGGACTCGGAATCGAACCAAGGACACGGGGATTTTCAATCCCCTGCTCTACCGACTGAGCTATCCGGGCAACGGGGCGCATTAAACCGTAAAGGGGCGCGGTCGTCAACGGCTTTACACGAAAAAAGTGATAAAAGCGCGCTGACTGCCTGCTTTTCAGGCAAAATGCATAAAATCAGTACCCGTCAGGTGAGCGCTCCACCCTGACGGCACTGTGCAAAACGCAGAATATCTTCCGCCAACCGCTGAGCGGTATCTACATCAGCCTGACTGCGGTTGACCAGCATTCGGCTGAGACAACCTTCCAGCACCAGCTCCATCTGCCTTGCAACCATCGCCGGATCGTCAATTTCCAGCGTGGTCAGTAGTTCATGGGTAAAATCATGTGCCGCGCGTTTTTGTTGATTAGCCAGTTGGTGAATAGGATGGGTTGGGTCGGGATAAAACGTACAGGCGGCAATGAACAAGCAACCAGGATAACGGTTATTACTGACACATTCCGAAAGCGCGCTGTAGCGTGCCAGTAGCTTTTGTTCAGCAGAAAGCGATTCATCAAGAAGAAGCTGGCGTCGCCAGATATCTACCTGCTGACTCAGATAACGTAGCGCGTCATATAAAATGGCTTCTTTATCTGGCCAGAAACGCTGTAATGTGTCGAGTGGGCGATTTACGCGCTCCGCCACCATTTCCAGCGTAGTATCGGCTATCCCTTGCGTCTCCAGTAATTTCAGGGCTTCTCCCAGAATATCTTCACGTTGCACGGTATTCTCCTCCGTCTTTGCTTTTGCAAGTGTCGCTCACGGTTGGCGATCGTGCAAATGCGCGCTAAAGGTGGCGGCGTCCATAAAGCCGGTGACTCGCGATTGCGGCTGTTCCTGGCCTTGGGCATTAAAGAACAGAATGGTGGGCAGCCCGAGGACTTGCAGATGCTTTAACAGCGCGGCGTCCTGCGCATTGTTAGCGGTGACGTTAGCCTGCAAGAGCACCGTGTCGCCGAGCGCCTGCTGGACCCTCGGATCGCTGAAGGTATACTTTTCAAACTCTTTACAGGCCACGCACCAGTCGGCGTAGAAATCCAGCATAACGGGTTTGCCTTTGGCCTGCGCCAGCGCCTGATTGAGTTCGTCCACGGTAGAAATAGCCGTGAAATTGAGGTGCGCTGGAGCTTGCGCGGATGGCGATCCGAACGCCCAATCCTGTAGAGGCCGCACGCTAATGAGCGCTGCCGCCAGCAGGATAATCTGTACGATACGCATCCACGCTCGTCTGGCCTGAAGGCTGGTGATAAAGGCCCAACCAAAGAAAGCGACGCCCAGCAGCGACCACAGACGTAAACCCCAAGCCTCGCCAATAATCCGCTCCAGTAAAAAGACCGGTAACGCGAGGATCACGAAACCAAAAGCGGTTTTGACATGCGCCATCCACGGGCCGCTTTTTGGTAACAGGCGGTTGCCAAACACGGTGACCAGCATTAGCGGCAGACCCATACCTAATGCATACAAATACAGCGTACCGCCGCCCAGCCACATGTTGCCGCTCTGAGCGATATAAAGCAGGATCGCGCTTAACGGCGCTGTAGTGCAGGGCGAGCAAATTAATCCGGCAATCGCCCCCATAACAAAGACACCGCCGGGCGAGCCGCCTTGCTGACGATTACTCATTAATGTCAGCCGGGTTTGCAGTGAGGAGGGGAGCTGTAGTGTGAACAGGCCAAACATCGACAACGCAAGCAGGGTGAACACGATGGCAAGGCCGATTAACACATAAGGGTGCTGTAACGCCGCCTGAAACTGTAATCCCGCCGCGGCGACGACCAGACCCAGTGCGGTATAGGTCAGCGCCATCCCTTGTACATAGATAAAGGCCAGCAGCAGTGCGCGCCCCGTCGACAAACGTTGTCTTCCCCCCAGGACAATACCGGAAATCAGCGGATACATGGGTAAAACGCAGGGCGTAAAGGCGATGCCTATGCCGATCAGCAGTGCCCAGAGCGCGGAAAAAGGTAGCTGGGCGGCGGGTTTTGACGTCTCACCCGTCTGGGTGACAGCTGGCGTCGGCGTGGCGTCTATTGCCGCGGCAACTTCACTTAGCGGCACCGTTTTCGTTTCCGGCGGATAACAGAATCCCGCATCGGCGCACCCCTGGTACGTTATCGTTAATGTCGCGCCAGCCGCCGCCTGGTTAACCGTTACCGGAACGTTTAGCCGCTTACGGTAGATTTCGCTTTTTCCGTAGAATTCATCTTCATGCCAGACGCCTGCCGGGAGTTGGACTGCAGCGATATCCGCTTTCGTCGGCGTGATACTGATTTGTTTACGGTAAAGGTAGTAACCCTCTTTTACCTGCCAGGAGAGGGTAAGATCGTGTTGATTTTGCTGAAAATCAAAAACAAACGCCCGGTCGGCAGGGACGAACTGCGAGCGACCCGGCGCGTCGAATAATCCGGCGAAGGCGGATGTGCTGCACAGCAGCAGGATCAGCGTAAAGATGCGTTGAGCCATGAGAGGTAATCAGTATCTCCGTGAGTAACAGGTAAAACCAGAAGTTCAGGCGTTTGATACGGGTGATGAGACTTCAGGCAGTCGATAAGCGCTTGCTGATGTGAAACGGTGGTTTTTAAGATCATTTGAACTTCATACTCCTGCTCCAGCTTGCCTTCCCAGTAGTACAGCGATGTCGCGCCGGGGAGGAGGGTGGCGCAGGCGGCCAGTTTTTCCGCCAGCACTTTGGCGGCCAGATCCTGGGCGGTAGCTTCATCCGGGGCGGTACAAAGCACCACAACGGCCTCGGGGATGGAAATATCCTGACTCTTAACATCAAGCATAAACACCTCGAAAGAACAAAAAGACCCGCAAGTGAACGGTCACTATACAACGGACGAGGGCAGGATGTTAGTCAAAGGGCGGGAGAATGCGGGGCGTGATACGCCCCGCGGGTGAAACACTTACAGCATAAAGCTGCCCAGCAGGAAGCCGAAGCAGACAGCCAGAACGACGCCCAGGGTGCCTGGGATGAAGAACGGGTGGTTAAAGACGAATTTACCGATACGGGTTGTACCGGTGTCATCCATCTGTACCGCCGCAACCAGAGTCGGGTAGGTCGGCAAAATGAACAGGCCGGAAACGGCGGCGAAGGAAGCGACTGCCGTCAGCGGAGAGACGTTCAGCGCCAGCGCCATCGGCATCAGCGCTTTCGCCGTTGCCGCCTGAGAGTAGAGCAGCGCGGAAGCAAAGAAGAAGATGACGGCCAGCAGCCACGGATGACCCTGGATGACGCTACCCGCAGTGTCTTTGATCCAGTCGATGTTAGCGGATACGAAAGTATCGCCCAGCCACGCCACGCCCAGAATACAGATACAGGCGCTCATCCCTGCTTTAAAGGTACTGGAGTTGAGGATGGCGTCAGTTTCCACTTTACACAGGATGGTGGTCAGCGTTGCGACGCTCAACATGATGATCAAAATAGCGTTGGTGGTGTTCATCAGCGGTTTCTCAACCAGGCCGAGGCTCGGACTGTTAACAATCGCATAAACAACCACGCAGATAACGCCCAGCAGGAACAGCCAGACGGAATTTTTTGCCATCGGTTTGATTTCAATCTGCTTTTCACCACGCAGTTCAATCAGCCCTTCTTCCAGACGTTTGCGGTAAATCGGGTCGTCCGACAGTTTGGAGTTGAACAGCATCGTGACCAGGAAGGACATCACCAGCACCGCCAGCAGCGTAGAGGGGATAACCACGGACAGCAGGTGAATGTAGCTAATGCCATGACCTTCCATAACAGAAGACATATACACCACGGCCGCAGAAATCGGCGAGGCGGTAATCGCAATCTGCGCGGATACCACGGCGGTCGAGAGCGGACGGCAAGGTTTGATTCCCTGCTCCTTCGCGACTTCAGCAATAACCGGCAGCGTTGCCAGGGAAATGTTCCCGGTACCAGCAAAAATAGTCAGGAAATAGGTCACAATCGGTGCGAGGATAGTGATGTATTTCGGGTTCTTACGCAGCAGTTTTTCCGTCTGGTTTACCAAATAATCCAGACCGCCCGCGACCTGCATAGCAGAGATCGCGGCGATAACCGCCATGATGATGGAAATGACATCGAATGGAATTGTCCCTGGCTTCACGCCGATGGCGGCAAGTACCAGAACACCCAGCCCACCTGCGAATCCAATACCGATGCCCCCAAGTCTGGCGCCCAAAAAGATTGCCAGCAAAACAATGATAAGTTCGACAACTATCATATTAGCCTTCCTTGTTGTTTAACAAGTTGATATTAAATTGTTGTTATTTGGTAACTTCTTGTAAGAAAAAAGGCACGTCATCGTGACGTGCCTCTTTGGTACTACCCTGTACGATTACTGTTCGCTTTCATCAGTATAACGTTTAGCTTTATAAGCCGGGTGCATCAAGTTCTGTACGGAGAAAATATCGTCCAGCTCGGCTTCCGTTAACAGGCCGCGCTCCAGCACAACTTCACGTACGCTCTTACCGGTTTCAGCACAGATTTTACCGACGATGTCGCCGTTGTGGTGGCCGATGAACGGGTTGAGGTAAGTGACGATACCGATGGAGTTATAAACGTACCCTTCGCACACTTCTTTATTCGCGGTAATGCCGTTAACGCATTTTTCCAGCAGGTTGTAGCACGCGTTGCTCAGAATGTGGATGGATTCGAACATCGCCTGACCGATAACCGGCTCCATAACGTTCAACTGCAACTGACCGGCTTCCGCCGCCATCGTAACGGTGGTGTCGTTACCGATGACTTTAAAGCATACCTGGTTTACGACTTCCGGTACAACCGGGTTCACTTTGGCTGGCATGATGGAAGAGCCCGCCTGCAGTTCCGGCAGGTTGATCTCGTTCAGGCCGGCACGAGGACCAGAAGAGAGCAAGCGCAGGTCGTTACAGATTTTGGACATCTTCACTGCCAGACGTTTCAGCGCGCTGTGAACCATAACATACGCGCCACAGTCAGACGTCGCCTCAATCAGATCTTCAGCCGGAACACAGGCGAAACCAGTGACTTCAGCCAGTTTTTTCACCGCCAGCGGAGAGTATTCTTTCGGCGTGTTCAGACCAGTACCGATTGCCGTTGCGCCAAGGTTGACTTCCAGCAGCAGCTCAGCAGTACGCTCGATGCTTTTCACTTCTTCTTTCAGCAGGATGCTGAACGCACGGAATTCTTGACCAAGCGTCATCGGTACGGCGTCCTGCAACTGGGTACGACCCATTTTCAGGATGTCCTGGAATTCAACCGCTTTACGTTCGAAACCTTCACGCAACTGGTTGATGGCATCGATCAGTTTGACGATAGAGGCGTAAACCGCTACACGGAAGCCTGTCGGATAGGCGTCGTTAGTGGATTGACATTTATTCACGTGGTCGTTCGGGTTCAGGTACTGATATTCACCTTTCTGATGACCCATCAGTTCCAGCCCGATGTTGGCCAGCACTTCGTTGGTATTCATGTTGACGGAAGTGCCCGCGCCGCCCTGATAGACATCTACCGGGAACTGGTCCATGCACTTACCGTTGTTAAGGACTTCATCACATGCGGCAATGATGGCGTTCGCCACACTCTTAGGAATGGTTTGCAGCTCTTTGTTGGCCAGCGCCGCCGCTTTTTTTACCATAACCATGCCACGCACAAATTCAGGGATGTCGCTGATTTTGTTATTGCTAATGTAGAAGTTTTCAATCGCTCTCAGAGTGTGAACACCATAGTAGGCTTCAGCTGGAACTTCCCTGGTACCCAACAGATCTTCTTCGATACGAATGTTGTTTGACATGTGAACCTTCTTTTTCAAGCTGCCAATGATTTTTACTTTAAAACACACAGGATATATGTGATTTCGAATGTTTTCTGACCGACGATTATCCCCTCCATCGGCCTGATAAACGAGATCATATGCTGGTTCAGAATTCCTACCGTAATCTGGATCACTTAAAGTGTGGGAATTTACCCCTTATTTATTATTTTGTGAAATAGGTCACCGCTTTAGTATTACTACCTAAAATAGGTGTACAAACCACTTGAAATTTTGCTACGCACCACCATATCGGATCGATGCGAATCGCAACCCCATTCAAATGGTCGTCGCAGACGGCCATGACTTACAGGAGAGTCCTTTGCGCTGGATACCCTTTTTAGCTGTCTTTCTCTATGTTTACATTGAGATTTCTATCTTTATCCAGGTCGCCCATGTGCTTGGTGTCCTGATGACGCTAATCCTGGTGATTTTTACGTCTGTTATCGGTATGTCGCTGGTACGTAACCAGGGTTTTAAAAACTTTTTGCTGATGCAACAAAAAATGGCGGCCGGTGAGAGCCCGGCGGCAGAAATGATTAAGAGTGTATCGCTGATCATCGCTGGCTTACTGCTCCTGTTGCCGGGGTTTTTCACCGATTTTCTCGGCCTTCTCCTTTTGTTACCGCCAGTGCAAAAACATTTGACGCTGAAGTTGCTGCCGCATTTACGTTTTTCCCGGATGCCGGGCGGCGGGTTTAGCGCGGGTACTGGCGGTGGCGAAACATTTGACGGCGAGTATCAACGTAAAGATGACGATCGCGATCGTATTGAACATAAAGATGATCGTCGGGATTAAAGGTAGAGATGTTGGTCGGATAAGTCGCGTGAGGCGCTATCCGGCCAGCGGATGCGTCTTACGCCATGCGTTTTCGCTTCGGTAAAAATAGCCATAATGCAGCCAGCATGATAATGGCATATAAGCTTTTCCACCCCAGCATTGCCAGCAATAACAGGCACAGTAGACAACCCGTCACCGCCAGTGCATAGCAACGCCCTTTCAACAGTCGACAGCCCGCCAGCATACAAAGCAGATAGAGCATAATAAAAATACCGTTAGCATAGACGATCAGCGCATTGAGGTTAATCTTCAGGGCGTAGACGACCAGAGAACTCACGCAACAACAGGCCAGAATAACGTTTAACGCGTGCAAGGGAAGGCGCCCGGGAGAGAGTTGAGCCAGATAGTGATCGGGCTGATATTGCATTTGCGTCCATATCAGACGCGCAAAACTCTGAGCATACACATTCAGGCTGGCAAAGCAGGTGAGATAACCAATAATGCAGGCTACCCACAACGCCTGGATACCGAAGAGATGAACAATAATAAGCGGTAGCGAGGCTGTTGCCGCTATCTTGTCGCTATAGACGCCAAAATGCAGCACCACGGCGGTACAGGTCCAATAAATGGCGCCGGCCAGCATCAGGCCAATGATCAATGCGCGCGGAAAATCACGTTCAGGATTTTTAAATTCAGACGACAAATGCGTAAAAGCCTCAATTCCCACAAATCCCCAGAACATGATCGCCAGGGCGGTACACAGCCGGGAAAAGGTGATTTCGTTTGCGGCTGGGAAGGTGATATCTGCAGGTTTAATCGCGCCTTTCCACAGAATGGCGGCAATAAGCGCGATAATTAATCCAGCGATAATGGCTTGCAGGTTGGCGCTGGAGCTGGCGCCGCGCGATCCCATAAACCATAGTAAACCTAGAGTACCCAGCTCCCCAAATAAGAGCTGTTCGCTTTGCCAGCCAAACAGCGCCTGGCCGAAACCCACTGCAATATGCAAGGCTGCGGGAAAACTAACAGGAATGACTGATAAAAACAGCCAACTGATCACTCGTTGCAGACGCGGGCCAAATGCCATCCCGACAAAATGCGCTACGCCGCCAGCGTGTGGAAAATGGCGCCCCAGCACAGCAAAGACAATCGCAATAGGGAAAATCAAAATAATGAGCAGCGGCCATGCCCAAAGGCTGATGTCGCCTGCTGCCAGCGCAGCCAGCTCCGGAAGCGCAAAAACGCCAGTCCCTAATAATGATGTGGTTAACAAGATAACGCCCTGAACCAACCCAAGCTCTTTTTTTAGTTCATTCATCAGCTCATTATCCGGCGGCATTGTAACGTCAGGTGACGACAGGCATTTTTAAGCGTATCACACACGCCTTTTCTTATAGCAGGATGTTCTAAACCTTGGGTAAACGTGAGATAAGTAGCGTTTTTACCGCTTTTTTCGCTCAGAAGAATTTTTTTTCATCTCCCCCCTTGAAGGGGCAAAACCCCATCCCCATCTCTCTGGTCACCAGCCGGGAAACCGTTTACGGGCCGGCGTCACCCATAACTGATAATGACTTTCTCAAAGGAGAGCTATCAATGAGTATTCGTCCGTTACATGATCGTGTGATCGTCAAACGTAAAGAAGTTGAGTCCAAATCTGCTGGCGGCATCGTACTGACCGGTTCCGCAGCGGGTAAATCAACTCGTGGCGAAATCATCGCTGTCGGTAAGGGTCGCATCCTGGACAACGGTACTGTACAGCCGCTGGACGTGAAAGTTGGCGACATCGTCATTTTTAACGATGGCTACGGTGTGAAATCTGAAAAGATCGACAATGAAGAAGTGTTGATCATGTCTGAAAGCGACATTCTGGCAATTGTTGAAGCGTAATCCGCGAACGACACTGAACATACGAATTTAAGGGAAAGAGAAAATGGCAGCTAAAGACGTAAAATTCGGTAACGACGCTCGTGTGAAAATGCTGCGCGGCGTAAACGTACTGGCAGATGCAGTGAAAGTAACCCTCGGTCCGAAAGGCCGTAACGTGGTTCTGGATAAATCTTTCGGTGCGCCGACTATCACTAAAGATGGTGTTTCCGTAGCGCGTGAAATCGAACTGGAAGACAAGTTTGAAAACATGGGCGCGCAGATGGTGAAAGAAGTTGCCTCTAAAGCGAACGACGCTGCAGGCGACGGCACCACCACCGCGACCGTACTGGCGCAGTCCATCATTACCGAAGGCCTGAAAGCCGTTGCTGCGGGCATGAACCCGATGGACCTGAAACGTGGTATCGACAAAGCTGTCGCTGCGGCGGTTGAAGAGCTGAAAGCCCTGTCCGTACCGTGCTCTGACTCTAAAGCGATTGCTCAGGTAGGTACTATCTCCGCTAACTCCGACGAAACCGTAGGTAAACTGATCGCGGAAGCGATGGATAAAGTCGGTAAAGAAGGCGTCATCACCGTTGAAGACGGTACCGGTCTGCAGGATGAACTGGACGTGGTTGAAGGTATGCAGTTTGACCGCGGCTACCTGTCTCCTTACTTCATCAACAAGCCGGAAACTGGCGCAGTAGAACTGGAAAGCCCGTTCATCCTGCTGGCTGATAAGAAAATCTCCAACATCCGCGAAATGCTGCCGGTTCTGGAAGCCGTTGCAAAAGCAGGCAAACCGCTGCTGATCATCGCTGAAGATGTTGAAGGCGAAGCGCTGGCTACCCTGGTTGTTAACACCATGCGTGGCATCGTGAAAGTGGCTGCTGTTAAGGCACCTGGCTTCGGCGATCGTCGTAAGGCGATGCTGCAGGATATCGCTACCCTGACCGGCGGTACCGTAATCTCTGAAGAGATCGGTATGGAGCTGGAAAAAGCAACCCTGGAAGACCTGGGTCAGGCGAAACGTGTTGTGATCAACAAAGACACCACCACCATCATTGATGGCGTGGGTGAAGAAGCTGCCATCCAGGGCCGTGTTGCTCAGATTCGTCAGCAGATTGAAGAAGCGACCTCCGACTACGATCGTGAAAAACTGCAGGAGCGCGTAGCGAAACTGGCAGGCGGCGTTGCGGTTATCAAAGTTGGCGCTGCGACCGAAGTTGAAATGAAAGAGAAGAAAGCCCGCGTTGAAGATGCCCTGCACGCGACCCGTGCTGCGGTAGAAGAAGGCGTGGTTGCTGGTGGTGGCGTTGCGCTGATCCGCGTTGCTTCTAAAATTGCTGACCTGAAAGGCCAGAACGAAGACCAGAACGTGGGTATCAAAGTTGCGCTGCGCGCAATGGAAGCTCCGCTGCGTCAGATCGTGCTGAACTGCGGCGAAGAGCCGTCTGTTGTCGCTAACACCGTTAAAGGCGGCGACGGTAACTACGGTTACAACGCAGCAACTGAAGAATACGGCAACATGATCGATATGGGTATCCTGGACCCAACCAAAGTTACCCGTTCTGCGCTGCAGTACGCGGCTTCTGTGGCTGGTCTGATGATCACTACCGAGTGCATGGTGACCGACCTGCCGAAAAGCGATGCTCCTGATTTAGGCGCTGCTGGCGGCATGGGTGGTATGGGTGGTATGGGCGGCATGATGTAATTGCCCACACCCTGCATCCTTCAGGCTGCAGATGCGTTGGCTAACCCCAGTCACTTACTTGAGTAAGTGACTGGGGATTACCGCCTTCCTGCAACCAGAATGATTTGGGTGCTTATCTCCCAGAATTGAGAAACCCCCGGGCAGAAATGACCGGGGGTTTTTCTTTTAGTCATCTTTTTAGTATAAGATTCAGATACGGACAAAACGTCCAGCTCATTGATTATGGGGAATAACATGCACGTGAAATATTTAGCAGGGATCGTTGGCGCCGCGCTGCTGATGGCGGGTTGTAGCTCCAGCAACGAACTCACCGCTGCCGGCCAAAATGTACGCTTTGTCGAAGATAAGCCAGGCGCGGAATGCCAGCTAATTGGTACGGCAACCGGTAAACAGAGTAACTGGTTTTCAGGCCAGCACGGCGAAGAGGGTGGCTCAATGCGTGGCGCAGCGAACGATCTGCGTAATCAGGCGGCCGCGATGGGTGGAAACGTGCTGTATGGCGTAAGTAGTCCGTCACAGGGCATGTTGTCCAGTTTTGTCCCGACGGCCAGCGAGATGAACGGCCAGGTTTATAAATGTCCGAATTGATATGTCTGAATCGTAACGCCCTCTGAAAGATTCAGAGGGCGATATGGTTAGCGTTTTTCCTGCGATGACGCCATGCGTAGATTATGCAACGCGCGCATGCATTGATCTTGCGTCAGACGCGCTGCTTTACCGGTTCCAAGCGTTCTGACAAAAACCTTACACGGTTTTCCTTCCAGCTTTTTAAGACGCGGGCTGAAATTCAGCAAGCGGCGTGATATCGCTTCAGCTTCTTTAGAGCCTGACTGACTACGGGTCTTAATGATGGTGCCGCAATCATGCGATTGTCCTGCCTCATCCGTATAACGATAAACGAGCGCTAAATAATGGTTATACAGATTATGTTTCCAGTCAGGCTGGTTATAGGTATCGAATTCGATATTACCGTTTTCCAGGCAGTCAGCATCGTATAATGGTAAAAAGTCCAGCATTGAAGAAATACGCAATGCGAGCTCACGCATTTCGGCATTATTAATGGCGTGAATAATAGCCATCACCAGAACTTCAACCTGCCACTCACCGACCTGTAAATCAAGATGGCTACCATTGTGCAGCTTTAACGTAAAGGTTAATACTTTTTCTGTATTATCGCTCAACGCTAAAGATTCAACACGCTGATTAACATCGGCGTTTTCCAGCTCTTCACGGAGTATTGCCGGAATATTCTCATGCATTTTAAGCACATGACTGCTTTTGGCTTTCTGGCGTTTTTCCTGCTCTTGTTCCGGAAGCGAGTGTTGTAAATAAAGCCGGTGTTCAAGGCCGATCAACAAGTCTCGCAGCGCGAGCACAGGAAAGAAAAGCAGTGTTTCTTTATTTCTCAGTGACTTCACCTTAAGCGCCAGCGCGATAAACTTATCATTGTGACGAATAACGCCGGTATTTAGTCCCTTAATCGTTAAGGCCATGTCAATTCTCCACAAATATAAAATAATTAAATGTTTTACTGCAATGTATTTGATATATAAATTGTTTATGCCGTCCTATAAAAAGGAGAACCAGTATAATTCGAAAATGCAGTACACGCTAAGCGAGTCCTAAAACGGACTTTATTGAAAAGAGAGGACCGGAAAGGTGTATTTAACGAAGGTTAGTTTATCCTCGCCAAAGGGTGAGGAGAATCGCGGGGGAGTCTCCTCGTAATATTGCGCGGTAATATTTTTCGTCGTCCCTGACGCGCCCGCGAGGATTAGCACTGCCGAAGCTGTAAATCCAGCGGTGTTTTGCTCGGTTCGCCGCCGATTTCACGCGCCAGTCTTGGCACCATATAGCCGGATACCAGCGTGAGCAGTTCGCGCATGATTTGCCGGGCTTCGTCATCGGTGACCATAAAATGCGCGGCGCCCTGCACTTTATCCAGCACATGCAGGTAATAGGGCATCACGCCGGCGTCAAATAGCGCGTTGCTCAGATTCGCCAGCGTTCGCGCGTTATCATTCACGCCACGCAGCAGGACGCTCTGGTTGAGAAGCGTGACGCCCACGTGGCGCAGTTTCTTCATCGCCAGGCAGAATGCCTCGTCCACTTCATTAGCGTGGTTGATATGGTTCACCAACAAAATTTGCAGACGTGACTGGTCAAAGCGGGCGACCAGTTCGTCAGTAATGCGTGCCGGGATGACGATAGGCAACCGACTGTGGATGCGTAGCCGCTTGACGTGCTTAATGGCTTCCAGTTGCGTGAGCAGCCAGTCCAGCTCATGATCTTTCGCCATCAGCGGATCGCCGCCGGAAAAGATGATCTCATCCAGTTCCGGGTGTGCAGCGATATACTCCAGCGCGACTGTCCAGTTGCGCTTATTGCCTTGATTCTCCGCATACGGGAAGTGACGACGGAAACAGTAGCGGCAATTTACCGCACATCCGCCTTTTACCAGCAATAGCGCCCGGTTTTGGTATTTATGCAATAATCCTGGCACCACGCTGTGTTGCTCTTCCAGCGGGTCGGTGGAGAAACCGGGGGCGACAATAAATTCATCCCGGGACGTCAGCACTTGACGTAAAAGAGGATCGTCAGGGTTGCCCTTCTCCATGCGCGCAATAAAAGCGCGCGGCACGCGGAGGGCAAACAAGCGCCTGGCGTCCTGTCCTGCCCGGAGGTTTTCATCAGCTTCAATCTGTAAAAGATGCAGCAGTTCGTCGGGATTGGTCACAACATCGGCAAGTTGCGCTAACCAATCTTCTCGCAATGGGGTATTTAGGGTTACAATATGCGCCATTTTGTGGCTTAGCTACCAGTTAACAATTTCAGAGGGCCTTATGGCGACTTACTATAGCAACGATTTTCGTTCCGGTCTTAAAATCATGTTGGATGGCGAACCTTATGCGGTTGAATCCAGTGAATTCGTGAAACCGGGTAAAGGCCAGGCGTTTGCCCGCGTTAAGCTGCGCCGTCTGCTGACCGGCACGCGCGTTGAGAAAACCTTCAAATCGACCGATTCCGCAGAAGGCGCGGATGTAGTCGATATGAACCTGACTTACCTGTACAACGACGGTGAGTTCTGGCATTTCATGAACAACGAAACCTTCGAGCAGCTGTCTGCAGATGCCAAGGCTATCGGCGACAACGCAAAATGGCTGTTGGATCAGGCGGAATGCATCGTAACCCTGTGGAACGGTCAGCCTATCTCTGTTACTCCGCCGAACTTTGTTGAACTGGAAATTGTTGATACCGACCCAGGTCTGAAGGGCGATACCGCAGGTACTGGCGGCAAACCAGCCACGCTGTCTACTGGCGCAGTGGTTAAAGTTCCGCTGTTCGTGCAGATTGGCGAAGTGATCAAAGTCGATACCCGTTCCGGCGAATACGTATCCCGCGTAAAATAATTTACGTTATCGGGAAAAATGGTGCAGCGTATGCTGCGCCATCCTATTTTTCGCGCCTCAATGATGAAACGCTTTATCGGTCTTGTCGCGCTGGTTCTTCTTACCAGCACATTATTAACGGCATGTAATACCGCCCGCGGCTTCGGTGAAGATATTCAGCATCTTGGCCACGCCATCTCCCGCGCAGCCAGCTAATCGCTTCTCGTCTTCCTAAAATTAGTCGATCGCCCGTCATTTTCTGGGATGTTGTCTATTATTAAGTTGCTATACACAAACAACATTGGCTAGAAAAGGAAGACATTATGGTTAAAAAGACAATTGCAGCGATCTTTTCTGTTTTGGTACTTTCCACTGTATTAACTGCTTGTAATACCACGCGCGGCGTGGGCGAGGACATCTCGGACGGTGGTAGTGCGATCTCTGGCGCTGCAACCAGAGCTCAGCAGTAATCATCAACGGTACGGCATGGCGTCGTACCGTTAATCGATTTTCTCCGGAAGCATAAGAAAGGGAGAATACCGGTTATCCATATGAAGTTTCATACGGATATTACGCTTATAGGTGTAAACCGTTTTCCCGTGAATGCCAAGCGCATACGCAATCTCTTTATTGCTGGTGCCTTCCGTCCACATCGCGAGCACTTTTTCCTCCTGCGGAGAGAGCAATGGCGTGGCGCTTTCCGGCGCTTCCTGCAGTGGATGAGTATATAGCGCTCCTTTAATTCGTTGTGCAAGCTCATGTAAAGGCGTGTGTTTAGATAACACCGCATGACTGGCATATTGCGGTCTGTACGGCATATTCCCTGACTGTAATAATACCAACGGCGTCATCCTGCAGGCGGCAAAAAATGCATTGATAGGCTGCTCGGGTAAGGCATCGTTGAGAAAACCATATAAATCAGCGATAACCAGATGGGGCTTCCATTGCAGAATATGTTCTTTCGCCAGTATAAGGTTATTCATCCCGGATACCAGCAGTGAAGAACTGAGCACATCAGTGTGATTAAGCCAGGCCTCCATGCCCGTACGGGTAAAGTGGCATCGGTCTATCACTAAAATTTTCAACATAGTTGTTTGCACCCGGAAGTAGTAAAGCACTTTCTTTCCCAGAAGGCGTTCCATCATAGAGAACTCCTGTGGGCGCTAAATGCGAAAACTACGCGGCTTAAAAGGGCCAATTCCCGCCTTTAGACGGAAAAAAATAAAAAGGTTGAAATTCATTTTCTCTCAGGCAAAAATGGCTTTTCATCCGTATACGTTACAGGACGACCTGTAAACGCTATTCTCACCGGGGACGGCCCCATTAATTATCTGGAGCCTGCTATGTCCTGGATCATTCTATTAATCGCTGGTTTACTTGAAGTGGTATGGGCTGTCGGCCTGAAGTATACCCACGGTTTTTCTCGTCTGACCCCCAGTATTATCACCATTACGGCCATGGTTATCAGTATGGCGTTACTTTCCTGGGCAATGAAAACGCTGCCCGTTGGAACGGCGTACGCCATCTGGACCGGCATCGGCGCCGTCGGGGCGGCAATCACCGGTATCCTTCTGCTGGGCGAGTCTGCCTCACCGGCGCGTTTGCTCAGTCTTGGCTTGATCGTCGCGGGTATCATTGGGCTAAAACTCAGTGCGCATTAATTTGTCGCTGATATTGCTACGAACCTGATTGTTTTACCCAAATTAATTTATTGACGTCAAACCCCTCCCGGGTCGCGACGGCCAGCATTTGCTGTTTTATTTCCTCAGAAAGCGTTGGCGTGCGAGAGAGTATCCACAGATAGTCGCGATCCGGGCCGCACACCAGCGCATGACGGTATTCCCGGTCAAGCGCAATCACGTTATAGCCGCCGTAGAACGGGCCGAAAAAAGAGACCTTGAGCGCGGCGCGGTTTGGATTACCGGTAAAATACGCTTTGCCTTCTGTTTTTTGCCACATTCCCCGATCCGGGTTATAGCCTTTATTGATGACATTAATCCCGCCATCGTCACGCAGACTATAGGTGGCCGTGACTTGTTCCAGCCCACGTTCAAATCGATGATCGAGGCGTGCGATCTCATACCAGGTGCCGAGGTAACGTTTGGCATCAAAGTTATTTACCACGGTAACGCCTTTAGGCGGAGTAGGCGAACTACAGGCGACAACCAGAAATGCAGCCGTAACTGCAGCAACGACGGGCAGAATGCGCATAAAATTTTCCTTCCAGTGTTTTTTCTAAGTGTAGAACCTGGCGGGAAAATGAGAGGCAGGAAAAGAAAAAACGCCCTCTTATCGGGTAGATAAGAGGGCGTCGTGGCAACTTAGAGAGTGATAACGCCAATCGCCGTCACAACGGTCAGGATTGCCGCCAGACCGTAGAAGACCCATTTGCCCGCAGGCACGTGGATTTTCAGGTCATGCATCGCGTGGTGCATACGGTGTAGGCCACACCATAGCGGCAGCACGATCATCAGGAACAGAAAAACGCGACCAATAAAGCTTTGGGCGAACGTCAGTACGCGCTCAAAACTCAGGGCATCGCCCGGAAATAGCCCCAGCGGCAGCATGATGCCAACCAGTAGCACGATCACCGGCGCGATGATCGCGCCCCACATACCGCCTGCGCCAAACAGTCCCCAGAATACGGGTTCATCAGAACGTTTTGGGTTTGGATTAATCATCCGGGACTCCTTACCAGAACAGGGCAACATACAGAATGACTACGGTGACTACCGCAGTGACCACCCAAAGCCCTTTGATGATTGGCTCTGGCCCCATTTTTTCGTCTTTTACAATGATATTGGCCGCCTTCGGCGCCAGTTCAAACCAGGTTTTGGTGTGCAGCAGCGCGGCCGCCAGGGTGATCAGGTTTAAGATCACTACCACCGGGTTTTGTAAAAAGCCGACGAATCCCATCCAGGATTCCGCGCCGTGTTTGAGCGCAAACAGACCGAAAATCAGTTCAATACTGAACCAGACTGCCGGCACCGCTGTGCCTTCGCGCAGCATATAAAAGCGATAAAACGGCAGTTTTTTCCACCAGGTGGACGTCATCGGCCGCACATAGGGTTTGCGTTTAGTCGTCATGTTGCACTCCTTAGCGTGGTTTCAGGGTAGCGATAAGAAAGTCTTTCGAGCTTTCCACTTTACCCTGCTGAATGGCCGCAGCCGGATCGACATGTTTTGGACAGACTTCGGAGCAGTAGCCCACGAAAGTACAGGTCCATACGCCGTTCGGACTGTTCAACTGCGCCATACGCTCCTTCTTACCGTGATCGCGGCTATCTTCGTTATAGCGATGCGCCAGCGTAATCGCAGCCGGTCCGATAAACTCAGGATTCAGACCGAACTGCGGGCACGCGGCGTAGCACAGACCACAGTTGATGCAACCGGAGAACTGGTGATACTTCGCCATTTGCGCCGGGGTCTGGACATTCGGCCCCTGATCTGGCGTGCGAGAGTTGCCAATAATGTACGGTTTGATCGCTTCCAGGCTTTCGATAAAGTGCGTCATATCGACAACCAGATCGCGCTCAATCGGGAAGTTCGCCAGCGCTTCCACCTTCATACCGTTGGTGTAATCGCGCAGGAAGGTTTTACACGCCAGTTTAGGGACGTTGTTGACCATCATGCCGCAGGAGCCGCAGATCGCCATACGGCAGGACCAGCGGTAGCTCAGGTCTGGCGACAGGTTATCTTTGATGTAGCCCAACGCGTCCAGTAGCGATGTTGTTTCATCATAAGGAACTTCATAGAAAGCACTGTGCGGCGCGGTATCGGTTTCCGGGTTATAGCGCACCACCTCAACTTTCAGGTTTTTCATCTCAGCCATTCGCCTTCTCCTTCTTATCGGCTGCTTCCGCTTCACCGCCGTAAACACGTTTGGCTGGCGGCAGGGTGGTGATTTTCACGTCGCTGTATTCCAGACGGGTCGTGCCATCAGCATCGCGGAAGGCGAGGGTGTGCTTGAGGAAGTTCACATCGTCGCGCTCGGTACAGCCTTCATCCAGACGCTGATGCGCGCCGCGGGACTCTTTACGCGCCAGCGCAGAGTGCGCCATACATTCCGCCACGTTCAGACCATGACCCAGTTCGATGGTATACAGCAGGTCAGTGTTGAACACGCTGGAAGTATCGGAGATACGTACGCGCTTGAAACGTTCCTGAAGCTCGGCCAGTTTATCAACGGTTTTCTGCATCAGTTCCGGGGTACGGTAAATACCGCAACCTTCTTCCATAGACAGACCCATCTCATCGCGGATCTTCGACCAGTTTTCGTTGCCTTCCTGGTTCACCAGATTTTTCAGACGCTGTTCAATATCGGCAACCTGGGCGTCGAGCGCGGCGCTATTTGCGGCGCCTGCCGTAGCAGCGCGTTCCATTGCTTGTTCGCCAGCCAGACGACCAAACACCACCAGTTCCGCCAGTGAGTTGGAACCGAGGCGGTTCGCGCCATGCAGGCCAACAGAGGAGCATTCGCCAACGGCAAACAGCCCTTTGACACGGCTTTCACAGTTCTGGTCGGTTTCAATGCCGCCCATGGTGTAGTGCGCGGTCGGACGTACTGGAATCGGTTCTTTAACCGGATCGACGCCGACATAAGCTTTCGCCAGTTCGCAAATGAACGGCAGACGTTCATGCAGTTTCTTCTCGCCGAGATGACGCAGATCGAGGTGAACCACATCGCCGCGCGGCGTGGAGATGGTGTTGCCTTTACGCCATTCGTGCCAGAAAGCCTGGGATACTTTGTCGCGCGGCCCCAGTTCCATATATTTGTTTTTCGGCTCGCCCAGCGGCGTTTCGGGGCCCATGCCGTAGTCTTGCAGGTAACGGTAGCCATTTTTATTGACCAGAATACCGCCTTCGCCGCGGCAACCTTCAGTCATCAGGATACCGGAACCTGGCAGGCCGGTCGGGTGATACTGAACGAATTCCATATCACGCAGCGGAACGCCGTGGCTCAGCGCCATGCCCATCCCGTCGCCGGTGACGATGCCGCCGTTGGTGTTATAGCGGTATACGCGGCCTGCGCCGCCTGTCGCCATGACCACGGCGTTGGCGCGGATTTGCACCAGCGTGCCTTCCATCATGTTCATTGCCACCAGGCCGCGCGCATGGTTGTCATCAACCAGAATATCCAGCACAAAATGTTCGTCAAAGCGCTGGATTTGTGGGAACTGCAGGGAAGTCTGGAACAGAGTATGCAGCATATGGAAGCCGGTTTTATCCGCGGCGAACCAGGTACGCTCGATTTTCATACCACCGAAGCGACGCACGTTAACGCTACCGTCCGGACGGCGGCTCCACGGGCAGCCCCATTGCTCCAGCTGCGTCATCTCAGTGGGACAATGGTGGACAAAGTAATCCACGACATCCTGCTCACACAGCCAGTCTCCGCCTGCTACCGTATCGTGAAAATGGTAGTCAAAGCTGTCATGATCCTGGGCGACAGCGGCTGAACCCCCTTCGGCAGCGACGGTATGGCTGCGCATCGGGTACACTTTTGAGATCAGTGCGATTTTAGCATTGGGATTCGCCTGTGCGGCAGCAATTGCAGCACGTAATCCCGCGCCACCGGCGCCTATAATGGCAAGATCGGCTTGAAAGGTTTGCACGACATTCCTCCAGATTATTGTAATTTCACCCTCGCGCAGCCAGATAAAGCCTCTGGGTTCTGCGAAGTATGAATGCGTTTCCACTGCTCCTTTATGGGTACAACAGTATAGTCTCAGGGATGTGAGGGAAATTTGACGTGTTCGATTTTTTTAGCGTATCAGAGGGATGAATTATCATTGATTTTGATTAATTTAATTACTAAACCATCTGAAATCACTTTTTTTACCCTCCAGAAGGCGCCCGATACGCCTGCGCAAAATTTGTTTCGCCCGCGCGTTGCGAGTAGACTTCGTGACCTTGTCTTAAACTGGAGAAAGAATCATGAGCGAAACGGCAACCTGGCAGCCGAGCGCGTCCATCCCCAATTTATTAAAACGTGCGGCGATTATGGCGGAAATCCGTCGTTTCTTTGCCGATCGTGGAGTGCTTGAGGTTGAGACGCCCTGCATGAGTCAGGCGACGGTCACAGACATTCATCTGTTCCCGTTCGAAACGCGTTTCGTCGGACCTGGCCATTCCCAGGGGATCAACCTCTATTTAATGACCAGTCCGGAATACCATATGAAACGCCTGCTGGCGGCAGGGTGCGGTCCGGTTTTCCAGCTATGCCGCAGTTTCCGTAATGAAGAGATGGGACGACATCATAATCCGGAATTCACTATGCTGGAGTGGTATCGCCCGCATTACGATATGTACCGCCTGATGAATGAAGTGGATGATTTGCTTCAGCAAGTGCTGGATTGTCAACCTGCGGAAAGTCTCTCCTATCAACAGGCGTTTCAGCGCCATCTGGAGATTGACCCGTTATCAGCAGATAAAACGCAACTGCGTGAGGCGGCGGCAAAGCTTGATTTAAGCAATATCGCCGATACGGAAGAAGACCGTGATACGTTGCTGCAACTGCTGTTCACGATGGGGGTTGAGCCGCATATAGGTAAAGAAAAGCCGACCTTTATTTATCACTTTCCGGCAAGTCAGGCATCGCTGGCACAAATCAGTACCGAGGATCATCGCGTCGCCGAGCGCTTTGAGGTGTACTACAAAGGTATTGAGCTGGCGAATGGTTTCCACGAACTGACGGACGCACGTGAGCAACAACAGCGCTTTGAACAGGACAATCGTAAGCGCGCCGCGCGCGGTCTGCCGCAGCAGCCGATTGACCAAAATCTACTGGATGCGCTGGCCGCCGGTCTACCGGATTGTTCCGGCGTGGCGCTGGGTGTTGATCGTCTGGTGATGCTGGCGCTGGGAGCAGAAAGCCTGGCGGACGTGATTGCTTTTACGGTCGATCGGGCGTAAATCTGAAATTCACTCTTTCGCGAGATAAAATGGCGCAATAAGCGCCATTTTGTAGCATATTTTTTCAATTACCCTCTGTTTTCCACAACATAAGGCTGGAACTTTGATGCCATTTAGGTATCAATCCTGTGTTGATTTTTTTATCGCTGACCTTCGTAAAAAAGAAGGCGGCGTCAATCGGTGAGCGGCGTCTGGCAAACGCGCTCGAGCGTAAGGGATGGTTGAATGACCCACACGATAAAAAAGATGAGCCTTATTGGGCTTATCCTGATGATTTTTACTTCTGTTTTTGGTTTTGCGAATAGCCCGTCGGCGTTTTATTTAATGGGGTATAGCGCAATCCCGTGGTATATATTTTCTGCCTTGCTGTTTTTTATTCCATTCGCCTTAATGATGGCTGAAATGGGTTCCGCTTATCGCAAAGAAGAGGGCGGGATCTATTCGTGGATGAATAATAGCGTGGGGCCACGTTACGCGTTTATCGGCACGTTTATGTGGTTTTCATCGTATGTCATATGGATGGTAAGTACGGCGGCAAAAATTTGGGTACCGTTTTCTACTTTTGTTTTTGGTGCCGATATGACGCAGCACTGGCGTATTGCGGGGCTTGAGCCTACGCAGGTTGTCGGGCTGCTCGCCGTTGGCTGGATGATTCTGGTGACGTGTGTCGCCGCCAGAGGGATCAATAAAATTGCGCGAATTACGGCGGTCGGAGGTATTGCCGTAATGTGTCTTAATTTAGTTTTATTGTTAGTGAGTGTCGCTATTTTGTTATTAAATGGTGGGCATTTTGCACAAGAGATTAATTTTACCTCGTCACCGAATCCGGGTTATCACTCCGGCCTGGCAATGTTGTCATTTGTGGTATTTGCTATTTTTGCTTACGGCGGTATTGAGGCTGTCGGCGGACTGGTGGATAAAACCGAGAAACCGGAAAAGAATTTTGCGAAAGGTATTGTTTTCGCGGCCATTGTGATTTCAATTGGTTATTCTTTGGCGATCTTTTTATGGGGCGTCAGCACTAACTGGCAACAGATATTAAGTAATAGCGCCGTTAACTTAGGGAATATCACCTACATTCTGATGTCGAGTTTAGGCACGACATTAGGTAACGCGTTAAACCTTTCTCCGGAAGCTGCGATGACGGTGGGCGTCTGGTTTGCGCGTATCACCGGCCTTTCTATGTTTCTGGCTTATACCGGCGCGTTTTTTACGTTGAGCTATTCACCGCTGAAAGCCATTATTCAGGGGACGCCAAAAGCGTTGTGGCCCGCGCCGATGACGACACTGAACGCTAACGGTATGCCGGCGACCGCTATGTGGCTACAGTGCGTGCTGGTGAGTCTGTTTATTTTGCTGGTCTCTTTTGGCGGTGACACTGCATCGGCGTTTTATAACAAACTCACGCTGATGGCGAACGTCTCAATGACCTTGCCATACCTGTTCCTTGCGCTGGCATTTCCCTTCTTTAAAGCGCGTCAGGATCTGGAGCGGCCATTTGTTCTATTTAAAACCAAAGCCTCTACCCTGGTCGCGACGGGTGTTGTGGTGCTGGTGGTGACGTTTGCCAACGTCTTTACCATCATCCAGCCGGTGATTGAAGCTGGGGACTGGGACAGCGCCTTGTGGATGATCGGCGGCCCGATCTTCTTCTCGCTGCTGGCGATGGCGATTTATCAGAATTACAGCAGCCGCATGAGCGCTGATCCGGAGTGGGCGGCGGAGTAAAGACCGTATGCCGGATAAGACCCCAAGGGTCGCATCCGGCGTTTATTGCCCGATGGAGAACATTATGAATGATAGTTCGAGAGACCCGATTATCACGGAAGATGAGGTTAGGGCACTCAATTTTACTCCGGAAGATATCCTTGAAATAGAAAAGGTTATTCTTTCTTCCGTTCATGTTGCACGTCGAAAGGTTGCGATGGTAGTAGGAATGACTATTGGCACGTTAAGGGATCGCGATGAGGATAAGTGGAAACATGTGTCGGATATTTATTGCGCGTATGTTATAAGATGCCTCGTATTTCGCGGAGAACTGGTGGGTTACGGCGATTTATTCCGAATGCGCTATAGCGAAATTAACCTGCCTGTTGCCGATCTGGACGCATAATAAGTCCGAAAATATCTGTGAGCTGCGATGAAATGCCCGATGGCGCAAGCTTATCGGGCCTACAGGTTAATTGCCGGCCCGTAGGCCGGATAAGACCCGACGGGTCGCATCCGGCATTTCTTGCCTGAATCATGCGCTACAAACTGCCCGCCGGGCGGCTGGTTTTACCCGCTGACGTTAACGTTCTCCCCGTTTGTTTACCGCCGAGACTCTCCAGACGCATCTGGAACGGCGGGAACGGCATATCAATACCGTGTTCGCGGAAGCCAGCCAGAATCAATTGGTGGATCTCATGGCGTAATGGCATACGGTGTCCCATTTCCGCGGCATAGATACGCAGTTCGAAAATCTGAATACCCTGCTGGAGATCCACCAGAAAGATTTCAGGCGGTGGGTTATCAAGCACCAAAGAACAGCGCTGCGCCGCCGTCAGCAGAATTTGCGTCACCTCTTCGCTATTGGCATCCGCTGGCGCCGGGATGGTTAACACCACGCGCGTAACGGAGTCAGACAGCGACCAGTTGATAAACTGTTCGGTGATAAAGGCTTTATTCGGCACGATAATCTCTTTACGATCCCAGTCGCTGATGGTGGTGGCGCGGGTATTGATTTTGGTCACGCTGCCGGTGAGATCGCGAATGGTCACCGTATCGCCGATACGAATCGGCTTTTCAAACAAAATAATCAGGCCGGAGATAAAGTTAGCGAAAATTTCTTGTAGGCCAAAACCAAGCCCAACGCCGAGCGCGGCCACCAGCCATTGTAGCTTCGACCACTCAATGCCGATCATTGAGAAACCGACCAGTCCGCCAATCAGCATTAACAGATATTTGGTGATGGTCGTGATGGCGTAACCGGTACCTGGCGTTAAATCGAGATGCTGTAATAACGCCAGTTCCAGCAGCGCAGGCAGATTACGCACCAACTGCGTGGTGATGATAAAGACCAGAATCGCAATGAGCACCGCCCCCAGAGTAATCGGCTCCAGGCTTTCCACGCCTTGCACCGTAGAGGTGACATCCCACAGCGAAATATTCTCCAGGAAGCCGAATGCCGAGTGGATTTCCGACCACAGTACAATTACCGATAGCAGGGCGATAAGCATCAGAATTGAGCGGACCAGACGCAGCGACTGAGCGCTAATAGCGTCAAGATCGATTTCACTTTCATCGATGTCGACCGCGCCTTCCAGGCTGGAGGAGTGCGCCGGTTCTTCTTCGCCGCGCGCGCGCTGCGCCAGCATTTCCGCCCGACGATGTTTGGCGCGGTCAAAAGCCAGTCGGCGTCGTTGGATCAGCATCCAGCGGCGAATGACGTGATAAATGACCAGCAACAGGAACCAGATGGCGACCGAGGTTTCCAGTCTCGCCAGTAGCGCCTGCGCCGTGGCCAGATAACCCACCGCCGCCGCCAGAATCGCGATAAGCGGCGCGCCCATCAGCATATTCCACAGCAGGCTGTTGACCATGTTGTCGCCGTTGCCTTCTTTATCAAGATAGAGCGGGATGCCCGCTTTTTTCAGACTCAGCGTGACCAGCGCCAGCGCGCCGCATATCAGGATGAAGCAAAGGCGGCCCAACGAGCCGGAAAACTCCCGATCGTTAAGATTATCAAACATGATCACTGCCATGATGAGCGGCACGATCAGCCCAATGCTCATCAGGTAGTAGCGCATCGCTTTCGCTACCCGGTTTCGCGGCCAGCCGAAATGCGCCACAAACAGACCATTAGGACGGGCAAAAGCGGCGCAAATCATGACTACCCACAACAGCGGTACTGTCGCCGTCACGCCATCACCGATGGCGACGGCCAGCGGATACGGCCAGGCTTCCTGTAGACCATAGCCGAGCGTCGCCCACAAGACGGGCAGCGGCGAGGCGACCAGAATCGACCAGAACACCGTTCGCAGCGTCAGCGAGAAGTGATCCTGGGTGACTTTCCCGACGCGCGAGGCCGAGCGCTCAAGGAACCGGTTGAAGTGTTGGCGTGAATAGAGGCTAAACCCGACCAGCGCCAGCGCGCCGAATAACGGCAGTAGCGTCTCTTTGCTGGTCAGCATCATGATGCTGGCTTTACCTAACTGATTAAACGTATCTAATGAGATAAGCCGACGTAAATCCTGAACCAAATCAACAGGCCAGGAGAGCGATAGCGGGCTAACGTCAGCGGTCCAGAACAGATAACGGTGGGTCGCTTCATTAACCTCTTTAAGCGCATCCTCCAGTTGGCTGTTGGAGACTTTCAGTTTGGTCAACTCCAGGATCAGCGTGTCGCCGCCCTGTAACAAAGAGTTGAGCAGCTCGCGCTGAGTGCGAAGCTGGGCGTCAAGAATCTGGTTTTGCTCGGCGGTCAGTGGTTGTCCATTGGCCTGACGTATTTGCCGTAGCTGCGGCTGTTTATTGAGTAATTCTTCATAGCGCATACGGTGAACGCGTAGCTGCGCCATTTCCGTATCAAGCTGCTGCGGTTTAGGCATCTCTGGCAGACGGGCGACCTGCGCGCGCAGCGCTTCGCCAAGCATGTTGGACACGCCAAGCCATTGCGACTGCTCCCGCAGCGTATTGAGCGCCTGGCGCACCTGTAACGTTTGGCTGGTGGCCTGTCGCTGCTGCGAAGCGACCAGATCCATCCGCTGCGCTTGTTGATTGAGCGCCTGTGACAGCTCGCGGTTGACTTTAAATTGTTCGACGATGCCTTCCGGCAAACCGGCGCTGTTTTCCGCCAGCAGCTCAGTGCTTTCCAGCGCGCGTTCCGCTTCACGTTGGCGCAGGCTATTGAGCTGATTGCGCAGCGCCTGAAGATACGCATCCAATTGCTGACTCTGTTTTTCCGCCAGCTCGGAACGCAGACGAGCCAGTTCCTGCCGGTTGTTGGCGGACAGTTGCGCCAACTCCAGTTCGTCGACTAACGCTTTTAGTTTGGCGGACTCCGCCTGCATACTGAGACTTTGCGCCTGGCTAAGCGCGGCACTTCCGCCTGCGGCGCCGAGTCGTCGCTCAATCTCATTAAGCTGGCGGCGGGCGTCGTTTTGCTGTTGGGGAAGCTGGCTGAGCGAGTCGGCGATCTCCCTGACGCGCTCCTGCTCCTGTTGCGCCTCGCGGGTTTTATCCAGTAGCTGGCTGCTAACCTGCAAGATCTCCTGATTTAACGCTTCGGTGGACATCTCTGGCGGTACGCTGCGAGGTTCATCGCGCAGATTATTCAACTGGGCGCGCAAGGTGGCGGATAGCTTAGGGAAGTTATCAATAACGTGTTGATATTGTTTCGCGCGCTCAAGCGAGCCTTTTCGCTCTTCAAGCGCGTTTAACGCAGTCTGGAGCGCCTCAACGGCTTCCGGCTGAGCGGGCTTCGCCGCTTTTGCCTGCTCCAGTTCCTGCGTGATTTGTTTGGCGTCGGGGGCCGTTGCGGCGAACGCCCCCGTGCTGAGGCACCAGGCCATCAGAAAAGCGATAATCAGGCGCACGTCAGCATTCTCTCTTGATTAGGTGTCGTCTTTTTTATTGTCAACCAGCGGGCTGGCGTCGTGTTCGGCTTTAATTTCTTCTGCCGGCAGCGGAGCAGGTTCTACCTCCGGCGCGACGAATGTTTCGGTCGACGTCGCCAGCGGTTGGCCAATTTTGGTAACGGACAGGCTTGCCAGCGACGCGATCAGATTCACTTTCCCCGGCGCAAATAAGTTGATGACCGTGGAACCCAGTTTAAAGCGTCCCATCTCCTGGCCTTTCAACAAGGCGACAGACCCTTCATATTCGCCTTCTGGCCAGGTCCAGCGCTTGATGATGCCTTCGCGCGGCGGGGTAATGGTCCCCGCCCAGACGGTTTCGATACTGCCGACAATAGTTGCGCCGACCAGAATCTGCGCCATAGGGCCGAACTCGGTATCAAACAGGCAGATAACGCGCTCGTTGCGGGCAAACAGGTTGGGGACGTTTTGCGCGGTCAGATGGTTAACGGAGAACAGATCGCCCGGTACGTAGATCATTTCACGCAGGATGCCGTTGCATGGCATATGCACGCGATGGTAGTCGCGAGGGGAGAGGTAAGTGGTCACAAACGTGCCGTTGCGGAACTTATCCGCCATCAGGTAGTTACCCGCCAGCAATGCCTCAAGGCTGTAATTATGGCCTTTGGCCTGCAAAATTTTATCTTCTTCGATACGACCCAACTGGCTTATCACGCCGTCGGCAGGCATCACCAGGATGTTAGGATCGGTATTGAGCGGACGCACGTCATCACGCAGCGGACGAACAAAGAAATCATTGAACGTACGATAGCTGGCGGTATCCGGTTTTTGCGCCTCGGTCATATCGACTTTGTAATACTTTACGAAGAGATCGATAACCAGTTTTGTCAGCCATCCTGCTCGTTTGCTTGCGCCCCAGCCCGCCAGGCGAGTGAGCCATAGTTTCGGCAGAATGTATTGTAGCGAAAGTTTAAATGAGTTTAACAAGGTAGCCTCCAGGCCATTGTTGTTCCTGAACCGGCAGTTATACCGGTATCCTGAAAAAAGGGGACGATTCTAACGACGCCTAGCGTATCTGTCAGTCGTCCGTATCAGAAAAGTTTTTACGCGTTTTTACCTGCGCCATACTTTCAAGAATTCGGTGATAATTTTCGAAACGGGTTTCCGCAATAGCGCCGTTCTCTACCGCTTCGCGAATGGCGCAGCCTGGATCGGCGTCATGCTTGCAGTCCCGGTATTTGCAATGTCCCAAATAGTCATGAAATTCGACAAAGCCCTGGGTGATTTGTTCCGGCTCCAGATGCCATAAGCCGAACTCGCGCACGCCGGGGGAATCAATGACATCGCCGCCATGCGGGAAATGATACAGACGAGCAGCGGTAGTGGTATGTTGACCCAGACCGGAGACATTCGACACATCGTTCGTCAGAATCTCGTTCTGTAAGCCGAGCAGAGCGTTTAGCAGACTGGATTTTCCGACGCCGGACTGCCCGGCAAAAATACTGATACGACCGGTTAACGCTTCTTCCAGCGGTTTCAGACCATCCTGCGTATGGCTGGAGACCATCAGCACGCGATAGCCGATATTGCGGTAGATATCCATCTGCTCATTAACGAAGTCCATACCTTCGTCGTCCAGCAGATCAATTTTATTGAGTACGATAAGCGGCTCAACCTGTAGGGTTTCACAGCCGACCAGATAGCGATCGATGATATTCAGCGACAGCTCCGGCAAAATCGCGGAGACGATAACGATTTGGTCAATGTTGGCGGCAATAGGCTTCACGCCGTCGTAGAAGTCCGGGCGCGTCAATACCGAGGTGCGCTCATGCACCGCTTCAACGATGCCTTTTACGTTGACGCCCTCTGCGGCGGCTTTGCCCGGACGCCAGACGACGCGATCGCCCGTCACCAGCGAACGGATAGTGCGGCGGATATTGCAGCGGTGAACCTCGCCGTCAGCAGACTCCACATCGGCATGCATACCAAAACGGCTAATGACGATACCTTCTGCAGGCTCGCCAAACAGGTTGTCATCGTAGTCGGCTTTCTCCACGGACGTTTTTAAACGACGCTGGTGATTGGCGTTCACACGGCGCTGCTGGCCTTTGGAGAGTTTATTTTTGCTCAATCGTACTGGCTCCTGGTCGCCCATAGTGGGCAAAACATCTATGATACACGCAATTGTAGATGAATATAGTCACAGTGAATGTGACCTCTGAAGGGTGGAAAATAGCATGAGTGCCGATGAAAACAACCTGATTTGGATCGATCTGGAGATGACAGGTCTGGACCCCGAGCGCGATCGCATTATTGAGATAGCCACGCTGGTGACGGATGCCAGCCTGAACATTCTGGCGGAAGGGCCGACGATTGCGGTACATCAATCCGATGCGCAACTGGCGTTAATGGATGACTGGAACGTGCGCACCCATACCGGCAGCGGCCTGGTAGATCGCGTTAAGGCAAGTACGATGGGCGAACGAGACGCTGAACTGGCGACGATTGAATTTCTGAAAACGTGGGTGCCTGCGGGTAAGTCGCCGATTTGCGGTAACAGCATCGGTCAGGATCGTCGTTTTCTGTTTAAATATATGCCGGAACTGGAGGCCTACTTCCACTATCGCTATCTGGATGTCAGTACGCTCAAGGAACTGGCGCGCCGCTGGAAGCCGGAGATTCTGGCCGGCTTTACCAAGCAGGGCACGCACCAGGCGATGGATGATATTCGCGAGTCGGTGGCGGAGCTGGCTTACTACCGCGAGCATTTCATTAAGCTGTGAGGCGTAACATGCCGGATGGCAACGCCAGAGCGTCTCATCCGGCAGCTCTCCCCACGCTGAATTACTGCGTAAACCATTTCTCCTGCATTTGCGCATATTCCGGCGATGCTTTCACCTTGTCGAGCGCGGCATTAATTTCTTGCAATAGCGCGTCGTTGCCTTTGCGTACCGCAATGCCTAACCCTTTTCCGTAGTAGTCAGGATCGCTGGCGCGTTCATCCATGATGGCGTAATCCGGATTGTTTTTTAGCCACTTACCAATCGCGGCGACATCGCCAAACACGCCCTCAAGACGGTTGTTTTTCAGATCGGTAAAGGCGTTTAGATAGCTGTCATAGGCGACAGGCGTGATGGCTTGTTGTTTATCCTGCAAATAGCGCTGATGCGTTGTACCGTTTTCCAGACCGACTTTTTTGCCTTTCAGATCGGCAAAAGTGTGATAAGCCCCTTTACGCGTGACGACTACCGCCGATAAACCTTCGTAATAGGGTTGGCTAAAGGAGACCTGCTGTTCACGTTTGGGCGTCATATCCATACCGGCGATCACCGCATCAAACTTTTTGAAGCGTAGGCCGGGGATCAGACTATCAAAGCTCTGGTTAGTGAATGAGCACTCCGCTTGCATCTCTTTGCAGACCGCGTTGGCGACATCAATATCGAAACCAACAATTTTATTATCGGCATCGACAAACTCATAGGGCGCATAGGTGGCGGAGGTGCCAAAATGTAATGTTCTGGCGGAAACGGAAGCGGCGTGAACGGAGAGGCTGGCTAACAGCATGACAATAAGTTTTTTTTTCATCTTGATCCCTGATATCAATTGGATGTTGTGGTCACCGTGCTATTCTTTTTTTGGCGCAGGGTGCTATTCTGATTCTGTGCCTTTAGGCGTGGCGTGAAAAGTTTTTTGTTGCATAGCGCACGCTTTGCTCGTTTTTTGTCTTGTTTGGTGATTTAATCAGCATTCAAACAAAAATCGCGAAAAAATGCGTTCAGGGGCTTGCAGCTAAATGGATTTCTCGTATAATGCGCCTCCCGTAACGACGCAGAAATGCGAATTACGACAGCAACAAATTTGCGGGAATAGCTCAGTTGGTAGAGCACGACCTTGCCAAGGTCGGGGTCGCGAGTTCGAGTCTCGTTTCCCGCTCCAA
>NZ_JBGDXK010000005.1:0-392817 GCF_046550775.1 Salmonella sp. SAL04202 | reverse complement strand
ATAGAGCGCAGTATCCGGCTGGCGCAGGAGAAATAAGACCCTGACGGCCCGGTGGCGTGGCGCCACCGGGCCTGGCTATCCCAACGATACGCTAAAGCCTGAAAGTGAAGCCCGTGTGCAGTATGATGACGAGCATCGTCTCTTATCAGGACATCCCATGAAACAAATCACCTTTACGCCGCGCCATCACCAGCTTACCAACACCAATACCTGGACACCTGACAGCCAGTGGCTGGTCTTTGATGTGCGGCCTTCAGGCGCGTCATTTACGGGCAAGACTATTGAGCGTGTCAATGTGCATACCGGCGACGTGGAGGTGATTTATCGCGCCGTGCAGGGCGCGCATGTCGGTGTGGTGACGGTGCATCCTGCCGACAATCACTATGTGTTTATTCATGGCCCTGAAAACCCTGATGAGACGTGGCATTACGATTTCCACCACCGTCGGGGCGTTATTGCAACGCCGGGGGGCGTGACTAACCTCGATGCGATGGATATTACTGCGCCGTATACTCCCGGCGCGCTGCGCGGCGGCAGCCACGTCCATGTGTTTAGCCCGAACGGCGAGCTGGTGAGTTTTACCTATAATGACCACGTTCTGCATGAGCGAGATCCGGCGCTGGATCTGCGTAATGTCGGCGTGGCCGTGCCGTATGGGCCGGTTACGGTGCCGGCTCAGCATCCGCGCGAATACAGCGGTAGCCACTGGTGCGTACTGGTTAGCCGCACGACGCCTGCGCCGAGACCTGGCAGCGATGACATTAACCGCGCCTATGAAGAGGGCTGGGTGGGCAACCGCCAGATCGCCTTTATTGGCGATACGCTGTCGCTGACGGGCAAAAAAGTCCCGGAGCTGTTTATTGTCGATTTACCGTGTCATGAAAACGGCTGGAAACAGGCAGGCGACACGCCGCTGACGGGAACCGAATCAACAATGCCATCGCCGCCGTTGGGCGTAGTTCAGCGGCGTCTTACCTTTACTCACCAGCGTGTTTATCCTGGACTCACTAACGAACCACGCCACTGGGTACGCAGTAATCCGCAGGCGACGGCGATCGCCTTTTTGATGCGGGACGATAACGGCGTAGCGCAACTGTGGCTGATATCGCCTCAGGGAGGCGAGCCCCGGCAGTTAACGCATCATGCGACCGGCGTACAGTCAGCGTTTAACTGGCATCCGTCGGGTAAATGGCTGGGACTGGTGCTGGAAAATCGGATTGCCTGCTGCGACGCACAAAGTGGGAAGATCGACTTCTTAACCGCCAGGCACGACAACCCGCCGTCTGCGGACGCCGTCGTTTTTTCACCGGATGGGCGACACGTCGCATGGATGGAAGAGGTGAAAGGGTTCCGTCAGCTATGGGTGACGGAAACCGGGCGATAAATCAGGGAGGAGGCATCTTCGCCGGGGGGATGACGGCATTGGTCATTTTCGTCTCCTCCTCGCTTTTCTCTACGCGCGATCTTACCGAACTGTCTTTGCGGAAGATGTCCCACGGCAGAAGGATCGTATCCATCACGGCGGTAAACGGCATATCCAGGATGGCCAACGATTTGGTGCCCCAGTTTGTCTCATCGTTACCGATCATCGTAGCGCTGGCGCGCGTGCCAGGATAAGTACCCTCTTTACCGCCGGTGTGCGACATGACGCTTGAACAACCGCCTAATAAAAGCATCCCATTCCATATTATCAGCGTTAACCACACGTTTTTTATCATCACTCATTCATCTGTTGGTTGTCGTTATTTGCATGATGAGTTATAGCGATCCGTTGCTAAAAATAACATCACCAGTACGTGGCACTGTGGCGGTAATCGCACTTTAACAATCAGTGCTGTCCCAACCAGTCTATGCAATAGCCAATAAACTGCAAAAAAAAGTCGGATTAAAATACTTGAAAAGTACGTATTCAGACCCATTTATAAGACGTAGTGAATAGAAGGGCACGCCTGATGGGTGTTCTGGCAATCCTGGCCTGTCCATGATGGAAGGTCTGACATTCTCGCTGATTTCAGGAGTTTATGATTATGCGTAACTTTGATTTATCCCCGCTGTACCGTTCTGCCATTGGTTTTGACCGTCTGTTTAACCTGCTTGAAAATAACCAAAGCCAAAGTAATGGCGGCTACCCTCCGTACAACGTTGAGCTGGTAGACGAAAACCACTACCGCATCGCCATTGCCGTTGCCGGTTTCGCGGAAAGCGAACTGGAGATTACTGCCCAGGATAATTTACTGGTGGTAAAAGGCGCTCATGCGGACGAGCAGAAAGAACGTACTTACCTGTATCAGGGCATTGCCGAGCGTAACTTTGAGCGTAAGTTCCAGTTAGCGGAGAACATTCACGTTCGCGGCGCAAACCTGGTCAACGGGCTGCTGTATATCGAACTGGAGCGCGTGATTCCGGAAGCGAACAAACCGCGCCGTATCGAAATTAACTGATTCCGTCGGGTCGCGTTGCGCGGCCTGTCATCCCATGCTCGCCGTCAGGGAGCATATTCGCACGTAAAGTGTGAAGGTAATACTCGCTTCTTAGAAGGAGAAATGATTATGCGTAACTACGATTTATCCCCACTGCTGCGTCAATGGATCGGTTTTGACAAGCTGGCCAATGCGCTGCAAAACAGCGGCGAAAGCCAGAGCTTCCCGCCCTATAACATCGAAAAAAGCGACGATAACCATTATCGCATTACCTTAGCGTTAGCCGGTTTCCGTCAGGAAGATCTGGATATTCAACTGGAAGGCACGCGCCTGACGGTGAAAGGCACGCCGGAACAGCCGGAAAACGAGCCCAAATGGTTACATCAGGGCCTGGTCATGCAGCCTTTTAGCCTGAGCTTTACGCTGGCTGAGAATATGGAAGTTTCCGGCGCGACGTTTACCAACGGCCTGCTGCATATTGATTTAACCCGCAACGAGCCGGAAACCATTGCGCCGCAGCGTATCGCCATTAACGAACGCTCCGCATTAAATAGCTAATGAGCTCCTTGCCTTGCCCCGCCAGAGATGGCGGGGCTTTTTTGTGCCACGAAAAAGGGTAAGACGCTGCCGAAGTCAGGACGTCTGGGCGGTTTTGTAACATGAGAATGTGCGCCATGCTGTATATATGCCTTAACGGTTCAGTCATAATCCCTATAAATTGAAATGTTACTCACAGGGAAGAAAAGATGAGTGATATCGCATTGACGGTCAGCGTTCTGGCGTTGGTGGCGGTTGTCGGTTTATGGATCGGCAACATTAAAGTGCGCGGTGTCGGCTTTGGTATTGGCGGCGTTCTGTTCGGCGGTATTATCGTCGGCCACTTCGTCGATCAGGCTGGGGTGACGCTGAGCGGCGATATGCTGCACTTTATCCAGGAATTCGGCCTGATCCTTTTTGTTTATACCATCGGCATACAGGTGGGGCCGGGGTTTTTCGCCTCGCTGCGCGTTTCCGGGCTGCGTCTCAATCTGTTTGCTGTTTTGATTGTGATTATGGGCGGGTTGGTCACCGCGATTCTGCATAAAATTTTCGCTATTCCGCTGCCGGTGGTGCTGGGGATTTTCTCCGGCGCAGTCACCAATACGCCTGCGTTAGGGGCGGGTCAGCAAATCCTGCGCGATCTGGGAACGCCAGTGGATCTGGTGGATCAGATGGGGATGAGCTATGCGATGGCGTATCCGTTTGGCATCTGCGGTATTTTGCTCACCATGTGGCTGATGCGGCTGATTTTTCGCGTTAACGTCGAGGCGGAGGCGCAGAAGCATGAATCCTCTCTCGCTAACGGTCATTCATTAATTCAAACAATGAATATCCGTGTCGAGAATCCGAACCTCAATAATATGGCTATTCAGGATGTGCCGATCCTGAACAGCGATAAAATCATTTGCTCACGCCTGAAACGCGACGACACGCTGATGGTGCCGTCGCCGGGGACGATTATCCAGGCAGGCGACCTGCTGCACCTCGTCGGCCAATCTACCGACCTGCATAACGCGCAACTGGTGATCGGCAAGGAAGTGGACACCTCGTTGTCGACGCGCGGCACGGATTTACGCGTCGAGCGTGTGGTCGTCACCAACGAAAAAGTGCTCGGCAAACGTATCCGCGATTTGCACTTTAAAGAGCGTTATGACGTGGTTATCTCCCGCCTTAACCGCGCGGGCGTTGAGCTGGTCGCCAGTAGTGACGCTAGCCTGCAGTTTGGCGACATTCTCAATCTGGTGGGGCGTCCAGCCTCGATTGATGCGGTAGCCAATGTGGTCGGCAACGCGCAGCAAAAACTCCAGCAGGTGCAGATGCTGCCGGTGTTTATCGGCATCGGATTAGGGGTTCTGCTTGGGTCAATCCCGTTGTTTGTGCCGGGATTCCCGGTCGCGTTAAAACTGGGGCTGGCCGGCGGGCCGCTGATCATGGCGCTAATTTTGGGGCGTATCGGCAGCATCGGTAAGCTGTACTGGTTTATGCCGCCGAGCGCCAACCTCGCGCTGCGTGAGTTAGGCATCGTTTTGTTTCTGGCGGTCGTTGGGCTGAAATCCGGCGGCGATTTTGTCGATACGCTGACGCAGGGCGAAGGATTAAGCTGGATTGGCTACGGTATTTTCATCACCGCTATTCCGCTGATTACCGTCGGTTTGCTGGCGCGGATTTTTGCCAAAATGAACTATCTGACGCTGTGCGGGATGCTGGCCGGTTCGATGACCGATCCGCCAGCGCTGGCATTTGCCAACAATCTGCACGCCACCAGCGGCGCGGCGGCGCTCTCTTACGCGACCGTCTATCCGTTAGTGATGTTCCTGCGTATTATCACGCCACAACTGCTGGCGGTGATTTTTTGGGGAATGGGTTAGCGCCTGATGGCGCGTTGCTTATCCAGCCTACGCACTGTGTTAAATCCAGGCTGGATAACGCGCGCCGCACCGGCCACACTTCTGCTCTTCTTCTTATCTCTTTCCTCAATGAACGCGCTAATCAGCGTAATGCCAACGAACATAATTCCAATTTTTTTCAGTTAGTTATCAATCTTCTTCGCCTTTTTTTTCGTCGCGACGGGTAGTTTTTCAGCTTTTAATTCGGCAATAATGCCTTTCCTGGCGGTGGCGTTGAAAAAGGTCGCAACTGAAATGAAAAATAGCGGCAATGAGCGCGGTTGCGCCAAAACGCATCACCAGTGAACTACAGTTATTTTGCAATAAGATTCCCTTGCTGCGGGATAATGTGAAGCATATCAGCAACAACGTGAGTGGTATTCTGAAAACGAACGGGAATACATAAGAACGTAAAAGGAGTCGTCATGAAGATTTCCCGCCTCGGAGAAGCGCCGGATTATCGCTTCTCACTGGCAAATGAGCGCACCTTTCTGGCGTGGATTCGCACCTCGCTGGGATTTCTGGCGGCAGGCGTCGGTCTTGATCAGCTCGCCCCGGATTTTGCCACGCCGGTGATCCGTGAACTGCTGGCGCTACTGTTGTGTCTGTTTGCGGGCGGCCTGGCGATTTATGGCTATCTACGCTGGTTACGTAATGAAAAAGCGATGCGTCTGAAAGAGGATTTGCCCTATACCCATAGCCTGTTGATCATCAGCGTTATTTTGATGATTGTCGCGGTGATAGTGATGGGGCTGGTACTGTATGCCGGATAGTCGTAAAGCCCGTCGGCAGAACGATCCGGGACTGCAACCGGAGCGTACGTCGCTGGCCTGGTTTCGCACGCTGCTGGGATACGGGGCGTTAATGGCGTTAGCCGTCAGGCACCACTGGCATCAGGCGGGGTTCTTGTTCTGGGTGTCAATCAGCGTTCTGGCGATAGTGGCGGTGATTCTTTGGCGTTATACCCTGAGTCGTAATTTGATGGATGTCGCGCATAGCGATTTTTCCGAAACTCATGTCATGCGTGACAAATTTTTGATCTCCCTCGCGGTGTTGTCGCTCGCAATCCTGTTTGCTGTTACCCATATTCGCCAACTTATTGCATTTATCGGGAATTTTATATGACAGGACGTCAGGACATTGTCGTGAGTGATGACCAGATTCAGGTCGTCGTAAATCGCCAGAATAGCCAGCGCCCTCAGCAACTGTACCGTAACTTACAACGGCTCGGCATTCGCAATGTCCATTTTATCCCATTGTTGGAACATGACCGGAACGGAATGTTGACCGAGGATTCATTGTGTTCAGCAGACTGGGGGCGGTTTTTAAATAGCGTATTTGATATTTGGGTACGTGAAGATATTCAGCGTATCTCGGTCCGCCTTTTTGATGAGACGCTACAGCAGTGGTGCGGCGGCAGGAATGGTGCTAAAACGCCGGACAAGGCGCCGCTAAGCGCTGAATGTCAGAAGTGTTCTTTATTACGATTTTGCGGCGGCGGATGCCCTGAGCATCGTGATAGCCAGGGGAAAAATCAGCTTTGCGAGGGCTACCAGACCTTTTTTAACTACTCCTCGCCGCATATGCGGGTGATGCGGGATTTACTGAAACAGCATCGCTCGCCTGAGGAGTTGATGGCGATGCTGCGTTAACGTTACAGGCCTGATAAGCGTAGCGCCATCAGGCGATGGCGTGCCGGATGGCGCAGCCGTCTTTCCGGCACTGAGCGAGTATTAGCGTCCTTTCGCCAGGTATTGTTCCATTTCATCCTCCGGCACCATGCCGCCCCCGGTTGCCCATACCAGATGCGTCGCGTTGCCGAGCTGCGTCTGACTGAATCCATGCCTTTGCTGATACGCGACGGAGGCGCAAATGCGCTGTGGCCCGGCCATCCCCGCCAGAGCTGATGGCTCCAGTCGAATTCCTTCCTCCTGCGCCAGCCAGCCCAGCATGTCATACATTGTTTGATCGTCTAAGGTATAGAGGCCGTCAAGCAGACGCTCCATTGCCCGACCAACAAAGCCCGAAGCGCGACCTACCGCCAGGCCGTCAGCCGCCGTCAGGTTATCAATACCGATATCTTGTACTGAGATGGCATCGTGCAGACCGGTATAAACGCCGAGTAACATGCAGGGTGAATGGGTCGGTTCGGCAAAGAAACAGTGGACGTTGTCGCCAAACGCCAGTTTCAGGCCAAAGGCGACGCCGCCAGGGCCGCCGCCAACGCCGCACGGTAGATAAACAAACAGTGGGTGACTGGCGTCAACGACGCGTCCCTGTTGAGCGAATTGCGCTTTCAGACGCTGACCCGCTACCGCATAGCCCAGAAATAGCGTGCGAGAGTTTTCATCGTCGATAAAGAAACAGTTTGGATCGGATTGCGCTGCTTTACGGCCCTGCTCAACCGCCACGCCGTAATCATCTTCGTATTCCACGACCGTCACGCCGTGGCTACGCAGCTTCGCTTTTTTCCAGGCGCGGGCGTCGGCAGACATATGTACCGTCACTTTAAAACCGATGCAGGCGCTCATGATACCGATCGATAGCCCCAGATTGCCGGTTGAACCGACGGCGATACTGTACTGGCTGAAGAATTGTTTAAATTCCGGCGAAAGCAACACGCTATAGTCATCGTCGGTGGTTAACAGACCCGCCTCCAGCGCCAGTTTTTCCGCGTGCGTTAGCACCTCGTAGATGCCGCCGCGCGCTTTAATGGAACCAGAGATTGCCAGGTGACTGTCTTTTTTTAACAGCATTTCACCGTCGATCGTTTGCCCATACTCTTTTTCCAGCCGCTTTTGCATGGCCGGAATAGCGACCACGTCAGATTCGATCATGCCGCCAGCGGCGGCGGTTTGCGGAAACGCTTTCGCCAGATACGGCGCAAAGCGCGCCAGACGGTCATGGGCGGCGTTTACGTCCTGCTCCGTCAGGCCGACATACGGTAGACCTTGTGCAAGAGAGGTGGCGCCCGGGTTAAACCAGGTGGTTTCTTTGAGGGCGACCAGATCCTCGACCAAAGGATACCGGGCGATGAGCTTTTGTATGTTTTCCATAGTACGTCTCTTTACGATCAGATGATAAAGGAAAGCAGGAATGTGCCAGCCAGTGCAACGACAGATGCGATAAACGTGGCCGTCGTATAGTATTTAAACGTTTCATTCAGCGTAGCGCCGCAATACTGCTTGACCAGCCAGAACAGGGAATCGGTCACGATCGTGCAGCCAATGGCGCCGGAACCAATGGCAATCGCAATGATCTCCGGGCTGACGTCAGGATAGAGCGGCAGCATGGGCGCAACAATCGCGGTGGCGCCCATCATCGCCACCGTCGCAGATCCGACCGCCGCGTGCAGAATCAGCGCTACCAGCCATGCCAGCAGAATCGGGTGCATATGCATATTTGAGAGGATCACCGCCAGCGTGTCCGCCAGCCCGCTACTTTTGAGAATGGCGTTGAACGCGCCGCCCGCGCCGATAATCAGCAGGATGTTCGCAATGGCGCCAAAGCCGTTTTCGGTGTGGGTAAGTAGTGTGCCCATACCCATATGCTGGCGCAGACCGAGTATGTAATACGCCACAAAGACAGCGATAAACATTGCGGTGATCGGATTACCGATAAACTCCAGCAGCGTATACAACGTGCCGTCTTTCGCCATATTCAGTTCAGCGACGGTTTTCACCAGCATCAGGCCAATCGGCAGCAGAACGGTAAACAGCGTTGCGCCCAGCGACGGCAGGGTGTTTTCGGCGCGCACTTCAAGATCCGCAAACTCTGTCGGTACGGGCTTGAACGGCAGACGATTACCCAGAAACTTTAAGAACAGCGGGCCGCCGACCAATGAGGCCATCAGTCCGACCAGCAGACCGTAGACAATCACCGAGCCGATATCCGCCCCCAGTTTATTTGCGACAAACAGCGCAGCCGGATGCGGCGGTACCACGCAATGGACGGCCATCAGCGCGGTACACAGCGGAATGGCCAGCTTCAGCAGCGAGGTATGGGTCTTTTTAGCGATAGAAAACGCCAGTGGGATGAGCAACACGACGCCCACTTCCACGAACAACGTGATACCGCAAATCAGCCCCACCAGTACCATGATCACGTCAGCAGAGAGCCAGCGGCAGCGCTGGAGCGTAAGCCCGATGCGTTCCGCCGCGCCGGAAACCTCCATCATTTTGCCGAGGATGGTGCCAAGACCGATAACGGCGGCCAGAAAACCGAGCGTACCGCCTATTCCGTTTTCTATCGCCGTGACCATCTCCAGCGGCCCCATGCCCATCATCGCGCCGACAAAGAAACTGGCGAGCAGTAACGCCAGGAAGGGGTGGAATTTAAACTTCACGATGGTCAATACGATTAACACGATGCTGATCAGCAGCGTGCTCACTACCCAGATTTGAGCGTGCATATCTCACCTACCCTGTGATTAATCTGTTCTTATTGGACAGAAAAACAGCACCCCCTGACAAACGATATAATTTGCCATTCACATGATGTAAATTGAATCAACTATGTGATTTCCATCTAATATTGCTTTTATTTTGCGATATGGTTCATTTTGCTTCATCTATGTGCGGATTTTTTCAGCGTGTTTTTTTACACTTCGGGAAATTAAAAGATGACTGAGGTTGCCATGGAACCCCTTCGCGATACCCGAAACCGCTTACTCAACGGCTGGCAGTTATCCAAACTCTATACTTTTGAAGTCGCGGCCAGACACCAGTCCTTTGCTCTGGCGGCAGATGAGCTGTCGTTAAGCCCCAGTGCGGTAAGCCATCGTATCAATCAACTGGAAGCCGAGTTGGGAATCCAGCTATTTGTCCGCTCTCACCGTAAAGTGGAGCTTACCCATGAAGGCAAACGGGTATTCTGGGCGCTGAAATCGTCGCTGGATACGTTGAATCAGGAAATCCTCGATATCAAAAATCAGGAACTGTCCGGCACGCTGACCGTGTATTCACGTCCCTCTATCGCCCAGTGCTGGCTGGTGCCTGCGCTGGGGGACTTTACCCGTCGCTATCCGTCAATTTCTCTCACTATGCTGACCGGCAACGATAACGTTAACCTACAGCGTGCCGGCATTGACCTGGCTATCTATTTTGACGATGCGCCGTCGGCGCAGCTCACGCACCATTTTTTAATGGATGAGGCAATTTTACCCGTTTGCAGCCCGGATTATGCCCGTCGTTTCGCCTTGCAGGATAACCTGAATAACCTACGGCACTGTACGCTCTTACACGACAGACAGGCGTGGAGTAACGATTCGGGCACCGATGAGTGGCACAGTTGGGCGCAGCATTTTGCAGTAAATTTGCCGGATTCATCCGGCATTGGCTTCGATCGTTCTGATTTAGCGGTGATTGCCGCGATGAACCACATTGGCGTGGCGATGGGGCGTAAACGGCTGGTGCAAAAGCGTCTCGACAGCGGAGAACTGATTGCGCCTTTTGGTGACATGAGGCTGAAATGTCATCAGCATTATTATGTCACCACTCTGCCTGGCAGGCAGTGGCCGAAAATCGAGGCATTTATTCGCTGGTTGCAGGAACAGGTGTGAAGATTTATTACGCTTTGTCGCTACACCTGCCGGGAGTGAATATGCTAAATACGTGCTATCACCGTGGTAAAAATTTTAGGGGGCGTCGTGTTTAAACCGCTTATTGCCTCTCTCATGCTGACCAGCGCGGTCGTCTATGCGAAACCGATGCCTTTGACGGCGGCGCGCTATGCGCAGCAGCTTGGCGTTGGGATGGATGTTGACTGGGCGCGAACGGAACGGGGTATCCGCGAGTTTGATCCGCTGGTCGTGCGGGATTTTAAGGCAAAAGGGTTAACGCATGTCCGTATTCGTGTGGCAGGCGCGCCGACGGAAGCGCGCCTCATCCATTTGCGTAAGCTGGTAGAAGCCTGCGAATACTATGGCGTCATACCCATTATTGCCTATCAGGCGGATGCGTATAAAACCGATCCCAGCGCCAGCCATGAAAAGGAGCTGATCAACTGGTGGAGCGTGGTCGCGCGCTATTTTGGTCAGACATCCCCGCTTCTGGGGTTCGATCTCATTTATGAGCCTGCCGACAAACTCAATCATAATATGGCGTCGCTGAATCGCGTATATGACAAAACCATCCGCCTGATTCACGCCATTGACCCACAGCGGATGATTTTCGTTGCCCCCCGCATGCGCGCCGCGCCGGAGGATTTGTCGGCGCTTAAACTGCCGGCGCAAAGCCAGAACTATGTACTGGCGGAGTGGCACATCTTCCCGTGGGGGCCCCTGAAAAGCGGCGGTAAATATCCGTGGACGTCAGGCACGACGGCGGAAAAAGCGGCGATTCGGGCACGGATTAACGCTGCGGTTCGCTGGCAGCATAAGACCGGCCATGCAAGCTGGGTGGGAGGATGGGCGCCGGGAGAGTCGATAAAAATGACGCCGGTCGCTTCACAGTTCGCGTTTGCCCGTTTTATGGCCTGCGAGCTGAAAAAAGCGCATATCCCGTATGCGATAAACGCGGATACTCAGTTTTATGACGGCGAAGAAGGAGCGTGGCGTCCGGCGCAGGAGCCCCTGCTCAATGCGATGATCGCGCCGGAATGTGAAACGCCCGGCAAAAAGCCGGGCGAGGGGAACGTTAAACCGTCTGTCCCTGATGCGATATCCGTGACGCCAGCGGCAGCCAGCACGCCAGGATCAGCAATCCCATAAGGGTCATCAACAGTCCCAGACTGCCCTGACCGGTTTGCGGCAGCATTGCCGAAAGCCACGCCAGTACGCCGGAACCAATATTTTGCAGCCCGCCGACCAGCGCGCCAGCGGTGCCTGCGAGGAACGGAAACGGCTCCATCGCGCCGCTGGTGGCCAGTGGAAATAACATCCCGGCGCCGAAGAAAAACAGCGCAGCGGGGATGAGTAGCGTCCAGACGTTCATCACGCCAAACCAGCCGGGAATCCACATCATAAGGCCTGCCAGCAGACAGCAAATAACTGACTGCCACATCAGGGTTGAGAAGCGTTTATTTGGGCGTCCGGCAAACCAGGCGCCGAAGAACGCCGCCGGAATCGGCAGAATAAACAGAATGCTTACCACCATACTGCTGAGACCTAATACTGCCCCCATCAGCACGCCGGAACAGGCTTCAAAGACCGCAATGCCAGCCAGCCCGCCGATTAGCATCAGCAGGTAACAGTTAAATGCGCCGTTGCCAAACAGCGTTTTATAGCTGGCGATCAGCCGTGTGCGCGGCGCGCCGGCGGGGCGGGTTTCCGGCATCCAGCGCGCCATGCTGAAGGTGACGCCAGCGCAAAGCACCAGCAGGAAAGCGTAACACGCGCGCCAGTTCCATAGGGTATCCAGCAGGCCGCCAATCAGCGGCGCTAACAGCGGGCTGACCAGAATCCCCATATTTAACAGGCTATTGGCGTGACGAAGTTGCGTTCCTTCATACAGATCGCGCGGGAGCGTTCTCGCCATTACTCCGCCAACGCCGGTTCCCATCCCTTGCATGGCGCTGGCGGCAATCAACACCGTCAAACTATGCGTGGTCATGGCGAACAGGGTCGCTACCATAAAAATAGACATGCCGACGAGGATTACCGGGCGGCGCCCAACCCGGTCGGAAAGCGGGCCGTAAAACAGTTGCGAGACGCCGTAGGTCAGGAGGTAAGCAGCCATTACGCTCTGGACGGCGCCTTCCCGGACGTTTAGCGCTTGTGCCATATCGGCGATGGCGGGAATATAAATGGTTTGCGCCATCTGCCCTACGGCCACCAGTAACACCAACATCAACAACAAATTGACGTTTCTCTGCCTTTTCATTTCGCTGATTACTTTTCAAAAAAAGAAAAAATAAGAATAACTTGCTGCGCATTCCCATAAATGCGAGAGGAATCTATCACACCAGAAAAAGAAGGCCAGACAGCAACCAGCAATGGCAGACGAAGGAACGGCAGGATATGTAAACAAAAGCGGCAACAAATGTTGCCGAGAATGTGTTACGTCTGCGGCTGTCATTGGGCGATCATGACAGACGGAGTAAAATCGCCCCGAGGGCAATCCCGCCAGCCGCCACCAGACGTAGCCCGGCCACTTTCTCTTTAAGCAACAGCCAGGCTATCAGCGCGCCGAATAAAATCGACGTCTCACGCAGCGCGGCGACCACCGCCAGCGGCGCCTGGGTCATGGCCCATAGCGCCAGCCCATAAGATCCCATAGTGCCAATCCCGCCCAAAATGCCTTTTTTCCACTGTTGCGCCAGATAACGCGACGCTTCCCGCCGCCGCGCAATCATCGCCCAGGTTAACAGGCAGGCGCCGTTGAGAAAAAATGACCATAGCGTATAGCCCAGCGCCGTTTCGGAGAGTCTTACGCCGGTCCCGTCCACCAGCGTATATCCGGCAATAAAACAGGCGTTAGTTAATGCCAGCACGACACCACGTTGAGAACTGGCGCGGCCATTACAGGCCATCCCAAGTATCGCCATGCAGATCACTGCGATGCCGACCCAGGCCATCGACGACAGGCTGTCGCCAAGAAACAGAACGCTAATGAGCGCCACCAGCAGCGGCGCGGTGCCGCGCATAAGAGGATAGGTCTGGCTCATGTCCGAGACCTGATAGGTTTTCGCCACCAGGACGGTATACACCACCTGGAGCGCGGTAGAGGCCGCTAAAAAAGGGATACTGGCGTGAGCTGGCTGCGGCGAGAAGGGCAAAAGGATCAATGCCATGACCGCCGCGGAACCGCTGACGCCGATCGCGGCGTAGAGCTTATCGTTTCCCGCTTTGACAATGGCGTTCCAGCTGGCATGTAGCAGCGCGGCGAACAGCAAAATGCAGAAAACGGAAAGGGTCATAGCGTCAGGCGTCGTTGAGGGTGTCATAAAAACGTAACATACCCGGGAAGCGAAAGACCAGCGGATAAGGTGAAAGGGGAGCGGTTGCCCGCTCCCCTTCGGTGCGGCTTGAATCTGAATTACTTAAGGTATTTCAGAACAGCATCAAGCAGTTGCAGTGCTGCAACAATGAGTTTCAGGATAAGAATGGTGATATCCACTACGCTCATACGCGTCTCCTGTGGTTAAGGAGCACTGCCAGCCGACGTACCTTTCCGCTGCCTGTTGCCAGCTGTTGCGCACGCGATCCCTTTTGCGAGGAATAGTGTGCGTGTTGACATAACACAGTGTGCTCACGAGGGGGTTAAGGCGCTGACGGCACCACCCGTTTCAGCCAGGACTTCGTTGCGCCGGTTTACGATGCGGCCCCCGCATAACACATTGTGTCAAAGACATTATAGTTAAGTACTGTATAAATGAACAGTAATTTATAGACAGAACGGAGCTTCTGATCCATACTCAAATTCATCAAAATTCGCGCCGAAATTGCGCGTTCTGCACAGAACGCGTATACTTCTGCTGTTGACATAACACAGTGTGCTTCGCGGCTACCACCCGCATTACGCTGTAAGAACCTCGCTTCGGCGAGGTTTTTTGTTTTCCGGCATTGTGAAACGCGTAATCATCAATCCCGGCGATTACCGGAGGGCGCTACGCTTATTACGCCTATACTCAAAACGTGTAAATTCGTAGAAAAATGTGATCGCTGACGCATTTTTGTGCAGATGAAAATTTTTCCGTTGTCATGCTGAAAGCGCTGTGCTTGTATAAAACGTGTTAATAACAAACAGACAAGGCCCCTAATGAACCCTTCCATGCTGAACGCGACCCTACTAACAACTGCGCCATCTCGCGCAGTGGTCGTCGTGCGTGTGGTGGTGGTCGTCGGCAATGCGCCGTAGGGTCCGGAACACACACGATTCCAAAACCCCGCCGGCGCAAACCGGGCGGGGTTTTTTGTTTAAGACACCTTCCCGGAACGTCGGCTCAGAATAAAAGGAATGGAGCATGGCAAGTTCGGGCACAACATCTACACCTCAGCGCTTTACGGGCGCGGAATTTATTGTTCATTTTCTGGAGCGCCAGGGGATTCGTATCGTCACCGGCATTCCTGGTGGTTCGATCCTCCCCGTTTACGACGCGTTAAGCCAAAGCACGCAAATTCGTCATATTCTGGCGCGCCACGAACAAGGCGCGGGGTTTATTGCGCAGGGGATGGCGCGAACGGAGGGTAAACCTGCTGTTTGTATGGCCTGTAGCGGGCCGGGCGCGACCAATCTGGTCACGGCCATTGCCGATGCGCGCCTGGATTCCATTCCGTTAATCTGCATTACCGGGCAGGTTCCGGCGTCCATGATCGGTACTGACGCGTTTCAGGAAGTGGATACCTACGGTATCTCTATCCCCATCACCAAGCACAACTATCTGGTCAGAAATATCAATGAGTTGCCTCAGGTGATGAGCGATGCTTTTCGTCTGGCGCAGTCGGGGCGTCCCGGCCCGGTGTGGATAGACGTTCCTAAAGATGTGCAGACGGCGACAATTGAGCTGGATGCGTTGCCGTCGCCGGCGGAAAAATCACCCCCGCCGGAGTTTAGCGCGGAGAGTATCCGCGAGGCCGCCGCAATGATTAACGCGGCGAAGCGTCCGGTGCTGTATCTGGGCGGCGGCGTGATCAATGCGCCGACACGCGTGCGCGAACTGGCGGAAAAAGCGCAACTGCCGACGACAATGACCTTAATGGCGCTGGGAATGCTGCCTAAGGCGCATCCGCTGTCGTTAGGAATGCTGGGGATGCACGGCGCGCGCAGTACCAATTTTATTCTGCAAGAGGCCGATTTACTGATTGTCCTGGGCGCGCGTTTTGATGACCGGGCGATTGGCAAAACGGAGCAGTTTTGTCCGAACGCCAAAATCATCCATGTGGATATCGATCGCGCCGAGTTAGGCAAAATCAAGCAGCCGCATGTGGCTATTCAGGCGGATGTCGATGATGTACTGGCACAGTTAATTCCCCATATCGAGGCACAGCCGCGGGAAGCATGGCATCAGTTGGTGGCGGACTTGCAGCAAGAATTCCCTTGCAGTATTCCCCAGGAAAATAACCCGCTTAGTCACTATGGGCTGATTAATGCGGTCGCCGCCTGTGTAGACGACAACGCGATTATTACCACTGACGTAGGTCAGCATCAGATGTGGACCGCGCAGGCTTATCCACTCAACCGTCCGCGTCAGTGGCTGACTTCCGGCGGGCTGGGCACCATGGGGTTTGGTCTGCCCGCGGCGATTGGCGCGGCGCTGGCGAATCCGGGCAACAAGGTGCTGTGTTTTTCCGGTGACGGTAGTTTGATGATGAATATTCAGGAGATGGCTACCGCCAGTGAAAACCAGTTGGATGTGAAAATTATCCTGATGAATAACGACGCGCTGGGACTGGTACATCAGCAACAGAGTCTGTTCTATAAACAGGGCGTTTTTGCGGCAACCTATCCGGGAAGCATCAACTTTATGCAGATTGCCGCCGGGTTTGGTCTGGATACCTGTGATTTGAATAACGAAGCCGATCCGCAGGCGGCGTTGCAGGCTATCATTCGTCGTCCTGGACCGGCGTTGATCCATGTGCGCATTGATGCAGAAGAAAAAGTGTATCCGATGGTGCCGCCGGGCGCGGCAAATACAGAGATGGTGGGGGAATAAGCCATGCAGAAACAATCACATGATAACGTTATTCTGGAGCTGACCGTTCGCAACCACCCTGGCGTGATGACCCACGTCTGCGGGCTGTTCGCCCGACGCGCTTTCAACGTTGAGGGTATTCTCTGTTTACCGATTCAGGGCAGCGATCAGAGCCGCATCTGGCTTCTGGTCAATGACGATCAGCGGCTTGAACAGATGATCAGTCAGATCGATAAACTGGAAGACGTGGCGAAGGTGGTACGAAACCAGTCCGATCCCACCATGTTCAATAAAATTGCCGTCTTTTTTGAGTAAGTTATTCACTTTCCGAATCAGGCGTGATGACTTTGACGGAACCATTCCGACAGTGAACGGCATAATCTGTCGGTAATGGGCGATCGCTAATCAGGACATCAAAGGCAGAAAGCGGACCAATGCTGGCAGGAGCGACCTCATCAAACAGGGCGTGACGCGCCAGCAAAATTTTGCGCAGACCGCGCTCCATCGCTTTACGTTTGGCGGCAAGATCATCCGGGTTAAACCAGCTCACGCCAAAATGTTCATGTACGCCGCTGGCGGAAATAAACACTTTGCGCGGATTGAGCGAATCCAGCGCCGAAGGATTATTGGCATCATAAAAGGCATCGCTCTTGGCCCGATAGGTGCCGCCGCACAGAATCGCCGTGGCATTAGGCTTTTCATTCAGCGCGATAAATACCCGATGCGAGTAGCAAATCCCGGTAAAGGTAATATCATCCGGTATCATGCTGATAACTAATGGCATTTCCGGACCGTTATCAAAAAAAACCAGATCGTTTTCACGCACCAGTCCGGCGGCCAGGATCGCAACGGGAAGGTCGTCCCGATGATGCGTCTTTTTCGCCGGCAGCGGCATATTGGTTGAAGACGCAGGCTTATTTACCATGACGATATAGCCGCCGAGCAGCGTCAGCGGTAAAGGGTCATCATCCTGGCTGAGATCGCGGCGAATGGTCATCACCGAAACTTCCAGCATCCGCGCGGCGTCTTTCAGATGGATTCGATCGGTCTTTTTCAGTAACTCCATCAAGCGTCGGATACGTTCTTTTTGCTTGGTCTCCATTCACCCTCTCCGCAAATCATGTTGTTATGTTCCATCAGTAACATTTATGTGTTTCTGAGAACATTACAGTGTGGCACTACTATACGTCCGGCCGTCAGGAAATAAAAGTGGGTTTATTCGCGTTTTATAACAATAAATAGTTAATTTTCAGTAAATTGTAACCCTAAAAATGATTTAATGCGCGTATGTTCCGCCAGGGATTGTTCACGCAGTAAATGGCAAAATGATCCTCTAATCGCGATCATAGTCACAAATGATACAGAAGTAACATGATAATGTTATTTTAATATCATTGTCGTGTGACGATTTCTGAGAGGGAGTAAAATGGATATCGCGGTTATTGGCTCTAACATGGTGGACCTTATCACCTACACCAACCAGATGCCCAAAGAAGGGGAAACTCTGGAAGCGCCGGCGTTTAAAATCGGCTGCGGCGGAAAAGGGGCGAACCAGGCCGTGGCGGCCGCTAAGCTCAATTCAAAAGTATTGATGTTGACCAAAGTGGGCGACGATATTTTTGCCGACAACACCATTCGTAATCTCGAATCCTGGGGGATCAATACGACGTATGTAGAAAAAGTACCGTGTACCAGCAGTGGCGTAGCGCCGATTTTCGTCAACGCCAACTCCAGCAACAGCATTCTGATCATCAAAGGCGCTAACAAGTTTCTCTCGCCGGAAGATATCGATCGCGCGGCGGAAGATTTAAAAAAATGCCAGCTTATTGTTCTGCAACTGGAAGTTCAGCTGGAAACGGTTTATCACGCAATAGAATTTGGCAAGAAACACGGGATTGAAGTGTTATTAAACCCTGCGCCAGCATTACGGGAATTAGATATGTCTTATGCCTGTAAATGCGATTTCTTTGTACCCAATGAAACCGAGCTGGAAATATTAACCGGTATGCCAGTGGATACCTATGACCATATTCGCGCAGCGGCACGTTCGCTGGTGGATAAAGGGCTGAACAATATTATCGTCACCATGGGTGAGAAAGGCGCGCTGTGGATGACGCGTGACCAGGAAGTCCATGTCCCGGCGTTTAGAGTGAACGCTGTCGATACCAGCGGCGCGGGCGATGCCTTTATCGGCTGTTTCGCGCATTACTACGTCCAGAGCGGGGATGTGGAAGCCGCCATGAAAAAAGCCGTCCTCTTTGCCGCTTTCAGCGTCACCGGGAAAGGCACCCAATCCTCTTATCCAAGCATTGAGCAATTTAATGAGTATCTTTCGTTGAACGAATAACAATCACCCTGCACTGTTAAAGGTAGCACTATGAACGATAAAAACATCGTTCAGATGCCCGACGGGTATCTGAATAAGACACCTCTGTTCCAGTTTATTTTGTTATCCTGTTTATTCCCATTATGGGGATGCGCAGCCGCGTTAAATGATATTCTGATTACGCAATTTAAAAGTGTATTTTCGCTGAGCAACTTTGCTTCGGCATTAGTACAAAGCGCCTTTTATGGCGGTTATTTTTTAATTGCTATTCCGGCCTCGCTGGTCATTAAAAAAACCAGTTATAAAGTGGCGATACTTATCGGCCTGACGCTATACATTGTCGGCTGTACGCTCTTTTTCCCGGCGTCGCACATGGCGACCTACACCATGTTCCTCGCGGCGATTTTCGCCATTGCGATTGGCCTGAGTTTCCTGGAAACGGCGGCGAATACCTACAGTTCGATGATCGGGCCGAAAGCCTACGCCACGCTGCGGCTGAATATCAGCCAGACCTTTTATCCAATCGGCGCGGCGGCAGGCATTTTATTGGGTAAATATCTGGTCTTTTCCGAAGGGGAAAGCCTGGAAAAACAGATGGCGGGCATGAATGCCGAGCAAGTCCACAACTTCAAGGTGCTGATGCTGGAAAACACTCTGGAACCCTATAAGTACATGATTATGGTTCTGGTAGTGGTGATGGTACTGTTCCTGCTGACGCGTTTCCCGACCTGTAAAGTCGCGCAAACCGCGAGTCATAAACGTCCCTCGGCGCTGGATACGTTACGCTATCTCGCCAGCAACGCCCGTTTCCGTCGCGGTATTGTGGCGCAGTTCCTGTATGTGGGAATGCAGGTGGCGGTCTGGTCGTTCACTATCCGTCTGGCGCTGGAGTTAGGCGATATCAATGAGCGCGATGCCTCAACCTTTATGGTCTACAGCTTCGCCTGCTTTTTTATCGGCAAGTTTATCGCCAACATTCTGATGACACGCTTTAACCCGGAAAAAGTCCTGATCCTTTACTCTGTGATCGGCGCGCTGTTCCTTGCCTATGTGGCGCTGGCGCCCAGCTTTAGCGCGGTATACGTGGCGGTGCTGGTCAGTGTTCTGTTTGGCCCCTGCTGGGCGACCATTTATGCCGGAACGCTCGATACCGTCGATAACGAGCATACCGAAATGGCGGGGGCGGTCATCGTGATGGCGATTGTCGGCGCGGCGGTGGTTCCCGCGATTCAGGGCTACGTGGCGGACATGTTCCACTCGCTACAGCTCTCATTCCTGGTTTCCATGCTGTGCTTTGTTTACGTTGGCGTTTACTTCTGGCGCGAAAGCAAAGTGCGCGGCAACCTGGCTGAAGTCGCCGCGTCCTGAGGAGATCAACCATGACAACACGTATTACATTATGGCGGGAGCTTTTTAGCGAGCAGCCGCGTATCTTGCTGGAAAATGATGATTTTACGGTTACGGCGTTTCGTTACGCCAGCGGCGTGGAAGGACTGAAAATACAAAACAGCCGCGGTCATCTGGTGATTCTGCCCTGGATGGGGCAGATGATTTGGGACGCGCAGTTTGACGGTCATGATCTGACTATGCGCAACATGTTCCGCCAGCCGAAGCCGGCTGCGGAAGTGGTGGCAACGTATGGTTGCTTTGCTTTCCATTCCGGACTATTGGCGAATGGCTGCCCGTCGCCGGAAGATACACATCCGCTGCACGGCGAGATGCCCTGCGCTGCCATGGACGACGCCTGGCTGGAGTTAGAGGGCGACAGTCTGCGCGTGACCGGGCGCTACGAGTATGTGATGGGGTTCGGTCATCATTATCAGGCGCAACCTGCGGTGGTAATGCGTAAAGCAAGCGCGCTGTTTGATATTCAGATGACCGTGACTAACCTGGCTTCAGTCGCCATGCCGCTACAGTACATGTGCCACATGAACTATGCCTATGTGCCGAACGCCACGTTCCGCCAGAATATCCCGGATACCGCGCTGAAGCTACGCGAGTCGGTGCCGGCGCATGTCAAACCCACGGCGCAGTGGCTGGCGTTTAATCAACGACTTTTGCAGGGTGAAGCCTCGCTGGCAACGCTCAACGCGCCTGGCTTTTACGACCCGGAAATCGTGTTCTTCGCCGATGAACTGGACAGGTACACGGATACCCCGGAATTCAGTATGATCGCCCCGGATGGCACCACGTTCGTGACACGTTTCGCCAGCGCGGAGCTAAATTACGTGACCCGCTGGATTCTTTATAACGGCGATCAGCAGGTTGCCGCCTTTGCCCTGCCCGCGACCTGTCGGCCTGAAGGTTTTCTCGCGGCGCAGCGAAATGGAACCTTGCTTCAACTGGAACCGCAGCAAACCCGGACGTTCACCGTCACGACAGGCATTGTCTGACAGCTCAAGGCTTGAACAGCTGCGCGCTTATCGTTAAGGTAAGTGCTTTTGCCGGATGGCGGCATTAATGCCTTATCCGGCCTACAACGGCACCTGCCCGTAGGCCTGATAAGCGCAGCGCCATCAGGCATGCCTTAGCGCCAGGATGAACCCATGATTACCGTTGCCCTTATCGACGACCACCTTATCGTCCGCTCCGGCTTTGCACAGCTACTGGGGCTGGAACCTGATTTGCAGGTGGTCGCCGAATTTGGTTCCGGGCGCGAAGCGTTGGCAGGCTTGCCGGGGCGCGGCGTACAGGTGTGTATCTGCGATATCTCAATGCCGGATATTTCCGGACTGGAGCTGCTAAGCCAACTGCCAAAAGGGATGGCGACGATCATGCTCTCGGTTCACGATAGCCCGGCGCTGGTGGAACAGGCGTTGAACGCCGGCGCGCGCGGTTTTCTCTCTAAACGCTGTAGTCCGGATGAACTGATCGCCGCGGTGCATACGGTGGCGACGGGCGGCTGCTATTTGACCCCCGATATTGCCGTGAAACTGGCGGCGGGTCGGCAAGATCCGCTGACCAAACGCGAGCGTCAAGTGGCGGAAAAACTCGCCCAGGGTATGGCGGTAAAAGAGATTGCCGCCGAGCTGGGGCTGTCGCCAAAAACGGTGCATGTCCATCGCGCGAATCTGCTGGAAAAATTAGGCGTCAGCAATGACGTTGAACTGGCGCATCGCATGTTTGACGGTTGGTAATGAACACCTTTTTTTCCCGTTTAATCACCGTTGTTGCCTGCTTTTTTATCTTCTCCGCCGCGTGGTTCTGCCTGTGGAGTATCAGCCTGCATCTGGTAGAGCGCCCGGAGCTGGCGGCGCTGCTCTTTCCCTTCGGCCTGCGCCTGGGGCTTATGCTGCAATGTCCGCGCGGATACTGGCCAGTATTGCTGGGCGCGGAGTGGCTGCTGGTGTACTGGTTAGCGCAGGAGGTTGCGCTGGCCCATCTGCCGCTTTTGATGATCGGTAGTGTGTTGACGCTACTGCCCGTGGCGCTGACTTCGCGTTACCGCCATCAGCGCGACTGGCGCACGTTATTGCTTCAGGGCGCGGCCCTCACCGCCGCGGCGCTACTGCAATCTCTGCCCTGGCTGGGGCAGGGGGAAGCGGCATGGAACGCGCTACTGCTGACCCTCACGGGTGGTCTGACGCTGGCCCCCATCTGCCTGGTTTTCTGGCACTATCTCACCAGCACTACCTGGCTGCCGCTGGGACCATCGCTGGTATCGCAGCCGGTAAACTGGCGCGGGCGGCATCTGATCTGGTATCTGCTGCTGTTTATCGTCAGTCTGTGGCTGCAACTGGGTTTACCTGCTGAACTTTCGCGCTTCACGCCGTTCTGCCTGGCGTTGCCGATTATCGCGCTCGCCTGGCATTATGGCTGGCAGGGCGCGCTCATTGCCACACTGATGAATGCTATCGCGCTGATCGCCAGCCAGACCTGGCACGATCATCCCGTCGATTTATTGCTTTCGCTATTGGCGCAAAGCCTGACCGGGCTACTGCTTGGCGCGGGCATTCAGCGCCTGCGCGAGCTGAACCAGTCGTTGCAAAAGGAGCTGGCGCGCAACCATCGGCTGGCGGAGCGTCTTCTGGAGACCGAAGAGAGCGTGCGGCGCGATGTTGCGCGTGAGCTGCACGATGACATCGGGCAGACCATCACCGCGATTCGAACCCAGGCGGGCATTGTGCAACGACTGGCGGCGGATAACGGCGGCGTGAAGCAGAGCGGGCAACTTATCGAGCAGCTTTCGCTGGGCGTGTATGACGCCGTGCGTCGCCTGCTGGGGCGCTTGCGCCCGCGCCAGTTAGACGACTTAACGCTGGCGCAGGCCATCCGTTCGCTGCTACGCGAAATGGAGCTGGAAAGCCGCGGTATTGTCAGCCACCTCGACTGGCGAATTGACGAAACGGCGCTGAGTGAAAGTCAGCGCGTGACGCTGTTTCGCGTCTGTCAGGAAGGGCTGAATAACATCGTAAAACATGCCAATGCCAGCGCGGTGACGCTCCAGGGCTGGCAGCAGGATGAGCGGCTGATGCTGGTGATTGAGGATGACGGCAGCGGCCTGCCGCCGGGCTCTCACCAGCAGGGCTTCGGCCTGACCGGAATGCGCGAACGCGTGTCGGCGCTCGGCGGGACGCTAACCATCTCTTGTACCCACGGTACGCGGGTGAGCGTCTCGTTGCCCCAGCGTTACGTTTAAGGAAGGATAATGCTTTCGTTTTTAAAAGCCCCGGCCAACGCGCCGCTCATCACCGATAAGCACGAGGTTGACGCCCGCTATCGCTACTGGCGGCGGCATATCCTGATCACCATTTGGTTGGGTTACGCGCTGTTCTATTTCACCCGTAAAAGCTTTAACGCCGCCGCGCCGGAAATCCTTGCCAGCGGCATTCTGACCCGCAGCGATATCGGCCTGCTGGCGACGCTGTTTTACATCACCTACGGGGTGTCGAAATTTGTCTCCGGCATCGTTAGCGATCGCTCTAACGCTCGCTATTTTATGGGCATCGGGCTGATTGCGACCGGCGTAGTGAATATTCTGTTCGGCTTCTCGACCTCGCTGTGGGCCTTTGCTCTGCTATGGGCGCTGAACGCCTTTTTCCAGGGGTTTGGATCGCCGGTTTGCGCCCGTTTGCTGACTGCCTGGTACTCGCGTACCGAGCGCGGCGGCTGGTGGGCGTTATGGAACACCGCGCACAATGTCGGCGGGGCGCTGATCCCTCTCGTTATGGCCGCTGTCGCCCTGCATTATGGCTGGCGCGTCGGGATGATGGTGGCCGGATTGCTTGCCATCGGGGTGGGCATGGTCCTCTGCTGGCGGCTGCGCGACCGTCCGCAGGCGATTGGTTTACCGCCGGTAGGCGACTGGCGGCACGATGTGCTGGAGGTCGCACAACAGCAAGAGGGCGCGGGGCTAAGTCGCAAAGAAATCCTCGCTAAATATGTGCTGTTGAATCCCTATATCTGGCTGCTTTCGCTATGTTATGTCTTAGTGTACGTGGTGCGCGCGGCGATCAACGACTGGGGCAACCTGTATATGTCCGAGACGCTGGGCGTAGATTTGGTCACGGCCAACACGGCAGTATCGATGTTTGAGCTGGGTGGATTTATCGGCGCGCTGGTGGCGGGCTGGGGCTCGGACAAACTCTTCAACGGCAACCGCGGACCGATGAATTTAATCTTCGCCGCCGGGATTTTGCTCTCTGTGGGTTCGCTGTGGCTGATGCCGTTCGCCAGCTACGTGATGCAGGCGGCCTGTTTCTTCACCACCGGTTTCTTTGTCTTCGGCCCGCAGATGCTCATTGGCATGGCGGCGGCGGAGTGCTCGCATAAAGAGGCGGCGGGCGCGGCCACCGGCTTTGTCGGCCTGTTCGCCTATCTCGGCGCGTCGCTTTCCGGCTGGCCGTTAGCGAAAGTGCTGGAGATCTGGCACTGGACCGGTTTTTTTGCGGTCATCGCCATCGCGGCGGGGATCTCTGCGCTATTGCTGCTGCCATTTCTGAACGCTCAGGCCCCGCGCGAGACCAGCGAAGCGTGATGCACCTCACCTTTTTGCGCTGAATGGGGCAAAACTAAGAAATTTTCCCGGTTTTGCCTGGACGCTGTCGCAGGCCACTTTTCCTGTGGATTTTTACAATGCCTGCCATTCGCAGGTATAAAAATTAGCTCAGGAGTAATCCATGCTGGCCTTCTTAAACCAGGTGCGCAAGCCGACCCTGGATCTGCCGCTCGATGTGCGGCGTAAAATGTGGTTCAAGCCGTTCATGCAGTCCTATCTGGTGGTTTTTATAGGCTACCTGACCATGTACCTGATCCGCAAAAACTTTAACATCGCGCAGAACGACATGATCTCTACCTACGGGTTGAGCATGACCGAGCTGGGGATGATTGGCCTGGGCTTCTCGATCACCTATGGCGTGGGGAAAACGCTGGTTTCCTACTACGCTGACGGTAAAAATACCAAGCAGTTTCTACCGTTTATGTTGATCCTCTCCGCTATCTGTATGCTCGGCTTCAGCGCCAGCATGGGCGCGGGGTCAACCAGTCTGTTTCTGATGATCGCTTTCTATGCCCTGAGCGGTTTCTTCCAGAGTACCGGCGGATCGTGCAGCTACTCGACCATCACCAAATGGACTCCGCGTCGTAAACGCGGCACCTTTCTCGGCTTCTGGAATATCTCCCACAACCTCGGCGGCGCGGGCGCGGCAGGCGTGGCGCTGTTCGGCGCCAACTACCTGTTCGACGGTCACGTCATCGGCATGTTTATCTTCCCGTCGATTATCGCGCTGATTGTTGGCTTTATCGGTCTGCGTTTTGGCAGCGACTCCCCAGAGTCTTACGGTCTGGGTAAAGCTGAAGAACTGTTCGGCGAAGAGATCAGCGAAGAGGATAAAGAGACTGAAGAAAACGAAATGACCAAGTGGCAGATCTTTGTTGAATATGTGTTGAAAAACAAAGTGATCTGGCTGCTGTGCTTCTCCAATATCTTCCTGTATGTGGTACGTATTGGTATCGACCAGTGGTCAACCGTCTACGCCTTCCAGGAACTGAAACTTTCTAAAGAGGTGGCGATTCAGGGCTTTACCTTGTTTGAAGTGGGCGCGCTGGTCGGCACGTTGCTGTGGGGCTGGCTCTCTGACCTGGCGAACGGTCGTCGTGCGCTGGTAGCCTGTGTGGCGCTGGCGTTAATCATCGCCACCCTCGGCGTCTACCAGCACGCCAGCAACCAGTATGTCTATCTGGCCTCGCTGTTCGCGCTCGGTTTCCTGGTGTTTGGGCCGCAACTGTTAATTGGCGTGGCGGCAGTCGGTTTCGTACCGAAAAAAGCCATCGGCGCTGCGGACGGTATCAAGGGCACCTTCGCTTATCTTATCGGCGATAGCTTTGCCAAGCTGGGTCTGGGCATGATTGCCGACGGCACCCCCGTTTTTGGTCTGACCGGCTGGGCGGGCACCTTCGCCGCGCTGGACGCCGCCGCGATCGGCTGTATCTGCCTGATGGCGATAGTCGCCGTGATGGAAGAGCGCAAAATCCGCCGTGAGAAAAAAATTCAGCAAGTCAATATCGCTTAAATGTGTGCATTTGGTAACGTTTTGCCCGGCTTAACGCCGGGCTTTTTTATGCCTTGCGTTCGTCAGACAGGACATCCGGCGTCTGGCGTAAATGAAGACAGGCGTTAATAAATCACATCCTGACAGGCCAGAACGTCGACAGTTATAAATTTACCGTTATGATGGGCATCCTGTTTGGTGACGGATGTGCGCATGATTTGGTTGATTCTGGCCACGTTTGTGGTGGTGTTTATTGTGGGTTTTCGGGTGCTGACATCGGATACCCGCCAGGCGATTCGCCGCCTGAGCGAACGGCTGAATATTGATGTAGTGCCGATAGAATCGATGATTGATCAGATGGGTAAAACAGCGGGCGGTGAATTTTTACAGTATCTGCATCGCCCTTATGAGTCGCATTTGCAAAATGCCGCTCAGGTGTTACTGATCTGGCAAATGGTGATTGTCGATGGCGGCGATCAGAATTTGCAGCGGTGGCATCGGTTGCTGCAAAAAGCGCGTTTAGCCGCGCCGATCACCGATACACAGGTACGGCTGGCGCTGGGCTTTTTGCGCGAAATGGAACCCGATATGCAGGAGATCAACGCGTTTCAACTGCGCTATAACGCCTTTTTTCAGCCGGAAGAGGGTGTCCACTGGCTGCATTGATACTCTTCACTATCTCGTTAACAAAAGACGAGATGAATGAGGCTGGCAAGGGCGGAGAGCCACGATTAACGGCCAGATGGCGCGATTCATCGTTAGCCAAATAAAGCGTAGCCGCCATCGTATTTGCTAAGGGTGAACCACAGAAGTAACGCACCGAATAATCGCTGACGACGCCAAAACATCAGAGACTTATAGCTCATCATTTCCGTGACATATATCACGGAAATGTGATCTTGTTTTGAACACTAAAACTGTGACTCCTTGCCATACCTCCTGTCTCAAAATTTCTTATCATAAACTCGAAGTTGTACATGATTGTCTATAGACAACTCTAAATGTTTAGGCGCGCACCATGAAAACATTGTAGTGGCACACTGAATTTGCCCAGCCCCAGACATCCGACTTAGCCTTAACAGACCATCGGTAAAACCCTCATACCAGCACCTTTAGCCCGTGTTTTTGGACAACATTAAGTAGTTTCAGTGACATCCCGCTGGGACGCTTGGCGCCGCTTTCCCACTTTTGAACCGTTGATACGCTGGTATTCAGGTACCGAGCGAAAACCGACTGGCTAACGTTGAGTTCTTCTCGTAACGCTTTTATTTCAAGTGGCTGCAGGTCTTTGATGCTGCTTAAGCAGGCCGTGTCAAAACTGCGCATTGTCTCCTGGGGAATGGCATCCACGCTAAATAATCCAGATGCCGCGCTATGAATCGCTTCAAAGGCAGGGCTTTTGAATTTAGTTTTTGCTGACATGGCGCACCTCTACCAGTTCTTTGTTATTAATGAGTGCCGTTATCCGATCTTCGGTCAGGCAAGCATAGTGTTTTGCTAACTCACGGAAACCCGCGAGTTCGCGATAGCTAATGTTGGCCATATCCTGTTTGGCATACAGGAAGGTGTAAAACCAATGTTCGCCTCCCTTTGCCAACACGATTGCGCGATCGCGGTTTTGATTGAGACGTTTTTTATAAACTCCGCCGCCAAGATTATCTGCTTTTCCTTGCAGTACGGCGTTGATGGCCTCGCTTAACTCGTCGTCTTTTATCGTGTGGGACTTCGCTTCTCTGTTAAACCACCTGGTTTTGAAGATTCGCATCAGGTTGACATCCTGTAATCTAAAGTATAGCACCAGGTGATACACTATGTCTTACCTTTTGGTTTTACACGCAGCGAGAGAAGATAATTCTCAACGCTCGACCAGCCTCGCAAAATGCAGCGCAACAATGTCAGTTGCTAAAACGTTAATCAGATCACATTTTGTAATGTTACACTGCGTGGATTTTCCGCACTAAAACGACGCAGGTGACCACAATGAATGAAAATATCGCAGAAAAATTCCGCGCTGATGGGGTTGCCAGGCCTAACTGGTCAGCCGTTTTTGCCGTGGCGTTTTGTGTCGCCTGCCTGATTACCGTTGAGTTTTTGCCCGTTAGTCTGTTGACGCCGATGGCGCAGGATCTGGGGATCTCCGAGGGCGTCGCCGGTCAGTCGGTCACCGTTACGGCGTTTGTCGCGATGTTTTCCAGCCTGTTCATTACCCAGCTTATTCAGGCGACCGACAGGCGTTATATCGTTATTCTGTTCGCCGTTTTGCTGACGGCTTCTTGTCTGATGGTCTCCTTTGCCAACAGCTTTACGCTGCTATTGCTGGGCCGCGCCTGTCTTGGGTTGGCGCTGGGCGGATTCTGGGCGATGTCGGCGTCGCTGACCATGCGACTGGTTCCCGCGCGTACCGTGCCGAAAGCGCTGTCGGTGATTTTTGGCGCGGTTTCCATCGCGTTAGTGATCGCCGCGCCGCTGGGCAGTTTTTTGGGCGGTATTATTGGCTGGCGTAATGTCTTTAACGCCGCTGCGGTGATGGGCGTACTGTGCGTCATCTGGGTGGTGAAATCACTGCCGTCGCTGCCGGGCGAACCTTCTCACCAGAAACAGAATATGTTTAGCCTGTTGCAACGCCCTGGCGTGATGGCCGGGATGATCGCCATCTTTATGTCTTTTGCCGGGCAGTTTGCTTTCTTTACCTATATTCGCCCGGTCTATATGAATCTGGCGGGCTTTGACGTTGATGGTCTGACGCTGGTGTTGCTAAGTTTTGGTATTGCCAGCTTCGTTGGCACTTCTTTCTCCTCCTACGTACTGAAACGTTCGGTAAAACTGGCGCTGGCCGGTGCGCCGCTGCTACTGGCGCTGAGCGCGCTGACGCTCATTGTGTGGGGAAGCGACAAAACCGTGGCGGCGGCAATAGCGATTGTCTGGGGACTGGCGTTTGCGCTGGTGCCGGTGGGATGGTCAACGTGGATCACTCGTTCCCTTGCCGATCAGGCGGAAAAAGCCGGTTCCATCCAGGTCGCGGTGATTCAACTGGCAAATACCTGTGGCGCGGCGGTGGGCGGTTATGCGCTCGACAATTTCGGGCTGCTTTCGCCGCTGGCGCTTTCCGGCGGACTGATGCTGTTGACGGCGTTAGTCGTGGCGGCGAAAGTCCGTATTACGCCAATGAGTTGATATTGCTACCATTTTTAGGCCGGATACGACGTTAGTCGTTATCCGGCAATAATAAACGCTTAATCAAAACCGTTATGCTCTGCGGTGGCGGCAAACCATTCTCCGCTTTTTTTCACCGTGCGCGTTTGGGTGGCTAAATCCAGTTGTACAAAACCATAGCGATTTTTATAGCCGTTCAGCCATGACCAGTTATCGATAAAGGTCCACATGTGGTAGCCAAGACAGTGACAGTCCTCGCTAATGCCTTTATGCAGCCATTTAAGATGCTCAGAAATAAAGTCAATCCGGTAATCATCGTGAATCTGTCCCGCTTGCACAAAACGCTGCTCGTTCTCAACGCCCATCCCGTTTTCGGAGATAAAACAGCGCGGATTGCCGTAATTATCCCGTAGGTTGGTAATGATGTCGTAAATTCCTGGCGCGTAAATTTCCCAGCCGCGGTAAGGGTTCATCTTGCGCCCCGGCATGTCGTAATAGTCAAATAACCATTCCGGCATAAACGGCGCTTGCGGATTCACCGCCGTATCACGGCATTTCACGCGGCGCGGCTGATAATAGTTAATCCCCAGTAAATCGATTTTGCCGTCGGCAATAAGCTGACGGTCGCCTGGCTGACAGGCAGGCAGCTGGTCATAGGTTTTCAGCAGCGCCACCAAGTCCGCCGGGTATTCTCCCTTTAATACCGGGTCAAGAAAACTGCGGTTGAATAACAGATCCGCATGATGCGCGGCTTGCACATCGGCGGGATGCTGCGAGCGTGGGTAGGACGGCGTCAGATTCAGCACTACGCCGATTTCACCGTCGTAGCGCCCGGCGCGCCAGGCGCGCACGGCGGTCGAGTGCGCCAGCACGGTATGGTACGCCACGGTGGCCGCACGTTTAAAATCCACCACATTGGGATAGTGGAAGTCGTACAAATAGCCGCCTTCCACCGGCACAATCGGCTCGTTAAAGGTAAACCAGTGCTTCACGCGGTCGCCAAACAAGGTAAAACACGTTTGCGCGTACCGACCAAACGCCTCTACGACGTCGCGATTTTCCCAGCCGCCTTTCTCCTGCATGACCATCGGCATATCAAAATGGAACAGCGTAATAAACGGCGTGATGCCCTGCGCCAGTAGCTCGTCGATGACGTGATTGTAGAAGCTCACCGCTTGTGGATTCACCTCGCCTACGCCGTCTGGAATGAGCCGCGCCCAGCTTAGTGAGGTGCGAAAACTGTTATGTTTTAACTGTTTCAGTAGCGCGATGTCTTGCTTCCAGTGGCGATAGAACGTTGAGGTTTCCGCTGGACCGACGCCCTGATGAAAACGACCCGGCTGGCGCTCGAACCACACATCCCACGTGGTCTGGCTTTTACCGCCATTCAGACTATCCCCTTCGGTTTGCAACGCTGAGCAGGCGCTGCCCCACCAGAAGTTATCGGGAAAACGATATCGCATTGTCGTGCTCCTTGATCGCGTAAATTCGCTCCAGAATACGCGCTTTTGGCGAACAGAAACCGGTTACAGTCCGCACTTTCGCGACCAAAAAACGGAAAAGGTGTGCTACATCTCCGGGCATTCCACCTTACCGAGAGCCTGCCAGTAGTTATGCTGATTGTTGCGCTCTATCGCGATCATCGCCTCCCGAATATGCTGCTGGTTCCCCTCGCTCGCCATGATTTTTTTCTCCCAGGCTTCATCGGTTAGCGCGCCTTTGGGCGTACACATTTTGCGCAAATCCTTTAAAATCGTATTTTTTTCATGCGCCGACTGGAGTGAGCTAAACGGAGAGTCGGCATACGTGACGCCCGGTAGCGCGACAAGTGTGGCAATAAGCAGAAGCGTTTTTCGTTTCATAAACGGTATCCTTATCGGTTTGCACTTTTTCAAGAGTAAGTGTAGACCGTGCGACGTTCACTCATCGGGGCGTGCTATCCGTTGGCGTTGAAGTCAGGCAAAAGTGGGAAGGCGGTTTCTCGCTGCGCCTTCACTTTCTTGCGTGGCAGAATAGTGTATGTTCTGACTACTCTTTTATTTCGTAAGCGGTAGTGTAATGAGACGTATTGAGATCGTACTGGGAGAGCTGGAACGGCTGACGCGCGGGCTATGTCTTGCCGATTTGGCGCAGGAGACGGCGTTTACGGCGGAGGCGATAGGTTTCAATCTTGGGCTGGCGCGTAACTCCGTCAGCAAAGATCTCAATCAGTTATGGAATGACGGCCTGGCAATCAAAAGCCGTGGCCGCCCGGTCTATTTTCTGCATCGCCAGGCGCTGGAAACGTTGCTGGGACGACAGCTGGAAGAGTCTGAACGCGAGGTGCGGTCGGTGGCGGATGTGCTGCCGCATGAAGAGCATTACGCGCCCGACGATCCGTTTACCAGCCTGATTGGTTACGATCGCAGCCTGCGCGATGCGGTAGAAAAAGGCCGTGCGGCGGTGCTCTATCCGCACGGTTTACACGTTCTGCTTACCGGGCCGTCCGGCGTCGGTAAAACCTTTTTTGCGGAACTGATGCACCGTTTCGCCTGTGAACAGGCGAGCGGCGCTATCCCGCCGCTGGTCTACTTTAACTGCGCGGAATACGCCCATAACCCGGAACTGCTCTCCTCGCATCTGTTTGGTCATCGGCAGGGGGCGTTTACCGGCGCGAATGAACATAAAACAGGCCTCGTGGAGCAGGCGGACGGTGGTTATCTGCTGCTGGACGAGGTGCACCGTCTGTCTTATGAAGGGCAGGAAAAGCTGTTCTCTATTCTGGATAAAGGCGAGTACCGTCCGCTTGGCGTGAGCAGCCAGCCGCGATCAATTTCGGTACGTCTGATTTGCGCCACTACCGAGCCGGTCGGGTCGGCGCTGTTACGTACTTTCCAGCGGCGTATTCAGGTATGCATTGATTTGCCGGGCATTCGCCAGCGCTCCGTTGAAGAACAGATCGAACTGATCGTGGGGTTCTTACAGCGGGAAAGCCGCAAAATAGAACGCACGGTCAGCATTGATAAACCGTTGTTGCTCTGGTTGCTGAATAAACCCCTGGAAGGCAATATCGGTCAGCTAAAAAGCGATATTCAGTTTCTCTGCGCTCAGGCGTGGGCATCGGGAATGACCGAGCATAACGACACGCTACAGCTGGATAAGCGGCTGGCGGAGATGTCGGTTAACCCGACGCCGGAACAGCGTCTATTGGTGGATACTCTGTTTGACGGTAAAGCGCGGCTAAATATAGACGCGCGCACGCTGCCCGCATTGAAGACGTCGCTGGCGACCGGGGCGGAAATTGAAGAGAGCGACCTCTTTTACAGCTTCCTGACGCGCGAATATGTTAATTTGCGCAACAGTAACGTCCCCCCGGCGGAGACGCTGGCGATCCTGAAAAATAAACTCAGCTCGATTTTTGAATACGGTCTCTACAGCCGCGACAGCGTGGCGCATCCGCCGCGCTATGGCGACCAGATTGAAGAGCGCGTGACGCTGCTGATTGGCTGCGTAGAGCAGGTGTTGGGCTTTTCGCTGCCGGAAAATCTGGTTAACCCACTGCGTAAACACTTCCTGGCGCTGATAGGCTACGTGCAGCGCGGCCTGATCCCGCAGCTTTACTCTTCCAGTTTGATCCTGGATCGCTGCAAAGACGAATATGACAACGCCACGCTGCTGTGTCGGAAAATCAACGAACTGTTGCATATTCAGTGTCCGGCGACGGAAGTGGTCTGGCTATGCCTGTTCCTGAAAGAGTGCCGCCATTATCGTCAGCGTATCGATGCCAGCCCCGACTGCGGGGTCATTTTGATCGCCCACGGCGCGACCACCGCCACCAGTCAGGCGCAATATGTAAACCGCGTGCTGGAGCGCGAGCTGTTCAGCGCCATCGACATGCCGTTTGAACAGTCGGTGCATGACACGCTGGAAACGCTGACCCAAATGATTCAAACCCGCCAATATCGGCGGCTTATCCTGTTGGTGGACATCGGTTCATTGATCCATTTCGGCAGTACGATCAGTAAGTTATTCCAGATAGATGTTTTGCTCATGCCGAATATCACGCTGACCAGTCTGCTGGAAGTCGGGCTGGATTTAAGCTATGAAACCAGCGACTTACCACAGTTGACGGCGCTCCTGCAGAGTAAAAATATCCCCTGCCAGCTTTGTACGCCGCAGCAGGAGAACGGCGGCAAAGTGCTGGTCATCTCCTGTATTACCGGCATGGGAACGGCGGAAAAAATCAAAAAGGTGCTGGAGGAGAGCTTTGGCGAACTGATGTCGCAGGACACCAGGATGGTGATCCTTGATTATAACGAGGTACGTAGCCTGGAGCGCGTTCAGCAGGCATTGAATGCCAGCGAGCGGCTGGCGGGGATTGTCGGCACTTTCCAGCCGGGGCTGCCGGATATTCCGTTTATTTCGCTGGAAGAGCTTTTCTCCGAACAAGGGCCGGAACTGGTGTTGAGCCTGTTAACGCCCGATCTGTCCAACGCTGAACGCCGTCTGGAGATGGAGCGCAGCGCCATGCGCTTTATCAGCGCGCTAACGATGGAGAGCATCATCAACCATATTTCCGTGCTTAACCCGCAGCGTATTCTGAAAGAGATGGAGGGCGTTTTTAACCATCTGACGTCTTCGCTTTCCCTGAAACCAAGCCGCCAGGTGACACTGCGCTTCCTGATCCACTGCTGCTGTATGGTAGAGCGTATTGTGATTAACCGAAAACCGTTACAGATGGCGCTGGAACGTCAGCCGAATCTGGACGCGCGCGCGTTTAGTGTCATCAAATCCGCTTTTCTGCCGATCGAAGACGCCTACGCCATCCGTTTATCGGATGCGGAATATTTTTATATCTACGAACTGCTCTATAGCTAATCCTTTTACTGGCGGGGCTTCGCGCCTCGCCAGACCTTTCTTCTTCCTCGCGTGACACAAATTCTGGCACAACCTTTGCTCTTCTGATGATGCGTTATGCCGGATAGCGGCGTAAACGCCTTATCCGGCCTACCGGGAGCGTCCTGTAGGCCCGGTAAGCGCAGTGCCACCGGGCAATATATGCCGGTGTTCTCATGTAATTGCGCCAGGAGGCCATTTTGACTACCACACAACCGTTGCCCCACATCCTGCTGCTGACGCATGGCGGCTGGGGACAACCGCTTTGCAACAGCCTGCGTATGGTCACGGGCGAAATTAAAGGCGTGACGGAAATCGCGCTAATGCCTGTCGATACGCTGGGCGAGTTTTATCAACGCGTCGAGGCCGTGGTGAAAACGCTGCCGGAAGGCTCGCTGATCCTGACGGATTTTGTCGGCGGCACGACGTCCAACGTCGCGGCGCGGCTAAGCGCCGATTATCCGGTGGCGGTGATTGCCGGATTGAATGCGTCGCTACTGCTGGAGGCGCTGGACAGGCGCGAACAAGGGATGCTAACCGCCTGCGTGGATGAGTTAGTTGAGGCCGGGCGTAGTAGCTGCCTGGATGTGGTCGCCCATGTACGTCAGCTACAACAATCACTCTAAGGAAAACATCATGGCCAATATCGTTTTATGCCGCATCGACAGCCGTCTCATTCATGGACAGGTTGTCACGAAGTGGGTCGGACAATCTCAGGCGAACCGGATAGCCGTTGTGAGTGATGAACTGGACGCCGATCCGTTTATGAAAAATATCTACCTGATGGCCGCGCCGCCAAATATCAAAGTGGATTGCTTCGGCAACCAGAGTTTTGCCGCCGCATGGAAAGAAAATCAGCTTGGCGACGGTAACGTGCTGGTGCTTTTTCCCTCACTGGCGGCGGTGCAGGACGCCATACAACTGGGCTTTGACGTCACCCGCATTCAGGTTGGCGGTCTCGGCGGCGGGCCAAACCGCAAAGCGGTTTTTCAGAATATTACGCTGGATGAAAAAGACGTCGGCATTCTTAACGACCTGAAAAACCGTGGCGTTCAGGTATTTTTCCAGACCATTCCGGAAGATAAGCCGCAGCCGCTCGACGATATCCTGAAAAAATTCTAACCCTTTAATAGACACAAAATCATTCTGGATGCATCGAGGCGGCAACTGAGTGAATCCCCTGGAGCTTACTAAAGTAAGTGACTGGGGTGAGCGAAGGCAGCCAACAAAGAGGCAGCCTGAAGGATGAAGTGTATAGGATAACACTATGGATACCTTACTCTTTGCAAGCCTGATGGGGTTGTATTACTGGTTTGCCCGTTTACGCCTCGGCTACACCTTCTCCGCGATGCTGTTACAACCGGTGGTGATCGCGGTATTTGTCGGGCTTTTGCTTGGCAATATGCAGACTGCGATGATCATCGGCGCAGGGATGCAGCTCGTTTATTTGGGCGTGACCTCAACGCCGGGCGGCAACGTGCCGTCGGACCCGGCGCTGGCGGCCTGTATCTCCATTCCTATCGCGGTGAAGGCCGGTATGGACCCAAACCTGGCGATCGCGCTGGCAATCCCGTTTGGCGTGATTGGCGTGTTTCTCGATCAGCTTAGGCGCACGCTGAACGCCGCCTGGGTGCATATGGCGGATAAACACGCGGAAACGGCAAACATGGCGGGCATCATGCGTTGCGCCTTTCTTTACCCGGCATTGCTGGGGCTGGTGCTGCGCTTCCCGGTGGTCTTTGCCGCTAACTACTTTGGCCAGGATGTGGTGGAAAGTTTCCTTAAACTGATGCCGCACTGGTTAACCCACTCCTTTGAAATCATGGGCGGCATTCTGCCGGCGCTGGGCTTTGCCATCACCATTATGGTGATCGGTAAAAAGAGCCTGTTGCCGTGGTTTATCGGCGGGTTCTTCGCGGTGTTATACCTCAAGGTCGACATCATGGCGATGGCCATCTTCGGCACCTGTGTCGCCTTCCTGATTAAAGGCCTGGCGAAAAATGAAGGAGCAGCATGATGAGCAGTGACGTAATGCAACATGAACTGGTTGAGCGTGCGCGGGAAAGCGGGGCGCTGACCAAAGCAGATATCACCAAAGCCTGGTTTATCTACTGGCTGGGCGCCGAGGTTTCCAGCTCCTATGAGCGCTTACAAAGCCTGATTTTCTGCGCCTCGATGACGCCGATCATCAAAAAACTTTACCCACAAAAAGAGGAGCAGGTAGAAGCGCTAAAACGCCACCTTAACTTCTTTAACTCCGAGCAGACCTTCGGCGCGGTGATTCAGGGCATCTCTATTGCCATGGAAGAACAAAAAACGCGCGGCGAGCCGATTAACGACTCGTCTATCACCGGCATTAAAACGGGCCTGATGGGGCCGCTTGCCGGGATGGGCGACTCGATTATCTGGGCGGCGGTGATGCCGCTGTTGATAGCGATCTTTATTCCGTTCGCGGCAAATGGCAGCGCGATGGGCGGTATTATCCCGCTGATTCTCTACCCGGCGATCACCCTGGCGATCAGCTACGGCATGGTCCACAAGGGATATACGCTGGGGCGTGATTCGATTATCGGCCTGCTGCAAGGGGGGCGAATCAAAGAACTGATCTACGGGGCCAACGTGCTGGGTTTGATCATGATGGGCGCGCTTTCCGCCAGCTACGTCAAAATCACCACGCCGTTAAAAATTAGCGCTTTGAAAGGATCTGAAGTGGTGGTTCAGCAGATCCTCGACTCTATCGCGCCGGGCTTACTGCCACTGGCGGCGGTATTCGCCATCTACTTCTATCTGGTAAAAAAAGGGCCGCGCTACACCACCATTTTGCTGTCGATTGTCGCACTGAGCATAGTCTGTTCGTTGTTGGGAGTGCTGTAAATCATGACGCCGAATATCTATCAACAACTGGGGTTGAAAAAGGTCATTAACGCCTGCGGCAAAATGACCATTCTGGGCGTCTCAAGCGTCGCGCCGGAGGTCATGCAGGCCACCGCGCGCGCGGCTTCCGCTTTCGTCGAGATTGATGCGCTGGTGGAAAAAAACGGCGAACTGGTATCGCGCTATACGGGTGCTGAAGATAGCTATATCACCTCGTGCGCCTCGGCGGGTATTGCCATTGCCGTCGCTGCCGCTATCACCCACGGCGATCGGGCGCGCGTCGCCCTGATGCCGGACAGTACCGGTATGGCCAATGAGGTAGTGATGCTGCGCGGGCATAATGTGGACTACGGCGCGCCAGTCACCAGCGCCATTCGTCTTGGCGGCGGGCGCATAGTGGAAGTGGGGTCGAGCAATCTGGCGGCCCGCTGGCAGCTGGAAAGCGCCATTAACGAAAAGACCGCCGCGCTACTGTATGTGAAATCACACCATTGCGTACAGAAAGGCATGTTGAGCATTGACGATTTTGTACAGGTGGCGCAGGCCAACCACCTGCCGTTGATTGTCGATGCCGCGGCGGAAGAGGATTTGCGCGGCTGGGTGGCGAGCGGCGCGGATATGGTTATCTATAGCGGCGCGAAAGCCTTTAATGCGCCAACCTCCGGCTTTATCACTGGTAAGAAAACGTGGATTGCCGCCTGCAAAGCGCAGCACCAGGGGATTGCCAGGGCAATGAAAATCGGCAAGGAAAACATGGTTGGGCTGGTGTATGCGCTGGAGAATTACCACCAGGGCCAGACGACCGTGACCGCAGCACAGTTACAGCCGGTCGCGGAAGCGATTTCCGCCATCCATGGACTTTATGCCGATATCGAACAGGATGAGGCCGGGCGTGCAATCTGGCGTATTCGTGTGCGGGTGAACGCATCTGAATTGGGGCTGAACGCGCAGGACGTCGAAGCGCAGTTGCGCGGCGGCGAGATAGCGATTTACGCCCGCAAATATCAGCTTCATCAGGGGGTTTTTAGCCTCGATCCACGCACGGTAGCCGAAGGGGAAATGGCATTGATTGTGGCGCGACTCAGGGAGATTGCAGAACATGCAGCAGATTAATTTTTATCGTCAGCGGGTAGCGATTAACGTGCTGGCAAAGGATATCGCCAACGCGAAGGCTATCTATGAAGCCGCCGAAGGCCATGCGGTCATTGGCGTACTTTCCGCGCAGTTCGCTACGGTAGAAGAGGGCGTGCCGGAGGTGAAACGCTGGATGGCGGAGGTGCCGTCAATTTCTGTCGGCCTGGGCGCAGGCGACCCGGCGCAGTACTACAAAGCGGCGATGATTGCCGCCCATACTCACCCGGCCCATGTCAACCAGACCTTTACCGGCAGCGGCTTCGCAGCGGGCGCACTGGCGGCGACAGGCGGCGAGCAAACACATATTAATGCCCTGGTCAGCCCGACGGGAACGCCTGGCGAGGTGGTGATTTCTACCGGCATCAGCAGCAGCCAGGGAACGCCAGCCCGCGTTTCCTGTGAAGCGGCGGTACGCATGATGCAGGATATGGGCGCACATGCGGCGAAGTTTTTCCCGATGGGCGGCGAAAAGTCGTTACCGGAACTCTATGCGCTGGCGACAACCGCCGCCCGCCACGGCATGACGCTCATCGAGCCGACCGGCGGTATCTCACTGGATAATTTCGGTATTATCCTGCAAACCTGCCTGGAAGCAGGCGTGCCGCGCGTCATGCCGCATGTTTACAGCTCGATTATCGATCCGCAAACCGGCAATACGCGCCCCGAAGACGTCATTCGGTTGATGGAGATAGTCAAAGCGCTGGTGTGAGATTTATCGCCGAAGAGCGCTACGTTTACCGGGCCTACAGATGACGTGTATTTGTAGGCCCGGTTAGCGTTACGCTACCGGGCGATAATGCGTAGCAGGCTGGGCAAAAATGTACGTATTGCAGCCGTCAGTGATTCCCTTTCGAGCCTCCTCGCAGGGTTAAATTTTCCTGAATGCTGTCTGTATTTTTGGCGAGTACAGTGGCGTCATCTTATTCCTCAGGTGGCGGATCGCCATGAAAAAAAGCCCCACGTCCACGCCTCATGATGCGGTATTCAAAACGTTTTTACGCCATCCGGATACCGCGCGGGATTTTCTCAATATTCATCTTCCCCATTCGCTAAGAATACGTTGCGATCTGACGACGTTAAAACTGGCGCCGGACAGTTTTATCGAGAAAAATTTACGCGCGTTTTATTCCGACGTCCTTTGGTCGCTAAAAACGTGTGAAGGCGACGGTTATATCTATGTCGTTATAGAGCATCAGAGTACGCCGGACGCGCATATGGCGTTTCGGTTAATGCGTTACGCGACTGCCGCGATGCAGCGCCATCTGGATGCTGGCCATAAAACGTTACCGCTGGTGATTCCCATGCTGTTTTACCATGGCGCGAAAAGCCCGTATCCCTTTTCGCTGTGCTGGCTGGATGAGTTTGACGATCCTGCACTGGCGCGTCAGCTTTATGCGACGGCATTTCCACTGGTAGACATTACGGTGGTGCCGGATAACGAGATTATGCAGCATCGACGTATCGCGATGCTGGAGCTGGTACAAAAGCATATACGTCAGCGCGACCTGATGGGATTGGTCGAGCGCTTAGCGGTACTTCTGATTACGGGAAACGCTAATGACAGTCAGCTAAAAGCGCTGTTTAATTATTTGCTAATACAGCATGGCAGCACGCCTCGTTTTGGCAAGTTTATCCGCGAGGTGGCGCGTCGTGTTCCCCAACACAAGGAGAGATTAATGACGATCGTAGACAGAATACGTGAATCGGGGCGCAGAAAAGGTAAGCGTGAAGGCGTGCAACAAGGCATACAGCAAGGTATACATCAAGGTAAGCAGGAGGAAGCCTTGCGTATTGCGCATACGATGCTGGAACAGGGGATCGATCGGCAGATGGTGCTGATGATTACCGGGCTTTCTGACGAAGAGATTAAGGCAAAGCGCCATTAAACTTTTCCCTCTTCCGCCCGGTCATCGTGATTATCAACAGCGTTAAGCGGCCCGCGCGCGTCGACGGGAATCGAGGGAGATCAGAATCACTGACGAGAGAATGAGCAGCGTGCCCAGCCAGTCCGGCAAGGTAAAACTAATCCCCAACAGCAGCAGCGACAGCAGGGCGCTGCTTAACGGTTCCGCGCAGCTTAAAATGCTGGCTTTGGGGCCACCAATCAGTTGCGCGCCTTTCAAATACAGGCTGAACGTCAGCGACGTACCGATCACCACAAGGTAGAAAAAGGCCAGAATCAGGCTGCCGCTCACCGCAAAGTGCGTTCCTTCTTTAGCGTAGAAGGGCAGCAGAATAAGGCCGCCAAAGGACATACTCCAGCCGACCACTGGCAGTGTGCCGTATTGGGCGATTAGCCTGGAAGGCCAGGTCGTATAAAAGGCGGCGGCAAATGCGGAGGCGATACCCCAGAACAGCGCGCCTGAAGAGATCGACAGCGATGTTGGATTGCCGTGAGTCACCAGTAAAAAGGTGCCGATAAGCGATGTAAGAATGGCGGTTAAGACCAGAATGCCTGGTCGTGTTCTTCGCGCTAATGCAAACCACGCGACAATAATGGTCGGCGATAAAAATTGCAGCACTGTCGCGGTGGCGGCATTGGATTTTTCTATCGTGAGCAGGAAGGTTAGCTGAACGGTGAGCGCGCCCACCACGGAGAAAACCAGCAGACTCAGTGCATCTTTGCGGTTTTTAAGAATTGAAAATATCTTATCGCCGTGCATAAAGGAGAAGGTCACCAGTATCAGCCCGGCGAATAACAAACGTATCATCGTCAGGAACTGTGACGACATACGGCTTTGCTCCATGATGTACTGCGCGCAAACGCCTGAACTCCCCCACAATACGGCGGCAATCAGGACGTTTAGCATCCCTTTTCTGGTGGAACCCATTTTTTCCTCGTCATGTTGTTTTATTTTTTTACGTGCAGGCATCATAACAGAGCTATCGCCAGCATTAAGCAGGAATTTATTGTTTAATGATTTCAGACGAGCCTGTTATTGACATAATATTGTCATTTTTTTGTCATAGGAAAATATCAAACAAACTTAAACAAATCGTCACTATCCCCGCCTTTGCACTTTACAGAACATATTGACTGACTATAATAAGCGCAAATTCATGCAGGAGTAATATGTTGGACAGTCACTTTTACGTAAATCATCTGGCAAGTTAACGCACGCTATTCCTGCGCTGCTTGCCGAACCGGTGGGCAGCAATCTCCCCTTGTGACGATTGTCATCCCAATAATGTTACAACACGCGCATTGTCGCGAGGTAATCGTCATGTTCATGTTTAAACACGCTTTATTTCCTCCGCCGTTAACACGACGCTAATTGCCTCAGGGCAGAAATTTGTCGTGTGCTAAATATAGCACGTACTTATTCTTCCAGAAAAAATGGAGGAACGTATGTTAATGTTTCCTTATATTTTAAATTTACTGGCCGCTATGCTGTTGGGCGCGCTGATTGGCGCGGAAAGACAATGGCGTCAACGTATGGCGGGATTACGCACTAATGCGCTGGTGGCGACAGGCGCCGCCGTTTTTATTCTGAGCTCCATGACGACATCGCCAGACAGCCCCGGGCGAATTGCGGCGCAGATTGTCTCTGGGATTGGCTTTCTGGGGGCGGGCGTCATCATGCGCGAAGGGATGAATGTGCGCGGGCTGAACACTGCGGCAACGCTATGGTGTTCGGCGGGCATCGGCGTGTTATGCGGCTTAGGGCAGTTCAAAAATGCGCTGGCGGCGACGATCATTATTCTTTGTGCCAATATTTTACTGCGTGAAGCGGCGCAGCGTATAAATCAACTCCCGGTATCCGCCGAGGGAGAAAAACGTTATATCCTGAAAGTAACCTGTAATAAAGAAGATGAGAGCGAGGTTCGTCAGTGGTTACTGAATATCGTAAAAGAGGCCGCGATCTGTTTACAAGGGTTAGGTTCGGTCCCCGCTCAGGAACAGGGCTATAAAGAAATTCGTGCCGAGCTCGTGGGTCATGCTGATTATCGTAAAACGCGAGAACTGATTATATCCAGAATAGGTGATAACGATAATATCACCGCAATTCACTGGAGCATTGATAGTCAATAATAGTTTTTTATTCAATTGCAACATTACGCCAGGCGTATAAGGAGGGAATGATGGATATTCCCGAGTCGATAAAATAAAACCCACTCAAAATAGTGAGTAAGCAATAACCTTTTTTATGCATAGATAATTCTCCCGGGGCATTCACCTTCAAATCGTGAGTTTACTATTCCCTGGGCGTGATATGCAGGAAACACTACACCTTAATTTTGGGGATTCATCATGACTGACATGAACATTGAAAACCGGAAACTCAATCGCCCGGCGTCAGAAAATGATAAGCAGCATAAAAAAGTATTTCCGATCGAAGCGGAAGCTTTTCATAGCCCGGAGGAGACACTGGCGCGGCTGAACAGCCATCGTCAGGGCCTCACGATAGAAGAGGCCAGCGAACGGTTGAAAGTGTATGGGCGCAATGAAGTGGCGCATGAGCAAGTTCCTCCGGTGCTGGTTCAGCTTCTGCAGGCATTCAATAACCCGTTTATTTACGTTCTGATGGCACTGGCAGGGGTCAGTTTCATCACGGATTACTGGCTCCCGTTACGCCGTGGCGAAGAGACCGATCTCACCGGCGTGCTGATTATTCTGACGATGGTCAGTTTGAGCGGGTTATTGCGTTTCTGGCAGGAGTTTCGCACTAACAGAGCAGCACAGGCGCTGAAAAAGATGGTTCGCACCACCGCCACGGTGTTGCGTCGTGGGCCGGGCAATATAGGCGCGGTGCAGGAAGAGATTCCCATTGAAGAACTGGTGCCGGGCGATGTGGTTTTTCTGGCCGCAGGCGATCTGGTGCCCGCCGACGTTCGACTGCTGGCGTCGCGCGATCTCTTTATCAGCCAGTCAATTCTTAGTGGTGAATCATTACCCGTAGAAAAATACGATGTTATGGCTGATGTGGCAGGTAAAGACAGCGAGCAATTGCCTGATAAAGATAAAAGCCTGCTAGATTTGGGCAATATCTGTCTGATGGGAACCAATGTAACCAGCGGCAGAGCGCAAGCGGTCGTGGTCGCGACGGGAAGCCGTACCTGGTTCGGCTCGCTGGCGAAATCCATTGTGGGTACGCGTACCCAGACGGCTTTCGATCGCGGAGTCAACAGCGTGAGCTGGCTGTTGATACGCTTTATGCTGATCATGGTACCGGTTGTCCTGCTGATCAATGGTTTCAGTAAGGGAGACTGGGTAGAGGCTTCGCTGTTCGCGCTGGCGGTTGCGGTGGGGTTGACGCCGGAAATGTTGCCCATGATTGTCAGTTCCAACCTGGCAAAAGGCGCGATTGCGATGTCGCGGCGCAAAGTGATCGTCAAGCGCCTGAACGCTATTCAAAACTTCGGCGCGATGGATGTGCTGTGTACAGATAAAACCGGCACCTTAACCCAGGACAATATTTTTCTGGAGCATCATCTGGATGTGAGCGGTGTAAAAAGCAGCCGGGTATTGATGCTGGCCTGGCTGAATAGTAGCAGCCAGAGCGGCGCCCGGAATGTGATGGATCGCGCCATACTGCGTTTTGGCGAGGGGCGAATTGCACCATCGACAAAAGCGCGCTTCATTAAACGCGATGAACTGCCATTCGACTTTGTACGTCGCCGGGTATCGGTCCTGGTGGAGGATACGCAGCATGGAGACAGATGCCTGATCTGCAAAGGCGCTGTTGAAGAGATGATGATGGTAGCCACCCATCTTCGCGAAGGCGATCGTGTGGTGGCGCTGACGGAAACACGCCGCGAGCTGCTGCTGGCGAAAACCGAAGATTACAATGCTCAGGGATTCCGTGTATTGCTGATAGCGACACGTAAGCTGGATGGTTCCGGGAACAATCCGACATTAAGTGTGGAGGATGAGACCGAACTTACCATCGAAGGGATGCTCACTTTTCTCGATCCGCCGAAAGAGAGCGCCGGAAAAGCTATTGCCGCGTTGCGGGATAACGGCGTGGCGGTCAAAGTCCTCACCGGCGATAATCCGGTCGTGACGGCGCGTATCTGTCTGGAAGTGGGTATTGATACGCACGATATCCTGACCGGAACCCAGGTTGAGGCGATGTCGGATGCCGAACTGGTGTCTGAAGTGGAGAAACGCGCAGTATTCGCCCGGCTGACGCCGTTACAAAAAACGCGTATTTTGCAAGCGCTACAGAAAAATGGTCATACCGTTGGTTTTCTTGGAGATGGGATCAACGACGCGCCCGCGCTTCGTGATGCGGATGTGGGAATTTCCGTCGATAGCGCCGCCGATATTGCTAAAGAGTCATCAGATATTATTCTGCTGGAAAAAGATCTCATGGTGCTTGAGGAAGGCGTTATCAAAGGGCGGGAAACCTTTGGCAATATCATTAAATATCTGAATATGACCGCCAGCTCTAATTTCGGCAATGTTTTTTCGGTACTGGTAGCCAGCGCGTTTATTCCGTTTCTGCCGATGCTGGCGATTCATCTGTTGATCCAGAATTTGATGTACGATATTTCGCAGTTGTCGTTGCCGTGGGACAAAATGGATAAAGAGTTCCTGCGTAAGCCGCGGAAATGGGACGCGAAAAATATTGGTCGTTTTATGCTATGGATTGGCCCAACGTCTTCTATTTTCGATATCACAACCTTTGCGTTGATGTGGTACGTCTTTGCGGCTAATAACGTAGAGGCGCAGGCGCTCTTCCAGTCCGGCTGGTTTATTGAGGGGCTACTCTCGCAGACACTGGTCGTGCATATGCTAAGGACGCAGAAAATACCGTTTATCCAAAGTCGGGCGACGTTGCCGGTATTATTGACGACCGGCTTGATTATGGCGATAGGCATTTATATTCCATTCTCACCTCTGGGCGCGATGGTTGGACTGGAGCCGCTGCCACTGAGCTACTTCCCGTGGTTGGTGGCGACATTATTGAGCTACTGTCTGGTGGCGCAAGGCATGAAGCGCTTTTATATCAAACGCTTTGGCCAGTGGTTTTAATGATGTTTGAGGATCGCCCAGATGAATCGCTCACCCGATAAAATCATCGCGCTGATATTTTTACTGATTAGCCTGTTGGTGTTGTGTTTAGCCCTCTGGCAAATCGTTTTATAACGAGGTGACGCCATGCAAAAAAGAGGGTTGGACAAAATTTTTTATCAGGTTGTCCTGATAGCAATCATCCTGATTTTACTGACTATCTGGATACGATAAGCTGCTGTTGGCGAGCCCCGCTTAAAATAAGAATCAATGTAGTTGTTCTTTTTATGGCGGGGCGCTATTTTCATGGTATCCCACATCAGAAGGGCAATATCATGAATAATCGTCGTGGTTTAACCGCCGTCCTGGCGACGTTGATTACGTTTTCCCTGAGCGCTACGCCTGTGCTGGCGAATCCGGGAAATGGCAATGGCGGCGGACATGGTAATAACGCGGCTAATCAGGGTAATAACGGTAACGGACATAAAGGAAATGCCGGGCAAAAAACGGAACACCGTAAAAATGGCGGTAAACCGGATCACGTCGAGTCGGACATTAGCTATGCTGTCGCCAGGCAACTGGCAGTGAATTTAGGGCTGACGGGTTATCAGTCTTTACCTCCGGGGATTGCGAAAAATCTGGCGAGAGGAAAACCGCTGCCGCCGGGAATCGCTAAAAAAACGGTGCCGACGTCTATGCTGGGACAATTACCTTATTATCCGGGCTATGAGTGGAAAATCGTTGGGGATAATCTGGTGCTGATCGCGCTCAGTACCGCGGTGGTCACGGCGATTATTAATGGCGTATTTGATTAAGAGCCTATCCCACCAGGCGTTATTGGCGCAGCCAGTTTGGACACGGACAGCGCGCAAAAACCGGAGCGTACACGTAGTACGTGAGGTTTGACTCGCTACGCTCGCCCTTCGGGCCGCCGCAAGCGGCGTTCAAAACGCTAATGCGTTTTGGCGAGCACTGCCCAGGTCCAAAATGGCAAGTAAAATAGCCCCATTAAATGGGGCTATTTAGTCTCTTCAGGGCGTTATTTATGCGCGTTGAGAATCCAGCAGTTCATTATTTTTTACTACTTCCTGCGCTTTGGTATAACTTTCAATCAGTAGCTGATAGGCCGGGAATATTTTGGTATATACATCCGCCCATTCTGCGGCATCTTCCCTATTCCAGGTACGTTGCAGCTCAGAGGCTACCGCCGCGGTATCCATTGGTACTACGCCCGCCTGCACCACGCGGGCCATCGTAATTTCCTGCGCCATTTTACTGTACGTGCCGGAGGCATCAATTACCGCAAATACCTTGTACCCTTCCGCGACGGCGCTGATGGCTGGAAAAGCCATGCAGACACTGGTAATAGTACCGGCGACGATCAGCGTTTTACGGCCTGTCGCTTTTACCGCTTGTACAAAATCGGCATTATCCCAGGCATTAATTTCCCCTTTACGCGCGACATATTGCGCGTGGGGCGCATTCGCATGGATTTCCGGAATCAGCGGACCATTCGGTCCCTGTGGTACGGATGCGGTAGTAATGACCGGCATATTGCATAAGGTAGCGATCTTAGCCAGCGCCGCGGCGCGCGCGCGTAATTCCGGCATCGGCATGTCGCCGACGGTCTGAAACAGGCCACTTTGGTGGTCAATCAGCAGCATTACTGCGTCGTTAGCATCAATGGCAGGGCGTTGACCGTTAAAATTCGCGGGTGTAGACATAATTCATTCCTTGTTGTTGCCTTTCACTGATAATCACTATCAGTGTTAAAGTCATTAATCGCCGGGGCGATTTCCGTTTTTAAGCTGATGACAGTAATCCGTTGCCAATTCTGGATTACCTTATTGAGTTCTTTCTGAAGGAATATTCATCGACATCACCTTCAGTTGATTTACTTTCACGCGAATCTGTTATCACAACAATATTCATATTATGAATAAATGTTTCTATTTTACATGGCAGAGAGGATTATTGATTGAAAAAACAGACTATATCCCTACAAATTGTTTCTGATGGATAGTTTTAAAATTATTTAGTATAAGTTTGAAATATATCAATTAAGAGTTAACTTATTTATATTAAAATAACATAAAGCACAGCTTAAATATTAAGTGCGAAGCGTGCTACTATTAAGTATGGCTACTGTAACTCTTAATAAATTGGAAACTATCCCTACATAACGAGTGCTGCTTTTTTGGATATTACAAGCCATTATAGAGAACACATTGAATAAAACCTTGTGTTTCATGTGGGGTAGATTATCAGGATATTTTTTCTCATGATTTATCTATGAGATATTAAAGCGTAGTGGCACAGTAAATTTGGCCACTTGATTAAAGGTGATATTCTCACCTCAATACAAAACAGGAGACTTAACGAACAAGAAAACCAAACGTACTTTCACTCCTGAGTCTGCTATAATGAGAAAAGCGGTGTCTACGCTTACCTGTTAATGTCTTATGCCTCTCGCTCTTCTATATGATCGGTATGTGCAGGGGACAATCCATGTCCTGCTACGCAGCCACAGCATCAGACTATACTCAGTGGTGTCTATTAACCCTCTCCAACTACGTTATGTTTTGGCATGGTAACAATGCGATGTTATGGATAATTAACGATAATATTGAATTTAATCCAGAAATGAATCGCCTGGCGTCATTATCGAGGCCAGATCTCAACATTATTCTGACAACGCCCGCCAGCCGCTGCTTGCGCCTTCTGCTGGAAAACGCCCCCTCCGTCGTCTCACAACAAACATTCTTTCAAAAAGTGTGGGAAGAAGACGGCATGGTGGTGTCGGCAAATACGCTTTATCAGAATATCTCCATTATTCGCCGCGGATTACGTACCGTTGGCGAAAATGAAGATACGCTGATAATCACGGTTCCGCGTAGAGGCTTTCAGATTGAGCCTGGTGTGAGCATCATGACCATCCGCAAAGACTTCGCTCAGACAATAGAAAAAAAGGGTGAGACGCCGCCGCGTACGTCAGGGCGTTGGTTTAAACATTATGTACCTGTACTTTGGATGACCGGGACATTTGCTGTCGGTATTTTGCTTGGCACTATAAGCTGGCAAACCGTTCCCGATAAGGATTTTTACGATCGCTACACGCTGGTTGAAACAACTCAGGGCTGTCATTTTTTCTCGCGGAATGAAGATATCGAAAGCGGTAGCCGCTTTGCAAGCTATAAGTCAATGATTCTAAAAACCGGTATGGATTGTCAGAAATACCCATGGGTCTATTTCCCTTCCAGCAGTCGCACCCCAGCGGTTACGGCATTGATTTGTCAGCAACCTTATAAAACGCGCGGTGATACAGGCTGCGTGACGCTTTTTTTCCGCGGGGTGACACATGGGTAAAAAGGCACTGATGTTAGCCTGCCTGACGCTACTTTTTCTGGGAGTAGGGCTTGGACATCTTTTTCATTTGTATACGGAAAAGAACCGGGATCCAGAGAAATGTACTGCGCCTGTGATTGTGTTTTATAACAACACTCAGGCTAACCTGACGCTGGATTTTATGTATTCGCTGAAAAAACGTACTGGGGTGGTTTCCATCAGCGGAACGTATTACGTCGATAATAAAATGAGCGGCGTGATCCGCCGTGATGTTTCCTATGTATGGAGTGAAAATAAAGACAGCACCCATTTTATATCGACGGATATCAACAAAGTCACGCGTGACGAAACACTGTCCGATGCGGTTATCGAGACGGTTTTACCCGATTTTTATGTCTATCCAGGGAAAAGTATCAGTTACACCATCCTGACTCAGGGCCATCGTGGTTTTATGTTCACCATCGGGAAACGCCCGATATTTTTCTGTACACATTAAGCGGTTTTGGGAACCGTTCATGGAACGTATCAGCCAAATGAAAGCGCTTCCGGGTAAAAGCCGCTGAAGATCAGCGGCTCTGTTGTTACCTGAATCAAAAACTGTATTTAACCCCCAGTAGGCCTTGGGTATTACTATAGCCCTGGTCACCTACCTGTTGCGCCACGTTACCCCATACGTTCAGGCGCGGGGTAATTTGTCCTTCAATACCCACTTTCAGTTCACCAATATTTTTCGTACCACGCATATCGCTGCTGACATCGTCCATCTTCACGCTGGCAGGCTGCGTATTATGGATCCAGTTCGCTTCCACGAATGGCTGGAACTCTCGAGATTTATTGTCATCAATAGCATTGTGGCCGTTAATATAGGCTTTTACGCCCATGCGGGTTAGCAGATTACCAGCGGTATCATCCTTGACGAGGGTACCATTGGCTTCGCGATTGTCGTCAGCCTGCACGCCCATCCATACCACCTGCGCTTTGGGCTGCAACCAGTAGCTTTGATGCGCGCTTTCACCTAACCTGAAGCTGTAACCGGCTTCAACCGAGGCGGTAATTCCTTTGGATTTATATTTCTCAGCGGCCTGATCCTGACCCATCACCTTGTTATCAAACCAGTTGTACAGCATCCAGGTATCCACATAAGCCCCAGACCGATCGATATTGTTAGCATACCAGGTGCCGTAAAGGCCGACGCTGTAACCGGTGACTTGACCACGGGAATGATAGTCACTCACGGACGACTGCGTGCGGTTCTGGCTGTTGGCATAACCTGCCATTGCACCAATATGCCAACGGTCAAGACCGTCAGTGCTCCACTGTGCCAGATCGCCTCCCAGTTGTAACACATAGCTGTTGATGCGGGTTTTTAGCTGCCCGCTGCCATCGTTGAAGCGAGTATGGGCGCCGACGTTACGCATCCACAGGCTGGTGACCTTCTTCTCACCCGTCAGCATATCGGTGTACTGGGTTTCACCCAGACGGTCATGGAGACGCGTCATGAACAGCGTATTTGCCGCATAGTTGTTGGCAAGATAGCTGCCCACTTCCGGACGGAACTGATGTTCTGTTATCGGCGGTGTGTCAGATTGCCCTATGTCAGGAATGACCGGATCAGGGATGACCGGGTCTACTGGCTCAGGGTCTACTGGATCAGGGTCCACCGGATCGGGAATAACAGGGTCAGGGATAACCGGGTCTACTGGATCAGGGTCTACCGGATCGGGAATAACAGGGTCCACCGGATCGGGAATAATCGGTTCGTCCGGCTCAATGTAGCTGGTCAGATACCAGTTTTTACCTTTCTGCACCACGTTGTAGTCATAGGCTCCGGCAACAATACGGCTTGCTTTTTCGAAAGTACCGTTAGAATTGCCAGCAACGTTAACAATTTCAATACCTTCAATGGTTTGAGCCCCGGCTCCTCCAATATTATTTACTGCAACAAATGTGTTGCCTGAAGTATTGCCGAGAACCTGCAGCCTGTCCGTTTCGGAATCATCATCGTTGAGCACAGTATTAAAGACCAGCTTACCGCCGTTGCCTACATAATCTTCATTGATGGTGAGCGTTTGCCATGGCTCGCCATCTTCATGGCTGAAGTTAATGGTTGCGCCACTATTCAGCGTCAGGTCAGTGAGCGTTGAGCTGCTGGTCATATTCCAGGTCGCATCGCTCATTTGTACAGAGATAACGCCTGTGCCCGCCGTAGCGCTGGTGATGTACGACGCCCCGTCCCATCGCGAGTTGTCCGTCATATTGAGCTTAATCGTACTGTTCTGCTGCGGTAGCGTACCGCTGGCGGCGGTGGCGCCAGCAGCACGAATATCACCGTCGATGACGAAACGACCTCCTGAAGAACCGTCAACAATGCCGCCAGTTTCCGTGCTGATGGCGTAACTTTCGCTACTGTTATCGCCCGCCATAGTAATAGCCGCACCGCCTGCCAGATTAATGGCGCCTCGGGAGAGGGCGTATAAACCGGCAGGGGCTTTACTATAGGATGCAGCCTTACTGGCGCTGTTAACGCTAATAGTGGCATTCTCTCCCAAATTAACGGTAGCGTTAGTTGCATATACCGCGTGTGCGCTGGCACCGTTCACCGTAATAGTAGCGTTGTTGCCAAGCTCGGTTCTGGAGGAGGATGCTGCGTAAATCCCCGTTGAGGATGCGCCGGAGGTTTCGATGGTTGCATCGTCACCCAGACGAATCAAAGAACCGCTTTGTCCGGTACGCAGCCCCTCCGAACTGTCGCCGGTAGTAACAATATGTGCACGATTGCCGACGACAATCGTATTTTTGGCACGTGACGCATCCCGCATGGCGTTAGCTGTAATTCCACGTCCCTGGCTACCTGTTGTTTTGATATACAGATCGTCGCCGACGTAAATATTGGCCGATCCGGTCCAACCCTGGCCCAGTGAGTTATATCCGGCGTTAATACCGTCACCATCCTGACCATCCACGTAGATGTTGGTACGGTCACCGGTAATAATAAATACCGGGTTATCCGGAGTATTTGCGCCGTGAGTACGGATGCCATCGACGTCTCTACCATTATTCGCGGCATTCGCCGACTGCGTCCGAATGGTCAGGTCGTTGCCAAAAATCACGCCCGGACTTCCCGTCCCGCTGTTTTGAATAACCGTGACAGTGTGTTCAAACGCCTCCGCGCCCGGCCCATTAAGCGTGAGGCCATTGCCATAAACCGGGATGGTACCGGTGTTCCACTGATAAACGTAGTTGGGCATGGTACCGACTTTGGTGAAACCGGTACTGGCCTGAGCGGGAATAATAGCCTGTAATTCCGGCGGCAACTGGCTGACTAGCCCACTGGATGGCAGACTATCAACGTCGACCCAGGCCGCCTGGGAGGGAAATACCATAGAGGCTAATGCTGCTGATACCGCTATGGCGATGAATGAGTAATTTTGGGGAGTTGGCATTCTGCCTCCTGCATTATGGCGTAAAGCGTCTTCCACATCGCAATAATATGGAAATAATAAAAATGGAAACGGATCTATAAAATATTTGATATTATTTTATGAATGCTATGCCCTAGCTTATTTTCAAGCCGCAGCTTATGCACATAAAGTTTCTTAATATCAATATTGTCAATATTTACAATCTGCTGAATACTTATTCCTGATACAAAGCGCTTAAGTAATATAAATTCCGTATAGTTAAGCGTTCGTCCACGTTTACTGTTGGCAAGCCGACCGGTAAACAAGCGGTGCATCTTTTGCTGTTGCACAATATCATCGTCATCGGAATAAATAATTCCTTGTATTTTATTGCTTTTCAAAATCCAGTAATTGGCCAGCGGAGTTAAACTTTTGTCAGAAATCAGGACAATATGCATACCACTGTTTGCCAGACTGTCAGCCCATTGTAAATCGGTAAATCGTCGAAGATTCGGGAAAGAAAAATCAACAAAGATAAAACCGCTGGATAAATGGTTGTGTCTATCAAGCAATAACTTTTCAATAAACCCTTTTTTCAGGAAAGCATTACCATCTGGCCAGATGGAAAATGCCGCATTATGACAGTATTGCACCCGTACTGCGCTGTCAGGGAATAATTGACAGGATAAATCGCAACTAATGCAATGGACAATTTGTGAAGGCTTTCTCATCATCCTGAACGACTCCCGTCGATGTTTCTATTAATATTTCATTGGTAAATAAATGTGTCAATCCAGATAATATACAGTGCTACGGCTGTCAAAAGTCGCGAATTATTGTCAGTGTCATAAACTCCTGGAAAGACCTAAAATACAGCTTTAAGGAACCATGACAGATCCGACAGTCGTAATACATCATTTCGGATTTGTATTTCACCCATTGGGATTTTTATACATAATCTCCAATATCATAAAAAATCTTAAAACAGCACTATTTGCTAAATCATGAGAGTGATAAATAACGGTTATCAATACCATCTGTCTGCTGCCTTCGTCACTATCGGGGTGATGTGATGAAATATAAAAGTAAATCCTGTAAACCTGTAATGAATTCTTATTATTAAAACCTAATTTAAGATTTTTTCTTTTATTGCATTGTTATTCAATGACTTAATGGTGACATTTGTGCTCTCATCAACTTCTTATATACAAATTTAAGACTCTTTTATAGAGACGCATGTAAACTTTAAGGGGGTGTAATGCTAATGCCATGAGAAAATCTTGTAACTTAACGCTGGGAGTCATACCTTGCCAATAAGTTGATCTGACTTAATTCTGATCGTGACAGTCTGAGCAACCGACAGACTTATCGGTCGAAGCAACTTCAGCTTCTGGCTTCTCTTTTCAATTGCTCATTTGATGAAAACTCTTTCCCGGAGCACATTAGTGAGAAACAGGATGTGGTCAAACCCAATGTCCATAGATGTCGTCAGTCACTTCAGAAATATCCGCCTCCTGGCAGATATCTTTAACCGCTCGTCCAGCTTCGACCAACTTAATTACGGCGATGTTCTGATGCTCAGGGAGACGGGCTTTACGCATAGAGATTCCTTCGTCAGCAGTTCGATGACGTGATCTCTAAATGTGAATAGCACGATTATGTGGAGTAATATGAGTACCGGGTATAAGAATGTATACGGGTATTTTGCTGCTGAAATATAATAATGGGAGGGATTACGAATAAACAGGACGTATGGGAGAGAAAGGGTATAAAGGTAAAATGCTTGCAGTATCTAATAGATAACAATGAAAAATCAGGTAACTGAGAAACTATTCAGTGTTTAGGTTAATGTGACATTAAGTCATTCAGCCGCTACAGCACATTATCAGGATAATTTCGTCTGGATAAAACAGCGGAGTGAATCGCCACAGGTTTAACAGACGCCACTGAGTCATTTAAAATGACTTAAAGAGAGGAGCCCATGAGCGGTAAACGTTATCCCGAAGCGTTTAAAATTAAAGCGGTAGAACAGATTATTGAGCGCAGCCATTCTGTTTCCTATGTTTGCATCAAAAATTTTTTCTAAATAGCTACGCGGAATAGTAAATCCCTTTGAGGGAACCCGGTCCGGATGGTGCAATCTGATCAATCGCCAAATCAAAACAAATCACCAACCGGACTAAGCGATGCCGATCATAGCACCCATTCCCCGTGACGAACGACGCCTGATGCAGTAAGTAATCCATAAAACGCATCCGCAGGCTGACGGCCATGCTGATGTTGCATCAGGGCGACCGCGTCAGCGATGTTGCCAGAACGCTCTGCTGTGCCCGTTCCTCCGTCGGACGCTGGATTAACTGGTTCACGCAGTCGAGTGTTGCAGGACTGAAATCATTACCTGCCGGACGAACCCGTCGCTGGCCTTTTAAGCATATCTGCACGTTATTACGTGAGCTGGTAAAACATGCTCCCGGCAATTTTTGCCATCAGCGCTCAATGAATGAGCGGACACAACAATAGCGTTCTTGGTAATACACCATAATGCAGTCATTGACATTTATTTCTTTTTTAATATTGTTTTATGAAATAAATAAATCCATTTAGTTTTTTTAATTTTACTTTTAAGAAAATATAAAAAAATGATTCTTGTAATCAGCTACATGATTTGAATGAACTAATTTTATACCTAAAAGTATAAAATTTAATCATATATATATTTATTTTCAATATATTTTATACGGATATCCTTATTTATAGTTAACATGAATTGTTTCTAAATGATAATACATGTGTTTTATTTTACATATTATATTTCCCTCGCTCATACTGCGCCCTCATTTAATCATAGATGACAATTTTTATTCACATTAAGGATGTATGTAATAATGAAAAAAACATTATCGTTAGCAGTTATGGTTATGGCGATGGGCGCGGGTTCTGCAATGGCTGCCGATCCAGTAGCAGCTGGCCAGATCACGTTCAATGGCCAGGTCGATCCAGCGACCTGTATCGCTAAAGTTGTTGACGGCGGTAAAACCAGTATCGGTTCTGACGGTACTGTTACACTGAAAACCGTTACTCTGGCAGATATGAAAGCTGCCGCAACCGTTGCACAAAACACCACTGGTTTGAATCCTAAAGATTTCTCTATCACCGTGGACTGCACTGGCGCTGATGCTGATCTGAAAAACGTAGCTCTGTATATGAGTTCTGCAGACTTCGCCAACAGCGACGGTACTCTGGCTAACAATACCAATATTACCCTGGGCTCAGGCATTAAAATGGCCAATGGCGTAAGTATCGCAGTACACGAAGTTGAAGCTGCCGGCGGTCTGACTCTGGTGAATATGGTTAACCACTCTGACAAACACGAACTGGCACTGGATGATACTACCCGCGCCGGTACCTATAATCTGCGCGCTTCCTACGTTATGGCTCCTGGTGTCACCAGCGATGCAGTGACCTCCGGCGCGGTCACCACTAACTCTATTTACTCTATCGTTTATAATTAATCTACACCTACCCGTGAAGATTATTTAGCGAATTGTCATGCGAGCATGCGTGCCGATATTTTTCGGTACGCTTATTATCAATAAAATATCCTGCCCATACCGCGATGGATTAATGGCGATATTTAAGCACGCAAGGAATGCTTATGTTATGTCATCTGAGAACTGCATTTACGGTCATCACGCTTACCGGCACGTTACTAAGTAATGTCGCCTGGGCTGATATTGTTATTTCAGGTACGCGTATCGTTTATCGCGGCGCACAAAAAGATGTTAACGTGCGCCTGGAGAATAAAGGCTCGCGGCCATTGCTGGTACAAACTTGGTTGGATACCGGTAATGATAATACGGAACCTGGTGCAATTAAGGTACCATTTAACGCCACTCCGCCGGTTTCTCGTATCGATCCCAAAAAAGGCCAGACGATAAAAATTATGTATACCGGTAGTCAAACTCTTCCCAGTGACCGGGAAAGTGTATTCTGGTTCAACGTACTGGAAGTGCCGCCAAAAGCTAATAAAAATGAGAATTCAGCTGCGCAGAACACGCTGCAGTTAGCGTTTCGCACGCGCATTAAACTGTTTTACCGCCCTCAAGGATTGGGCGATCTGGCGGGTGAGGCTCCGGCAAAGTTAACCTGGAGAATGAAGCATGAACAGGGCAAGTCCGTTGTGACCGTTAATAATCCAACGCCCTATTTTGTCTCGTTTAATAGTATTGAACTGGAGTCGACTGGTAAAAAATATATCGTCGACGGTCAAATGGCTGCTCCGCTAACTGAGACCAGTTTTACTCTCAAAACCGCGACTACGATCAGCAGTGGCAAAATTAACTACAGTTTTATCAATGATTTTGGCGGAATTATCAACGCTACAGCCTCTCTACAATAAAAATAAGAAGGATTATAACGTTGTACACCTTTATCAATTGCCCTCATCCCTTATCGCGCACTACCATTGCTATCTGCCTGGCATTGTGTGCTGTTAATAGGGGCTATGCTGCGGAAAGCATTGAGTTTGATGAAACTTTTCTAATGGGTGATGGTAAGTCGTCTATTGATATTAGCCGCTATGCCGACGGTAACCCTACACCGCCGGGGGTATACAATGTCAGCGTTTTTGTTAATGATAAAATCACAACTAATCTGGAAATTCCGTTTATTGATGTCGGAAAAAATGATGCTGAAGCCTGTATCAGCAAAAAAAATCTTGCGCAGTTGCATATTAATCAGCCTGAGAAGATAAAAAATAGCGATATTTTGCTAAAGAAAGAGGATGAAAATAGCGATTGCCTGAATCTGACAACGCTAATAGACAATTCGAATATTAGCTACGATAGCAGCGATCAACGTTTATACATTACTGTACCGCAAGCCTGGCAGAATCGTAGCTATCAAGGTTATGTCGACCCTTCATTGTGGGACAATGGGATTAATGCCGCCACTTTATCTTATTCACTCAATGCCTATCACAGTGAATATGACAATGGAAATAATGACACCTTTTATGGTGCCTTTAACAGCGGTGTTAACCTTGCGGGTTGGCGCTTTCGCGCCACCGGTAACTATAACTGGGCCAAAAATGGTGGTAGTAACCTCGATTTTCAGAACCGCTACGTTCAGCGTGATATTACCGCATTGCGATCTCAGCTCATTATGGGTGAGGCCTATACGACGGGCGAAACCTTTGACTCGGTTAATATTCGCGGTGCTCGCCTCTATAGTGACAGCCGAATGTTGCCATCCTCGCAGGCCAGCTATGCGCCTATTATTCGAGGAGTTGCTAACAGCAACGCCAGGGTCACTATTACCCAGGGGGGTTACAAAATCTATGAAACTACCGTACCGCCAGGAGCCTTTATCATTGACGATCTTAGCCCATCCGGTTTCGGTAGCGATTTGATCGTTACTATTGAAGAGGCTGACGGCTCCAGGCGAACCTTTAGCCAGCCGTTTTCTTCAGTGATGCAGATGCAGCGACCTGGCGTCGCCCGCTGGGATTTTAGCATTGGGCAGATGAAAGACGACAGCCTGCGTCATGAACCTAATTTGATTCAGGGATCGTTTTACTACGGTATCAACAACTATGTGACTGGTTATGCAGGCCTGCAAGTCACCGATAATGATTACTCAGCTGGGTTATTAGGTGTGGGGATTAACACACCATTTGGCGCCATTGCAGTGGATGTCACCCAATCGCAGGCGGAAATCACCGATGATGAGTCTTATGCCGGACAGAGTTACCGTCTGACGTGGAACAAACTGCTGGAGCCGACAGAGACCTCGATCAACGTTGCTGCTTATCGCTATTCTACCCGAAAATATCTTGGGCTGAGCGATGCACAACGCCTGATTGATGATGCGGCACATGGCGTGGTGAGTACGAAAATGAATACTTACGAGCGACTCAAAAATCAGTTTACCGTCAGTATCAGCCAGCCGTTGCAATTTGAGAAAGAGGATTACGGTTCATTCTATCTTTCCGGATCCTGGAGTGATTATTGGGCGGGTGAGCATAGTCGCAGTGAGTACAACGTCGGCTATAGCAAAGGGTTCAGTTGGGGGAGTGCGGGTATTACCGTTCAGCGTACATGGAACGAATATGGTGATAAAGACGATGCGATGTATATTAACTTTAGCATTCCATTGAGTAATCTTTTTGGTGGTACTTACCGCCGTTCAGGTTTTACCAGCCTTAACGCCAATATTAATACTGATTTTAACGGCACCCATATGGTGAATATGAACTCAAGCGGTAATAGCGAAGATAATTTGCTGAATTACAGTGTTAACACCGGTTATACGATGAATAAGACCGGTAGCGATCTTGCCTCAGTAGGCGGTTATGCCAGCTATGATTCACAATGGGGCAGTTGGTCTGCATCCAGCTCATTTGATACTGATAAGAGTCGACAATATTCACTGAGTACAGATGGTGGTTTTGTGCTGCATAGCGGTGGTTTGACCTTCAGTAATGACAGTTTTAGCTCCAGCGACACCATAGTGCTGGTGAAAGCGCCAGGGGCCAAAGGTGCACGTATTAACAGTAGCGGCAGTAGCGTAGACCGTTGGGGCTACGGTGTAACCTCTTCGCTGTCACCATACCGTGAAAATACCATTTCACTGGATATTGAGGACATGGATGGTGACGTGGAACTGAAAAGTACCAGTACCATTGCCGTACCGCGCGATGGCGCGATTCTCTTCGCCAACTTCGAAACCGACCAGGGGCGTTCAGCCATCATAAATATGAGCCGCAGCGATAATAAGACATTGCCGTTTGCTGCTGAGGTTTATGAAGGTGATGCGCCAATTGGCAATATGGGCCAGGATGGTCAGGCATTTGTGCGTGGTATTAACGATGCTGGTGAACTCATCGTTCGTTGGTATGAAGAGGGTCGGCCGCAGTCCTGTCGCGCAGCCTATCAATTCCCGGCTCAGCCAGCCACTCTACCGGGGAGTCAGACATTGGTGTTGAGTAATGTCATCTGTCGTATCTCCAACCGTAACTAAGATGGAATAGATCATGAAACGGAATAAATCTGTACTTACCGCACCATTATTGGGGCTGATATTACCACTAGCCAGCCATGGGGCTGCGGCCCCTACCGAAATTAATGTTGATTTTACCGCAACGGTGATTGAGACCACCTGTAATTTTATTATTGATACTGCCGTCAGCCCGGCTGTTAAGGAAAATACGCGTAATAGTCAGTATACATTGACTATACCTAATGTTTCTTTGGATAAAATCATTAGCGAAGACCCTGCGGCGCAGTCTAATTTTACGCTGAAGACTGATAATTGCAGCCCCGGGATTTCTGCCATTAGCACAAAAATCACCAGTTCCGCAGGACGCACTGGCAACCTGATTAACAACAGTCTGTCAAACAGTACTGCGGCAACTAATATCGGCATGGGTTTTAAACGCCAGAGCGATAGCGGTAATAACTTTATTACTCCGGATAACGCCACGACTATCACATGGAGTTCTGATGAAAGGTCGGCAGGTTTACCCTTGACCGTTGCCCTGCGCATCGTTAACAGCAGTGGTACAACGTCTACCGGTGAGTTTGAGTCTACCGCCACCTTCAACTTCACCTATAACTAACAAGGATGATGATAATGAACAGGAAATTACTCGCCGGGATGGTTTTTGGTAGTTTATTAAGCACAGGAGTTGCTTCTCCAGCCTGGGCCGGAACCTCAACCCTTGATCTCAAAGTAAAAAGTACTATCGAAGTAGGTACCTGTACTGCGGCTATCTACGACGGTACCACTCAAACCAACACTATCGCACTGGGTAACGTGCCAGTTTCACAGGTAGTGAACTATCAAAGTAATGCAGGCAAAGCTTTTAAAATACGTTTTTCTGACTGTTCTGGTTTGCCAAACGGCAAGGCTAATCTGAAAATTGTTAAGCGGGCCAATGGCTGTGCAGGGGGCAACTCAAACCAGGCTGGTTTTGCCAATAGTACAGCCGCTGCAAGTGGTGGCGCTACGGCTACGGCCCTGGAGCTATGGACGGGTAGCTCGGCAGGTCAGGGAACGCAGTTCCACTGCTACACGCCGGACACCACCACACAGGAGATTAATGTCTCAGCAGCAACAGGTTCTACTACGGTTGATTATGATATGAGCGCCAGGTTAGCCATGCCGTCGGGTAAATCCCTGGCTGATATTCAGGCGGGGTCATTTCTTGGTGAAACCACCTTTATTATCTCTTATAACTAAGGCTCTGGAATAGCCATGCTGACGCGCAGACAGTGTTATTTTCTATTTTGTTCAGGGCTGGCAACGGCCTTTTTATCGCGACCGGGATACGCCGACCATAACGTCGATGTGACTGCAACGGTGATTAATAATACCTGTCGGTTGGAAGTCAATGATAACGGTGTGGTGCGACTGCCCACCGTTAAGCTGGACTATTTCTCGAATGAGATTACAGCTGAAACTGATTATGCCGGGGGGCAAAACTTTACTCTGCGTCTGGTTGATTGTCCGGTCAGCGATGATAAGATTTCTCAGGTGTTATTTACCTTTTCCCCGCAACAGGGGGCCTTGCCTGCGGATAACTTACAGGTATTTGCTAATGAGTTAGCGCAAAATAAAGATGGTGCGAAAAATGTTGGCGTGGTGATTTTTTCCGCTCAGAGCAACGCTACACGTTTTAATGTGCTGGATGTCAATGGGATGTCAAAAGCTATCTATAGCTTGCCGGATAGCAATTACAGTAATTCACAGTGGACATTCTACGCCCGGATGCAAAAAATTGTCAGCATGGAAGATGTGTCATCAGGGCTGGTAACTGCCAGAGTGCTGGTGAATATATCTTACCAGTAAATAAAAACAAGGATGATAAAATAATGACGATTAAATTTCGCATGTTATGTCTGTTGTTGTCGACTCTTTCTTTATTTTCACAAGCCTCCTATGGATGGTCTGTTTTTGTTGGAGATTATGGCAACGTAAATAGTAGTAATATTTCAAGCAGCATCAGCGATATCACTGTAGATTTCAACCCGACAACTTTTGTAAAACCTCTGGCAATGCATGAAGGAAACGGTTTACGGGAAATTGCCGTGACGGATGCTGCAAGAGATCTTGATCCTCATACCGGCCTGAGTTGTAATAAAGATGGTAACGAAGGTCAGGCTGATTTGCATCATGGGTATATCGATTCTGGATTAACTTATAATGGCAATAAGCTCTGGAAGACAAATATTACCGGGCTCTATTTTGCTCTTGAATTTACTAGTATTAACTTTGGTGGGCAATATTACAGTGAGCAATTTTGGGTCAACTGGGCCAGCGGTGATAGTGCAGCTAAATCCTTTAATATGCATACTATAATGGGGGCCGATCAGCGTACAAAAGCTGGAATGTGCGATAGGGCTACCAACTGGAAGTATTATGCCTATGGTGGCATTGTTTTATGGATTAAATATCATATTTATATTGATGATAAATTTAATCCTAATGGCGCAACATCCCTCCCCATCACTTTTCTGAAAAGTAGTATATATGATCTTAAATTTAATACACCGTACACCTCAGATGCTGCGCAGCATTCTGTGAGCTACGTGTTCAATAGTGGTACACTGAATATCAATTATCCAACCTGCACAGCCAGTGCCGTTACCGGTGAGGGCGTTAGTAATGCTACCGTGCCGTTTGGACGTGTTTCTGCTGAAGATATTGTTAATGGAAGCACGACGATGCAGAAAACATTTTCTATTGAACTCAGTAACTGTAAGTATGTTAAAAACCTGAATGTGACGCTGGATTCTACCAATATTGGTACAACAGATAAAACTTTACTAAGTAATACATTGACGAGTAGTGCTGCCAGTGGGATTGGTGTAATGATTGAGGGGGAGAAGAACCCACTCAGCACCAGCGACTGGACATTGCTCAAGCCCAGAGACAGTACTTCAGTTTATAAATTTACCAATACACCTGATTATACCAACAGCGATATTGGAAATAGTACCCAAACAATGAATTTTCGGGCTACCTTAAAACAGGATGGCAGTAATGTTATCAATGCAGGTGAATTTAAAGCTACGGGTAGATTTACCATCAACTATCCATAATATCTTTACCTGTAGATCTACTACTGGGGCAGGAAACATATTCGATAGAGCCCGGTGTTAGATCTTTTTCATAAAGATGGTCGTTCGGTATGAATGACCTCTTTATTGTATATAAATTCCATGTCGCTATGGGGAAAATTCTTTGTCACGATTGATATGTATATGCATGTAGGCACCTCAATAGGTTGGCTTATAACAAATAATGGCTATGTCAATAACCGGATTGCTACACACCAAAAATAATATCATATGGTTATTGACGTCAATGGTTCAATCAGCCTGATAAGCGTGCGTTGGAATATCATGAGTAAAATAGAAAGAAGTATATAGAAGTTAAATAATATACCGCCTTTAGAGTATATTTCAATTTATCGTGCTCAGAGATTATTGAATTGTGAGCCAGCAGATTAACTTCATCGGCATGATATTGGTGCAATAAATCGTTGTTTGAGGATAGCAGAAACAAATGGAGCATTAGGGTGTGTCCTTAACCTAACAATCGCCTCAAAAACAATCTGATGGCTCCCGGCTTTAACATGCACTGGTAGTTACTTGCCGTTTTCTCTGAACGTGTCGCTGAGGCGTGCAGGTAAATCCCGCCATGGAGCGCCTGAACAAAGCACCCAAAATATACCATTCATAACGTGTCGATGAGCAAAGTAAGGACGTCCACCTCTGGAAGAGCCCCTTTCAGGTGGCAACATAAGGGAAATGAGCGCCCACGCTTCTTCAGGGAAATCGTAACGAGCCAAATTCAGTGACGCTTTGTAATCAAATCATGCGCCAGATTGTACAAAAATAGTTACGGGACACACCCTGGCTTGATGGCTTCGTTAATAGCCACATCCGGCCATGTTCCAGATGTGGGGCTTTTCTCCTTCCCCTCTATTCGGTACTTCCTCCGCCAGCACGTTGACCCCGTTGGATTCACCAGCAAAAAGAGCCCCTGCCGATAGAAAATTTGTAAGGTTTACTACGGGCATCAAGTGATTTTATTATTTGATTATTAATGATTTTTTTATTTTGGTGGCATGTTATTTTACCTCCAATAGTTGGTATGCCCAATTGTGCCCCCAAAGGCATATTGATACCAATAGACTTCGGTTGACCTCAGAATACAAAGAAAGCCTGATATATAAGGGATTAGAAAGGGTTTTGTTGACGTCAGGAGAGTTCAGAAGAGGCAAACTGGCGGAGATCACAGGAGTCGTATTCAATGGTTAACTTATTGATTTAAAATTGATTTTTTGTGTTGGATAAATGAGTGCCCCCCATAAGCACCCCCAAATGATTTTGCTTGTGGAGATTGGGGGCATTACGCGCTGTTTTTTAGCCTTCATTGTCACTTGATCAATGAAGGCAAGAAATGTGAGTAAACTTAGCCATCTGTCTCTTCAACGCTAAAAGCGTGAAGAGTTCTAAGAGTATTTTCAGTGCACCATGCAGGATTTTCCTTGCTCAAGATTTCATCATAAATGGCTTCACTGAAGGGTATCGTGAGTAAAAAAGAAGCTTTTTTACCTTCAGTAGGTACTATCGGTTTACCACTGCTCACCCAATGCGCTTCAAGTCGGACATTCAGATTTTGCCATTCCACTCCTTTACGAAGTCTATCTTTTTTAAGTGAATAGAAAAAAGCTGATTTACCGTTTGGCGTCGGATGGTTATCCATCAACATCAGAAGAAGCGGGATTCCCCAGTCTGGCATATAGCTATAATGCCAGATCCCAAAACTATCAGCGATTCTGACCAAACGAATGAATGACTTTTGATCAAGCTTCCCTTCTCCTCCACGTAAATACCTACAAACTATCCACGCCTTGCAGAGATTATCAAATTGCATGAATCGATTTCGGCGAGATGCAGCAATTTCTGTTGATGCTGTTCTGTCATTCCCGGAAAGGCCACCGAAACGTTGAGATGTAGACCCAAGAGGGCAAAATTCGCCGTTATCAGGCGGAGATGAATGAGAGAATCTGGGGCTATAGTCAGGATTAGGAGTAACTAAGCCACTATCATGAACTCTTTGCTCACATGCGATACAACGTAATGAAGGGTACTTGTCTCGTGAAATACCTTTCACCCTTTGTGCAAATTCTTCGATATTGATCTCAGCCCAACAACCCTGCTCCAAAATTTCTGCTTTGTCCATAATACATTAACTATTGCTGAAGTATAACCGTGAGGGAAATTAGAATTGCAGGTTAAAAATGAACCAGCAAGCAATTTTTGCTACTAATACTGTTGTACACTCTCTAATCACATTTTTTGCTAATAGCCGCGTTAAGTCAGAGATAAAAACAAACGCGCCTGCTGGGAGTAGCTGGCGCATTATGCAGTGAAATAAAGTTGAGGGACCAATCAGGAATGGTGGTGTTAAATTAATGCTGGGGCGTGGTTCTGTAATACCTGTTCAGCTTCTTGCTGGAAAAACTGGCGTGTAATGCTGAAGAATTCATGCAGTTTATGATCTAGCGAAGGGACCAGCTCAAGCTGAAGTAATTGTTGCAGATCCCAGCCTTTTTCAATATGTTCCTCAAAAAGCTGTTCCAGCTCTTCCCAATGATTACGACGTTCCGTTTGAAGGAATCCGCTGTTCAGATTTAGTAGATCAATGGTGTACTCTGCCCTCTCCATTTCCTGGGCATTTAGCTCATCAGCCGGTACTATTCGGCCATCAGAAAGGTAAGCAAAATAACGAGAACAGTCAGGGAGGTGACAATGAATAAACTTTGCCATATCCACGGCCTCTTGTTTTCCTCTTGCGTGACCGCCGAAAGCGTTGATACCAAACAGGTGCAAACCATTCTCAGAGTCTAACGCGCTGGCGGCGAGATTTTGATAATCGAAGGTTCGCCCTGGCTGCTGACTTTTATTTTCGACGTGTTCAATGTGATAGCCGAGGCCACGCAAATCAGCACGGATTTCGCTGTAACAGCAAAGGTGATATTGCTCATTGAGAAGCAGAGTCATTAAGGCTGCTTTATTCTCACGACCAAAGTGCTGCCAGCGACGAGTTGATTGATCTGAATTTTGTGGTGGTTGCTCATGTGCAGTGAGTAAGGCATCTGTTCCACGTCGGGTTTTTATCACATGCCTCATTGCGCTTTCCCTTTCAGCATGTTCTGCCGGGCAATGCTGCGCTGTAAGCGTTGGAGTTGTGGATGTTGATCACCCAGCGCCGCCTGTAATGCAGCCATCAGTTGCTGTGCTTCTGGCTCGTCGTACTTCCCTTGATCTACCCAAGCCGTCAGCTTTTGTAGGTCAGCCTTCTCCTTAACCGGAGGTTGCGGATCGACACCCATCACACTTTGTAGCACGTCGTTACTCGGCTCGCCGTAGGTCGCTCCGAGCGGCATCAACGCTTTCCCGTTGCCATTCTCATCCTGCTCAAGCAGACGAATGGATTCACGTTTTACCGTGCTGATAACCTGCGGGCTATGGGTAGTGACAATAAACTGGATTAGTGGAAATGCGCTGCGCAAAGACTGGATAATTTGCTGCTGCCAGGCTGGGTGCAGGAACATATCGACTTCATCGATCAGCACAATCCCCTGTGTTTTTAAGGCGGCTTCATCGCGTAAATGGGGGTTGAGTTTGACACAGCGAAACGCGATATCCGCTACCATCGCAACCGCATTACGCAGGCCGTCGCTGAGCTGGGATAAGGGAATCTTACCGTGCTGTGGATGGTTCATCACCAATTGCTGGTTATGGCTGGAGCTGTATTCCAGATCGTGCCAGCCAGTCACTTCCTGCGTCAGACAGTTAATGGCTTGCTGGATGGCTTGAATAGCTTCTTTCATCCGCTGAACACGAACACCTTCTTTTAACTTTGCTGAAGGTGATTCAAGTTGTGTGATTTGATGTTCACGGTAGCTAAGCCATAACCAGCTATACCATTGTTCAAATTGCTTATAATTTGATGTGGCAGAAAGGCAATCGTCATAACCAGACAAACGTGAAAAGGCGCTGTTATCCAGACGCTGTTCAGTAGGCTGTGCCTCATAACGTTCCTGATACCACAAGCGAGCAGTCCCCAGATAAAGCATTAGGGGAAGCTCAACCTGCTGCAAATTATGCTCTTCACGCACCAGCGTCTGAAGTTGTTCACCCCAACGGGTAAGCTGCGCCGCTGTCTTATCTTCATGCGGCGGCTGTTCTCCTCGCTTGTCGAGCATCCAGGTTGCCGTTTTTCCACTTTCCCATTCCCCGGTAGCCGTAATCATGGCCGGAGACGACATTTCCATGTTCAGCGCTTCGGGGCGGAAAACCAGACGTACATCTTCTGTACGGATCGCCAGCGATTTATCTTTTACGTAGAGGCTGGCATCAAAACCACGAATAAAGGGAAACAGCGCCAGGCGTATCGCATCCAGCACTGTCGTCTTGCCCGCGCCATTCGGTGCAACCAGAATCGTAATGTGCTCATCAAAAGTAATATCGAGCTGTCTGAAGCAACGAAAGTTAAGCAGTGAAAGTTTGTCGATTCTCATTACACCAGCCTCACCTGTTTTTATGTTTTAGTATAATAACATCTCTTGCCTGCAATCTTGCCCGCTTTAAGCGGGCAAAGGTTACGCCTTTTATCACGTTTTAACTATTTATCCTGTTGATTAACATGGTTTTTCTAAGGAATTAATAAAATCCTTTCCTGTCGTGTCCGTAGAATATCGACAGCCTGGAGACAAGGTGACTGTTGCTGGTAACCATATTCTTTGCGTTCGATACCAACTCGTTCATGTTTTTTCTTCAGAAAGTTACGGCATCGACAAACGTAGCGCCTGCGTTGATAAACGTAAGGCTATAGTGCCTTCAAGTAGATGAGTAAGCTGCGACGTTACTGCTCGTATGAACACCATCCACCCTCATGATGTGAGCCTGTACCCCCATGTGGATGTTGACCCTTTGGGCAGGCAAGCGCACTGGATGATGCCGTGACGGTAATAAAAGCGATAATCATCGCTGTAAATAATCTCTTCATATATAACTCACATTAATAAATTAGAACATATTACTACCTACTACAGAATACGCATACTTGATACGGACTTAGGGATAATATAACGCGTACTTTAGTTTAAATTGTATCCTTCATGTGGCATAGGTTATCAGGATAGGTTTTCGTTATGAATTTTATCTGGGATATTGAAGCAACATATTGGGGGGTATATGAGTTATAAATATGTTGGTAAGCATGGCTGTGATGTTGCATTGCGGATGGGCTATAAAGAATGCCCCGATGAAAATGCTTATGGTGATGCCTATTATATTAAAGATGGGTTAAAATGGATATTTAATATAACAGGCTTAAAAAAACGGCTTGGCGTATACAGCGACGACGATCTCCGTAAACAGAACTATGATGTAGATACCTATTATCGAGTTGAAAACCAACCGGAAGAAAGTGCAGATGATGAAATGCAATCGCTATATCATAATTTAGCGGTAGAAGAAGGAGAACCCGTGTATCTGGAGGGAGGCATGTATCTTTATCCGGATGGCTCTATACGTTGATCTCATAATTTTGGCCTGGTAAGCGTATCTCTTTTGAGAAAGGATGAGCCTGTAAGTATGACCCACAAGTTCGTTTGGTGATTAGTTAAGTCCCGCCCGCGTTAGTCCTGGCGTACTTTTATCCCTTCTTTGCAGACGATATCCCACAATAAATGGACGTTCGGTTTTAGCAATCGGTAAATGGTGATTAATAAAATAATATTCCACTTTATCTATCCACCTTTCCTTTCGTATTATATGCAAGAACTAGTCTTAATAATAAGCAAATACTTTGTCCCGAAATAGAGGACGAATGGTGGGCATGAGAGAAGGATGTTGGCGGAAGATCACAGGAGTCAAAATTGCCATATAACCATTTGATTCAAATCGTTTATATTCTTCTATTATAATTCATTTATACACATCCTTATACATATAATATCTATCGATTAATTTTTACACGTATCTTCACGCACGTTAACTCAGGAAAAAAATTTTTTTTCGAAAGAACTGTTCACACTGTTCACCTTTCTTTTTTATCCTTTTATTTCAGTATGATAGGTGGTGAATAATGGGTGAAGGGTGAACATTCGATTCTTCACCTCCGGCATTCTGCCGGTGTGACTCATACCGGTGATTAATCCTCCGCACTGAAATCACTCAGGAAGAAAAAAGTTTTTTTTGATTTGATTGTTCACACTGTTCACCTTTCGTTTTTCTCTTTTAATTTCAGTGTGATAACGGGTGAATATACGGTGAAGGGTGAACACTGGATTGTTCACCTTCGGGGAATTCAGGGATAAAAAAAGACCGGCAGATGCCGGTCAGGTGGGTCAGGCTGTTGCAGGGTCGTCACATTTTGGCAGCCAGTCGCCGTAGCTTTCCTCTTTCAGTGTCAGGTTGGTCTGTATCCCCTGTTTGGTATGGCGCTTCTCGTAATTCAGTCCGTATTCCTTCAGCATCACCGGCAGCCCCAGCCCGAACATTTTCAGACTGAGTACATTCCGGTAGCCGTTTGCCTCCATGTAGGCCAGATAGGCGTGATAGAGGTATTTACGGTAATTGCGCGGGATGATGCTGGCGTTCCCCATATACATGCCGCTGGTCTGCGGCAGGGTTTCCAGATAGCCGATAAAATCAAACGTCGGGTCGGCATCCCGTTTGATGTTCAGCGCCTCGTCTGAGTTCTGCTGGGACTGAAGCAGTGACCGGGCGAGCATCGGGTCGCTGAACTTCTGCATCAGGTGACGCACGATGACCGCCAGCTCGCGGGTGATTTTGTCCTTAAGCTGCGGGTCGCGCTCCTGCGGGGCTATCTGTTCCGGGAAGTGAATAATCACCCGCCGGCGTGACACGCCGCCGCTGCGGTCGGTGAAGCGCATCGGGTTATTGTTCACGGCCAGAATCACCGCCGGGATGTGCGTGGAGTACGCATCCCGGTATTTCGGGTCAACGGACACCGCATCGCCGCCGGTGATGGCCTTGAGTCCGGCTCCGTCGCCGCTCCATTTTTCCTGGTCCGGCAGGCGTATCAGTGAGAAGCCAGTTAACGCGGCACGTTCACGCGGGGATTCCAGCGTCTCGATGGTGGCCGACGTGGCGTTATCCTCCCCGGCCAGCAGGGTGGCTATTTCGGCCATGATACTTTTGCCGCTGCCGCCGGGACCGGTCACCTCCAGAAAGAGCTGCCAGTCGTAGCGGTTTGCCAGCACCATAAACAGTGCGGCCAGAATCACGTCGCGTTTTTCCGCACGGCCACCGGCGGCACGGTCAAGCCAGCGCCAGAACGCGGGGGCGTGGGTCTCCAGCGTTTCACCGTCCACCGGCGGGGTGAAATCCACATCACACAGGGTGCGCATCCAGTGTGACGGACTGTGCGGGTGGAACGTGCCGTTCTGCGTGTCGAGCACGCCGTTACGAAAGCCAATCAGGCGGCGGGAGGGGGCTTCCTGCTGCGGAATAATCAGCTTCAGGGTGTCCACCACGGAGGCCACCTTCCCGGAGGAGAACGGCGCGCGCAGACGCTGAAACAGCCCGGCCACATCCCGGGCAAAGTCCTGTGGCGGCAGCACCTTCCAGACACCATTTTCATAACGGGACAGAAGCTGGCCGTTGGCATCGACCGCGAGCGCCTCGCCGTAATGCTCATAGATACGCATGGCCTTTTCGCTGGTACTCATGGCGGAAAACTCCGCTTCGCTCATGGTGTCGAACGGGCTTTCAGCCGGTGGCCGGATGGCATCATAAATGGCCTTACGGGTGGCTTCCCCGCCGTACTGCGTGAAGGCATCATTCCAGTCACCGAAGACCGGCGGCAGGGCAACAACACCTTCACACGCATCTGCGGCTGCGGCGGCTTTTGTCTGGCCGTCACCGCTGAGGTCACGGTCAGCGGCAAGGACAATCTGACAGGCCGGATGCTTCTGCCGGGCAAGGCTGGCCAGAGAAAGGAGGTTCACGGAAGAAAGCGCCACCATCACCGTTTCACCGGTCAGGTGATGCACGGTAAGTGCGGTCGCGTATCCCTCCGCTATCCACAGACGTTTTCCGGCCTGGTTCTGTCCTTCAAGGATGTGACAGGTGCCCCTGACCTGCCCGCCTTTCAGGGTGCGCTTACGGCCGTCAGCACTGATTAACTGAAGGTTAACCAGTTCGCCGCTGTCGTCATACAGTGGCACCACAAGGTCACCGGCACGCCAGCTCACGCCACCGGCTCTGTGTGTGCCGGTCAGCATCCGGCATTCCCGGCCGGGAAAGCCCTTGCGGGTCAGGTAGGCGTTACCGGTTCCGGGACGGGTTTTCGCCATCAGGGTTTGTGCCAGTGCGGCGGCGTTCTTCCGGGCGGCTTCTGTTTCAGCACCGGCGGCGGCCGTCACCGCCGGGTCAGCCGGGGGCAGGCTGCCGGTCACGGCAGCCACCTTTGCGGCCGCGTCGGACGGGGAAACACCAAACACCTTTTCAACCAGTTTCAGGCCGTCACCGGCACCACACTGATTGCAGTACCAGGTGCCGCGTCCCTCCCTGTCATCAAAACGGAAACGGTCACTCCCGCCACAGACCGGACAGGGCTGATGACGGTTCTTCAGCACCTGAATCCCCAGCGCCGGGAGAATACGCGGCCAGTGGCCGAGTGCATGGCTGACGGTGGCGGTTACGTTCATTTTCATGGTGTTGTTCTCCTTCAGTGCAGTACCGGCGCTTTTATGTGACGGGCACAGAGTTCATCCATCACAACCAGCCCGAGAAAGGACAGCGACGGCGCGGCCTTCAGGGGGCCGGATTCCATTAAATCTTCCAGCAGGGCACAGGCTATCTGACGCCCTTTTTCCTCACCGTGCTGGCGCAGATAAAAGCCTTCCAGCTCAGCGGCGATGGCCGCCTCCAGTGACTCAAGGGTGAGATGCGGGTAGCGGTGCTGACGTTCGCACACGGTCAGCCAGGCACAGGCGACAGCGCGACGGTAAAGGGCAGCGCGTAAGACGGGCGGTAAGGGTGTTTTCATTTGCTTTCCTCCCTGTGACAGATGACTGCATTCCGTGCCGGTCGCATTAACTGATAAGGCATATCTGCGTCTCCTGAAGACGTGCGTATCCCTGCGCGAATACGCACATTTAATTTTTCGGGTGTCGTTTTTTAATTACAGATAATTGCGGTAACTGTTATCCGGGGTGGTTTCCGGGTCAGGCTCCGTGCGGGGAATTTCCTGCCATTCCCGCGCCACCGGTGCCGCCCGGCTGACCGGAACAGGGTCCTGCGGGTAAATATCCAGATATTTCTCCCGCCATTTCTGTAATTCCGGGTCTCCGGCCATTTCTTTCAGTACCGCATGCCGGTTTACGGGGCTGCGTCTGAACAGGTCAGGACGGTCACAGGTAAATTCCCGCAGAAAACGCCCCAGCGGGATATCTGTGGTGCGCCCGTCAGCGAGGATACGCACAAGGATACTGAATTTACGGCGGTACGGGTTCCAGACAATGTCCGGGCAGCGGTACGGCATTTCCCACGGAATACCGTCTTCCAGAATGCCAACCACGGCCACATCGGGAAAACCGGCAGAACGGTAAATCTCACCGGGCTGGGGAAAATCAAACATGCGTCTTGTCTCCCCGGTCTTTCTGCTGGGCGAGAAAATCGCGGCACAGGCCTTTGGCTTTCAGCTCATTCAGCACAAAATCAATATCTTCATTCAGGTAGCTGAAAATATGCGGAATGTAGAGCTGATGCAGGCCGGAGAGTTCACGGTGAATCAAATCACCCCCAACAAACTGGGATACGGCGCTGGCGCGGTTGAGCTTATGGTAAGCCTCAATGCTGAGGTGTTCACGGGCGTCATGACGCGCTGAGACGGTCTGAGGGTTTTTTTTATTACGCACGGGACACCTCCACCACCGGCAGACGGGCAGCAAGGGAGAGCGCATAGTCACGGACAAGGGAACGGCGGGCGCTGCGTTCATCACCGGCGACGGTGCGAAGCATGCAGATACGGGGATGACGGTCTGCGCGACGGACAGCCGCAAACACAAAGACAAATTCAGGGTGTGAAGGGGTAAGGGTTGTAGCCATAAGGCAGTCTCCTTCGAGTAGCAAATAACTGCTATCGCCGGAGTTCCTACGCTCGATGGCGATAGCCCAGACGGGGGTAGGAATACCGGCCTCGAAGAATACCGGCCAGCCCGGAGGCTGCCCCGCCTGAGCTACCATTGACTCAGTGGCATAACATGCGATTGCGAACAGGATCATACCTGCACGGCAAACCACACGCCACACCATAATCTGGCGCTCTGTGGCGTTGATTGCGACACAAAAAAAGACGCATGGCGCGTCATATGTCGCCTTCGAGTTACACGGGTTCCTACGCCCGGCTGCCGATTTTGCGGCAGCGGAAAAACTATATCCGCAAATGCCGGAAAAAGGCAAGCCAGAAAAAGGGACTTTTTGCAGAACAGGCATCATCATGCGTCGTACCCCCGTTTGCGTCCGGCAATGCGTCCGGCCATCCATGCGGTGACTTCAGAGTGCAGCCAGGCCACATTTTTACCGCCAAGACTCACCTGCGGCGGAAATTCCCCCTTACGGATGAGTTCATAGATGGTCGAGCGTGACAGGCCGCACAGGTGCATCACTTCCGGAAGACGTAAAAAACGCTCCTGTGTGATGTCCGGCAGCGGCATCAGTGGCGTCACAGGGGCGGGAGACGGGGAAGAAAAAACAGCTTGCATCGGGCTACCTCGTTAATGTCCATACAGCACCGGATAAGTCCGTCCGGCTTCGGGTAGCGCTTTATTTTGTGAATATTTTCAGCAGACGCAACAGGGGGGATTTGTTCCGGCAGCCTTACAATGCTTGTGTGTTTTTTATCCATCCGGACTGGAAGGGTCTCAAAGGGTTCTGAAGGACCTGGAATTTTTTATAGTGAAATACAAATTGTTTTTTCTTATTTATTTCAGTGGATTAATAAAAATAAACAGTAGTAAACAGCACAAAAAGTCCATGAGTGGGTGAACAGTGGTGAACAGACGGTGAACAGTCATTGCTGCGATTGTTCACCCTTTAACTTACTGTATTACTTATCTTTTTTCTTATGGTGAACAGAGGTGAACAGTAAAATATAAAAAAACAAACAGTAAGCCGGTTTTTCCTGCGACCTTTTCCTGGCTTGCCGGTCTGAGGATGAGTCTCCTGTGTCAGGGCTGGCACATCTGCAATGCGTCGTGTTGTTGTCCGGTGTACGTCACAATTTTCTCAACCTGAAGTGACGAGGAGCCGGAAAATGTCTGACAACACCATCCCTGAATATCTGCAATCCGCGCTGGCACAACTGGAAAAGGCCAGAGCCGCCCATCTTGAGAACGCCCGTCTGATGGATGAGACCGTCACGGCCATTGAACGGGCAGAGCAGGAAAAAAATGCGCTGGCGCAGGCCGACGGAAACGACGCTGACGACTGGCGCACGGCCTTTCGTGCAGCCGGTGGTGTCCTGAGCGACGAGCTGAAACAGCGCCACATTGAGCGCGTGGCACGCCGGGAGCTGGTACAGGAATATGACAATCTGGCCGTGGTGCTGAATTTCGAACGTGAACGCCTGAAAGGGGCGTGTGACAGCACGGCCACCGCCTACCGGAAGGCACATCATCACCTTCTGAGTCTGTATGCAGAGCATGAGCTGGAACACGCCCTGAATGAAACCTGTGAGGCGCTTGTCCGGGCAATGCATCTGAGTATCCTGGTACAGGAAAATCCGCTCGCCAACACCACCGGCCATCAGGGCTACGTCGCACCGGAAAAGGCTGTCATGCAGCAGGTGAAATCATCGCTGGAACAGAAAATTAAACAGATGCAAATCAGCCTCACCGGCGAGCCGGTTCTCCGGCTGACCGGACTGTCAGCGGCAACACTCCCGCACATGGATTATGAGGTGGCAGGCACACCGGCACAGCGCAAGGTGTGGCAGGACAAAATAGACCAGCAGGGTGCAGAGCTTAAGGCCAGAGGACTGCTGTCATGATTTACTGCCCGTCGTGTGGACATGTTGCTCACACCCGCCGCGCACATTTCATGGACGATGGCACCAAGATAATGATTGCACAGTGCCGGAATATTTATTGCTCTGCGACATTTGAAGCGAGTGAAAGCTTTTTCTCTGACAGTAAAGATTCAGGAATGGAATACATTTCAGGCAAACAGAGATACCGCGATTCACTGACGTCGGCCTCCGGCAGTATGAAACGCCCGAAAAGAATGCTTGTTACCGGATATTGTTGTCGGAGATGTAAAGGCCTTGCGCTGTCAAGAACATCGCGGCGTCTGTCTCAGGAAGTCACCGAGCGTTTTTATGTGTGCACGGATCCGGGCTGTGGTCTGGTGTTTAAAACGCTTCAGACCATCACCCGCTTCATTGTCCGCCCGGTCACGCCGGACGAACTGGCAGAACGCCTGCATGAAAAACAGGAACTGCCGCCAGTACGGTTAAAAACACAATCATATTCGCTGCGTCTGGAATGAGGGCTGCCGGTTAACCCCGGCCGTCGCCGCACACCGTATTTTTATTCTTCAGCATGATGAGAAAGAGATAACGATGGAAAGCACAGCCTTACAGCAGGCCTTTGACACCTGTCAGAATAACAAAGCAGCATGGCTGCAACGCAAAAATGAGCTGGCAGCGGCCGAACAGGAATATCTGCGGCTTCTGTCAGGAGAAGGCAGAAACGTCAGCCGCCTGGACGAATTACGCAATATTATCGAAGTCAGAAAATGGCAGGTGAATCAGGCCGCCGGTCGTTATATTCGTTCGCATGAAGCCGTTCAGCACATCAGCATCCGCGACCGGCTGAATGATTTTATGCAGCAGCACGGCACAGTACTGGCGGCGGCACTGGCACCGGAGCTGATGGGCTACAGTGAGCTGACGGCCATTGCCCGAAACTGTGCCATACAGCGTGCCACAGATGCCCTGCGTGAAGCCCTCCTGTCCTGGCTTGCGAAGGGTGAAAAAATTAATTATTCCGCACAGGATAGCGACATTTTAACGACCATCGGATTCAGGCCTGACGCGGCTTCGGTGGATGACAGCCGTGAAAAATTCACTCCTGCGCAGAACATGATTTTTTCGCGTAAAAGTGCGCAACTGGCATCACATCAGTCTGTGTAAAATTCCCCGAAAATCCGCCCGTTTTTACTGAAAAAAGCCATGCATCGATAAGGTGCATGGCTTTGCATGCGTTTTCCTGCCTCATTTTCTGCAGACCGCGCCATTCCCGGCGCGGTCTGAGCGTGTCAGTGCAACTGCATTAAAACCGCCCTGCAAAGCGGGCGGGCGAGGCGGGGAAAGCACTGCGCGCTAGGAACGAAATTATTTGTAATTATTTATTATCTCTTCAATCTTCAAAAGTGCTTGTGAGAAATCACTTAATTTCCGTGTGTTGACTATATAGCGTAATAAATTTCTGATTGTCTCTGCTTCGTTAAATCTAAATCCTTTATAGTTTTCAACAAGCTTGGATACTTTCTCAGGAAGATTGTCATAGTTGTCTGAAATTTCTGATGCTAATAAAAATAATTCAAATTTAATCTTTCTTTCTTCATTGAAATCAGTTGTAGAAATATTTTTGATAAATGATTTTATTTTATCTCTATTCTTTTCCGTTGATATTCTGTACAGATCATATAGTATTGTTTCAGCAGCTCTTGCTTTATCTGTATTCGGATAAGAACTAATTTCATGAAGTAACTTATCGACCTTGCTGTCGTCTTCTATATTAACGCCCAGTTTTTTGGCTACTGAAAAAATATTAGCAAGGCCTCTGTTGACTATAGCTATCACCTCATACCAACCAAGGTTTCTACTTATTAACTTATCGAGAATCGTGTATATTAAAGTTTTTATGCTGTCAGTGGATAAAGTTTCACTTTGGGTGTTGTACCTTAAAACGACATATTCGGAAATAGCATCATAGAATGCTAGGTTGTGGTATGAGGACTTTAAAATGTCGTTTAATGTTTTTAATACTACCGCGTCTTGCTCTGTGGTTATTTTCATTAAAGATAGTAGTTTTAATGCGTTGATTAACTTTCCTTCTATAGGGTTGAGAAACGTAGCGAACTTGCTATATGACTTCGCTAGGTTTTGCAGTACAGTATTTATTAACCAATCTAATTCTTTGGGTTGAACAGACAGCGATAATAGTTTTTTATCTTCTTTCCTTAGGATAAGGGATAGGGTTTTATTATCAATGTATTTAATGCATGAATATAATTCTAATCTTGTTAGAGAAATCTCGTCTTTATCAGAATCCTTGATTATTTTTATTTCAATGAATTTGCGAATCACATCCTTGAATTCTTTATAAACATCAATTAAACATCCATTTTTTACAACAAAAATTATAAGGTTTTCGAAAAGAAATTCCGTTTTATGAAGATCCCCGTCAACTAATAACTTTGTATTTCTTTTTCTTATATCGCTATACTTTGTTAATAATGAGCTAACGGTGTAGTGAAGATTTAATAAATAATTAAAGGTTACTAAATCATAGATTACGGAGACGGTTTTTTTTATATTTCTCGGTAAGTTATCATATAATTCATGAATTTTATTCTCCTCAAGAGTTGAGTATCTTTCTCTATTACTTGAAAAATCATACTTCAATCTATTTAAAATAATATTTTGATTGAAAAGCGAGATGAGAATATTTGCATAATCCTTTTGTCTGATCTCTTCTGATAATTCCTCCTCTATAATACTGTAAGCCTCATCGTATTTATTTAACTGGAAGCAATTATATTTCTTAGTCTTGTCTATACTATTTGCAACCTTATGGGGGCGTGTATAGGTAACTATTTCGCTATAGTTGAAATTAATTTCCTTATCTATTTTAATTAATGAATCATTTGGTAGCACTTCAGTAATCAGTAGCGCTTCATCATGTTTATCGTTTAAAACAATACCATATATACTTGCTTTTTTTAATATAAAAAATAATTTTTGGAGATGCGGCTTATAGTCTTTAACTTTTTTATCATTACTGAGTATACTCAAAAACTTCTTATAAAATCCTCTTAGCTCTATATTATTATCATTAGAGGTTACTTCGGTGTCATAAAAGTGCAATAAAGCTTTTGGTCCATTGTCATCAATATACATTAAACCGCAATTAGTGAAACATCTGGTAACTTGTTCAGCAAGTATTGCATTTAACGATTGAAGAGATCTCACTCTTGAATAAATAGCATTAATTATTTCGATATCATCTAAGTCTGCACATAGTTCTAGGCTATTTAGGCTATGCAGGAAAGTATATAACTTGTTTGAATATGAATTGTTATTGAAAGGTTTGATTGTTTCATCGGTTAAAATAATAGTGGTTATACCATGACTTTCAAGATATTTTCTTTGAGCAGGAATATCTTCGAATACTACTAAATACATAGGGGGTCTAACAGATGAATGATTCTGAGTCCATTTAATTATTTGCTTTAGATCTATATCATTATATGAATACCCCAAAAATAGCACAGTATGGGTGGAAATAACACTTTTAACATAATTTTCAATTAAGGGGAAATTGAAGCTATAATTTAAGTAATCATCTTCTTTAAAGACGATGTTGTGATTTTTAAAATCACCATGCATTTTTATCAATTTTTTGCCAAGGTAAGATTTCATCAAATCTTTGTCACTGCTTATTATATTATAAAAGTAAGATTTGGCATTTATAGCTGCTTCAAGCAAAGTGTCCCAATTCGTTGTGATAACAGAGTGAGGATTCAGTTTAAATATTAGATCGTGAATCTTTGAATGGGGAACATTTTCAGGAAAGAAATCTTTGATTCTTTTGTAGTAAAGATGCTCACCAAATGTGAGGTAATAAAGCTGTGCTATTTTTAAATAATCTGATTCATCTTTGATATTGAGATCTGAAATGAGAGCGTCAATTAAGTCCCCCCATGAAGGCATTTTGATAGTTTTTGTTTCAGAGGATTTTGAAACACCAGCCCCTACAAAAATAGCTAAAGACTCCTCATCTTTTGCTCTTAAAATACTAGCTATATGTTTGTTTAGCAAATCCATTGTATATACCTCTCAATATAATTTATCTGAATACCATTGCATCATTTTTTTTCTATGTTCAAGATATTGAGCATGATTGTAAGTCCCTCGGATTCTGTTTTTATCAACATGTGCCAATTGTATTTCAATCCATGCGCTATCAAACCCTTGTTCGTGCAATATTGTCGACATGGTATGCCGAAAACCGTGACCTGTAGCACGGCCTTTGTAGCCAATTAACTCAATCACTTGTGAAACACTTTCTTTTGAGATTGGCTTGCTGCGGTTGTTCCTGCCAATAAAGATGTAAGGGTAATGGCCGGTAATAGGTTTGAGCTGTTTGAAAAGGTCAACTACCTGAGTAGATAAAGGAACAATGTGAGGTCTACGCATTTTCATACGTTCCGCTGGTATCTCCCATATACCTTTTTCGAGGTCTACTTCTTCCCACGTAGCAAAGCGCATCTCCTGCGTTCTTACACCAGTCAGCATGACTATCTTCGTAGCATTTTTGGTGATGATGCTACCGGTATACGCTTCAAGATCTCGAATAAAATGAGGCAACTCTTCAGCGGATAAAAATGGATGGTGTTTTTGCTTGGGAACAGCCAGAGCGATAGCTAAATCAGGTGCAGGATTGTACTCAGCACGGCCAGTTATGATTGCATAGCGATAAACCTCACCGCATCTTTGACGCACCTTGCGTGTTTTCTCTAGTGCTCCACGTTTTTCGATTCGTCGTAATACTTCAAGCAGTTCTAATGGTTTGATTTCACTGATAGGACGTTTACCAATGAACGGGAAGACATCTTGCTCGAATGTCTTAATGATTTCTTCTCGATAGGCCACAGTCCAGCGGTCAGCTTTGTTGGTATGCCATTCTCGACATATTGCTTCGAAAGAATTTTCTGTTGATAGCTTTTGGGCGAGTCTTAAAGCTTTGCGTTCCTCTACCGGGTCAATGCCATTAGCAACCTGCTTACGGGCGATATCACGCTTCTCACGTGCTTCTGCGAGGCTTACTAAATCGTAGCTGCCAAATGACATTAACCGCGCTTTCCCTGCAAACCGGAAACGGAAACGCCAGCCTTTCGAGCCATCGGGATTGATAAGCAATGACAGACCTTGTCCATCGTTCAATGTGTATGGCTTGTTTTGTGGTTTTGCACGTTTGATCTGTATATCGGTGAGAGCCATGTGTATAACCGAAAACTACTTATAAAAAATCTATACACATTACTATACATATTTTTCGCGGATTTAGGGAGACGATCTCGGACTGTTACGGATAAGATGATTATTCATAATATTGAATATAAAGGGTTTTATGGAGCATCTCGGAACTGGCTGGATGAAGTTTGGCGGAAGATCACAGGAGTCGAACCTGCCCGGGACCGCTGGCGGCCCCAACTGGATTTGAAGTCCAGCCGCCTCACCGGAGACGACGATCTTCCGCGCCTCGATTGCTACATGGAGGCGCGCGCATTATAGCTACTTCCTGGCGTTTCCACATCCCCTCCCGTGCTTTTTTAACTTCCCTTTCCTTCTGCCATGATCGGTTTCATATAAACCCCCATAAAATCCATTAGTTACATTTCATCACACTTTTTGGCGCTACCCTGATCACAGAAAACAAGAATCGTAATTTGATAACCAAATAACGGAATATTCACGCTCGCAGGGAAGGTTTACAAAAACTGTAACCGGTATCAGTGAGCGTTGTAAGCGTTAAGGATGCGTAATGAAAAGTGAAATTCTCTCCGTTAAGGAGAAGATTGGCTATGGTATGGGCGATGCCGCGAGCCACATCATCTTTGATAACGTCATGTTATATATGATGTTCTTCTATACCGATATTTTCGGCATTCCCGCTGGTTTTGTTGGCACCATGTTTTTACTGGCGCGTGCGCTTGATGCCATCTCCGACCCTTGCATGGGCCTGCTGGCCGACCGTACCCGCTCTCGCTGGGGCAAATTCCGACCCTGGGTGCTGTTTGGCGCGTTGCCGTTTGGTATCGTTTGTGTGCTGGCTTATAGCACGCCGGATCTCAGTCTGAACGGCAAAATGATTTATGCCGCCATCACCTACACGTTGCTCACCCTTCTGTACACTGTGGTCAACATCCCTTACTGCGCGTTGGGGGGTGTAATAACCAATGACCCAACGCAGCGTATCTCCCTGCAATCCTGGCGCTTTGTGCTGGCAACGGCGGGCGGAATGCTTTCTACCGTACTGATGATGCCTCTGGTGAAACTGATTGGCGGCGAGAATAAGGCGCTGGGCTTCCAGGGGGGTATCGCGGCGCTCTCGGTGGTGGCGTTCCTGATGCTGGCGTTCTGCTTCTTTACCACCAAAGAGCGCGTTGAAGCGCCTGCCACCCATACCTCCATGCGTGAAGACCTGCGTGATATCTGGCACAACGACCAGTGGCGCATAGTCGGCCTGCTCACCATCCTGAATATTCTGGCGGTATGCGTGCGCGGCGGGGCGATGATGTATTACGTCACCTGGATATTGGGCAAACCGGGCGTGTTTGTCGCCTTCCTCACCACCTATTGCGTCGGCAACCTGATTGGCTCGGCGCTGGCAAAACCGTTGACCGACTGGAAATGCAAAGTGAGCGTTTTCTGGTGGACCAACACTTTACTCGCAGTAATCAGCGTGGCGATGTTCTTCGTACCGATGCACGCCACGATCGCTATGTTCGTCTTTATCTTTGTGATTGGCGTATTGCACCAGTTAGTCACGCCTATCCAGTGGGTGATGATGTCTGACACCGTCGACTACGGCGAATGGTGTAACGGCAAACGCCTGACGGGGATCAGTTTTGCCGGCACGTTGTTCGTGCTGAAACTGGGTCTTGCCCTCGGCGGGGCGCTGATTGGCTGGATGCTGGCAGGCGGCGGTTACGACGCGGCGGCGAAAACGCAAAACAGTGCCACGATCAGCATCATCATCGCTCTGTTCACTATCGTCCCGGCCATCTGTTATCTGCTGAGCGCCGCGATCGCTAAACGCTACTACACCCTGAAAAGCCCGTTCCTGAAAACCATTCTGGAACAACTGGCGCAGGGCGCACACCGCAACGAACAAGAATTTACCCATAAAGAATTGCAAAACTAAAGGAACAGACTATGAAAATTAGCGACGGAAACTGGCTGATCCAGCCTGGCCTTAATTTGATTCACCCGGTTCAGGTGTTCGACGTTGAACAGCACGGGAATGAGATGGTGATCTATGCCGCGCCGCGTGATGTCCGCGAACGAACCTGGCAACTGGATACCCCGTTGTTTACCCTGCGCTTTTTCTCGCCGCAGGAAGGAGTGATAGGTGTACGGATGGAACACTTCCAGGGCGCTTTGGATAACGGCCCACATTACCCACTCAATGTCTTGCAAGATATCAACGTAGAGATGCAGAACAACGCTGAATTTGCCGAACTCAAGAGCGGCAGCCTGAGCGTGCGCGTCACCAAAGGCGAGCTCTGGTCTCTGGATTTTCTGCGTAACGGTGTACATATCACCGGTAGTCAGTTGAAAAATAACGGCTATGTGCAGGACACCAATAGCGGGCGCAACTACATGTTCGAGCGTCTGGATCTCGGCGTGGGCGAAACCGTCTACGGGCTTGGCGAGCGTTTTACCGCGCTGGTGCGTAACGGTCAGACGGTGGAGACCTGGAACCGCGACGGCGGCACCAGCACCGAGCAATCGTACAAGAATATCCCGTTCTATATCACCAACCGTGGCTACGGTGTGCTGGTAAACCATCCGCAGTGCGTGTCGTTTGAAATTGGCTCCGAGAAAGTCTCCAAAGTTCAGTTCAGCGTCGAGAGCGAGTATCTGGAATACTTCGTCATCGACGGCCCGACCCCGAAAGACGTGCTGAACCGCTATACCCAATTTACGGGTCGTCCGGCGCTGCCGCCCGCCTGGTCGTTTGGCCTGTGGCTGACCACCTCATTTACCACCAACTACGACGAAGCGACCGTTAACAGCTTTATCGACGGTATGGCCGAGCGCAATCTGCCGCTGCACGTCTTCCACTTCGACTGTTTCTGGATGAAAGCTTTTCAGTGGTGCGATTTTGAATGGGACCCGGTGACTTTCCCCGATCCGAAAGGGATGATTCGCCGCCTGAAAGCGAAAGGGCTGAAAGTCTGCGTGTGGATTAACCCCTACATCGGCCAGAAATCCCCGGTCTTCCAGGAGCTGAAAGAGAAAGGATATTTGCTAAAACGCCCGGACGGCTCCTTGTGGCAGTGGGATAAATGGCAGCCGGGACTGGCGATTTACGACTTCACCAACCCGCAAGCCTGCGAATGGTATGCCGACAAGCTGAAGGGCCTGGTGGAGATGGGAGTGGACTGCTTCAAAACTGACTTCGGCGAACGCATTCCAACGGATGTGCAGTGGTTTGATGGTTCAGATCCACAGAAAATGCACAACCATTATGCCTACATCTACAACGAACTGGTGTGGAACGTGCTGAAAGAGACCGTGGGCGTTGAAGAGGCGGTGCTGTTCGCCCGTTCCGCCTCGGTGGGCGCGCAACAGTTCCCGGTGCACTGGGGCGGCGACTGCTACGCCAACTACGAATCGATGGCGGAAAGCCTGCGCGGCGGGCTGTCCATCGGCCTGTCAGGGTTTGGCTTCTGGAGTCATGATATTGGCGGATTCGAGAATACCGCGCCGGCGCATGTCTACAAGCGTTGGTGCGCATTCGGCTTGCTTTCCAGCCACAGCCGCCTGCACGGTAGCAAATCCTACCGGGTTCCGTGGGCCTATGACGACGAGTCCTGTGACGTGGTGCGCGTCTTCACCGAACAGAAGTGCCGGATGATGCCATATCTGTATCGGGAAGCGGCGCGCGCCAACGAAGCCGGTACGCCAATGATGCGGGCGATGATGCTGGAGTTCCCGGACGATCCGGCGTGTGATTATCTTGATCGCCAGTACATGCTGGGAGATGCGGTCATGGTAGCGCCGGTATTTAGTGAAGCGGGCGACGTGGAGTTCTACCTGCCAGAAGGCCGCTGGACGCACCTGTGGCGCAACGATGAAGTACAGGGCAGCCGCTGGCATAAACAGCAGCATGACTTCCTGAGCCTGCCAGTGTACGTGCGTGACAATACACTACTGGCGCTGGGCAACAATAGCCAGAAGCCCGATTACGCCTGGCATGAGGGTACGGCCTTCCAGTTATTCCATCTGGATGACGGCTGCGAAGCGGTCTGCGAAGTCCCTGCTACGGATGGTTCGACAATCTTTACGCTGCAGGCGAAACGCACAGGCAATACCATTACGGTGAGCGGCGAAGGCGAGGCGCGCAACTGGACGCTGTGTCTGCGTAATATTACGCAGATTAGCGGTACCAAATGCGGTTCATATGCGGGAAGTGAACTGGGCGTAGTGGTCACCCCGCAGGGAAATGAAGTGGTAATTACGCTTTAAATCTGAATCGCCGGATGGCGCTGTGAGCTGCGCTTATCCGGCCTACAAATGAGCAAGAACCGTAAGCCCGGTAAGCGCCACCGCCACCGGGCAAGCCCTCAATTACAGCGCTGGCTCCGTTGACGTAACTTCCCCGCCGGACACCACGCCCGCTTGCATCGTCTGCGTTATCTGCTGCTTTTGTGCGTTGACCGCGTGTAATTGCCCGTTTACCGTCGGTTTCAACGGCGCATCGGCCTGAATATTGCCGCTGGCCGTGAGCTGAATATTGCCATCGCCAGCAATCGGTAATGCCGGCCAGCCCCACTGCTGTAGCACATCCATTGGTACGCCGCGTCCGTTCAGGCTGATTTGCGTCTGACGCTGCGGCAGTTGCGATACGCTGGCAGTGGCTTCCAGTATCCCTTTTCCAGTAAACGCGCTCAGATCGCTGATGTTGACTGTGCTGGCATTAGCCGTCAACGACAGCGACGGGCGGCGCACGTCCACACGGTTAAAGGTTGCCGCTGTGGCGTTGAGGGTCGCATTGCCGCTCCAGACGCCCCATTGATGATGTTGTACCAGCTCCAGGTTTGCGCCGTAGCCGTCCAGAGCGGTGATTTGCCACGGGAAGGCCGGGTCGATATCAATCACCAGATTGCGGCTGGCGCTGAATTTTTTCAGCGTCAGGCTGTTCAACCAGTCGGGCAGCGGCTTCATCCATAACTGCTTCCAGTTTTCCGGCAGCGTATACTCCAGCCCGGCGATAGCGGTATCGTCCAGAATAAGCGCTTTGCCTTCGCGTAACCAGGCGCCGGAAGTTCTGACCATACCGCCTTCCCAGCGGGTAGTGAACTGGCGTAGCGCAACGCCCTGTGGTGAAAATTCGGCGTTCAGGATTGGATCGAGCAAGTGCAGCGAGCCGTAAATAAACTCGCTGGCGTTCATCGATAATTTACCTTCCTGACTTTGCCAGTCTTCTTTGCGCAGAGTCAGATTGCGCAAACTCAGGTCAAGATCGGTGACTGCCCAGTCTGGTCCTTGCAGGCTGGAGTCCGTCACTTCAAGACGACCAATCTGCAAAGATGGAACCGTAGTAAGCGGCGCGAAAAACTCGCTCAGGGATTTATCGCTTTGTAACCGAATATCATTCAGCCGCAGATTTTCAACGACCCAACTACCGTCAGCGTTACGCCGGGCGACGCCGGTTAACGCTCCGCGCGCCATATCGGCGCCGACGGTGTTTAACATCACCTGATTATGGTCGATACTGCCTTCAATAAGCACATTCGTGGCGGGAACGTCGTTTAACGTCAGCGAACCGGCGCTCAGTTGGATCTGGGCTTTATTGCCCAATACCCGACCGGCTTCGGGGCGCCAGGGCATAACGCCGCCGTTAACGCGCTGGGCGCTCAACCGCCATTCGCTACCGGGACTATTGAGCGCCATATTGCGAAGTTGCAGGCGGTCGGCCTCAAACGGGAAAGGGGCGGTTTGCACTGAAATATTCAGCGTGCCGTCCTGTAACAGAATCGTGTCGACATGCAGCGGCGCGGTTAACTGGCGAATGCTCAGACCGATATCTACGGTTTTCGCGACCAGGGTAGCAGGCTGACCATCACGACCAAAGGTCACATTCTCCAGTAAAAGATGGGATGGGGCGGAAAAACGATGATCCATCACGTCGAATGTGAGGTGATAACCGCTGTTCTCTGATACCCAGTTGCTGACATGATCTGCGCCCCAGCGCGTTTGCAGCAGAAAATAAAAGCCGAAAATCACCACTAAACAGGCGATCAGCACGTAGAGAAGCAACCTCCCAATCAATTTCATGGTCTTCCATCCCGTGAAATGCACATAGGGGATTTATGCACGATTTGCGTGCAATCCTCAAGACAGGAATGGTGAAAGAGCGTTACAGCAGCGGCGAATCGTGTCGCCGCCGCAGGGTTTTTACGGTTTTTCCTGCGGGAGAATCAGGTTCAGCACGATAGCCGTGATGCCGCCAGCGGCAATTCCGGATGAGAGCAGATTTTTCACCCATTCCGGCGCGAACTGCAGGATCTGCGGCTGTTGCGAGACGCCAAGACCCACGGCCAGCGACAGGGCGATAATCAGAATCGCGCGGCGGTTCAGCGGCTCACGCGAGACAATACGCACCCCGGAGGCGGCAATGGTGCCGAACATCACCAACGTGGCGCCGCCGAGCACCGGTTCCGGGATATGCTGCACAAAACCGCTTACCGCCGGGAACAGGCCGAGCACAATCAGCATCAGCGCGACGACAAATCCCACATAGCGACTGGCGACGCCGGTCAACTGAATTACGCCGTTGTTCTGACCGAAACAGGAATTCGGGAACGTATTAAATACCGCTGAAACAAATGAGTTCAGGCCGTTAGCCAGTACGCCGCCCTTTAGCCGTTTCATGTACAAGGGGCCGGATACCGGCTGCTCGGAGACATCAGAGGTGGCGGTGATGTCTCCGATGGTCTCCAGCGACGTAATCATAAAGACCAGCATCAACGGCAGTAACAGGTTCCAGTCAATGCCCAGACCATAATACAGCGGGGTCGGCACCATCAGGATGTCCTGCGAGACCGGCGCGTTATTCTCAGGCAACATGCCCATAAACCAGGCCAAAAGATAGCCTGCCGCCATGGCAATAACCAAAGAAGCCACGCGCAGGTAGGGATTACGTTGCCGATTCAGCAGGATGATAATGGCCAGGACGACGCCGGCCAGTAACAGGTTTTTCGGTGCGCCAAAGGTGTTGTCGCTCATGGCGGCATAGCCGCCGCCGATGGAAGTTAGCCCCACCTGAATCAGCGACAGGCCAATAATCATCACCACGACGCCGGAGACTAACGGCGTGATAATCCGGCGCGCCAGATGTAGAATGCGAGAAAGCACCATCTCGGTGCAGCTTGCCAGCATCAGCGTGCCGAACAGCGCCGCCATCATCGTCGGGACGTCCGCGCCGCCGGTTTTCAGCGCGGTACCGCCCATAATCAGCGGGGCGACAAAGTTAAAACTGGTTCCCTGGATGGATAACAGCCCCGATCCTACCGGCCCCCACGCTTTGATTTGAATAATAGAGGCTACGCCGGAGGCGAACAGCGACATGCTGATAATGTGCTGCGTATCCTGCGCCGGTAAACCCAACGCCTGGCAGATTAACAGCGCTGGCGTGATTACCGCGACAAACATGGCCAGCAGATGCTGACAAGCGGCAAAAAGGGTTTGAGGGAGCGGCGGGCGATCTTCAAGACGGTAAATTAATTCGCTGTTTTGCGTCTGCGCAACCGGTTGCGCATCTGCCGGCTCGATGGCGTTAACGGACATCAGGGACATTCTCGTGGTGGAAAAGCGGTGATTTTATCTGACCAGATGGTAAAAGCAAACGATTGCGAGCGAATATTCTTAATATTTAAAAAAGATAAATGCACCTTTTTATATAACTTTTTGCCTTTTTCTGCTTAAAATCCATGCCGAAGACTCGCAAAGAGCTAAAAAACTGACTCAGGAAATGATTTGTGCGCACGTGTCACAGCGCACTACAGGAGCTTTAAATGTTTGAACTCGATACCTTATCGACCCTTGTCGCCGCCACGCTGGTGCTGCTACTGGGTCGCAAGCTGGTCCAGTCTGTCTCCTTACTGAAGAAATATACGATTCCGGAGCCGGTGGCAGGGGGGTTACTGGTCGCGGTTGCTCTGCTGGTACTGAAAAAAAGCGTCGGTTGGGAGGTCAACTTTGATATGACCCTGCGCGATCCGTTGATGCTGGCGTTTTTCGCGACGATCGGCCTTAACGCTAACCTTGCCAGCCTGCGCAAGGGGGGACGCGTTGTTGGCGTCTTCCTGGTCGTCGTGGTCGGATTACTGCTGATGCAGAATGCCATCGGTATCGGCATGGCGAGTCTGTTGGGGCTGGACCCGTTAATGGGGCTGATTGCCGGGTCAATTACGCTGTCCGGCGGACACGGTACCGGCGCGGCGTGGAGTAAACTGTTTGTCGAACGTTATGGTTTTGCCAATGCCACCGAAGTTGCGATGGCATGTGCAACCTTTGGCCTGGTGCTGGGCGGGTTGATTGGCGGCCCGGTAGCGCGTTATCTGGTGAAACACTCCACCACGCCGGATGGAATGCCTGACGATCAGGCCGTGCCGACAGCCTTTGAAAAGCCGGATGTGGGTCGTATGATCACCTCTCTGGTGCTAATCGAAACTATCGCCCTGATTGCTATCTGTCTGACCGTGGGCAAAATCGTAGCGCAGCTACTGGCGGGAACGGTGCTTGAACTGCCGGTCTTCGTTTGTGTGCTATTTGTTGGGGTGATCCTCAGCAATGGCCTGGCGCTGGTGGGTTTTTATCGCGTATTTGAGCGTGCTGTTTCGGTGCTGGGGAACGTGAGTTTGTCACTGTTCCTGGCAATGGCGCTGATGAGCCTGAAGCTGTGGGAACTGGCGTCGCTGGCGCTGCCGATGCTGGCGATTCTGGTGGTACAGACCATCTTCATGGCGCTGTACGCGATCTTCGTCACCTGGCGCATGATGGGGAAAAACTATGATGCGGCGGTGCTGGCGGCGGGTCACTGCGGTTTTGGCCTTGGCGCAACGCCGACCGCCATTGCTAATATGCAGGCGATTACCGACCGTTTTGGCCCCTCGCATATGGCGTTCCTGGTGGTGCCGATGGTCGGCGCGTTCTTTATCGATATCGTCAATGCGTTGGTGATCAAGCTGTACCTGATGTTACCGATTTTCGCGCAATAAGGGTTTGTACGGCGGCATTAAAGCCGCCGTGCTCACTAGGCGTTGGAATAACGTTCGGTTTCCGGCATCCAGCGCTCAATCAGCGCTTGTGCCTGCTGCGGATAACGTTCGTGAATATGACGGGCAATACGCTGAACTTCGGGGATCATGGCTTGATCGCGCAGCAAATCAGCTACTTTAAATTCGGCGTTACCCGTCTGGCGCGTGCCCAGTAATTCCCCCGGGCCGCGAATCTCTAAATCTTTTTGTGCAATCACAAAGCCGTCGTTGCTGTCGCGCAATACCTGTAAACGCTTCTGCGCCGTTTTCGACAACGGCGATTTATAGAGCAGCACGCAGTGCGACGCGACCGCGCCACGGCCAACGCGCCCTCTGAGCTGGTGTAACTGCGCCAGGCCCAGTCGCTCCGGGTTTTCAATAATCATCAGGCTAGCGTTAGGAACATCGACCCCCACCTCAATCACCGTAGTGGCGACCAGCAGATGCAGTTCACCCTGCTTAAAGGCCTGCATCACCGCCTGTTTTTCGGCGGGCTTCATGCGGCCGTGTACCAGGCCAATATTCAACTCCGGTAACGCCAGCTTGAGCTCCTCCCAGGTGGCTTCCGCCGCCTGCGCTTCCAGCAGGTCGGACTCTTCAATCAGCGTACAGACCCAGTAGGCCTGACGGCCTTCGGTTGTGCAGGCGTTGCGCACACGATCAATGATTTCATGGCGACGGGTATCCGGAATCGCAACGGTAGTGACAGGGGTACGGCCCGGCGGTAGCTCGTCAATCACCGAGGTATCGAGATCGGCGTAGGCAGTCATCGCCAGGGTGCGCGGTATGGGCGTTGCGGTCATAATCAACTGATGCGGATGAAAGCCCTGCTGCTGGCCTTTTTCCCACAGCGCCAGACGCTGGTGGACGCCAAAGCGGTGCTGCTCATCGATAATGACCAGCGCCAGCCCGTTAAACTGCACCTGTTCCTGAAAGATAGCGTGGGTGCCGACAATCATCTGCACCTGACCGCTGGCAATAGCCTCTTGCTGCGCCTGACGCGCTTTACCTTTTTGCTTACCTGCCAGCCAACCCACTTCAACGCCCAACGGTTCGAACCAGTTGCGGAAATTATTTGCGTGCTGTTCAGCCAGCAATTCGGTCGGCGCCATCAGCGCCACCTGCTTACCGTGGGCAATAGCGCGCAAGGCGGCAAGCGCCGCAACCAGCGTTTTCCCTGAGCCGACGTCGCCCTGAACCAGACGCATCATCGGTACATCCAGCGCCATATCACGTTCTATCTCTGCCACCACCCGCGCCTGCGCGCTGGTGGGTTTAAACGGCAACGACGCCAGCAGCTTGTCTTTCAATATGTTGTTGGTACTTAGCGGCTGAGCGTGGTAGCGCTGCGCGCCTGCGCGAAGCGCCAGCATACTGAGATTATGCGCCAGTAGCTCTTCAAGAATAAGCCGCCGCTGCGCCGGGTGTTTGCCGGTTTCTAAATCGGCGAGCTGGAGCGTCGGCGGCGGGCGATGCAAGGTACGTAGCGCCTCCGGCAGGCTCATCATACCCTGCGCCAGTTCCGGCGGCAGTAGTTCGGCAATGGCGCAGGTGTCGAGCAACTCCAGCGCCTGATCGGTAAGCTTGCGCAGTGTCGCTTGCTTCACGCCCTCGGTGGTCGGATAGACGGGGGTGAGCGTTTCCTGAAGTTCCGGCGTGCTGAGATCGCCCTGCAGGCGATATTCCGGATGGATCATCTCTGCGCCATACTTGCCGCGCTTCGCTTCCCCGTAGGCCAGCACACGTCGCCCCGTCGCCAGGCTGTTTTTCATCGCCGCGTTAAAATTGAAAAAGCGCATGGTAAGAATGCCGGAACCGTCGCTAATCTGGCAGGTCATCATCCGACGACCGCCGAAAGTGATATTGCAGTTCAGCACTTCACCTTCAACGGTGGCGTAGATGCCAGGCAGCAGTTCGCCAATAGGGTAGAGATGGGTACGGTCTTCGTAACGCAGAGGGAGGTGGAGCAGGAGGTCCTGCACGGTATGCAGGCCAATTTTCGCCAGTTTACTGCTTTGCGCTGCGCCGACGCCTGTCAGGGAATTGAGCGGAACAGCGTCTAACAAGCGGCCTGACATGGTGATTACCCTGCCGCCTGCATCGTCGCCCACCAGTCAGCATCGGCGTCGATTTCGCCCTGCTGATTGACGCGAGGATAAGGCAGACCTTTACGTTTAGCGACTTTCGCCAGCACCGGATAACCACCCTCAAACAGCAGGCGCTGCTGTTCATCTTCCGGCAACATGCTATTTTCACGCAGATACATGCCCGCGTTCTGACGCTGGCGCTGGGCTTCATAAAGAATGAGCGCGGAGGCGACGGAAACGTTCAGCGACTGTACCATACCGATCATCGGAATGATGATATCCCGATCCGCCAGGTCTAATGCTTCCTGCGTAATACCGGTTTTCTCCTGACCCATCAGAATACAGGTCGGGCGCGTGTAATCAATCTCGCGAAAGTCTACGGCCTTATCAGAAAGATGGGTTGCCAGAATCTGCATTCCCCGACCTTTCAAATGGGCTACCGCATCGCCAATGGTACGGTGAGTTTTCACCTGTACCCAACTGTTGCTGCCCGCCGCCGCGGAAGCCATGGTGCGCATCCGGCTACCAGGCCAGATGGCATGGACTTCATGGACGCCAACGGCATCTGCGGTACGAATGATTGCAGAAACGTTATGAGGTTTGTGGACTTGCTCCATGCAGACCGTGAGATCAGGCTGACGCCTGGCGAGCATTTCGCATATACGCGCATAACGTTTTGGATTCATAGCGCTAGTTTCGGTTACGGGTGACTTTAATAACGTCTGGCATCACGCGGATTTTGCGCATGATATTCGCCAGATGTACGCGATCGCGTGCGGTAAGGCGAATAAAGGTACTATAGACGCGACCATCTTTCTCTTCAGTATTCAGGCTTTGAATATTGGAGGTGGTGGTATTAATCGCCGCCGTCAGGTTAGCCAGCGCGCCCTGATGGTTAAACATTTCCACCTTGATTTCGGTAATGAATTCCTGCTCCGTCTCTTTGTCCCATTCGACCGCCATAAATTTCTCTGGCTCTTTCTGGTATCCACGGATATTACGGCAGGATTCATGGTGGATCACCAGTCCTTTACCTGGGCTGACGTGAGCGATGATCGGGTCGCCTGGGATCGGACGACAACACTTCGCAAAGGTGATAAGCACACCATCCGCGCCTTTAATCGGCAGGTGGCCGTGATTCGATTGCGCAACGGTCGGCACCACGGCTTCGCCTTGCTGCAGATTTTTCGCGACCACTACGCTCATCGCGTTGCCGAGACCGATTTCCGCCAGCAGATCGTCAAGCGTTGCCAGCTTCATACGATCCAGTTCGCGCTGAATATTTTCCTGCGGAATTTCCGCCAGCTTACGACTACCGCCTAAAGCATGGTTAAGCAGACGACGGCCCAGGCTTACGGAGTCATCACGTTTGAGGTTTTTCAGCAACTGACGAATTTTAGCGCGCGCTTTAGAGCTGACGACAAAGTTCAGCCAGGCGGCGTTGGGACGCGCGCCCGGCGCGGTAATAATTTCGACGGTCTGACCGCTGCTAAGCGGCTGCGACAGCGGATAAGGCTGGCGGTCGACACGCGCGCCGACGCAGGCGTGGCCGATGTCAGTATGCACTGCATAGGCAAAATCCACTGGCGTAGCGCCAGCGGGCAGTTCGACAATGCGCCCTTCCGGGGTGAAAACGTAAATCTCATCCGGGAAGAGATCGGATTTTACGCTTTCGATAAATTCAAACGAACTACCGGCGCTCTGTTGTAGCTCCAGCAGGCTCTGCATCCAGCGCTGGGCGCGGATCTGCGCCGTGGTGCTGGTCTCACCGTGTTCTTTATACGCCCAGTGCGCCGCGACCCCCATTTCCGCCATCTGATCCATATCTTCGGTACGGATCTGGACTTCAACAGGAACGCCGTGCGGGCCGATCATCGAGGTGTGCAAAGACTGATAGCCGTTCGCTTTGGGAATGGCTATATAGTCTTTCACGCGTCCCGGACGCGGCTTATAGAGACTGTGCATCTGGCCGAGTACGCGATAGCAGGTATCGGAATCATGAACGATGACGCGGAAAGCGTAAATGTCCATGATCGAGTGAAAACGCTGCTCTTTGAGCACCATTTTGCAGTAGATCGAGTAAAGATGTTTTTCGCGACCGCTAACGCGACACGGAATTCCCGCCTCTTGCAAACGTCCTTCGATTTCAGAGAGGATTTTTTGGATCATCTCTTTACGGTTGCCGCGCGCCGCTTTTACCACTTCTTTGATGACGCGGTAACGATTGGGATACAGCGCTTCAAAGCCCAGCTCTTCCAGCTCGGTTTTGATGTGATGAATACCTAAACGGTGCGCCAGAGGACTGTAGATTTCCAGCGTTTCACGGGCAATACGACGACGTTTATCCGGGCGTAACGAGCCCAGCGTGCGCATGTTATGGGTACGGTCAGCAAGCTTAATGAGAATGACGCGGATATCCTGCACCATCGCCATAATCATTTTGCGAAAGTTTTCGGCCTGCGCCTCTTTCTTATCGCGGAACTTGAGCTTATCAAGCTTAGACACCCCCTCTACCAGCTCGGCAACGCTTTTACCGAAAAGCTGTTCCATGTCCTGATAGGTGGCGGGGGTATCTTCAATCACGTCATGCAGCAGAGCGGCCATCAACGTTTCGTAGTCGAGTTTCATCTCGGCCAGAATACAGGCCACCGCTACCGGGTGCGTGATATAGGGTTCACCGCTTGAACGTGTCTGGCCCTCGTGAGCGTCACGTGCAACGAGATACGCCTGCCGAAGACGCTTAATCTGGTCTTCCGGCAGGTAGGTTTGAATCAGTTGATTCAGGCTTTCAAACAGATACAAGGGCGACCCGCTTTGTGATTAACGACGACCTTCAGCAATAGCGGTAACGGCTTGTAATTCAGCGGCTTCCTGCTCTTGCTGTTCCTGGCGCTCGCGGACGTCAAGGATCTGGTTGTTAATCAGACCTTCTTCGATTTCGCGCAGCGCGATAACGGTAGTTTTATCGTTTTCTTCCGGTACCAGCGGATCCTTTCCGCCTACCTGCATCTGACGAGCGCGACGCGCGGCGACCAGTACCAGGTCAAAACGGTTACCAATTTTCTCTACAGCGTCCTGAACAGTTACGCGTGCCATACTTAAAATGCTCCACAGGTGAAGAAATGACTGGGCATGATACTGAAAGTGGGTTCAGTCTGCCAACAATTTGCTGATTAAAGCGTCATGACGCTGCTTTTGGCGGCTCATACGCAGACGTTCAGCGCGAATGATGGTTTTCAAGTCGCTTAACGCGGTATCAAAGTCGTCATTCACAATAAGATAATCATATTCGGCGTAATGGCTCATTTCTGCAACCGCTTGCGCCATTCGTTTGGCAATGACTTCTTCGCTATCTTGCCCGCGGCCGCGTAAACGGCGATCCAATTCGATCTTTGATGGCGGCAAAATAAAAATGCTGCGTGCTTGCGGCATCTTTTCGCGAATTTGCTGGGCGCCCTGCCAGTCGATATCCAGAAAAACATCAACGCCGGTTGCCAGCACTTGCTCAATGGTTTCGCGCGAAGTGCCGTAGTAATTGCCAAACACTTCCGCGTGCTCCAGAAACGCCTCCCTGCCAATCATGGTTTTAAACTCATCATGATTTACAAAGAAATAGTGCTCACCGTGCACTTCACCCGGACGCGGCGCGCGCGTGGTATGTGAAACGGAAACCTGAGTGTCATACAACGGTTGGGTTTTTAATAAAGCCTGAATCAGGCTGGATTTACCCGCGCCACTGGGGGCAGAAACAATATAAAGCGTACCTTGAGCCATGAGTATCTTACGTCTGTGATTATCGAAATAGAGCCTTGATACGGGCTTATTATACACATCGCCGTTATGCGACGTAGTCTTTGTCACACTTTTTGCGCCAGATTATTGCATTTTGCGTCCCTTTTTCCGCTTTTATCGCGTCGTTGCAGCAACCCACCAAAAAATCTGGAAAGCGGCTCGGATGATGCATTTTTACCTGTCGGTTTTTATTCACTAAAGCGCTATACCTGCCGGGCAATGTGCGCAGGAGGTCGTGATGAGATTATGGAAAAGTATGGCGTGGGGAATTTTATTGTGGCATTCGCAGAGTGGGGCGCTTTGCCCGGCCTGGCCGCCAGCAAGGGCCGCTGAAGAAATCGCCCGTTTACAGCAACAGCTCGCTGACTGGAATGACATCTACTGGAAACAAGGGGTTAGCGCGGTTGACGATAGTGTGTACGACCAACTCAGCGCAAGACTGGTTCAGTGGCAACGCTGTGTTGGTCAGGATGTTTCATCTACTCCGGTTTCACCGCCGTTAAACGGTACAACAATGCACCCTGTTGCGCACACGGGCGTACGTAAACTCGCGGACCGACAGGCGGTAGAACAGTGGATGCGCGGGCGCAGCGAGCTTTGGGTACAGCCAAAAGTGGATGGCGTAGCGGTAACGCTGGTTTATCAAAACGGTAAACTGACCAGGGCTATCAGCCGGGGTAACGGACTACAAGGCGAGGACTGGACGCCAAAAATTCGCCTGATCCCCTCTATACCGCAGACAACACAAGGCGCGCTTGCTAACGCGGTGTTGCAGGGCGAAATCTTTCTACAGCGCGAGGGGCATATCCAGCAACGGATGGGCGGGATGAATGCGCGCTCGAAAGTCGCAGGAATGTTAATGCGCCAGGATAACGCCTCCACGCTAAATTCGTTGGGTATTTTTATTTGGGCGTGGCCGGACGGTCCGGCAAATATGCCCGAAAGATTAAGCCAACTTGCTAAGGCTGGATTCAGTCTGACGAAGAAATATTCCCTGGTGGTAAAAGATGCCAGCGAGGTCGAGCGGGCGCGCCAGTCATGGCTGACGTCAGCGTTACCCTTTGTGACGGATGGCGTAGTGATACGCATGGCTAAAGAACCCGCGTCACAATACTGGCGACCCGGGCAGGGCGACTGGCTGGCAGCATGGAAATATCCGCCAGTAGCGCAGGTCGCGCAAGTGAGCGCTATTCAGTTCTCGGTGGGGAAAAGCGGCAAAATTACCGTAGTAGCGTCGCTTGTCCCCGTTATATTGGATGATAAGCGGGTTCAGCGGGTCAATATCGGCTCTGTGAAACGTTGGGAAGCGTGGGATATCGCGCCGGGCGATCAGATCCTGGTGAGTCTGGCGGGGCAAGGCATTCCCCGGCTTGATGAGGTCGTCTGGCGGAGTCGTGAGCGGAGTAAACCTGTACCGCCTGATAGCCATTTCAACTCGCTGACCTGCTTTTACGCGTCGGCAACGTGTCAGGAACAGTTTATCTCCAGGCTGGTATGGCTGGGGTCACGGTCGGCGTTGGGTCTGGACGGAATGGGCGAAGCCAGCTGGCGGGCCTTGCATCAGACGCATCGCTTTGAGCATATCTTCTCCTGGCTTGCCCTGACGTCAGCGCAAATAGCCAACACGCCAGGCTTTGCTAAAGGAAAAAGCGAGCAGATATGGCGGCAATTTAACCTGGCGCGCCGGCAGCCGTTTACCCGCTGGATCATGGCGATGGATATCCCCTTAACGCAGGCCGCATTACAGGCCAGCGGCGATCGCTCATGGGAGCAGTTATTAATGCGAACAGAGCAACACTGGCGGCAGTTGCCAGCGACGGGCGAGCGCCGTGCCGGGAGAGTTATCGACTGGCGGGATAATCCGCAGATCAAAACGCTGAGCAGATGGCTGGCTGCTCAGCATATTCCAGGATTTGGGTCTTAGTGCCCTTCATGGCGGTAATAAAATACCGGCAGGCCAAGTTTAAGACGTAGCGCTAATAACCTTGCTGTAAAGCCAAACAGTAGCGTAGAGATAACGACGACATCCGGATTCATGACGTAATGTTGCAGCGCAATATAGAGCACCGCCGAGGCGAACGAAATGCCGGCATATAGCTCTTTTTGAAACACCAGTGGAATGCGTTTGCAGAACATATCGCGGAGCACGCCGCCAAAGACGCCGGTAGTGACGGCGGCCACCACGGCGATAATTGGCCCTTCGCCCATATCAAGGGCTATCTGAGCGCCAATAATAGAGAAAACCACCAACCCCAGCGCGTCAAGTACCAGGAAAAGCTTGCGTAAATAGGGCATGACGGGGGCAACAATGGTGGTCAATACAGCGGCAGTCGCCACAATAATGACATATTCGGGATGCTTCACCCAACCCAGCGGATAGTGACCGAGCAGAATGTCGCGAACCGAGCCTCCACCAATGGCGGTGGCGGTAGCAATAATAATTACGCCGAATGTATCCATGCGACGACGACCCGCAGCGAGTGCGCCCGTCATGGCCTCGGCAGTGATGCCAATTAAATAAAGAACGTGCAACAGCATGATTTCCCCCTAATTTACTGGGGGCGAAGATTAACGATTTGTGCGCTGTATCACGATTGAGATTTTCTAAGGCATTACACGATTAATAAATTTTAGTAATGATTTTAAATTTATGATTAATAATTATTTATTATAAATATCAATAAATTGAACATCATTTTTGTGGTTTATTGTATGCGAGGTTTTTCTGTTTTGACTTAGATAATTTAAAAGAACGGCGCCCTGGACGCGCCGCCGGTGAATCATTTCATTATGGCTGCTGTGCGGTAAGTTGTGTGATGAAGCGCTGGCGCGAGCGTTCCACATACTGTTGCAAGCCATTGGAATCAAAGAAAGCCTGTGTATCGCCGTTGCGAAGTTGCTGTCGTTTCTCCAGTAGCCCGAAGCGGTCACCTTTGTTGGCAATAAAGATATCAACATGCTGGGCGGCCAGTGTCTTAAAGCTACTCTGAATATCAGTAACCAGGTCAGGGTAATTTTTGTTGTTAATCAGCAGATAGTCGGGCGTGGCGAGACTATCTGCGTAAATTAGCGTCTTGCCGTTGCGAAGCGTTACGCGCCAGGAAGTTGAGCCGGGCAGATGTCCAGGCGTGAATAGTGCTGTCACGGTTATCCCTCCGAAGCTGATGCTTTCCTGGTTGTGGATAATTTTATCAGTGGTGACGGGCGGGAAGGGGAGCGCATCGCCAAGCGCAAAATCCTCTCGTCCACCCCTCGCCATCTGATCGGCGTTGGGTTGGCTGGCGACCAATTGTGCGCCGCTCCACGCTTTCAAACGTGCCATGCCCCCCGCTTGATCCAGCCGCGCATGGCTATTCAACAGATAGCGCACGTCTGTGAGGCGGAATCCTGCCGCTTCAATATTCGCTTTAATTTGCGGTGCGCTTTCATCCAACCCCGCATCAATAAGAATATGCCCTGCCGGAGTGGTCAGCAGAATAGAAGAGAGATTTTTCGTGCCGACATACCACACGCCTTCTGTGATTTGAAACGGCTTTATAGGCTTAGCCCACGCTTTAAACAGTGATAACGGAGGCGCGGGTGATAACGGTTGTGAAGGATCTAATGCCGCCATGGCAGGAAGTGCTGATGTTGAAAATATACATACAAAGAATAATGCATAGCGATTCATAATATTCTCCTGATTGAAGCGCCCGCAGTATACCTGGCAGTAATTTAGCCAGGTTCAATAAGAGAGACGTTTAATGAACTTGCTGCAAATGGATATGAACCTGTTAAAAGTACTGTATGTGCTGCTGGAGACGAGCTCTACGGGGAAAACGGCGCAAAAGCTGGCTTTGTCGCCTTCTGCGGTAAGTCATGCGCTAATGAGATTGCGCGATGCGCTAAACGATCCGTTGTTTCGACGGGAAGGGAACCGCCAGATTGCTACGCCTTATGCGCAGGCGCTGCGTGACAAATTGGCGCCTGTGTTTGTTTCGCTTAATGAGGAGCTATTTGGCGATAAAGAGAACGGCTCCCGTTGTTTTCGGGTGGTACTTCCTCCCGCATTGAACGCGCTGCTTACGCCCGTTCTCGCAGAGAAAGGTCATCTTCATCAGGCGGTGATCGAGTGCCTTCCTTTTGCCCGCCGACCCTGGCGTGATGAACTGTTGGATAGCTCGGTTGATTTGGTGCTGGCAATTGGCGACCATCAAAAGCAGGTCAGCGCTCTGCATTACGAGCGGGTGGGGACTACGCGTTTGATCGCGGTTTATGGCGCGCCATTGCGTTCACGTCTGGAGAATGCCACAGCGTTGAATTTTGCTGATCTACAGCATTATCAACACATTTACTGTTTGCCGTGGACAAAAGAGAACAACGAACTGGACAGGCAGCAGGCTCGTGCCGGGTTTGAACGTCCGCTGGCGTTTGTTTGTCATGATTACAGTCAACTGGCGCCTGCTGTCCAGTCGGCGCCGCTAATGGCGATTGTACCGCGCCCCTGGTATGAAAATTTATCCGATAAGCGCGGTCTTTTTGTCCTGCCGCTTGCCGGGGAGCAGGCGGAAGGCGCTATTTTTATGCAGTATCGGGCTTCAACGGTAGAGTGGAAGCGGCGCCTTATCGACGCTATTCGCCGGAAATTAAAAACGTACTACCGATAAACGCGAGAGCCCGCATAAGGCGGGCTCTGTGACATATTGAGCGCCAGAATTATTCAATATTCTGGATTTGCTCGCGCATTTGCTCGATCAACACTTTTAATTCAATAGCGGAGTTAGTTACATCAGCGTTGATGGATTTGGAGGCCAGGGTGTTCGACTCACGGTTAAATTCTTGCATCATGAAGTCCAGACGGCGACCTACCGCCTCTTTTTTCTTCAGAATGTTGTAAGTCTCTTTGACGTGCGCTTCCAGACGATCCAGCTCTTCCGCCACATCAATGCGTTGCGCCATCATCACCAGCTCTTGCTCCAGACGGTTGTTTTCCAACTGAACCTGAGCATCTTCCAGCTTCGCGACCAGGCGTTCACGCTGCCATTGCAGGATTTCCGGCATATGCGCGCGGACTTTCGCTACTTCGGCGCTGACGCCTTCCAGACGTTGTTCAATCAGCGCTTTCAGCGCCTGGCCTTCCGTTTCGCGCGCGACGATAAAGTCATCCAGCGTACCGTCCAGTGCGGCTAAAATTTCTGCGGCAATCGCGTCCAGATCCTGCTCTTGCGCCGCCATGACACCTGGCCAGCGCAAAATATCAACCGGATTGATTTCCCCTTCGTCGCTCTGCATTTTGACCCAGTTTGCGGCGCTAACTAATTGTTTCGCGAGCTTTTCATTCAGAATAAGCTCGCCTTGCGCGCTGGCATCGGGTTCAAAACGCAGCATACATTCGACTTTGCCGCGCGTCAGGCGTGTACGAATGCGTTCGCGCACGACGGGTTCAAGACTACGGAACTGTTCCGGCAGACGAAAGTAAGTTTCCAGATAACGCTGGTTTACCGAGCGCATTTCCCAGGTCGCGCTACCCCATTCACCCTTGATTTCACGCCGGGCGTAGGCGGTCATACTGCGGATCATAGATGTTCCCGTTTTTAAAGGAGAGATGAGGGGATTATAGCTATCCATGCCTTGTCAGGATAGGAATAACCATCGGAAGTCCGTATAATGCGCAGCCACATTCGTTTTAAGCCGGAGATCTCAATATGCGTCCAGCAGGCCGTAGCGCTAATCAGGTGCGTCCCGTAACCCTGACCCGTAACTATACAAAACACGCTGAAGGCTCGGTACTGGTCGAATTTGGAGATACCAAAGTGTTGTGCACCGCCTCCATTGAAGAAGGTGTCCCACGTTTTCTGAAAGGACAAGGCCAGGGGTGGATCACCGCAGAGTATGGCATGTTGCCTCGCGCTACCCATACCCGTAACGCGCGCGAAGCGGCAAAGGGTAAGCAGGGCGGCCGTACTATGGAAATTCAGCGTTTGATCGCGCGTGCGCTGCGTGCGGCGGTCGATCTGAAAACGCTCGGCGAATTTACCATTACGCTGGACTGCGATGTAATCCAGGCCGATGGCGGTACGCGTACAGCGTCTATTACCGGTGCCTGCGTGGCGTTGGCGGATGCGCTGAATAAATTGGTTGCCAACGGTAAGCTGAAAACCAATCCGATGAAAGGCATGGTGGCGGCGGTTTCCGTAGGCATCGTTAACGGCGAAGCGATCTGCGATCTGGAATATGTTGAAGACTCCGCCGCAGAAACCGACATGAACGTCGTGATGACTGAAGACGGCCGCATTATTGAAGTTCAGGGTACCGCGGAAGGCGAGCCGTTCAGCCATGAAGAACTTCTCACTTTGTTGGCGCTGGCCCGAGGGGGAATTGAATCCATTGTGGCGACGCAGAAGGCGGCGTTAGAAAATTGATTTTAAGGCGACTGAAAAGTCGCCTTTTTTTTGTCCGTAAATTTCGTAAATGATGAAAGTAAGAAAAGGAGCGAATCCATGAAACCGTATCAGCGCCAGTTTATTGAGTTTGCGCTTAACAAGCAGGTACTAAAGTTTGGCGAGTTTACGCTGAAATCCGGGCGCAAAAGCCCCTATTTCTTCAACGCCGGGCTGTTTAATACCGGGCGCGACCTGGCGTTGTTAGGCCGTTTTTATGCCGAAGCGCTGGTGGATTCCGGTATTGAATTTGATCTGCTGTTTGGCCCCGCATACAAAGGTATTCCGATCGCGACGACGACGGCGGTTGCGCTGGCGGAACATTACGATAAAGACCTGCCGTACTGCTTTAACCGCAAAGAGGCAAAAGATCATGGCGAAGGCGGGAGTCTGGTGGGCAGCGCGCTACAGGGCCGCGTGATGCTGGTGGATGACGTGATTACCGCAGGTACGGCGATTCGCGAGTCGATGGAGATTATTCAGGCGCACGGGGCTACGCTGGCTGGCGTACTGATTTCGCTGGATCGTCAGGAACGTGGCCGCGGCGATATTTCCGCGATTCAGGAAGTGGAGCGCGACTATGGTTGTAAGGTTATCTCCATCATTACGCTGAAAGACCTGATTGCCTATCTGGAAGAAAAACCTGATATGGCTGAGCATCTGGCGGCTGTGCGAGCATACCGGGAAGAATTTGGCGTGTAAGCGAATTGCCCGGTGGCGCTTTACCGGGCCTATGTTTCTGTCGCCTGGATAAGGCGTGAGCCACTATCCAGTCAGCGTTACTGTAGCTGAGCGGCAATGAGCGGCCAGCGGGCGTCGAAATCGTCCGTTGGGCGGTATTTAAATTCGCTACGCACGAACCGTGAAAGCATACCTTCACAGAAGGCTAACAGCTGGCTTGCCAGCAGATTTTCATCCGTCGTGTAGCCTTCGCCTTCACGCATTCTTTTTTCTCGTAGCACCTGGCGGAGCTGCGCTTCGATGCGTTCAAAAAGCTGATTAATGCGCCCCTGTAGGCGATCCTGTTCAAACATCAGCGCGTGCCCGGTAAGAATGCGCGTCAGGCCAGGGTTGCGTTCGCCAAAACCCAGAATCAGCAACACAATCAGGCGCAAACGCGTGCTGGTGTTTTTTTCATCTTTTAAAATCAGATTGATACGGGTAATCAGACTATCTTCGATAAACTCAATCAGGCTATCGAACATGCGGGTCTTGCTGGGAAAATGGCGGTATAGCGCCGCTTCGGAAACGCCGACCGAGGCCGCCAGTTTTGCCGTCGTGATGCGTTGGCTTCCATCGCTGGATTCAAGCATCAGCGCCAGTGACTGAAGTATTTCTTCGCGACGATTCCTTTTCGCAGTTTGTTTTTCTGCCATGTTACAAAATACCCCTGAAAATAAGCACTTGCCAGGCGAGCACCCACGCTATAACCGCAAACTCAGCGCTTGCGGCAGTATTATGACGTTATGGGGATGCGTAAAATTTACTTACGGCCAGAATGACCGAAGCCGCCCTCGCCACGTTCGGTGGCGTCAAATGCTTCCACCAGATTAAATTCGGCCTGAACGACCGGAACAAACACCATTTGCGCGATACGTTCGCCCGGTTCAATGGTAAAACTGTCCTGACCACGGTTCCAGATCGAAACCATCAGTTGCCCCTGATAATCGGAATCAATCAGCCCGACCAGGTTGCCCAGCACGATACCATGTTTATGGCCCAGGCCCGAACGCGGCAACATGACTGCCGCCAGTGATGGATCGGCGATATGAATGGCCAGTCCGGTAGGTACCAACGTCGTTGCGCCAGGCGCCAGTTCTACGGCGTCATCGAGACAGGCGCGCAGGTCAAGCCCGGCAGAACCAGAAGTAGCATAAGTCGGCAGCGGAAACTGCTGACCAACACGCGGGTCCAGAATCTTAACGTCGATTTTTTTCATCATAACGGGTCACGATCTCGTCGAGTAATAATTGGCCCAGGAGTTCTTTCCGCTCAAGCGGTAAGACTTTATCTCCATCCTGCCAGAAAAGGTGTAAAGCGTTTTTATCGCTATTAAATCCCTGATTTGAAAGAGAAACATCATTTGCACAAATCAGGTCAAGGTTTTTACGGATACGTTTTTGCCGGGCGTATTCTTCCACATTATTCGTTTCCGCGGCAAACCCAACAACATAGGGGCGATTGTCACTGAGTGCGGCCACCCCGGCGACAATGTCCGGGTTTTTGACCATTTTTATTAGTAATTCATCACCTTGCGCCGCCTGTTTTTTGATTTTTTCGCTGGCGATAGTCTCTGCGCGATAGTCAGCCACGGCGGCGCAGCTAATGAAAATGTGCTGCTGTTGAACGGCGGCCTGAACAGCGGCTTCCATGTCCAGCGCGGTTATGACATCAACCCGTTTTACAAAAGGCGGCGTTGGTAACGAAACGGGGCCGGAGACCAGCGTGACATTTGCGCCGCGACGCGCTGCGGCCGCCGCAATAGCGAAGCCCATTTTACCTGAGCTGTGGTTGGAAATATAACGCACCGGGTCGAGCGGTTCGCGCGTCGGGCCTGCCGTAATCATGATATTAAGATGTCGCAGATCGTTGACGGCAGCGAAATGCGCGGCGGCCTTATCAACGATAACTAATGGGTCCAGCATTCGGCCTGGGCCTACATCGCCGCACGCCTGACTGCCGCTATCCGGCCCCCAAATGAACAGGCCGCGAGAGGCGAGCACCTCCAGATTATGTTGCGTGGCGGCAGCGCGGTACATCTGTTGGTTCATGGCCGGAAGAACGGCCACCGGGGCTGGCGTCGCCAGGCAAATGGTGGAGACTAAATCATTAGCCATACCCGATGCTACACGGGCGATTAGGTCGGCGGTCGCGGGAGCAAGAATCACCAGGTCGGCCCATTTCCCCAACTCGATATGCCCCATCGCGGCTTCGGCGGCAGGGTCAAGCAGACTGTCGGATACGGGATAGCCCGACACTGCCTGTAAGCTCAGGGGGGTAATAAAGGCTTTTGCCGCCTCGGTCATTGCCACGCGCACGTCAGCGCCGCGCTCACGTAAACGGCGCACCAGCTCCGGCGTTTTATACGCAGCGATACCGCCGCTAACGCCGAGAACAATTTTTTTACCGGCCAGGCTCATCATGTCTTTCCTGTTGGGTGACTTTGAAAGGCGGCTATTTTATCACAATCTCTACGGCGTCGTGTCTTTGCCTGCGCTCCACTTTGCGAGGCGCTACGCAAGAACAAAATCGGGGCGTCGATCTCTCCCAAAGGCTGTGCCACTATGCCGCTTCCTTAAAAAAGGAGGTGCGCGTATGGATACGTTGGACGAATTATTACCGCGTGAAAAAATGCTCAGATCCGGCATTGCTTCCCTCAGCGACGTGGAGCTGCTGGCGCTTTTTTTACGTACCGGCACGCCGGGAAAAGATGTTATGACGTTGGCAAAAGAGATATTGCAGCACTTTGGGTCGCTGTATGGCCTGCTGTCGGCGGACTTTGCGCAGTTTCGCGGCGTAAACGGCATCGGCCTGGCGAAATTCGCGCAGTTGAAAGGCATTGCTGAGCTGGCAAGGCGCTATTACAGCGTGCGCATGAATGAGGAAAGTGCGTTGCTGAGTCCGGAAATGACGCGGGAATTTCTGCAAAGCCAACTGACGGGCGAAGAGCGTGAGATCTTTCTGGTGATCTTCCTCGATGCCCAGCACCGGGTGCTTCAGCACAGCCGCCTGTTTTCCGGCACGCTTAACCACGTAGAGGTGCATCCGCGTGAGATTGTTCGGGAAGCGATTAAACTCAATGCTTCAGCGGTCATTCTGGCGCATAACCACCCTTCAGGCTGCGCAGAGCCAAGTAAAGCAGATAAACTTATCACTGAGCGCGTGATAAAGTGTTGCCAGTTTATGGATATCCGGGTGCTCGATCACCTGATAATTGGGCGCGGAGAGTACGTTTCTTTTGCCGAACGCGGCTGGATTTAAGATTCTTTGCGCGATCCATCGGGATCTTTGTCTGTTCGGGACTTGAGCATATCGCCGGGTCAGCGTATACTACGCCACCTTTGAGAATCTCGGGTTTGGCATTTGGGCCTGGCAATCGAGAGTTCAATAGAACTGCGCGATGACCAGGCTGTAAAGCCTGACGAGGCGCCGATACCCCATACGAAGCTCGAGCTAATTTGATTTTTGGAGAATAGACATGTCCCGAGTCTGCCAAGTTACTGGCAAGCGTCCGGTGACCGGTAACAACCGTTCCCACGCACTGAACGCGACTAAACGCCGTTTCCTGCCTAACCTGCACTCTCACCGTTTCTGGGTTGAGAGCGAGAAGCGTTTTGTCACCCTGCGTGTATCTGCTAAAGGTATGCGTATCATCGATAAAAAAGGCATCGAAACAGTTCTGTCTGAACTGCGTGCCCGTGGCGAAAAGTACTAAGTACTAAGAGGAAATAAATCATGGCTAAAGGTATTCGTGAGAAAATCAAGCTGGTTTCTTCTGCTGGTACTGGTCACTTCTATACCACTACGAAGAACAAACGTACTAAACCGGAAAAACTGGAACTGAAAAAATTCGATCCAGTTGTCCGTCAGCACGTGATCTACAAAGAAGCGAAAATCAAATAATTCTCGCTTTGATGTAACAAAAACCTCGCTTCGGCGGGGTTTTTTGTTTTCTGGCCGTCCCCATATTAATGAGACCTGCCACACAGCCGGAGACGTTATGCCTGAATTACCCGAAGTTGAAACCAGCCGCCGGGGTATTGAACCCCATTTAGTTGGCGCTACTATCCTGCACGCCCATATCCGTAACGGCCGTCTGCGCTGGCCGGTTTCAGACGAAATTTATCGTCTGAGCGATACACCCGTCCTTAGCGTTCAGCGTCGTGCTAAATATTTACTGCTGGAGCTGCCTGACGGCTGGATAATTATTCACCTGGGGATGTCGGGAAGCTTGCGGATACTGTCGGAAGCGCTGCCGGCGGAAAAGCACGACCATGTCGATTTGGTGATGAGCAATGGCAAAATTCTACGTTATACCGATCCTCGCCGCTTTGGCGCCTGGTTATGGACCAAAGAGCTGGAAGGGCATAACGTACTGGCGCATCTGGGACCGGAGCCGCTAAGCGATGAGTTTAATGGCGAATATTTGCGGCAGAAATGCGCGAAGAAGAAGACGGCGATTAAACCCTGGCTGATGGATAACAAGCTGGTGGTCGGCGTGGGGAATATCTACGCCAGCGAGTCGCTGTTTGCCGCTGGTATTCACCCTGACCGCCTGGCGTCGTCACTCTCGACAGAGGAGTGCGACCTGCTGGCACGGGTGATTAAAGCCGTTTTGCTGCGCTCTATTGAACAAGGCGGGACAACGCTGAAGGATTTTCTGCAAAGCGATGGGAAACCGGGCTATTTTGCGCAGGAGTTGCAGGTGTACGGGCGCAAAGGCGAGCCGTGTCGGGTATGCGGTACGCCGATAGTCGCAACGAAACACGCACAGCGTGCGACGTTCTATTGCCGTCACTGTCAGAAGTAAAACGCCAGGCCCGGCAGGGAAGGAAACTTATTTCAACTTATCCATTAGCGCCTGATGCACATTGTCCGGCAGAAAGTGGGTCACGTCGCCCTGATGGCGCGCCACTTCTTTGACCAGCGACGATGAAATAAACGACCACTCTTTGGACGGCATCAGGAAAACGCTTTCCAGTTGCGGCATCAGATGGCGATTCATATGCGCCAACTGCATTTCATATTCAAAATCCGCCACCGCGCGCAGACCACGAATCAGGATATTCGCCTGTCTGTCGCGGGCGAAATTGGCCATCAGGTCGCTAAAGCCTACCACCTCTACGTTACCCAGGTGTGCGGTCGCTTTTTGCGCCAGCGCCACACGTTCGTCCAGGGTGAACATGGGTTTCTTGCCGGGGCTGGCGGCGATAGCCAGAATGACATGGTCGAACATCTGCGTTGCGCGCGTCACAATATCGAGATGACCGTTAGTAATCGGATCAAACGTGCCTGGATAAATCGCCCGTTTTTGCATGACAGTCCTCAATGCGTTTTCGGTGGCAGATAAGGTTCCAGCAGTTGCAGCAGACGCTGGAGCGCGCCCTGATTTTGATACAGCACTTCAACTGCGTGACGTCCGTAGAAATTACGATAATCAGCGTCGGTCAGTAAAGAGGAAACTTCTTTTGCCAGCGTAGCCGCATCGGTAATCGTGATAAGTCCGCTCGCCTGATCCAGACGGGCGCAAATATCTTTAAAGTTAAAGGTGTGCGGACCCATAAGTACCGGAATCGCATGAGCGGCGGCCTCCAGCGGGTTATGACCGCCGCGTTCAACCAGCGAACCACCAACAAAGGCGAGATCGGCAATGCCATAGAGCAACATTAATTCGCCCATGGTATCGCCTACCACGACCTGGGTGCTGGCGGACGGCACTTCGCCCGAAGAGCGAGTGATGTAGCTTAACCCTGCCTGACGCACAAGATTGATAGCATCCGGGAAACGCTCCGGATGGCGGGGCACCAGAATCAGTAATAAATTCGGGAATTGATGTAATAACGCCTGGTGAGCGGCGATAACGATACTCTCTTCGCCATCGTGGGTGCTGGTGGCAATCCAGACCGGACGGTGCGGCGCCCACTGGCGGCGTAGCGTAACGGCTTTAGCCGCCAGCTGCGGCGTAACTGAAATATCAAATTTCAGACTGCCGGTGACCGTGACCTGATTGTTCTTCGCGCCCAATGCCACAAAGCGTTCGCCATCTTCTTCGTTTTGCGCGGCAATCAGGGTGATACGGCGCAGGAGCGTACGGACAAACTTGCCAAGCTTCGCATAACCCGCGGCGGAGCGGGCGGAAAGCCGCGCATTAGCGATAACCAGTGGAATATGACGTTTGTGCAGCGCAGCAATCAGATTTGGCCAGAGCTCAGTCTCCATGATCAATACCAGCTTAGGATCAATCTCATTGAGGAAACGATTGAGCGCATCGGGCAAATCATAAGGCAAGTAAACGTGCTGAACATCGTTGCCAAAGGCGGACTGGACGCGCTCCGAGCCGGTCGGCGTCATGGTCGTTACGGTAATAGGCAGATCGGGATAGCGATGACGTAGAGCGCGGACCAATGGGATGGCCGCCAGAGTTTCGCCCACCGAGACGGAATGCAGCATGATTCCGCCCGGTTTCAACGGACGGCGGTAGAATCCGTAGCGTTCACCCCAGCGCTTACGATAGGCCGGCGCTTTACGTCCACGCACCCAAAGCCGTATCCAGATCAGAGGCTGAATAAGGTAGAGAAGAGCGGTGTAAAGCAATTCGAGCATAGTAAATAGCTGACTTATGGATGTGCTGGGGATTCTATGTATTTAGCCTGGGCTTTACCATTACTTTTCCCATTTTTGCGCCAAATTGGCTCAGAAGCGAGGATTCCAGGCGCTGAACCCCATTATTTTTGCATTTTTACGCAATCCATTGAAATTTGCCGCCCTTGTCGCCCCGGACAATGGGAATGACCATTCACAAGAGAGGGATAAATTAATATCTCTTTGAATTTATGATTAAAAAAATGATTGTGTATAAAAATTATTCGTATCGGATTGCTGCGAAAGAAGTGTTACACTAGCGCATCTAAAATGAGTGCGGTATTAGCCATCGGGTTGCTGTGAAGCCTGGGGCGGTAGCGTGCTTTTTTCTGCTTATTTATCCGGACAATTTCAACCAAAGAGTCGCTTGTGGAAAAGCCATTTCGAAGAATTCTGATTATAAAAATGCGTTTTCATGGAGACATGTTACTTACCACCCCTGTCATCAGCACGCTGAAGCAGAATTATCCCGATGCAAAAATCGATGTGCTTCTTTACCAGAACACCATACCGATATTGTCGGAAAATCCGGAGATTAATGCACTCTACGGCATCAGTAACAAAGGCGCAGGAACAAAAGAGAAGATCAAAAACGCGCTATCGTTAATCAAAAAATTGCGTGCTAACTCGTATGATCTGGTCGTCAATCTCACCGATCAGTGGAGCGTGGCGCTTATTGTGCGTTTTTTAAACGCAAAAATAAAAATCTCGCAGGATTTCGGTAATCGTCAGTCTGCTTTATGGAAAAAAAGCTTTACGCATTTAGTACCTTATGCGGGAGAACATGCTGTTGAGCGCACATTATCCGCGCTAAAGCCGTTAGCGCTAAAACAGTATGTCACGGAAACCACCATGAGCTATCGCCCGGAACATTGGGAAAACATGCGACAACAGCTCAAACAACTTGGTGTGACCCGACAATATGTTGTTATTCAGCCTACGGCACGGCAGTTATTTAAGTGCTGGGATAATGATAAATTCTCTCAGGTTATTGATGCCGTGCAGCGCCGCGGTTATCAAGTTGTACTGACGTCAGGCCCGGCCGCAGACGAGATGGCCTGCGTGGATGCTATTGCACGCGGCTGTGAGACAAAACCGGTTACTGGTCTGGCGGGTAAAACTCGCTTTCCTGAATTAGGCGCGTTGATTGACCATGCGGATCTCTTTATCGGCGTTGATTCGGCCCCTGGGCATATTGCCGCAGCAGTCAAAACGCCGGTCATTTGCCTTTTCGGCGCGACGGATCATGTGTTCTGGCGTCCCTGGACCGACGACATCATTCAGTTTTGGGCAGGCAATTATCAGCCGATGCCTGAACGGCATGAGCTTGATCGCAATAAAAAATACCTTTCCGTGATTCCGGCTGAAGATGTTATCGCCGCGACGGAAAAAATGCTGCCGCATGAGGCACGCACCATAGATTTGGACAGCCTGCTATGAGAGTTGCCTTTTGCTTATATAAATATTTTCCTTTTGGCGGTCTGCAGCGTGATTTTATGCGCATTGCCCAAACCGTGGCGGCGCGAGGGCATCAGGTTCGTGTTTATACTCAGTCATGGGAAGGGGAATGCCCGGATAACTTTGAATTAATCCGCGTGCCGGTTAAATCCCGGACGAACCACGGTCGTAACGCAGAATATTATGCCTGGGTGCAACACCATTTGCGCGACCACCCTGTCGATCGGGTGGTTGGATTCAATAAGATGCCGGGCCTTGATGTGTATTACGCCGCAGACGTGTGTTACGCCGAAAAAGTCGCACAGGAAAAAGGTTTTTTCTATCGCCTGACATCACGCTATCGGCATTATGCTGCTTTTGAACGCGCCACGTTTGAACACGGCAAGCCGACGCAACTATTAATGCTGACGAATAAGCAGATTGCTGACTTCCAAAAACATTATCAGACTGAAGCGGAGCGTTTCCATATTCTTCCTCCGGGGATTTACCCGGACAGAAAATATAGCCAACAGATCCCGAACAGTCGTCAAATTTATCGTCAGAAAAATGGTATCTCAGAACAGCAAAAATTACTGTTGCAAGTAGGGTCTGACTTCACCCGTAAAGGTGTGGATCGCTCTATTGAAGCGCTGGCATCGCTACCCGAATCTTTACGGCAAAATACGGTGCTCTATGTTGTCGGGCAGGATAAACCGAAGAAGTTTGCAGCACTGGCTGAAAGAAGCGGCGTCGGCACGAATGTGCATTTTTTCTCCGGACGTAATGATATCGCGGAGTTAATGGCGGCAGCCGACCTTTTACTGCATCCAGCCTATCAGGAAGCTGCTGGTATTGTTTTGCTGGAAGCCATTACTGCTGGTTTGCCGGTGCTGACAACCGCGGTGTGCGGTTATGCACATTATATTGTGGATGCCAACTGTGGCGAAGCGATGACTGAACCATTCCGCCAGGATGCGCTAAATGAGGTTTTACTCAAAGCGCTGACACAGCCTTCCTTACGCAACGCCTGGGCTGAAAATGCGCGGTATTATGCTGATACCCAGGATTTATACAGCTTACCGGAGAAGGCCGCAGATATTATTACAGGTGATTTAGATGGTTGAGCTGAAAGCGCCGTTAACCACACTATGGCGCGGTAAAGATGCTTTTGAGGAAGTGAAAACGTTACAGGGCGAAGTGTTCAGAGAGCTGGAGACGCGTCGAACATTGCGGTTCGAGCTGGACGGCAAAAGTTACTTCCTGAAGTGGCATAAAGGCACTTCGCTGAAAGAAATTGTGAAGAACCTGATTTCGTTACGTATGCCTGTTCTGGGCGCTGACAGAGAATGGCACGCCATTCATCGTCTACATGAGCTGGGCGTTGATACGATGCACGGCGTTGGTTTTGGTGAAAAAGGCGTAAACCCGCTAACCAGAACATCATTTATTATCACCGAAGATTTAACGCCCACCATTAGCCTTGAAGACTACTGTGCTGACTGGGCTGTTAATCCACCGGACGCGCAGGTGAAGTGGATGATCATTAAGCGTGTTGCGACTATGGTACGTAAAATGCACGCCGGGGGAATTAACCATCGCGACTGTTATATTTGCCACTTTCTTCTGCATTTACCTTTCACTGGTCGCGAAGAGGATTTAAAAATCTCCGTAATCGACCTGCATCGCGCGCAGATACGCCAGCGCGTTCCCCTTCGCTGGCGTGACAAAGATTTAATTGGGCTTTATTTTTCTTCAATGAATATTGGCCTGACTCAGCGAGATATATTCCGGTTTATGCGTGAGTATTTCTCTCTCCCCCTGCGAGAGATTTTGCAAAAAGAATCGGGGTTGATTCATCAGGCAGATGTTAAAGCCGCTCGAATTAAAGAAAGAACAATAAGAAAAAATCTGTAATTATAATAATTATGCACTCAGTGAGTAATTTATGAGTGAGACAAGGATAGACAGAATGTCTGACATTAAAAGTTATATTTCAAACCAAAAAAACATAATTCAACATGATGATTTTTTTGGAAGAAGACTGGACATTGCTCTTTGCTTTGATCATGGTTTTATAATGCCAGCAGGTGTGGCAATATATTCCATTATCGAAAATAATAAAGATATTGACTACGCCTTAAAGCAAAAGAGAGATGTCAGGTAAAAATTACTCTATAGGGTTATATTACTATTTTTGCTATTTAATATCTAAAGTCTTTAGATTAAGGTTTTAACTCTGGGGTATATATGAAAATAGCTTTTATTGGCGAAGCGGTATCCGGTTTTGGAGGGATGGAAACCGTTATTAGCAACGTTATCTATACGTTTGAAAATAGCTCTCCGAAAATCAACTGTGAAATGTTTTTCTTTTGTCGTAATGACAAAATGGATAAAGCATGGCTAAAAGAGATTAAATATGCGCAATCATTCTCAAATATAAAATTAAGTTTCCTTCGTCGAGCTAAGCATGTTTATAATTTTAGTCAGTGGCTGAAAGAAACGTCACCAGATATTGTGATATGTATTGATGTCATCTCATGTCTTTATGCCAATAAAGCACGAAAGAAAAGTGGTAAACAGTTTACTATTTTCTCGTGGCCGCATTTTTCGCTCGACCATAAAAAACATGCAGAATGTATAACGTACGCGGATTATCATCTGGCCATCAGTAGTGGTATTAAAGAACAGATGATGGCATGGGGTATCTCAGCGCAAGATATTAGCGTCGTTTATAATCCTGTCTCTATTAAAACAATCATTGTGCCGCCGCCTGAGCGCGATAAACCCGCTGTATTTCTCTATGTAGGGCGTCTTAAATTTGAAGGGCAGAAAAGAGTTAAAGATTTATTTGATGGCTTAGCTCGTACGACAGGTGAATGGCAGTTACATATTATTGGTGATGGCTCAGATTTTGAAAAGTGCCAGGCCTATAGTCGGGAGCTTGGTATTGAGCAGCGTGTGATCTGGTATGGTTGGCAAAGCGCGCCGTGGCAAGTCGTACAGCAAAAAATAAAAAATGTCACCGCGTTACTACTTACCTCTGCGTTTGAGGGATTTCCCATGACCCTGCTGGAAGCAATGTCATATGGAATTCCATGTATTAGTTCTGATTGTATGTCTGGCCCGCGCGATATGATTAAACCCGGTTTGAATGGTGAGCTTTACACCCCGGGGGCTATAGATGATTTTGTAGGACACCTTAATCGTGTTATTTCTGGTGAGGTAAAATATCAGCATGATATTATTCCCGGCACGATTGAGAGATTTTACGATGTGCTATATTTTAAAAATTTTAATAATGCGATATTCTCGAAATTACAAAAGTGATCACTATGAGCAGAAAATATTTTGAAGAAGAAGTCATTCAACAGACTTTAGATTATAACTATGCACAACATAGTGATGCTGCTAAATTTAATATAGCTTATGGGATTGATAAAAACTTTCTTTTTGGCTGTGGTGTCTCTATTGCATCGGTTCTCCTCGCTAACCCAGAGAAGGCGTTAGCTTTCCATGTTTTTACCGATTTCTTTGGCTCTGAAGACCAGCAGCGATTTGAGGCATTAGCAAAACAGTACGCTACGCAGATTGTTGTTTACCTAATCGACTGTGAGCGCTTAAAATCGCTACCCAGTACCAAAAACTGGACCTATGCAACGTACTTTAGATTCATTATCGCCGATTATTTTTCAGATAAAACAGATAGAGTACTTTATCTGGATGCAGATATTGCATGTAAGGGGAGTATTCAGGAACTTATTGATCTTAATTTCGCTGAAAATGAGATTGCGGCTGTCGTTGCTGAAGGCGAGTTGGAATGGTGGACTAAGCGCTCGGTTAGCCTGGCAACGCCTGGGCTGGTTTCTGGCTATTTTAATGCCGGTTTTATTTTAATTAACATACCTCTTTGGACCGCAGAAAATATCTCTAAGAAAGCGATTGAAATGCTAAAAGATCCAGAGGTAGTACAGCGCATAACGCACCTTGATCAGGATGTATTAAATATATTGTTAGTGAATAAAGCGCGTTTTGTTGATAAAAAATTTAATACACAATTTAGTCTTAACTATGAATTAAAAGATTCAGTTATTAATCCAGTCGATGCTGAGACTGTATTTGTTCATTATATCGGACCAACGAAGCCCTGGCATAGTTGGGGGGCTTACCCTGTGTCACAATATTTTTTACAGGCTAAGAGCAACTCACCATGGTCTCATTGTGCACTTTTAAATCCAGTCACTAGCCATCAGTTACGTTATGCGGCAAAGCATATGTTTAATCAGAAGCATTATACTTCGGGTATAAATTATTATATAGCCTACTTTAAACGTAAACTTCTTGAATAAAACCCATAGGTGATGTGATGGATTCATTTCCTGAGATAGAAATAGCTGAATATAAAGTTTTTGATGAAAGTAATAATAATGATGATAACGTATTGAACATTTCTTATGGTGTTGATGAAAACTATCTTGATGGTGTGGGGGTATCAATCGCTTCAGTTGTATTAAACAATAATATCCCGCTCGCTTTTCACATTATTTGTGACTCATACTCTCCGTGTTTTGTAAAATATATAGAGCGTTTAGCCGTACAGCATCACATAAAAATTTCTCTTTATCTTATTAAAGTAGAAAGCCTTGAGGTATTGCCTCAAACTAAAGTATGGTCGAGAGCAATGTATTTTCGTTTATTTGCTTTCGATTATCTCAGCAAGAAGGTAAACACCTTACTTTATTTGGATGCCGATGTTGTATGCAAAGGATCTTTGCAAGATCTTCTACAGCTTGATTTGACAGAGAAGATTGCTGCGGTCGTAAAAGATGTTGATTCCATCCAGAATAAGGTAAATGAGAGATTAAGCGCTTTTAATTTACAAGGTGGTTATTTTAACTCCGGCGTGGTTTTTGTTAACCTGAAATTATGGAAAGAGAATGCCTTAACCAAAAAGGCATTTTTACTTTTGGCAGGTAAAGAGGCTGACTCTTTTAAATATCCCGATCAGGATGTTTTGAATATTCTCCTACAGGATAAAGTCATTTTTTTACCGCGACCGTATAATACCATTTATACTATTAAAAGTGAGTTGAAAGATAAGTCACATAAAAAATATAGAAATATAATTAATGATAATACTATTTTAATTCATTATACGGGCGCTACAAAACCATGGCATGCCTGGGCAAATTATCCTTCAGTTATCTATTATAAAAATGCACGACTGAACTCGCCCTGGAAAGATTCTCCTGCAAAAGATGCGCGTACCATAGTTGAATTTAAGAAGCGATATAAACATCTTCTTGTGCAGGGGCATTATTTTAAAGGCCTTCTGGCTGGAAGCGCATATCTTTATCGTAAACTTTTCCACAAATAATTTCCCTCCCTAAATCTCCATTATGATTATTGAAAAAAAGATTAAAAACTATACCGTCTTTGTCAAAAAAGACGGTGAAAAATACATTGAGATATTCAAAGATTTTCTATCTTATAATCATCAGGTTATTAAAGTCTTCCGTAATATAGAAGATACAAAAGTTGTATTGATTAATACAGACTACGGAAAATATATTCTCAAAGTATTTAGTCCAAAAGTAAAAAATACTGAACGCTTTTTCAAATCGTTAGTAAAAGGAGATTACTACGAAAAGCTTTTTCATCAGACAGATCGTGTGCGGCGTGAAGGGTTTGCGGCGCTTAATGATTTTTACCTGCTGGCGGAAATTAAAACATTACGCTATGTAAAAACATACGTGATGATAATTGAGTATATTGAAGGTATTGAACTTGTTGATATGCCAGAAATTTCTGACGAGGTGAGAGGGAAAATCAAACAGTCGATATATTCTCTGCATCAGCATGGTATGGTTTCGGGCGATCCCCATAAAGGTAACTTTATCCTGCAAGGCAATGAGATCAGGATTATCGATTTGTCCGGAAAAAGACCTTCCAGACAACGAAAAGCAAAGGATCGTATTGATTTAGAAAGACATTATGGTATCAAAAATAATGTGAGAGATATCGGATTTTACTTATTGATTTATAAGAAAAAACTTCGAAATTTCTTGCGTCGTATTAAGGGTAAGGAAAAGCGCTGATCAATGTAGCACGTTTGGTTTAATTTAAGGGGCTGACTGACTTTTATTTGCTGCAGCGTTATGACATACTTGAGAGAATTTGAGATGTAATATTAGTTATTGAATATAACATTTATTTATAGGTTGCAAGATAAACATACGAGTTTTTTATGGGCAGCGTTAACTTCATAACTCACGCCGATGTTCTGCAACTTATTGCGAAAAGAACGGCTGAAGATTGTATTATTTTTCTTTCTGGTCCTACGTCCAGAAAGACGCCGCTGTCCTTGTTACGAATGAAAGATGTCATTGCAGTCAATGGTTCTGTTCAATATTTGCTAAACAATAACGTCAAGCCATTTTTGTACCTTCTGACGGATGTTCGCTTCCTCCATCGTCGGCGCGAAGATTTTTATAACTTTAGCCGTAACAGTCAGTTTACTATCGTCAATCTTGATGTGTACGAACAGGCTTCAGTGGATGATCAAAAATATATTGAGGAAAACTGTTTAATTATTCGCTCCTTTTATCGCCGAGAAAAAGGGGGTTTTTTAAAGAAAATTAAATTTAATATCCTCAAGCGGGTTCATAAAGCATTACTTATTTCAGTTCCTCTTTCGAAAAGAGGGCGACTGGCTGGATTTTGCAAGGATATCAGCATCGGGTATTGCTCTTGCCATACTATTGCTTATACCGCTATTCAGGTTGCTTATTCCCTCAAGTATGGCCGTATTATATGTTCTGGGCTTGACTTAACAGGAAGTTGCCCACGTTTCTATGACGAATCTACCAGCCCTATGCCATCTGAGCTTAGTAAAGATCTGTTTAAAATACTGCCATTTTTTACTTTTATGAGAAAAAATGTGAGTGATTTAAATATCTTTAATTTATCAGATGATACTGCAATTCATTACGATATTATTCCATATATTACAGCCTCGGAACTTGAGGATGAAATATATTACGATAAAATTGTCTAGACACTAGATAAATCATTATTTTGCGTTGCTTCGGCACGCATTTCTTTTTCTATAATATTTCTTTTTCTATAAAGTTAACTATTCTGGATTATAGCTATTATGATTAAAAAAATCATATTTACTGTTACTCCTATATTTTCAATTCCTCCTCGTGGTGCGGCTGCGGTAGAAACCTGGATTTACCAGATTGCAAAACGACTATCAATACCGAGTGCTATTGCTTGTATAAAGAATGCTGGCTATCCTGAATATAATAAAATAAACGATAACTGTGATATTCATTACATTGGGTTTAGTAAAGTTTATAAGCGTCTTTTTCAGAAATGGACTCGTCTCGACCCATTACCCTATTCCCAGCGCATCCTTAATATTAGAGATAAAGTGACTACCCAGGAAGATAGCGTCATTGTTATTCATAATAGTATGAAACTGTATCGGCAGATCAGAGAGCGCAATCCGAATGCAAAACTGGTTATGCACATGCATAACGCATTTGAACCAGAACTTCCTGATAACGATGCAAAAATTATCGTGCCCAGTCAGTTTCTTAAAGCGTTTTATGAAGAAAGATTGCCCGCCGCTGCTGTTAGTATTGTGCCTAATGGTTTTTGTGCTGAGACTTATAAAAGAAACCCACAAGATAATCTTCGTCAGCAATTAAATATTGCGGAAGATGCCACCGTTCTCTTATATGCCGGGAGAATTTCGCCTGATAAAGGCATCCTGTTGCTTTTGCAGGCGTTCAAAAAATTACGTACCTTAAGAAGTAATATTAAACTTGTCGTTGTTGGCGATCCTTATGCAAGCCGCAAGGGTGAAAAAGCAGAGTATCAAAAGAAAGTACTGGACGCCGCAAAAGAGATTGGAACTGATTGTATTATGGCTGGGGGGCAATCTCCTGACCAGATGCATAACTTCTATCATATAGCCGATCTGGTTATTGTGCCATCTCAGGTTGAAGAAGCATTTTGCATGGTGGCTGTAGAAGCGATGGCAGCAGGAAAAGCGGTTCTTGCCAGCAAAAAAGGGGGGATTAGCGAATTTGTGTTAGATGGCATAACGGGCTATCACCTCGCAGAACCTATGTCGAGCGACAGTATAATTAATGATATTAACCGTGCGCTTGCTGATAAGGAACGCCACCAGATTGCCGAAAAAGCAAAATCCCTGGTGTTTTCAAAATACAGTTGGGAAAATGTAGCGCAGCGTTTCGAGGAACAAATGAAAAGCTGGTTTGATAAGTGATTGAGTCCGGATGATGAAAAACGCGCTGATACCGTAATAAGTATCAGCGCGTTTTTTTATCTATTTCTTAGCGCCAGCAGAAAACCGGTAATGATACCAATTTGAGCAATATCGACCTGTTCAAAATTGCCACGAACGATATAAAAACCGACGAAAGATAAAAATAGCAAGAGATGAGCATTGTAGGGGCTTATCTCTGCTTTCCTGAAGGTAGAGCTGGCTGTTTCCCTGATGATAGCGCCATATAAATAGGCCAGACTCGCCAGACCCAATATGCCTGCACTAAACCAGATGTACAGAATGGTATTATGCGGACCGATAGATTCTTTAAAGGTCCACGTTGGATAATCGACAACGCGTTTATTATAAACACCATCATACACATCATTACCATAGCCGTAGCCCTTGATCGGGTTTTCCTGAATCAGTATCCACGCGGTGCCCTGGGTTCCGTTAGTATAACGAGATGAGCTATCTGTCTGCTGTAATTTATAAAGTAAATGTTCTGAATCTGATTGGTTATTATGTTGAGTGATAACCAAAGCGCCGATGATGGCTAATAAAATGGCACCGACTCCTATTAACTTCCATTGACGATTCAGTATTGCCCACAGCGCACCTACTATGAGCACCGCCAACCATGCCCCTCGCGATAGGGTTCCCAGGATAAAGAAAAGATAGATAGCGCTAAGCACCAAAAAAACCAACTTAAGTGCATTTTTTCTAAACAGCCAAATATTCAATAATGCTGGAAATAAGAAAACCATGGAATCGGACATATGTCGATGCGCATAGCTCATGAATGGCATAATCCCTTTATTATAGTCCTCGATATATAGAATACTCTCTGCAAGGCAGCGAAGTCCTAAACTTGTTAAAAAGGAGAAAAGTACTATTTTCGCAACCGTTTCTTTTGTTTCATCTTTTAATAGTACGGGAATTAATAAAGTATATAATAAGAAACCCTCCAGTACCGTATTTTCAAATTCCTTGAAGCTTTCTTTCATATCTGGCGATATGAGTATGGAATAAACAAGGATTAATGATAATACTGCTACGCTATAAAATACGCTATTTTTGAAAAGAGGGGGGAAACTTTTCGGTGAGCGTGAGACCTGATAAATCGCGGTGATAACCATAAGTATGATTATCAAATGTTTATAACGCGTAATACCATCCAGAAAATACGTGGCAACAAAAAGAAAAACCAGCGCTTTATTCCAGATCGGCTTCCATTTCTCTTTATTTAACGTTAATGATGTGGTTAGCATCTTTTCTCCACAATAGGTTTGGGATGAGACAGAGTCTCTTTAATGAATCTTTCCAAATACGCTTGTGGCATCTAAATTCGCCAGGTTCTGTTCTGGTGAGCAGCATGCCATTTGGTTCTTCCCATAACCTCCAATTAACCCAGGGTCCGTTGGGCCATATAGCGTAATATTCGGTCTGTCGAGCGCGGCGGTGAGATGGCTCAGGCCGGTATCAACCGATACGACAAATTTTGCGCCAGCCAGCACTCTGGCGACCTCCTCCAGGCTCATGCGCGGTAACACATCCACATAGTCAAAGCCTTCGGCCAGTCGTTTAGCACGGGCCTCCTCATGAGGCGCGCCCCAGGGAAGTTTTATCCGTAATCCGGTGTTGCCCACCATACCGATAAGCTCGCGCCAGTTTGCTTCCGGCCAGTGTTTATCATCGCGGGTCGTGGCATGTAAAAACACCGCATACGGATCGCTAACCGCCTGCTGGCAATGCAGAAAATGTTTTGCGATGGCATAATCGCCCTGCGACTGCGGTTTATCGTATCCCAGGCTTTTGGCGAACAGCTCGCGCGTCCGTTCAACCGCATGTTGTTGCTTTGCGATATGGTGTTTACGGTTATAAAACAGGCTGGCCAGCGGTTCGCGGGCGGTACTCCAGTCCATACCGTGCTTTATCCCATGCGCCAGACGCGTCACCAGCGCCGCGCTTTTTACCAGCCCCTGCGCATCAATCACAGCGTCGTATTGGTATGCGCATACCGCCCGATGAAAGGCTATGCGTTCCGCTTTAATGGGCGCGGAAAACCAGGCTTTGCGCCAACGGCGAATAGCGACGGGAATCACGCGATCGACAGCACTGTGCCAGGACGGAATTTGCGCAAACCCTTCTTCGACAACCCAATCAAATTGAATCCCCGGAATCGCCTGTTGCGCGTCGGTAAGCGCAGGCAGGGTATGTAATACGTCGCCCATCGATGATGTTTTAACGATCAAAACCCGCATTAAACGCCCTCTTCCGACAACAGCGAATGCAGCTCTTCCAGAACCCGCTGCGGCGTGATATCGATCAGGCTCTGGTGATAGCCTTGCGCCGTATCGCCTTTACGCACTTTGTGATAACCCGTAATGAGACGAATCACCCGGGCCTTATGAGACAGCGGTGGCGTGAAATCCGGGCTACTTGGGCCATACAAGGCGACCAGCGGGCGGTCGAGCGCCGCCGCGACGTGCATCAGTCCGGAATCGTTGGTGACGATGGCTTTACAGGCGGCTATCAGAATGACGGCCTGTTCCAGCTGGGTTTCCCCCGCCAGGTTGCGACACCATGCCTGCTGCTCGCTATTCAGCGCCGCCAGGATCTCATTTCCGGCTTCATGGTCTTTTGCCGAGCCAAACAGTACGACCTGATACCCTTCGTTAATGAGCTGTTTTGCCAGTTCGGCGTAGTGATAGTGCGGCCAACGTTTTGCCGGGCCAAATTCTGCGCCGGGGCAAAAGCCGATCAGAGGACGTTCAGAAGATAGTGAAAAGTCGCTGCACATCAACGATTTTTCACCCTCGCTAACCTGGAGCTGTGGCCAGAGTAGCGGCTGCGGCAGATCTTTCGCCGTGCGCATCACGCCCTTATCATAAGCCAGCGCCACGTAGCGCTCCACCATCAGCGGCCAGGCGTCTTTATCAAGGACGCGCGCATCGTTCAGCAGGCCATAGCGCATTTCGCCGCGCCAGCCGGTACGGTGCGGGATATTGGCAAAGAAAGGAATCAGCGCCGATTTAAACGAATTTGGCAACACCCAGGCGCGATCGTAGCGCTTCTCTCGCAGGCTATGGCCCAATCTGCGGCGCTCGCCGATTTCCAGCGCGCCGTGGCCCAGCGGCATGGGTATCGCCTCGTTAACTTCCGGCATACGCGATAACAACGGACGACACCAGGCTGGCGCCATCACGTCGATTATCGCCTGGGGATAGCGCGCTTTAAGCGTGCGATAGAGACTTTGCGACATCATCATGTCGCCCACCCAGGACGGGCCAATGACCAAAATTTTCATACTTACGCGTCGCGGTTCAGCCAGGCCATATACTCCGTGACGCCTTCGGCGACGGTCTTAAAGGGTTTGTCGTAGCCCGCGTTGCGCAGATTGGTTAAATCCGCCTGCGTAAACGCCTGATAGCGACCTTTCAGCTTATCCGGGAACGGAATGTATTCAATGCTGCCTTTTTTATGGTATGCCAGCGTCGCGTCGGCGACGGCCTGGAAAGATTCCGCACGGCCTGTGCCCAGGTTAAAGATGCCGGACTTGCCGCTTTCCAGGAACCACAGGTTAACGGCGGCCACATCGCCCACGTAAACGAAGTCGCGCTTGAAGTTTTCGCTGCCTTCAAACAGTTTCGGGCTTTCGCCGTTGTTTAACTGTGTATTCAGATGAAATGCCACGCTTGCCATGCTGCCTTTATGGCCTTCACGTGGTCCATAGACGTTGAAATAGCGGAAACCGACAATCTGCGAGTTCGCTTCTGGCAGGATCTGGCGCACATATTCATCAAACAGGAATTTAGAATAGCCGTAAACGTTAAGCGGTTTTTCGTATTCGCGCGATTCGATGAAATCAGACGTGCGACCGCCATAGGTGGCGGCAGAAGAGGCGTAGAGGAACGGGATTTCGCGCTCAAGACAATAGTGCAGCAGCTCTTTGGAGTATTGATAGTTATTATCCATCATATACTTGCCGTCCCACTCGGTGGTGGAAGAGCAGGCGCCTTCATGGAAAATAGCTTCGATATCGCCGAGCTCTTCTCCGGACATAATCTGGATCAGGAAATCTTCCTTATCCATATAGTCAGCAATGTTCAGATCCACCAGGTTTACAAACTTGGTGCCGTCTTTCAGGTTATCCACCACCAGAATATCGGTGATACCTTTATCATTCAGGGCCTTAACGATATTGCTGCCGATAAAGCCCGCGCCGCCGGTAACGATGATCATAACTGTAACCTTTGAATTATGGTGTCAGAGACTGTCTCAGACATGAATGCTCTTATCATAACACTATTCATCCATTCACTGATAACCCGTGAGGATACGCGTGATTTATGCTGCATTTTAAAGAAGTGATGACGCGTCATCTCGTATCAACGTATCGCTTTGGGTAATATGTGCTGAAATTTGCCCAGTCTGGAGAATCGCAATGCGTGGGGATTTTTACAAACAGTTAACCAACGATCTGGAAACCGCCCGGGCGGAAGGATTGTTTAAAGAAGAGCGCATTATTACGTCTGCGCAGCAGGCGGATATCACCGTGGCGGATGGAAGCCACGTTATTAACTTTTGCGCCAATAACTATCTCGGGCTGGCGAATCACCCTGAGCTGATTAATGCCGCAAAAGCGGGCATGGACAGCCACGGTTTCGGTATGGCGTCCGTGCGTTTTATCTGCGGCACCCAGGACAGCCACAAAGCGCTGGAGCAAAAGCTGGCAAGCTTCCTCGGCATGGAAGATGCGATTCTGTATTCCTCCTGTTTCGACGCTAACGGCGGCTTGTTTGAGACGTTGCTGGGCGCGGAAGACGCCATTATCTCCGACGCGCTGAACCACGCGTCTATCATTGACGGCGTGCGTTTGTGTAAAGCGAAGCGCTATCGCTATGCCAACAACGATATGGCTGAGCTGGAAGCACGGCTGAAAGAGGCGCGTGAGGCCGGCGCGCGTCATGTCCTGATCGCCACCGACGGCGTGTTCTCAATGGATGGCGTCATCGCCAATCTGAAAGGCGTCTGTGATCTGGCCGATAAATACGATGCGCTGGTGATGGTTGATGATTCTCACGCGGTAGGCTTTGTCGGCGAAAACGGTCGCGGTTCCCATGAATACTGCGACGTAATGGGCCGCGTAGATATTATTACCGGTACGCTGGGCAAAGCGTTAGGCGGCGCATCCGGCGGCTATACCGCGGCGCGCAAAGAGGTTGTTGAGTGGTTGCGTCAGCGTTCCCGCCCATATCTGTTCTCCAACTCCCTGGCGCCGGCGATCGTGGCGGCTTCTATTAAAGTGTTAGAGATGGTGGAAGCGGGCGCAGAACTGCGCGAGCGCTTGTGGGCGAACGCCCGGCAGTTCCGTGAGCAGATGTCTGCCGCGGGATTTACGCTGGCAGGCGCGGATCACGCCATCATCCCGGTAATGCTGGGAGATGCGGTTGTCGCGCAGAAATTTGCCCGCGAACTGCAAAAAGAGGGCATTTACGTTACCGGTTTCTTCTATCCGGTCGTACCAAAAGGTCAGGCGCGTATTCGTACCCAGATGTCTGCGGCGCATACGCCTGAGCAAATTACGCGTGCGGTAGACGCGTTCACGCGTATTGGTAAACAACTGGGCGTGATTGCCTGAGGATGTAAGATGAAAGCGTTATCCAAACTGAAAGCGGAAGAGGGCATCTGGATGACCGACGTTCCGGAACCGGAAGTCGGCCATAACGATTTGCTGATTAAAATCCGTAAAACAGCCATCTGCGGTACTGACGTTCACATCTATAACTGGGATGACTGGTCGCAAAAAACCATCCCGGTTCCGATGGTCGTGGGGCATGAATATGTCGGCGAAGTGGTCGGCATCGGTCAGGAAGTGAAAGGCTTTAAAATCGGCGATCGCGTCTCGGGCGAAGGTCATATCACCTGCGGTCATTGCCGCAACTGCCGTGGCGGTCGTACTCACCTGTGTCGCAACACCACCGGCGTGGGCGTCAACCGTCCCGGCTGCTTCGCGGAATACCTGGTCATCCCGGCGTTCAATGCGTTTAAAATCCCGGATAACATTTCTGATGATTTAGCCTCTATTTTCGACCCGTTTGGTAATGCGGTGCATACGGCGCTGTCTTTCGATCTGGTCGGCGAAGATGTACTGGTATCGGGGGCGGGGCCAATCGGCGTAATGGCCGCCGCGGTGGCGAAACATGTCGGCGCGCGTCATGTGGTGATTACTGACGTCAATGAATACCGTCTGGAGCTGGCGCGTAAAATGGGCGTCACCCGCGCGGTCAACGTCGCGAAAGAGAGCCTGAACGACGTCATGGCGGAGCTGGGAATGACCGAAGGGTTCGATGTGGGTCTGGAGATGTCCGGCGCGCCGCCGGCGTTTCGTACCATGCTGGACACTATGAATCACGGCGGTCGTATTGCGATGCTGGGGATTCCGCCATCAGATATGTCTATCGACTGGACAAAAGTTATCTTTAAGGGCTTGTTCATTAAAGGTATTTATGGTCGTGAGATGTTCGAAACGTGGTACAAAATGGCGGCGCTGATCCAGTCCGGTCTGGATCTGTCACCGATTATCACCCATCGTTTCTCTATTGATGATTTCCAGAAAGGTTTTGACGCCATGCGTTCAGGCCAGTCAGGAAAAGTTATTCTGAGCTGGGATTAATATGTATATACCCAAAATAATTCGAGTTGCTTAAAGGCGGCAAGGGAGTGAGTCCCCAGGAGCATAGATAACTATGTGACTGGGGTGAACGACAAATCTGCCGGGAGCAGATTTGAACGTCGCTTGCGACGGCCCGTCAGGGCGAGGCCCATGGATGGGCCGAGTAATCCGTAGCCAACACATAAGCAACTTGAAGTATGAAGGGTATAGAGACCCGATGATATTTATCGGGTCTGATATACGTTTCATCGTAAAAGGTTGGTGTCATTCACCAACCTTTTTTGTTAGGGAAAATCTGGAAAGCCGTAAAGAATTGTCATAGACATCAAGCATTCGTAATTGCGCTTTACTCTTATTTTACTCGCTAACGTCACGCTCTACTCTGAGTTTTGTGCTTGCTTTTTACTGTAAAAATTAATTATGGCGGCTTAATAGTTTCTTAATAGAGCCACAGTATAAAGGCAGGGTAAATTAAGGTTTTTCTGGTAATCGTTATGAAAAATAGTAAAACCAAAGTGAGTATCATTGTCCCGTTATATAATGCGGGAGCGGATTTTAATGCTTGCATGGCGTCGTTAATTGCGCAAACGTGGTCGGCGCTGGAAATTATTATTGTGAATGATGGATCGACGGATCATTCCGTTGAGATAGCAAAACATTACGCGGAACATTACCCATATGTTCGACTGCTTCATCAGGCCAATGCTGGCGCATCTGTCGCCCGTAATCTTGGCCTGCAAGTAGCGACCGGCGATTACGTCGCCTTTGTCGATGCGGATGACCTGGTCTACCCGAAGATGTATGAAACGCTGATGACCATGGCGCTTAACGATGATCTGGACGTTGCGCAGTGCAACGCGGACTGGTGCGTCCGAAAAACCGGGCACGCCTGGCAATCTATTCCGACCGATCGTCTGCGCTCCACCGGGGTATTAAGCGGACCGGATTGGTTGCGTATGGCGCTGGCCTCGCGGCGCTGGACGCATGTTGTCTGGATGGGCGTTTATCGACGTGCGTTAATTACCGATAACAATATTACTTTCGTTCCCGGACTACATCATCAGGACATATTATGGTCGACGGAAGTTATGTTTAATGCCACGCGCGTACGTTATACCGAACAATCATTATATAAATATTTCCTGCATGATAATTCGGTAAGCCGTTTGCAAAGACAAGGCAATAAAAATCTTAATTATCAGCGGCATTATATTAAAATTACGCGGTTATTAGAAAAGCTCAATCGTGATTATGCCCGGCGTATTCCGATTTACCCGGAGTTTCGCCAGCAAATTACCTGGGAAGCGTTACGCGTTTGTCATGCGGTACGTAAAGAGCCTGATATTTTGACCCGCCAGCGTATGATTGCCGAAATTTTTACTTCTGGCATGTATAGACGGATGATGGCTAACGTCCGCAGCGCGAAAGCGGCTTATCAGACGCTGCTCTGGTCTTTCCGGCTGTGGCAATGGCGCGACAAAACCTTGTCGCACCGTCGTATGGCCCGTAAGGCGCTCAATCTGTCTTAGCGCTCATGTTTTTAGGCGCGGCGATTTTCCCCCAGCCTTGCCACTGGTGCTGAAACCAGACAACCACGGAACTTTGCGTAATGCTCTCACCGATGACGCTGAAAAAGCGCGTAGCGTAGACCGGTTGCAGCGGTTTTTTCGGCTTGCACATCTTCACGCCGCGAAAGGGATTGCGCGGCGCGTCAATTTTCTGCGGCGTCAAATCAGGTCGGGACGTATCTACCTGCGGTTCGTTGAGCAGGCTGCCTGGACGTACCAGGGTGATATCCGCCGGCAGGCGATAAACCATCTGTTGCAGCACGCGAACCGTTGCGGGATGCGGATGTCCAATCGCGATAGCGGAACCGTTGCGACGGGCCAGTTCGATAGCGCGATTAAACTGACGGCGAATATCCGCCTCGTTTTGCGTATCGTCGAGGAACACTTTACGCTTGAGCACTTTCACACCCGTACCGGATGCCGCGCGCATCGCCTGGCTATTGCCAATCGTCATGCTGTCGAGAAAATAGAGATTGTAATGTTCCAGCGCCTGCATAACTTTTTGCATACCGAACAGGCTGGAAGTCATTGCGCTGCCCATGTGGTTATTAAGCCCGACGGCATACGGCACGTTGTTTACCGCCTCGCGGATAATGCGCTCGATCTCATCGCTGCTCATATCTGGTCGCAGCGTATCCTTCTCCAGCGGCTGTTTGCTTAGCGGCGCCATCGGCAGATGGATTAACACCTCATGCCCGCTATTGTGGGCTTTAGTTGCCATTTCGCGCGCGTGCGGCGCGTTGGGCAGTACGGCGACGGAAATGTTTGGCGGCAGCGCCAGAACCTGGTTTTCCGTGTGCGGGCGATAGCCAAAATCATCAATCACGATGGCGAGCTTGCCAGCGAAAACGGGATGTGCAAACGCCAGCAAAGTGGCCAGCGTGAGAATGGAGCGACGAAACTGAGGCAAAACTTATCTTCCCAACCACGGCTGTGGATTGACGGCCTGACCCTGGCGACGAATTTCGAAATAAAGCGAAGGTCTGCCCTGACCGCCGCTACTGCCCACAAGGGCGATAGGTTGTCCGGCGCGCACCTGCGCGCCTACGCTGACCAGCGCGCTCTGGTTATAGCCGTAAAGGCTCATATCGCCTTTACCATGCTCCACGACCACCACCAGGCCATAGCCTTGCAGCCAGTCCGCCAGAATCACCCTGCCGTCGGCGATGGCTTTGACCTCGGTGCCTTCCGACGCGCCGATCACCATCCCCTTCCAACGTAGCTCACCCTGCAGCCGTTCGCCATAGCGATGCAATATCGGGCCGCGTACCGGCCAGTATGCCTGACCGCGAGGCGCGCCCAGACCGCCGGTGCGGGACATTAGCGAACGCTCGCTTTCCGTCGGCTTATAGGTGCTGCCTTTACGCGAGGCTTCCTGCTGCTTATCGCGTACCGCCTGCGCTTCGCGGGCTTCACGCTCCGCTCGCGCTTTGGCCGCCGCTTCCGCCCGCGCGATACTGTTGCGTAGGCGTGATTCGTTGGCGCGCAGTTCGCTTAACTGTTGCTGGCCTTGCTGAATAGACGACTCCAGTCCGGCAAGCGTTTTCTTACGTTCATTACGCGCCTGCTCCAGCTTCGCCTGTTGGGCGCGCTGCTCATACAGCAACGTTTGTTGTTGGCTTTGCTTCTCTTCCAGCTCGGCTTTTTGCGTGGCGACCTGTTCGCGAGTCTGCTTCAGTTCGGCGATAGTCTCCTGGCGCGCCTGGTTCAGATAGCCGAAGTAGGCCTGCAGGCGTTGCCCACGCTGGCTCTCTTCTCCGCTAAGAATAAGCTGAATGCCGGTGTGTTCGCCCTGGCGGAAAGCGGCGTCCAACTGCGCGGCAAGATTACGCTCCTGGCTGGCTTTTTGCTGCTCCAGTTTGGCAATTGAGGCGTTCATCTCATCAATTTGCGCGTTTAACTGATCCAGAGTGCTTTGCGTTTCGCGCAGCTTACGCGCTGCGGCCGAGATGGCCTCTTCCTGGGCTTTCAGTTGTGCCAGGAGGCTGGCGCGCTGTTGCTGCTGCTGGCGTACGTCGCGTTCTTTCGCGGCGATATCGGCCTGAATAGATTTGAGTTGATCGCGGTCATCCGCGTGGGCGGAAAAGGCGCACAACAATACGCCAGCGCTAAGTACGCTGGCGTAGAACAAAGGCCTGACTGAAAACGTTCTTGGTTTCACGGCCTGTTGAATGGTGTTAATCGCCTTTCCCCTCATGGGGAGGGATTATTCCACGATGAACAGCGGCTTACCAGTCATCTCTTGCGGGATTTCCATCCCCATCAGCGACAGCATGGTAGGCGCAATGTCTGAAAGTTTGCCGCCTTCAACCGCCTTCACGTTTTTCTCGCCGACATAAATCAGCGGCACCGGCAGGTTGGTGTGGGCGGTATGCGCCTGACCGGTCGCCGGATCGCGCATCTGCTCCGCGTTGCCGTGGTCCGCGGTAATCAACAGTTGTCCACCAACGGACTCAACCGCTTTTGTTACCTGTTCAATGCAGTTATCCAACGCTTCCACCGCTTTGATGGCGGCTTCCATCACGCCGGTATGACCGACCATATCGCCGTTTGGATAGTTACAAATGATGGTGTCGTACTTACCGCTTTCGATCGCCGCGACCAATTTTTCAGTCAATTCTGCAGAGCTCATTTCCGGTTGCAGGTCATAAGTGGCCACTTTCGGGGAGTTGATCAGAATGCGCTCTTCACCAGCAAACGGTTCTTCTACGCCGCCGTTAAAGAAAAAGGTTACGTGCGCATATTTTTCCGTTTCGGAAATACGCAGCTGAGTTTTGTCGTTTTTCGCCATCCACTCGCCGAACGTGTTCGCCAGCGACGCTGGTGGGTAGGCAACGGCAGTTTTGATGTCGGCGGCGTATTCGGTCAGCATCACGAAGTTCAGATTAACCACTTTCTTACGCGCAAAGCCGTCGAAATCAGCATTAACGAAAGCGCGGGTAATTTCGCGCGCGCGGTCAGCGCGGAAGTTCATGAAAATCAGCGTGTCGCCGTCTTCCATCGCCGCATCAGCCTGGCCCTCGGCGCGGATAACGGTCGCTTTGACAAACTCATCGTTTTCATCACGAGCGTAAGCGGCCTGTAGGCCAGCCACAGCGGTATCCGCCTGGAATTCGCCCTGGGCCAGGGTCATCAGATCATACGCTTTTTCCACGCGATCCCAACGGTTGTCGCGGTCCATAGCGTAGTAACGACCGACGATAGACGCCACGCGGCCTTTGCCCAGCGCGGCGAATTTGTCTTCGAATTTTTTCAGCGAGGCTTCAGCGCTGCGCGGCGGCGTGTCGCGACCGTCGAGGAAGGCGTGCAGATAGATTTTTTCTGCGCCGCGCTCTGCGGCCAGCTCCACCATCGCCATAATGTGATCTTCGTGGCTGTGGACGCCGCCCGCGGACAGCAGACCCATAATATGAACCGCTTTACCGGCGTTTTTCGCCTGGTCTACCGCATTGGTCAGGACTGGGTTAGCAAAGAAAGTACGTTCTTTAATTTCAACGTCCAGACGCGTCAGGTCCTGATAAACGATGCGGCCTGCGCCCAGGTTAACGTGGCCCACTTCGGAGTTGCCCATCTGGCGGTCAGGCAGACCCACTTCCAGACCGGATGCGTCGATCAGGGTATGCGGACGTTTTGCCCACAGAGCATCCATCACCGGGGTTTTGGCGTTTAAGATAGCGTTATCCTGCTGTTCTTCACGGTAGCCGTAGCCATCCAGAATCACCAGTACCATAGGTTTTTTAGAAACCGACATTGCGACAACCTCATACTCAATAGACAAAATAATTGCGTAATTTTACTACAGCTGAATCGATAAAATAGCCTCAGAAGATCAAAGAAAGGGATCGCGCTGGCGTGAGAAGGCAAGTAATAGCGTGATTTTTTTTCGTAGCGCCCCGCAAAAATGCATTCCAGTGCACGCTCTGGCTGTATTTGCGCCACTGCACAGGTATACTCCTTTCCTGGTTTTTTAATCACTACGTCGGGAGTTGTTACCCCCCATGCAAGAAATTATGCAATTTGTTGGCCGTCATCCCATACTGAGTATCGCCTGGATTGCGTTACTGGTGGCGGTTTTATTTACCACGTTCAAAGGTCTGACTTCAAAAGTTAAGGTGATTACACGCGGCGAAGCCACGCGCCTTATCAACAAAGAGGACGCCGTTGTTGTGGATTTACGTCAACGTGACGATTTCCGTAAAGGCCATATCGCTGGCGCGACCAATTTGCTGCCGAGCGAAATCAAAGCCAACAATGTTGGCGAACTGGAAAAGCACAAAGACAAGCCGATTATCGTGGTCGACGGTTCTGGTATGCAGTGCCAGGAATCCGCTAACGCGCTGACAAAAGCCGGCTTTGAAAAGGTCTTTGTGTTGAAAGAAGGCGTAGCAGGCTGGAGCGGCGAGAATCTGCCTCTGGTGCGCGGTAAGTGATTACCCGTCGTTTTCATGACGCAAGGGGAATGACTTGCCCTTGCGTCGACATGAAATCCATCGGGTAAAAAACAGGAGCGAAGTCATGGCCAATATTGAAATCTACACCAAAGCAACCTGTCCGTTTTGCCATCGTGCAAAGGCGCTGTTAAACAGCAAGGGCGTGAGTTTCCAGGAAATTGCGATTGACGGCGACGCCGTGAAGCGTGAAGAGATGATCAAACGTAGTGGCCGAACGACGGTTCCGCAAATTTTTATTGATGCACAGCACATTGGCGGTTGTGACGACTTGTATGCGCTGGATGCGCGTGGTGGACTGGATCCGCTGTTGCGTTAAGGCGTACTCAAGTATTTAAGGACAACACTAAAGGGTTTTACACATGTCAGAACAAAATAACACTGAAATGGCTTTCCAGATCCAACGTATCTATACCAAGGATGTTTCTTTCGAAGCGCCAAACGCACCGCATGTTTTCCAGAAAGATTGGCAGCCAGAGGTTAAACTGGATCTTGATACGGCATCTTCCCAACTGGCGGATGACGTTTATGAAGTTGTGCTGCGTGTTACCGTAACGGCTTCCCTGGGGGAAGAAACCGCGTTCCTGTGCGAAGTTCAGCAGGCCGGTATTTTCTCCATCAGCGGTATTGAAGGTACTCAGATGGCGCATTGCCTGGGCGCATACTGCCCGAACATTCTGTTCCCGTATGCTCGCGAGTGCATCACCAGCCTGGTTTCACGCGGTACGTTCCCGCAACTGAACCTTGCGCCGGTCAATTTTGATGCGCTGTTCATGAACTATTTGCAGCAGCAGGCTGGCGAAGGTACTGAAGAACATCAGGATGCCTGATGAACCAAAGTAATGCGTCAATGACAGTCATCGGTGCCGGCTCGTACGGCACCGCTCTCGCCATCACTCTGGCGAGAAACGGCCACCAGGTTGTCCTGTGGGGCCACGACCCAAAACATATCGCGACCCTGGAGCACGATCGCTGCAACGTCGCGTTCCTTCCCGATGTGCCTTTTCCCGATACGTTACACCTGGAAAGCGACTTAGCAACCGCGCTGGCGGCCAGTCGTAACATTCTGGTGGTGGTGCCAAGCCATGTTTTCAGCGACGTGCTGCGGCAGATTAAACCGCTGATGCGTCCGGATGCGCGTCTGGTATGGGCGACCAAAGGCCTGGAAGCTGAAACGGGGCGCCTGTTGCAGGATGTCGCTCGCGAGGCGTTAGGCGATCAAATCCCGCTGGCGGTGATTTCCGGTCCGACGTTCGCTAAAGAGCTGGCGGCGGGTTTGCCGACGGCAATCTCGCTGGCCTCAACCGATGAGACCTTTGCCGACGATCTCCAGCAACTGTTGCACTGCGGAAAAAGTTTTCGCGTCTATATCAATGCGGATTTTATCGGCGTGCAGCTTGGCGGCGCGGTGAAAAACGTGATTGCGATTGGCGCGGGGATGTCTGACGGCATCGGCTTCGGCGCGAACGCCCGCACGGCGCTAATCACGCGTGGACTGACCGAAATGTCGCGGCTTGGCGCAGCGCTTGGCGCCGATCCCGCCACCTTTATGGGGATGGCGGGCTTAGGCGATCTGGTGCTGACCTGTACCGACAACCAGTCGCGCAACCGTCGTTTTGGCATGATGCTTGGCCAGGGCATGGACGTTAAAGGCGCGCAGGATAAGATTGGCCAGGTGGTCGAAGGCTATCGCAATACGAAAGAAGTTCGTGAATTGGCGCACCGTTTTGGTGTTGAAATGCCAATAACCGAGGAAATTTATCAAGTATTGTATTGCGGAAAAAACGCGCGCGAGGCAGCATTAACGTTATTAGGTCGCGCCCGCAAGGAAGAGCTGAGTCGCCACTAGCCGTAAGGAACTGTTTGCATAAACGACCCAACCCGCACAGAACGGGTTGGTCGTTTTCTGCCCGTCTGGAGTAAACCATGCCGTGTGAAGAACTGGAAATCGTCTGGAAGAATATTAAAGCTGAAGCCCGCGCTTTAGCTGACTGTGAGCCTATGTTGGCCAGTTTTTATCACGCCACGCTACTCAAGCATGAAAATCTGGGCAGTGCGCTGAGCTATATGCTGGCAAATAAACTGGCTTCGCCCATCATGCCCGCTATCGCTATCCGTGAAGTAGTTGAAGAAGCCTATGCCGCCGACCCGGAAATGATCGCGTCGGCAGCCTGCGATATTCAGGCCGTGCGCACTCGCGATCCGGCGGTGGATAAATACTCCACGCCGCTGTTATATCTGAAAGGCTTTCATGCGCTACAGGCCTACCGCATTGGCCACTGGTTGTGGAATAAAGGTCGCCGCGCGCTGGCTATCTTCCTGCAAAATCAGGTTTCGGTCTCGTTTCAGGTGGATATTCACCCGGCAGCGAAAATTGGCCGCGGGATTATGCTCGACCATGCCACCGGTATTGTGGTGGGGGAGACGGCGGTTATTGAAGATGATGTGTCGATCCTGCAATCCGTCACCCTGGGCGGTACCGGGAAAACGAGCGGCGATCGCCATCCTAAAATCCGCGAAGGCGTGATGATTGGCGCGGGCGCGAAAATTCTCGGCAATATCGAGGTGGGGCGCGGCGCGAAAATTGGCGCAGGTTCCGTCGTTTTACAGCCTGTCCCGCCGCACACTACCGCCGCAGGCGTTCCGGCGCGTATTGTCGGCAAGCCGGGCAGCGATAAGCCGTCTATGGATATGGACCAGCATTTCAACGGGATACACCATACGTTTGAGTATGGCGACGGCATCTGAATGGCGCGGTACAACTAAAAAACGCTGTTCCGATGGAGTGCAATCCCGGAACAGCGGAGCGAAGAATTCGCAATGTGGACAATCAGGCTGCGGATGATGTCAGCGTGATACGATCCAGCGGGCCGACGATAAACAGATATGAAATGAGACCAATAAGTCCCATCGAGCCAACGTATAAAATGGCAAAGTCGAACGACTGAGTATTGGCAAGAATCACGCCGATGACCAGCGGCGTAACGATGCTTGCCATATTGCCGCACATGTTAAATACGCCGCCGGCAATACCCAGAACTTCCTTCGGCGAGGTGTCGCTGAGTACGCACCAGCCCAGGTTACCAAACCCTTTGGCAAAAAAGGCCAGACTCATCGCCGCAATGACCACAAATTCTGAAGAGGTGTAGTTGGCGATCACAATTACGCAAGAGAGCAACATACCGCAGATAACAGGCAGTTTCCGCGCGACGGTAAGGCTATAGCCGCGTTTGAGTAGCCAGTCGGAGAACACGCCGCCGAGCAGGCCGCCAATAAAACCGGCAATGGCTGGAATACTGGCCACAAAACCGACTTTCAGAATCGACATGCCTTTCGCCTGGTACAGGTAGGTCGGGAACCAGGTCAGGAAGAACCAGGTGATAGAGGTGACGCAGAATTGCCCGATGTAAACACCGATCATCATCCGGTTAACACAGACGGTTTTAATCTGCGCGAACGTTATTTTCTGCGGCTCCTTTTTACAGCCCAGAGAGGGCTCGCCACCACCGCTACGAATATAGTCAATTTCCGCTTGATTAACTTTTGGATGGTGCATCGGATCTTTGACTTTCATTAACCAGAATATACCGAGCATCACGCCAATAGCGCCAATATAATAGAAGACAAAATGCCAGCTTAAATTATGCAGAATGATCGTCATTAGCGGGGTGATAATGCCCAGCGAGATATATTGCGCAGCCTGATAAACTGAAGTAACGAAACCTCGTTCATTATTGGGAAACCATTGTACGCTTAAACGACTGTTCGCCGGAAAGGCAGGCGCTTCAATCGCGCCCATCAGCAGACGTAGAATAACCAGTACAATTAATGGGCTGCCATACAGATAGATCGTTCCCTGAAACATGGTTACTAACGACCAGCCAATCAATGCGCAACCGTAAACCAGTCGTGAACCGTAGCGGTCTAATAGCCAACCACCGGGTAGTTGCATAATGACATAGGCGATACCAAATGAGGAGAAGGCCAGGCCCATCGCTTCCGGATCAAAACCTAGTTCTTTACTCATTATTGGGGCAACTACGGATAGAGTTGCGCGATCCGCATAATTAAATACGGTAGCAAGAAATAAAAATATAAGAATGGTATGACGCACTTTTGTGCGCTTTATTATTGTGTTCATTATCTACTCCTCAGATAAGGGCAGAATGCATTCTGTAAGGTAAGAGAGGCGGGACGGATTCCCGCCAGTCGGGTTAAGGGCGTTTGCCAAATTCACATGTTAATTGTGTCCAGCGGCGCGCTTGTTCACTGAGCGTGAAACCCAGACCATGACGATCGGAAATCCACATGCGGCCATCGCGCAGCTCAAGTTGCTCGTTGAATAATGGGTTCAGCCACTCGAAATGTTCCAGCCACGGCTCCAGGGGATACGCTGCGGAAAGGTGCAGGTGTACTTCCATCGCAAAGTGCGGCGCCAGCTTACGCCCGTGTTTCGCCGCCAGATCCATAATCTTCAGGAACGGAGAGATACCGCCGACACGCGGCGCATCTGGCTGAACGAAATCGCTGGCATTGCCCAGAATCAACTGCTCGTGTTCCCGGAAACTGGTCAGCATTTCCCCGGTGGCGATAGGCGTATCCAGCGCGGCAGCAAGCTGGGCGTGGCCTTCGATGTCGTAAGCATCTAATGGTTCTTCAATCCAGATAAGATTGAACTGTTCCATTTTACGCCCCATGCGGATAGCCGTTTCGCGATCCCACTGCTGGTTAGCGTCAACCATTAACGGGAACTCATCCCCAAGCGCTTCACGTACTGCGGTTAAGCGGCGAGTATCCTCAGCGCAGTTGGGTTGTCCGACTTTCAACTTAATACCGCCAATGCCGTTTTCGCGGGAAATCACCACATTTTTTAGCACTTGATCGAGCGGTGTATGCAAGAACCCCCCTGAGGTGTTGTAACACTGAACGGAGTCGCGGTGCGCGCCCAACAGTTTTGCCAGTGGCAGACCGGCACGTTTAGCCTTCATATCCCATAAGGCGATATCGATAGGGGAGATAGCCTGTACCGCCATCCCGCTACGCCCCACCGAGGCTCCGGCCCACAGCAGCTTAGTGTATATTTTGTCGATATCATTGGGATCTTCGCCCAGTAGATTGTCGGCTATCTCTTTGGCGTGAGCATAAATACCCTGGCCGCCAGCACGTTTGGAGTAGCTAAAACCAACGCCTTCAAAGCCATCGCGACTGCGGATTTCGGCAATGATGATTGCCACTTCGGTCAAAGGTTTCTGGCGACCGGTCAGTACCTTCGCGTCACTCACTGGCGTCGCCAGCGGTAGAAAAGCCAGTGATAGCTTCACCCATTCGATACGATCGCCGGTTTCTGCCGCGGTTCTGGTATTCGCCGCTTTTGCATACGTTACGGCGTCGGAATTCGCGCTTAAAGCCATTTTTTTCTCCTGATAATCACAAAATGATTGCGCTAACATTTTTATTATTAAGCGAACGCAGGATCCAGAAAGTTGATTTTGATTTGAACATTTGATCACATATGTCGTATAAAAAGCAGGATTTATTGCAAAATGGATCACGATCCAAAAATATCTGGGGAAATGCATAATACAAAATGATGGCGCTATCATTTTGTAATGACTGAGCTTGATAAGCTACTGTATTTACGGCCTTTCCTGATGCGAAGCTGGCAATAGCCGCAGGCATGATGAATAATGCGCGGATAAATCAGCCAATCTTTGCAGGGGCATCAGACGTGAAGAGAACCAAATCACCTCGTGCGCCGACGCTGGAAGATGTAGCACGTAGCGCCGGGCTGTCTCCGATGACAGTCAGCCGGGCATTGAATTCGCCACAACTGGTTCGCCCCAAAACGGTTGAGAAAGTCATGCAGGCGGTTCGCGTCACAGGCTACATACCCAACGCGTTAGCCGGTGGTCTGGCGTCGCGACGGAGTAAATTAATCGCTGTCGTCGTGCCGCAAATTAACAACAACATGTTTGTCGATACCATCCAGTCACTGAGCGATGAACTGGCCCGACGCGGATATCACATATTGCTGTGCGTGGCGGGATATACCGAACAAACGGAAGCGGAGTTGGTGGCGACACTGCTTTCCCGCCGCCCCGATGGCGTGGTGCTTACCGGGATCCATCACACGATAGAACTGAAAAAGGTCATCCTGAACGCGGCTATTCCGGTGGTGGAAATTTGGGACTTAACGCCCACGCCGCTTGATATGCTGGTCGGTTTTTCCCATGAAAAAGTCGGGCAGGCGACGGGGGAGTATCTTCTGAGTAAGGGCTATCGTCGTCCCGGCTTGTTGTGGACCGCCGATCGCCGAGCCGCGCAACGTAAGCAGGGGTTATGTAGTGTTCTTCAACGCCACGCTATTCATGCCGTACCGCAGGTGGATGTCCCCCTTCCGGCATCGCTTTCGCTGGGGCGTAGCGGTTTAAGCCAGCTTTTTGACGAAGGGACGTTTGATGTCATTGTTTGCAGTTCTGATACCCTGGCACAGGGGGCGATGATGGAGGCGGAAAGCCGTGGTTTGCGCATTCCGCATGATTTAGCGGTTATTGGTTTTGGCGACCTTGATTTTGCCGCCAGCAATCGACCGTCAATTACTACCGTAAGCGTTGACAGACGTGCCATTGGTCAGCGCGCCGCTACGCTGTTGGCCGATCGTATTGAACAGAAACCGTGCGCAGAAGCTATTGTGGATATTGGCTTTCATTTGATTGAGCGAGAGTCCGCATAAACGGGAACATGCCATCGGGATCGGCCAGGCCGGATCAGGCGTTAGCTGCCATCCGGCATTGAATATATTACGACCGCAATACCGCGCCGGGATATCCTAACTGGCGCCACGCTTCATACACCACCACCGACACCGCATTCGACAGGTTCATGCTACGGCTATCCGGCATCATCGGAATGCGAATCTTCTGCTCTTTAGGCAACGCATCGAGAATGCTGGCGGGCAGGCCGCGCGTTTCCGGGCCAAACATCAAATAATCGCCATCCTGATAGCTTACGGCGCTATGGGCGGGCGTGCCCTTTGTCGTCAACGCAAACAGGCGCTGCGGGTTTTCGGCGGCGACAAAGGCGGCATAATCGTGATGGCGCTGAACCGCGGCGAATTCGTGATAGTCCAGCCCTGCGCGGCGTAAGCGCTTATCATCCCAGGTAAACCCCATCGGTTCGATGATGTGCAGACGAAAGCCGGTATTGGCGCAAAGACGAATGATGTTGCCGGTATTCGGCGGGATTTCTGGTTCGAAGAGTACGATGTTAAGCATGATGCCCCCTTAAATGCGGGGGGCAGAATAGCAGAAATTTACCGGGCTCTCACGCGCCAGGCGTTCAGGCGGCATCGCCTTTGCTCATTGGCGCCAGCGCGGCGGGCAAACTTCTCCCCAGTTCCTGCACCAGTGAATCGCCGCTGATTTCGCTAATGGATTTCGCGCCGGTCAGGGTCATGGCGACTTTCATCTCTTTCTCGATCAGGTCCAGCAGGTTGGCGACACCCGCTTTTCCTGCCGTCGCCAGCGCGTAGAGATAGGCCCGACCCAGCAGTACGGTATCGGCCCCCAACGCAATCATACGCACGACATCCAGCCCGTTACGAATCCCGCTATCCGCCAGAATGGCGATATCGCCTTTCACCGCATCGGCAATGGCGGGCAGGGCGCGGGCGGAAGAGAGCACGCCATCAAGCTGGCGGCCGCCGTGATTCGACACCACGATACCGTCAGCGCCGAAACGTACCGCATCGCGGGCATCTTCTGGATCGAGGATCCCTTTGATCACCATTGGGCCGTCCCAGAATTCGCGTATCCACTCCAGATCTTTCCAGGAGATGGACGGATCGAAGTTATTTGCCAGCCAGCCGATATAGTCCTCAAGGCCGGTCGGTTTACCCAGATAGGCGGAAATATTGCCTAAATCATGCGGGCGACCGTTCAGGCCGACATCCCACGCCCATTTAGGGTGCATCACCGCCTGCCAGTAACGGCGCATGGCCGCGTTTGGGCCGCTCATCCCGGAGTGGGCGTCACGGTAGCGCGCGCCCGGCGTCGGCATATCGACGGTAAAGACCAGCGTGGAGCAGCCCGCCGCTTTCGCACGTTCAAGCGCGTTGCGCATAAAGCCCCGGTCACGCAGTACATAAAGCTGGAACCACATCGGGCGCTTAATGGTTGGTGCAACTTCTTCAATCGGACAGACGGAGACGGTGGAAAGGGTGAACGGAATGCCCTTTACGTCTGCGGCGGCGGCGGCCTGTACTTCGCCGCGACGGGCGTACATGCCGCACAGACCTACCGGCGCTAATGCCACTGGCATCGACAACGTTTCGTTAAACAGGGTCGTTTCCAGGCTTAAATCGGACATATTTTTCAGCACACGCTGGCGCAGAGCGACTTGCGACAGGTCTTCCACATTTCGGCGCAGGGTATATTCCGCATACGCGCCGCCGTCGATGTAGTGGAAGAGGAAAGGAGGCAACGTGCGCTGAGCTGCGGCGCGATAATCGCTGGCTGCTGAAATAATCATGATTTATTCTCCCTGGTCATCTCATTATGGTCGCCGGGCAGGCGGGTAATACGCGCCTGGCGGGCCTGGTCTTCATCAAATCGTTTAATCGTGGTGTGGACAAAACTGAGGTGCGCCATCATCGCTTTACGCGCACCCTCGGCGTTACCGTCCAGAATGGCGTCCATCACCGCCTGGTGTTGTTCCGTCAGCTTTGAGAATACGGGCGGAACGAGATACATACGCTGGCGACTCTGTTTGACGGAGGATTGCAGGACATCGAAGAACCCGCGCATGGTTTGCAACAGCACCACATTGTGCGAGGCTTCCGCGATCGCCAGATGAAAGCGCACGTCGGCCTGGGAGGCGAGATCCGGGTCTTCGCTGAGCGTCGCATCAAAGCAGAGTCTGATTTTCTCTTTGTCGGCAGCGGTGGCACGCATGGCGGCGTGCCAGGCCGTACTGGCTTCAATGGCGTGGCGGGCCTCCAGAATGTCGAAACTGTAGTCCGGATCGTTCGCCATCAGCATTTTCAGCGGTTGCACGATATTCTGTTCAGACCAGGTTTCGTGCTGCCAGCGGACAAATGTCCCGCCGCCGCGACGACTCACCAGCACGCCTTCGCTGACCAGCTTCGCCAGCGCTTCGCGTAAAGAGTTGCGTGATACGCCAAGCTGTAGAGCCAACTGGCGCTCGGCGGGCAATTTCATGCCCGCTTCCAGGTTTTGTTCTTCAATCAGCGCCCGCACGCGAGAGGCAATCTCGTCTGACAGGCGTTTTGGTATCACAATCACGGAATCATCCAGGTTAAAACATAGGCCTGAAGCGTAGTGATCACGCCCACCATACAGGTGAAGATCAGGCTGTGTTTGACAGTAAAACGGAACAGATCGGACTCTTTCCCTACCAGCCCCACCGCCGCGCAGGCGATGGCGATAGACTGCGGCGAGATCATCTTCCCGGTTACGCCTCCAGTGGTGTTCGCCGCCACCATCAGTACATCAGAGACGCCGATTTGCTGCGCCGCGGTAGCCTGTAGAGAGGCAAACAGCGCGTTAGATGAGGTATCCGAACCGGTCAGGAATACCCCCAGCCAGCCGAGGAACGGCGAGAAGAACGTGAAGGCGCTGCCGGTGTGCGCCAGCGCTAACGCCAGCGTGGAAGAAAGCCCGGAATAGTTCGAGATAAACGCGAACGCCAGTACCATGCCGATGGAGTAAATCGGCAACGCCAGCTCTTTCAGCGTGCTGCCAAAGGTCTGGATTGCGGCTGAGGGTTTCATTTTCAGCCAGACGATAGACAACAGCGCGGCAAACAGGATCGCCGTGCCGGTGGCGGAGAACCAGTCAAATTTATACACCGCCGCGTAAGCGGTCGCTTCGTGTACAACCGGCGGCATACGGGCGACCAGTTTATCGAGATACGGTACCGGAACGTTAATTACCCAGTCATACAGCGCGCCGCCGGGGGCAAACAGCGCTTTGAACGGCGGTATGCTCCAGAGAGTGACCGTGGCGGTCAGGAACAGGAACGGCGACCAGGCGCGAACAATTTGCCCTGTCGTATAGCGGGTGCGGGCCAGCGTCTGATCGACCTGTGACGCGCCCATATCGCCGAAGCGGAAGATGCGTACCGGCTGCCAACGTTTGAGGAACAGCGTCAGGCACACCAGAGACACCAGCGAAGAGATAATGTCCGGCAGTTCCGGCCCGATAAAGTTGGAGCTGAGATACTGGGCGATAGCAAACGAACCGCCAGAGACCATCACCGCAGGCCAGGTTTCTTTCACGCCGCGCCAGCCGTCCATAATCGCCATAATCCAGAACAGGACGATAATGGTCAGGAACGGTAGCTGACGACCGACCATCTGACCGATTTCAAAGCTGTCCAGGCCCGTGACCTGACCGGCAACCAGAATCGGAATACCCATCGCACCAAAAGCGACTGGCGCGGTGTTTACAATCAGGCACAGCCCTGCCGCATACAGCGGATTAAAGCCCAGGCCCACCAGCAGCGCGGCGGTTATCGCCACCGGCGCGCCGAAACCCGCCGCGCCTTCAAGGAACGCGCCGAAGCAGAAGCCGACAATCAGCATTTGCAGACGTTGATCGGGGGTAATCGACAGAATTGACGAGCGAATAATGTCAAACTGCCCGGTCTTGACCGAAATTTTATAGACGAAGACCGCGGCGATGATTATCCAGGCAATCGGCCATAGCCCGTAGAAGAAGCCATACACGACCGATGCCAGCGCGTGATCGACCGGCATTTTATAGAACAGCAGCGCGACGGCGAGCGCGATAACCACCGTCCACGAAGCGGCAACGTAGCCTTTCAGCTTGAGCTTAATCAGAGCGAAAAAGAAGAACAGGATTGGGAGCGATGCGATCAGGCTGGAAAGCCAGATATTACCCGCCGGGTCATAGTTTTGTTGCCAGAGGTTCATTGCAGGTCTCCTGAGAACCACACGCATAATGGGATGAATCTTTGCTCATCTCGTTGGAGTCACATTATGTGTAAAAGTGGTCCTGCCAATATTGTTGTGTATGGATAATGACAACAAATAGTTAACCAGATGTTATTTATTGGCAACGGTATTGTAGAGTTAATTTAGTGAAATGTGAGTAGGCTGTGGTAACGGGCTAAAATTGGTAGGGCCAATTGAGGGGAGAGGACAGCAAAGGGAAGTGAAAAGGCAATGGCATTATGCCATTGCCTTTGATGTCGGGAGTGTTGTTACTTCATTACCACTGGAAGCCCGCGCCAATGGCCGCAGAGTAATCGCCCTGGCTGTTGCTGGTTCCTTGCAATTTATACACCCAGCCCCCGCTTTCACTTACCATGGAGACACCAATGGCGACGGCACTTTCACCATTAAACGTACCGCCGGCAATCGAGGTCATGTTGGCGCCCGGGGCGTAGGCTTGTGGCAGACCGGCCATCGCCATCGCTGAAGCGATACCGCCGCTCATCTTGTTTTCTACGCCTTTGATTTTGCTGTTCATTTCACCCATTTTCTGGTCGGTATAGGTGTTTGCTTCTTCGACGCTGCGTTTCAATTGCGCATAGTTAACCGCATCCGTATCATTCACCGCCGCTGAAACATTGCCGATCCGAGTGGTGCCGCCACTCCCGTCTCCCAGGTTGAGCACGCTATAGTTAACCGAGCCATCTGCATTGGTTTCATAACGCACGGAGCCTGCTTCTGAGGCTTTCAGTTGCGCCACATTAACCGCGTCAGTGTTGTTCACCCCTGCGGCAACGTTGGTAATACGGCGTTGTTGAGTAGAAGAGCCAACAGACACAGTATTAGCTTCATCTGCGACGGAATTTGTGCCTAACGCCACGCTGTTTTCAGCGGCAGCAATAGAGCCAGAGCCAATCGCGACGCTGTCCGCACCCTGGGCATTTGCATCTGCGCCATCGGTGTTGGTCTTGAAGTACTTGGTGCTACCGGTAGTGACGATATCGCCAATACCGTTTTCAATATTGGTGACGCGAGTATCAAGACTACTCACCTGCGTGTTCAGGTTATTGATGCTTTCGGTATTCGCGGCAACACGGCTGTCGGTGACTTTCAATTGGCCAACGTTAACGGCATCGGTATCTGCCGAACCCGCCGCGACGTTAGTGATCTGACGTTGACCGTCTTCACTGCCGACAGAGAACTCACCGACAGAGTTCTGCGGTGTGTCCATGTTGTAGGCGGTGTAGTCAGTCTGTGCGCCGCGAGTGGTCTGAGAACCATTACCCATTGCAATACTGTTTGCATGGTTGGCGCGTGCGTTAGAACCGATAGCAATCCCGTTGATGGCATCAGCCATCACCAGTGTATTCAGACCAATACCAATACCTGCATCAGCATTGACGATAGTCTTCGCACCCATTGCCAGTGAGTCAGTTCCGACAGCCAGTGAATCTTCTTCCGTTGAGTTTGCGTGGTAGTACTTGGTCGGTGTAGTAGTGACCGCACCAATGGCATTTTGTAACTGACGAACTGTTACCGCATCTTGCGCTTCAGAGCCGTCAGCAACGTTGGTAATTTGACGATAGCTTTCTCCATCCGTCCCCAATGACAACGCGCCCAGCAACTTTCTGTCTGTTGTATTGTAGCCAATGACAACGCCATCGCTTGTTACGCTCGTTGTTTGTATACCTGATGAAATCGCGCGGTTGGAGGTGGAGCCACTGCCCAAAGCGATACTGCCATCAATGCTACTGCTGCTGTTTTGGCCAAGAGCCAGACTGCCAGCGCCAGAGGCGACGGCGTCGTAACCTACTGCCGTTGCGCCGTTACCCGTTGCGTATGCATCCTGGCCTTCAAGCCCGTTATCATTCGTACGGATGTATTTCACGCCGGTACCATTTTCCGTGATATAGGTTTCGCTGGTATCGCCGGCTAGTTGGCTAATAGATTCATTATACTGAGAAATCAGCATGTTAGTTTCATAAAGCTGAGAGCCATTAACGGCGTCAGTACTGTCACTGGCGATTTCACCTGCTGCTACATTGGTTATCTTATTGGTACCGCTGGTACCGTGGCTGGCGCTGAACGCACCCTCTTCGTCATCCCAGCTCAGTGCATCGGTACCAAGATTGGTGATGGACGTATTGATATCCGCGATAGCAGAGGTATTTTGATCCACCTTCTGGTTGGTTTCATACAACTGTGAGCCGTTTACCGCGTCTGTACTGTCCTCAGAAAGCGCCCCGGCGGCGACATTGGTTATTTTACTGGTGCTTCCACCGTGGTTTGCGCTGAAAGCGCCGATGTCTTCGTCCCATAACAGAGCGTTATCAGTGAGGCCGGTAATGGACGTATTAATATCGGAGACAGAAGTATTCAGGTTCTCAATCGCGGTGCTGTTCTGAGTGATGTTAGTGGTATTGGCGGCGATATCGGTCGTGTTCTGATCCACTTTTTCATTGGTTTCGAACAGCTGCGAGCCGTTAACCGCGTCGGTACTTTCTTCAGACAGCTCTCCGGCAGCAACGTTGGTGATTTTGTTTGTCGTACTACTTCCGTGGCTGGCAGAGAACGAACTTGTTGTTTCATTCCAGCTCAGATTGTCAGAGCTAAGATTGGTGATGGACGTATTAATATCTGCGATAGCAGAGGTGTTTTGATCCACCCTCTGGTTGGTTTCATACAACTGGGAGCCGTTCACCGCGTCTGTACTGTCCTCAGAAAGGTCCCCGGCGGCGACATTGATGATTTTACTGGCGCTTCCGTTGCGGTTAGCGCTGAATGCGCCAGAGACTGCATCCCATAGCAGTGCATCGTCGGTGAGCGTGGTAACTGAGTCGCTCAGACTGTTGATATTGGTGGTGTTGGTGGCGATATCAGTGGTGTTCTGATTGATGCTGGTCGTATTGGCGGCGATATCGGTTGTGTTCTGAGACACATTTTCATTGGTGGCAAACAACTGAGAGCCGTTAACGGCGTCGGTGCTGTCCGAAGCCAGGGTACCCGCCGCCAGATTGGTGATTTTGCTGTCGCTTCCGTTGTGGTTAGCGCTGAATGCGCCAGAGGTCGCATCCCAAAGCAGGGCATCATCGGTGAGCGTGGTGACGGAGTCGCTCAGACTGTTGATACTGGTGGTGTTGGTGGCGATATCAGTGGTGTTCTGAGTGATGCTGGTCGTATTAGCGGCGATATCGGTTGTGTTCTGAGACACATTTTCGTTGGTGGCAAATAGCTGAGAGCCGTTAACGGCGTCGGTGCTGTCAGCGGCCAGGGTACCCGCCGCCAGATTGGTGATTTTACTGTCGCTTCCGTTGTGCTTAGCGCTGAATGCGCCAGAGGCTGCATCCCAAAGCAGGGCATCGTCGGTGAGCGTGGTGACGGAGTCGCTCAGGCTGTTGATATTGGTGGTGTTGGCGGCGATATCAGTGGTGTTCTGATTGATGCTGGTCGTATTGGCGGCGATATCGGTTGTGTTCTGGTTAATGCTGTCGGTATTAGCGGTAATATCGGCAGTGTTTTGGTTGATGCTGTCGGTATTGGTGGCGATATCAGCAGTGTTCTGATCTACTTTTTCATTCGTATCAAACAACTGAGAGCCGTTAACGGCGTCGGTGCTGTCCGCAGCCAGGGTACCCGCCGTCAGATTGGTGATTTTGCTGGCGTTTCCCGTGTGGCTAGCGCTAAAGGCGCTGGTGCTGTCATCCCACAACAGCGCGTCTTCGGCTAATCCTGCGACAGAGGCCTCTGTGTTAGTGATAGAAGTGTTAAGTGCGCTTAATGCGCTGCCTACGTTATTGTAGATGCCTGTGCCTACCTCGTAGAGGGGCGCATTCACTGTACCATCAGAATTAACGGAAGCCCCTCCGCCGAGTCGGTCGGCGACGGATTGACTTAAAGAATAAATTTGCGCACCTGTAACGGCATCGGTACTGGTGGAATTGATGTCGCCTTTAGCAACGTAGGTGATCTGCCGCTGAGTGGTGCTGTTACCCACGGCGACGGAATTGTCTTCCTGGGCGATAGAGCCCGAGCCAAGGGCAACTGAGTTGGTGCCTATCGCTTTTGCGCCATTACCAAATGCAGCGCTGTCGTCGCCGCTCGCAGTGGCTTGATAACCTAATGCAGAGGAAGTTGCTCCGCTCGCGACAGATTTATAACCTAACGCAACCGATTTTGCGCCGCTCGAATTGGCATACACGCCCATTGCCATTGAATAACTTCCACTGGCTGAGGATGAGGCGCCCATTGCAATGGCCCGGTCACCAGCAGAAACCGATTTTACGCCAAGCGCTAACGAAGAGTCGCCGGTGGACTGGCTGTATGAACCAATGGCGGTACTCCATTTCCCCATCGCGGAGGCTTTATAACCCATTGCGGCGCTTGCGCCATCAACGTTGGTGTAAGTATTGGCTGTGGCATCGGTACCAATTGCAATCCACCCTTTTCCTCCAGTCTGGGTACCCGTTGGAGTAACGCCGTCGCCAGTATCGTTCCCAGCATTGGCCAGTGCGTCCGCAGAAACCATAATGCTGCTAAGACTGATGAGTGCGGAAACCGCCAGCTTTCTGCGGCCGCTTTTTTTGCCGCGGCTTTTTGCGGTTTCGCTGGTGACAACAAATGTTCCCGTAGCGGCATTCCAGAGGACTCTAAATATTCTGTTCATGAATAAGTGCTTTCCTTTTCTAAAATAATTGTATCAATGGCTATTATTTTTTTGGCTTCTTTTTCGTATCATTAATAGGTTGTATGCTGTCGAATATGACATTCTCCATGTTAATACCTATTTTTAGATACTTAAGATTATTGGGCGATACGCCTTTTAATGTTAGCGTGACGTTTGTCCATGCTCCCGGTAAGAGTTCGATTGTCGAATCCATTTTTGTGTTGAGCAGGAGTTGTCGCCATCGAGGCAGATCTTTTGCCTCGGAAGGTTTTTTCGTACCCCATGTCATATTAAACGCAAGGTTTGATACGGGAATGCTGAGTAAGTTAACTAAATCAAGATGAATAACACTTCCATTATCTATTGGCTCAATAGATAGAATACGCCCGGCTAATCCGATATTGCCGTTGTTAATAATAAAATAGTGCGTTTGTGATGGGTCCAGTTCTGTATAGTCGAATAGCCGTTGTTTGCGTTCAACGCGGCCAACGACTTCGGCGATCTTTTGAGTCGTGTTGATAACCGTAGCTTGTTGTTTTTCTAGCAAATTCATCTTTGCTTCTTGTTCTTTTTGTTGTTTTTCTAACAGGTTTATCTTTGTTTCTTGTTCTTTTTGTTGTTTTTTCAGCTCTTCAACAAGGTGTTTATCTGCAAAGTAGTCACAACCAGATAAAAAGAATGTGAATCCCAACGCAAGCAGGGGGATAAATTTTCCATTTTTGTGCATATAAAATATCCTTGTTAATAATTTATATAATATAAATAGTTAACCTGTTATTTATACAGCTAACTCATCATATTGCGAGCATTGCCAATAGCCATTAATATATGGTTATAATTAAAACATTCATTGTTTCTATAGAAATGCGCAAATACCCGACGTTGTTTATCAATTACTCATAGCAATGCTTTATAAAAATATAATTATAATGTTTATGTATGGGGATTTTTTTCAGGGATGATAATGTTATTTAATTTTGCGGGTCAATCATATTCTGCGGGATATAAGAAAAGAGGATGAAAAAAATTCATTGTATAAATACAAACAGGCATGATAGTGGAATTTTTCATCCTGAAAAAGCAGAGACTACCGTTAAAAATGAACTTGTATATAAGCGGTGTAAATACTTCCAGGAAAAATTCGGAATATAGCCCGATGCTCTCAAGACACCCTCCGTACAACGGGTGTCCTGAGAGCCTGTGATGCGGAAGGTTTAGAACTCGCTCTTCGCGAAGCCTGTCATCTCTTTGAGCCCCATTTCCCGGCCCAGCGCCGTCATCGGGTGCACCACGATCAGGCCGCGTACGCTTTTTTTGAGTTTGCCCATATCGGCCTGCTCTTTTTTAGTGATCGCGCGGCGAAACGGCAGGTTCATCAGCTTCTGCGCTTCTTTACTCAGTTTCTGGCTGTGTACTTCGCGCAGACGGATAATTTCTGCTTCCAGCGTCTCTTTTTCTTTTTCCAGCTCCGCGTATTTATCGGCGGATTCAACCAGAGAGAGACCTGCCTGCTGGTGGCGAATAGCGTCAAGACGATCGCTCAGGCGTTTAATTTCGTTTTTTTCGACTTCTTTCATGGGATAGCTTCTGATAGAAATGGGATAGATACCTTATAGTATGCGCGCAGTGAGTGATTCTTCACAACTCATGACGTAAAGATAATCAATTATGGCAAGTATTACACTGCTCATTATTTAATTATCTCGTTGAGAATAAAATCCTTTTTGTCGAAAGAAAAGATGAAGCGCCCTTTTGTCGGCAAGAAAAGCGATTAAGCACATTTTCCTCAATGACAACGCTAAATTGATCCTAAACTCAAATAAGCGACCGCGGGAGTCAGACGCGGGTCCCACATGGAGGATCTATCATGGCAAAAATAGGTGAGAACGTACCACTTCTTATTGATAAAGCCGTCGATTTTATGGCGTCCAGCCAGGCGTTCCGTGAATACCTGAATAAAACGCCGCCGCGTGATTATGTTCCTTCCGAAGTGCCGTCGGAGAGCGCGCCCATTTATTTGCAGCGTCTGGAATATTACCGACGGCTGTACCGACCAAAAGAAGAAGAAAGAGGTTAACGGCGGGATTTACTTTTGAAAGGCCTTTTTTAAGCTGATTTTAGAAATCAGCTCGGTCAGAGAGAGGACCATCGTCGAACGCACCGCCTGCTGGTAGCGCTGAATTTGCATGGCGTAGAGCGCCGCGTCGGACGTATCAAAATGCGGCGGCGGCGGTAGCGCCATGACGCAGTGCAGTTCGCCAAACGGCCCGAGGATTTCATCGTCGGTAAAGGCGTACTCATTGCCGTCGTGATTCAGCTCTTCGCGCAGCGCCATTAACAGCTCCGCATCTTCATATTCGGTGCGGCTGAGTACGCCCAGACCATAGATAAGTTTCAGACGTACCGAAAGATCGCCCAGCGGCCCGTCGCCGTCCAGCAACGGTTCCACAGCGTATTTCACCGCATAGTCGTCTTTGCGAAACACCTGGAGCACCAGAATATTCACCGCCTCGGTCAATAACTCGACGGCGGTAATCAGGAAGCTCCGTACGGTTTTGCCAGCATTCAGACGCTCAAGCACACGATTTTCAAAGGCCTGGGTTTGTTCCATTATTGCCTGCATATCTGACAATCTGTTATTTGGGCGCAGGCTAACCTGCGCCGGATTCTGCGTCATTTGGTCGCGTTATATGCGTTAACCGCCTCCGCCACCACATCGCTATTGGCATCCAGCCCGGAAATTTGCGCCAGCGCGGCCTGCGGGCCTTTTTCGGTAATCAGAGCCGCCAACTCCTGCGCCTGCGGATCTTCAACACTACGGAAATGCATCGCCGCCGCGATCCCTTTGACCAGATTCACATGCGGCAGACCATATTCCAGGGTGCCAAGCAGCGGTTTGATCAGACGGTCGCCCGCGCTGAGTTTGCGTAGCGGCTGACGACCTACGCGTTCGACGTCATCTTTCAGATACGGGTTTTCAAAACGACCGAGGATTTTCTGAATGTATGCCGCATGTTTGTCGGCATCAAAACCGTAGCGTTTGATCAGCACCGCGCCGCTTTCTTCCATCGCGCCTTTCACCACCGCGCGAATACTCTCATCGAGAATGGCGTCGCGAATGGTCTGATGACCGGCTAATTTGCCGAGGTACGCGGTTATAGCATGACCCGTGTTCAGCGTGAAGAGTTTACGTTCGACAAATGCCATCAGGTTATCCGTTAACTCCATCCCCGGGATGTTTGGCAACGCGCCTTTAAACTGGGTTTTATCGACGATCCACTCGCTGAAGGTTTCTACCGTCACTTCCAGCGGATCGTTGGTCGCAGAAGCAGATGGCGGCACAATACGGTCAACGGCGGAATCGACAAAGCCAACATGTTCTTCTACCCATGCTTTGGCGTCTTCCGGTAGGGCATTCATCACATGGCCTTTCAACTGCGTTGTGCCGCGTACCATGTTTTCACAGGCGATGATATTCAGCGGGGATTCATTACCTTGTTCTTTACGTTTCACCAGCCCTTTAGCGATGGCCGGAGCGATACGCTCAAGCACAACCGGACCCACGGCAGTAGTGATTAAATCAACGTGGGCAATCAGGTCGACAACATCATCGCCGATGCTGCTGACAGCGTTGACGCCGGAAACCGTATCCACCTGCTCATTTTCGCCCACAACATGAACCTGATAGCTATGACGGGCATTCAGGGCATCGAGTACGACCTGATTTACATCCGCAAACGTCAGTTGTATCCCCGCGTCAGCCAGCAGTTTGCCGATAAAGCCACGACCGATATTACCTGCGCCAAAATGTAATGCTTTCATAGTATTAACCTTCATTAATGTTTTTACCCGAGAGGGCTGGGGTGAGGGACTGCATAGATTTCCCCTCAACCTAACCCTCTCCACAAGGGAGAGGATATCGCCTTCATATTTCGAACTGCAGATGCGTTGGCTCTCCTCGCTCACCCCAGTCACGTACTTATGTACGCTCCTGGGGATTCACTGCGTTGCCGCCTTCCTGCAGCTCGAACTATTTTGGGGATACTTAACTGTTAAGCTTTTTTACCTGCCAGCAGTTCCAGAACTTCATCCACGCTGGTGGTGTGCGCCAGACGTTCGATCACGGATTCATCATCCAGCGCGTTGGTCAGGCTGGTGATGACCTGGATGTGCTCATTGTTACGTGCGGCGATACCAATGACCAGACGGGCAATATCGTCTTCTTCTTCACCGAAGCGTACGCCTTCCGGATACTGGCAGAACACCACGCCGGTTTTCAGCACGCGATCTTTCGCTTCCACTGTACCGTGCGGTACTGCGATGGATTCACCGAGGTAAGTCGGCGTCAGCTTTTCGCGGTCCAGCATCGCCTCGACGTATTCCGGCTCAACATAGCCGCCTTTCACCAGTTGTTCACCGGCAAAGCGAATCGCCTCTTCTTTGTTAGCGGCTTTACGGCCCAGGAAGATATTCTCCGCACCCAGTTTGAACAGGTTGTTATCACCCTCCTCAAAGCTGTCTTTCAGATGGTCGCGTACTTTCTCTTCATTAGTATTGTGGCGCTGTGCGGCAACCAGACGTTCGGTCAGGCTGGTGTACAGGCCGCTATCCAGGAAGTTGGTCAGCGAAATATGCTGCGCCTGCGGTACCTGACGCATCGCGCGCTCGGTAAGGTCACGGTGAGTAATGACCAGATCCACATCCGGCGGCAGATTGTTAATGGCGCTGTTGGTGACGGAGATCTGGCTCAGGCCCGCATCCTGTACTTTCTTACGCAGTACCCCTGCGCCCATCGCGCTGGAACCCATACCGGCATCGCAAGCCACGATGATTTTACGCACATGGCTCAGGTCGTTGGTCACGTCGCCAGCCGCCAGCGGAGAGGCGCCTTTAGATTCCGCTTTCATGTCATGCATACGACGGGTGGCCGCTTCAATGTCATCTTCTTCTTTCACTTTGCTGGTTTTCAGCAGAATTGCAGAAACCACGAAGGAGACCGCCATTGCCGCCACGATGGCAGCGATGTTAGCGAAGTAAGCGCCTTTTGGCGTCATCGCCAGTACGGCCAGAATGGAGCCAGGAGAAGCCGGAGAAACCAGACCGCCGTTCAGGATGGTCAGGGTGAATACGCCAGTCATACCGCCAAGGATAACGGCCAGGATCAGACGTGGGTTCATCAGCACGTACGGGAAGTAGATCTCATGGATACCGCCCAGGAAGTGGATAATTGCCGCGCCGCCCGCAGACTGTTTAGCGCTGCCGCGACCGAAGAACATGTACGCCAGCAGGACGCCCATCCCCGGACCCGGGTTAGCTTCAATCAGGAAGAAGATGGATTTACCCATCTCATGGGACTGCTGGATACCCAGTGGTGAGAAGATGCCGTGGTTAATCGCGTTATTGAGGAACAGGATTTTCGCCGGTTCAACAAAAATGGACGCCAGCGGCAGCATATCGTGCGCCACCATGAAGTTAACGCCCGCCGCCAGAATTTTGGACAGGACTTCAACCGCCGGACCAATACCGAGGAACGCCAGGATGGCGAGGATCATACCGATAATGCCAGCGGAGAAGTTGTTCACCAGCATCTCAAAACCGGATTTGATCTTACCGTCTACCCAACTGTCGAATTTCTTAATGCAGTAGCCGCCTAATGGACCGGCGATCATTGAGCCGAGGAACATCGGCATATCCGCGCCGACAATAACGCCCATGGTAGTGATAGCGCCCACCACGCCGCCGCGTTCGCCGCCAACCAGACGACCGCCGGTATAACCGATGAGCAGCGGCAGCAGGTAGGTGATCATCGGACCAACCAGTTTCGCCAGCGTTTCGTTAGGCAACCACCCTGTTGGAATAAATAATGCGGTGATAATACCCCACGCGATAAACGCGCCGATATTAGGCATCACCATATTGCTGAGGAATCGACCAAAGCTTTGCACTTTGATCTTAATATCGGATGACATAAAAACACCCCTTCTTATGTTGCTGTCGCGCAGGCTGAAAGCCCGAGGTTTGTTAATGTAGCGGCAGAGGTAGCCGGACCCTGTAGTGTAGATACTGCGCAATCTGGCACTGAATCGTTCAACTGTCCAGACAGGGACAATTTATGTGATTTGTGTCACATAAATATAGGGGGTAGAGAGGTAATTGATGTGATATTGATCACAAAGTGGCTGTGTAAAAAAACAACGAATCTAATTTTTAGCCCTTAAAAGACCATTTTATGTGAGATATTTCACATTTTTATTTTGGTGCTTTGTTGAATTTTTGTGATCCTCTTCACAAGAAATTTTAAGCCCGGGTAACGCCAATACGATCCGGCAAACATTTTGTCGCGAGCTCACTCACGTTATGTCATTCAGCAACCTCCTTTTGCGTCTCTTTTCGTCTTATTTGAGCCATACTATGATTTTTACTGGTTGGCAAAAAGGACACGGCATGAAACTCATCGGTAGCTACACCAGCCCTTTTGTGCGCAAAATCTCTGTTCTGCTGCTCGAAAAAGGCATTACCTTCGAATTTATTAATGAACTACCCTACGAGGCGGATAACGGCGTGGCGCAATACAACCCTCTGGGTAAGGTGCCAGCGCTGGTGACGGAGAAAGGCGAGTATTGGTTCGATTCGCCGATCATCGCGGAATATATTGAACTGCTGGATATCGCGCCAGCGATGCTCCCGCGTGACCCGATGGCAGCGCTTAAAGTTCGCCAGCTTGAAGCGTTGGCTGACGGCATTATGGATGCAGCGTTGGTTTCTGTACGCGAACAGGCGCGTCCGGCGGCGCAACAATCGGAAACGGAACTGCTGCGCCAGCGGGAAAAAATCAACCGCAGCTTGGATATGCTCGAAAGTTATCTGAGCGACGGGACGCTAAAAACGGATACGGTCAATCTGGCGACTATCGCGATTGCCTGTGCGGTAGGCTATCTCAACTTCCGCCGGGTCGCGCCTGGCTGGTGTGTTAGCCGCCCCCACCTGGTCAAACTGGTCGAAACGCTTTTTCAACGCGAAAGCTTTGCCCGCACCGAAGCGCCAAAGGCTTGACGCGCATTATGTCCGCCTGAGCAAACTCACGTTACAATCCCCCTTATGTCGATATCCCTCTCCCGCCAGGAGAGGGCCACCAACAGCCAGGCATTTTCATGACAAGCGAAACGCGTACACTCTACAGCCAGCTTCCTGCTATCGATCGCTTATTGCACGATAGCGCTTTTCTTTCTCTACGCGATCGGTATGGCCATACCCAGGTGGTTGATCTGCTTAGGCGGATGCTTGACGACGCGCGCGACGTCATACGGAATACGCAAACGCTTCCCGACTGGTACGCAGACTGGGCGCAAGAGGCGAAACTCCGGCTGGAAAATGCGGCGCAAAGCGCGCTGCGCCCGGTGATTAACCTGACGGGGACGGTGCTGCACACCAATCTTGGCCGCGCATTGCAGGCGCAAGAAGCGATTGAGGCGGTAACGCAGGCGATGCGCGCGCCGGTGACGCTGGAATACGATTTAGATGGCGCCGGGCGGGGGCATCGCGACCGGGCGCTGGCGACGTTGTTATGCCGTATCACCGGGGCGGAGGACGCCTGTATCGTCAATAACAATGCGGCGGCGGTATTGCTGATGCTGGCGGCGACCGCCAGCGGCAAAGAGGTGGTAGTTTCGCGTGGCGAGCTGGTCGAAATCGGCGGCGCGTTTCGTATTCCGGATGTTATGCGCCAGGCGGGCTGTACGCTGCATGAAGTGGGCACCACCAACCGGACGCACGCGAAAGATTACCGTCAGGCGGTAAATGAAAATACCGGGCTGTTGATGAAGGTGCATACCAGTAATTACAGCATTGAGGGCTTTACCAAAACGGTAGAGGAAGCGGAACTGGCGGAAATCGGGCGAGAGCTGGATATTCCGGTGGTGGCGGATCTGGGCAGCGGTTCACTGGTGGATTTAAGTCAATATGGCTTACCCAAAGAGCCGATGCCGCAGCAGCTCATTGCCGCAGGCGTCAGCCTGGTAAGCTTCTCCGGCGATAAGTTGCTGGGCGGGCCGCAGGCCGGGATCATCGTCGGCAAAAAAGCGATGATTGCCCAACTGCAAAGCCATCCGCTGAAACGCGCTCTGCGCGCGGATAAAATGACGCTGGCGGCGCTGGAGGCAACGTTACGTCTGTATCTGCACCCGGAAGCGTTGGCGGAGAAATTACCCACCCTGCGTCTGTTAACCCGCAGTGAAGCGTCGATTCGCGAACAAGCGCAGCGATTACAGGCGCGGCTGGCGGCACGTTACGGCGATGAATTTGCGCTGGAGGTTAAACCCTGCCTGTCGCAAATCGGCAGCGGTTCATTACCGGTAGACCGCCTTCCCAGCGCCGCCATGACCTTTACCCCGCACGACGGGCGCGGTAGTCGGCTGGAGGCGCTGGCGGCCCGCTGGCGCATGCTGCCTGTACCGGTCATTGGCCGAATTTATGATGGCCGTTTATGGCTGGATATGCGCTGTCTTGAAGACGAAAGCCGGTTTATGGAGATGATGCTGAAATGATTATTGCAACTGCCGGACACGTAGACCACGGTAAAACGACGTTGCTCCAGGCGATTACCGGAGTCAATGCCGATCGCCTGCCGGAAGAGAAAAAACGCGGGATGACTATCGATCTGGGTTACGCCTATTGGCCGCAGCCGGATGGTCGTGTGCTGGGCTTTATCGATGTGCCTGGGCATGAAAAATTCCTCTCTAACATGCTGGCGGGCGTAGGCGGTATCGATCACGCTTTGCTGGTGGTCGCCTGTGATGACGGCGTCATGGCGCAAACGCGTGAGCATTTACAGATCCTGCAACTGACGGGCAATCTCCAGCTCACCGTAGCGCTGACCAAAGCCGATCGCGTGGACGAGGCGCGTATCGGTGAAGTACGTGAAGAGGTACTGGCGGCGCTCGACAACTATGGCTTCGCCGATACCGTTTTATTTGTCACCGCTGCCAATGAAGGGCGCGGTATTGCAGAACTTCGCGCTCATTTACAGCAGCTTCCTGCACGTTCGCACGCCGCGCAGCATCGCTTCCGCCTGGCTATCGACCGTGCGTTTACGGTGAAAGGGGCGGGACTGGTGGTGACCGGAACGGCGCTGAGCGGAGAGGTAAACGTGGGCGATACGCTATGGTTGACCGGCGTTAATACGCCGATGCGCGTACGAAGTCTACACGCGCAAAATCAGCCCACCGACCATGCGTATGCCGGGCAACGTATTGCGCTCAATATTGCGGGCGATGCGGAGAAGGAGCAGCTTAACCGCGGCGACTGGCTGCTTTCGGATGCGCCGGTGGGGGAGGCTTTTTCCCGGGTGATCGTTTCTCTGGCGCTTCATGCGCCGCTTTCCCAATGGCAGCCGCTACATATTCACCATGCCGCCAGCCATGTGACCGGTCGCGTCTCTTTGCTGGAAGGCGGGCTGGCCGAGCTGATCTTTGATACGCCGTTGTGGCTGGCCGATAATGACAGACTGGTGCTGCGTGATATTTCCGCACGCGCCACCCTTGCCGGCGCACGCGTGGTGACGCTTAAGGCGCCGCGTCGCGGTAAACGTAAGCCAGATTATTTGCACTGGCTTTCAACGCTTGCCGCCGCGCAGGACGATAGCGCGGCGTTGGCCATTCATCTGGAACGCGGCGCCGTCAACCTGCCGGATTTCGGTTGGGCGCGTCAGCTTAATCCTGTCGGTATGCGTCAGCTTATTGAGCAACATGGTTTTATCCAGGCCGGAGACAATCTGTTAAGCGCGCCCGTCGCCGCCCGCTGGCAGCGTAAGATTCTTGATACGCTGGCGACCTACCACGAACAGCACCGCGATGAACCGGGGCCGGGACGCGAGCGTTTACGCCGCATGGCCCTGCCAATGGAAGATGAAGCGCTGGTCCTGATGCTGATCGAGCGGATGCGCGACGACGGCCTGATTCATAGCCATCACGGTTGGTTGCATCTGCCGGATCATAAAGCAGGATTTAGCGATGAGCAGCAGGCCGTCTGGCAAAAAGTCGAACCGCTATTTGGCGATGAGCCCTGGTGGGTACGCGATCTGGCGAAAGAGACCGGAACGGAAGAACAATTGATGCGGCTGGTGCTGCGGCAGGCGGCACAGCAAGGCATCATTACCGCGATCGTAAAAGATCGGTACTATCGTAACGATCGGATTGTCGCTTTCGCCAATATGATCCGCGAGCTGGATCAAGAGAGAGGATCAACGTGTGCGGCGGATTTTCGCGACAGGCTGAATGTAGGGCGGAAACTGGCCATTCAGATCCTTGAATATTTTGACCGGATTGGATTTACACGACGTCGTGGGAATGATCATTTATTACGTGATGCGTTATTATTTCCGCAAAAAGAATGAAATGGTTAAATTAAATAACAAATGAAGCAATACAATTATTGCGTTGCTTTATAAAAAGCACATCAGGAAATGAACCAGATGTGCTTTTTATTTTTCTGACTTCTTAAAATAGCCAGCGTGAACCTGTTATCAGGATAATTTCACCCGTATTCTTTGCGCCTTATTCAGGCGACTCACGACGAGATTGTGGAACTTTATCGCGCGGCGATGTAACGCCTTTGCCCGGTGGTGCGGACGCTTACCGGGCCTGCGTAGACGATGCAGGCCGGATAAGGCGTAACTCGTTAGCTTCGGTCGAGCTTTTGCTGCGCCAGCCAGACGGCGCCCAGCCTGCCCGCCTGATTTCCCAGTTGGCAGGGCTGAATCGGCACCTGGAGCGCCTCCCACATTTCAAACGTTTCAAGATGCCGCGTCAGGAGCGGGTAGAGCTTTTCCTGTTCGCTTATTCCTCCGCCGATCAGCACCACGCCCGGATCAAACATAGAGATCACGCTGTAAACGCCGCGTGACAGATAACGCGCCCAGTCATTGACCGCCTCACGCAGATGAACATCGGTCGCCATTCGTTCGAAGATCACATCCGCAGGCGGCATCTCTTCGGCGGGCAGCGCCAGCGCCTGGCGGCACGACGCCATTAATCCGCTGGTTGACGCGATTTTATGCATACTTTCGCCATTATTCCCGACCGGCATGACGCCGAATTCACCGGCATGGAAATGTGCGCCGCGATACAGTTCTCGTCCGACGATAATACCGCCGCCAATGCCGGTTCCAATGGTGATACAGACCATGTTTTCATAATGCTGCCCGGCGCCTCGCCACATTTCGCCCAGCGCCGCGCAGTTCGCGTCGTTCTCCACGACCAGCGGCAGATCGGTCAGCCCGCTGAACAACTCCATCAGGTTGACGTCATCCAGGTAAGCCAGCGCGCCCGCTTTTGCCGCATGACCGTTATGGGGATTAATATGGCCGGGGAAACTGACCCCGATTGCCGCAATGTCATAGTCCTGTTGGCAACGCGCCACCACATCCTGCCATTTGCGGGTAAACGTGGAGGCGTCCTCTGGCGTATCGAATTGATGATGGGTTAATTCTTCGCCGTCACTGTTAATCACGCCATATTTGACGTGAGTTCCTCCCACATCAATGCCGATATATTGCTGCATAGTGTTCTCCGTACGTTAAACAGGCACCTGTTTAGTATGGCTAAAACCAGACGGAGAAACGTAAAGGAAAGTAATTCGTGATTGCTGTCGTAAAGCGGGAAACCATTGGCGAAAAATTCACCAGTACCGTCTACCCTTGTGGAGTACCTTTACAATAAGGAGTTGGTCATGACGAACAATCCCCCTTCAACACGTATTCAGCCAGGTGAATACGGGTACCCACTGAAGTTAAAAGCCCGCTATGACAATTTTATTGGCGGTGACTGGGTTGCGCCCGCCGACGGCGAATATTATCAAAACCTGACGCCAGTGACCGGCCAGCCGCTATGTGAAGTCGCTTCCTCCGGTAAAAAAGATATCGATTTAGCGCTCGACGCCGCGCATAAGGCGAAAGATAAGTGGGCGCATACGTCAGTACAAGACCGTGCCGCTATCTTGTTTAAGATCGCCGATCGGATGGAACAAAACCTCGAACTGTTGGCGACAGCGGAAACCTGGGATAACGGTAAACCGATTCGTGAAACCAGCGCCGCCGACGTACCGCTGGCGATCGATCATTTCCGCTATTTCGCCTCCTGTATACGTGCGCAGGAGGGCGGGATCAGCGAAGTTGATAGCGAAACCGTGGCCTACCATTTTCACGAACCGCTTGGCGTCGTGGGACAGATAATCCCGTGGAACTTTCCGTTGTTGATGGCAAGCTGGAAAATGGCGCCAGCGCTGGCGGCGGGTAACTGCGTGGTGCTTAAACCGGCACGCCTGACGCCGCTTTCCGTTCTGCTGTTAATGGAAGTCATTGGCGATCTGTTACCGCCGGGCGTCGTCAACGTCGTGAACGGCGCGGGCGGCGAGATCGGCGAATATCTGGCGACCTCGAAACGTATCGCGAAGGTGGCGTTTACCGGTTCGACGGAAGTGGGTCAACAGATCATGCAGTACGCCACGCAGAATATTATTCCAGTGACGCTGGAGTTAGGCGGCAAGTCGCCCAATATCTTCTTCGCCGACGTGATGGATGAGGAAGATGCGTTCTTTGATAAAGCGCTGGAGGGATTTGCCCTGTTTGCCTTTAACCAGGGCGAGGTGTGTACCTGTCCAAGCCGTGCGCTGGTCCAGGAGTCCATCTATGAGCGCTTTATGGAGCGCGCTATTCGCCGGGTAGAGAGCATTCGCAGCGGGAACCCGCTAGATAGCGGTACACAGATGGGGGCGCAGGTCTCCCACGGCCAGCTTGAGACTATCCTTAATTATATCGATATCGGTAAAAAAGAGGGGGCCGATATTCTGACTGGTGGGCGACGCAAGGAACTGGATGGCGAACTTAAAGAGGGCTATTACCTTGAGCCTACCATTCTGTTTGGTAAGAATAATATGCGCGTCTTTCAGGAGGAGATCTTTGGCCCGGTGCTGGCGGTAACCACCTTTAAAACCATGGAGGAGGCGCTGGAAATCGCTAACGATACGCAGTATGGCCTCGGCGCCGGCGTCTGGAGCCGCAACGGCAATCTGGCCTATAAGATGGGGCGCGGCATTCAGGCCGGGCGCGTATGGACCAACTGCTATCACGCCTATCCGGCACATGCTGCGTTCGGCGGCTATAAGCAGTCGGGCATCGGGCGCGAAACGCATAAGATGATGCTGGAACACTACCAGCAAACCAAGTGCCTGCTGGTGAGCTATTCCGATAAGCCGCTGGGGCTGTTCTGACGCAAGAGGTAATGCCCGATGGCGCTGCGCTTATCGGGCCTACCGCATTGATATCAGCCTGGTGGTAATGCCCGATGGCGCTGCGCTTATCGGGCCTACCGCGTTGATATTAGCCTGGTGGTCATGTCTGATGACGCTTCGCTTATCGGGCCTACAAAAATTCATCGCAATATACTGATATTGCAAATCTTGTAGGCCGGATAAGGCGCAGCCGCCATCCGGCACAGTATTACCGCTCGTTAACCCAAATCCGCATTTCTCCCTCGCCACGGTTGGCCCAGCTAAACCACGGAATGAACGTTAGCGTCTGCGGCTGGCGCGATGACGGCGCGTTATCGTAGTGCCACAACGCCTGATGCTGCGCATCTGGGGCGCTTTGCTTCTCGCCTTCAGCCTGAATCAGCATCTTATGCGCAAAAAGCCCTTTGCCCTCAAAGACCCGGAACTCACTCTCTTTCGGTAACCACAGATTATGCAGTTCTTCGCCGTTATCGGCCTGCTCAAGGCAATAGACCAGCGGCCCGCGCTGAATGGCGACCTTACCGGCGACGTGACGCGCCAGCGGATTGCCATACACGCGGCGAACCGGCATCGGCAGCGTCAGGGTTATCGTATCGCCCTCCTGCCAGGTCCGACGGATATGCAGATAACCTTTGCGAATATCCTGCTCCACTTCCAGCCCGTTGAGCGTCACTTTTGCCTCAGGGCACCAGTCCGGCAGACGTAGCGCCAGCGTGTGACGTACCGGCTGCACAGAGTCGATGGCAATCTTCACCTGCTCATGCCACGGGTAGTTCCCGCTGATTCGCAGTTTGAGCGCGCCATTTTCAACCGGTATTTCCATGCTGTTACCCACGTACATATTGATGTACAGCGCATCCGCACGCGGCGTGTAGATGTAGTGACCAAGGGAGGTGAGTACGCGGGCGATGTTCGGCGGGCAGCAGGCGCAGCCAAACCAGCGCTGGCGAATGGGCTTAACGTGATCGTAAATATGGTTGAATTTTAACGATTTTGGATGCACTTCCAGCGGGTTGACGTAGAAGAAATGCTTGCCATCCAGCGCCATACCGCCGAGGACGGTGTTGTACAGCGCGCGCTCCATCACGTCGGCGTACTGGCTATCGGCTTCCATTTCCAGCATCCGGCGGGCGAACATCATCAGGCCGATTGAAGCGCAGCTTTCCGCATAGACCGAATCATTCGGTAAATCGTAATCGCTGCTAAAGGCTTCGCCGCTGCTCTGGGAACCGATGCCTCCGGTGATATATAGCTGACGCTGCGCCATATTTTTCCACAGGCGCAGGCAGTCCTGGCGTTTGCCTTCATCGTTGCTCAGGCGAGCGAGATGCGCCACGCCAGTCATCAGATAGACAAAACGTACCGCGTGGCCAATGGCCGTCTGCTGCTGCGAAATTGGCAGATGCGCCTGGCTGTAGGCTTTGTCTTTGACCATCCACGCCGGGCCGTAGGTATGCCAGTAAGAGGTTTGGCCGCGTTTTTCGTACTCTTCGTCGTAGAAGTGCGGTTGGGTGCCGCGCTGCCCGATAAAGTAGCTTGCCAGCGTCATATAGCGCGGCTGCTCTGTTACCTCATACAGACGCATCAGCGCCAGCTCAATTTCCGGGTGGCCCGGATAGCCGTGCAGCTGATTTTCGCCAGGGCCGAAAGTGCTGTCGATATGATCGGCCAGGCGACAAACGACGTCTAGCAGCCGACGCTTACCGGTGGCCTGAAAGAAGGCGACGCCCGCTTCAATCAGATGCCCGGCGCAATAAAGCTCGTGGCACTCCGCCAGGTTGCTCCAGCGTTCTTGCGGGGCTTTTGCCGTAAAGTACGTATTGAGATAGCCATCGTCACACTGCGCGGCGGCCACCAGTTCAATCACCTCATCGGCGGTTTTCTCAAGCGCGGGATCGGGCTTCTGGCACAGTGACCAGGCAACCGCTTCCAGCCATTTCGCCACGTCGCTGTCCTGAAAGACCATGCCGTAAAAGTCGCCCGTCTGCTGGCCTGCGGCAATGCGGAAATTTTCAATGGCATGGCTGGGTTCAGCCTCTGGAATACGATCGTTTAACGCATCCCACTGGTAAGGAATAACCACATCGCGAACCAGTTGTTGATACTGTCCGAGGAACGGATCGCTGACCGTCAGTTTATGCAGATCGACTTCCAGTACGTTCATTTCGTGCTCCTTAAGGTTGTAGAGGTCATAGATATTCCTCGCTGACGGGGTATTTTATGGCAGTAATTTTTATTTTCGCGTTATGACCTGATTCATTTTGCCCGGATAGCGGTGAGCGACAAGGCGATAAAAGAGTAAAAAAAGATGACGATTCCGACCCGTATTTAAAAATGTGAGATGGATCGAGTGAAAGGACTATTTTTAGTTAATAATCAAAAGCTAATATGAAATACGGTGCTGAATGAGCGGGAAATGACATATTAATGCTCGAATTATCCATGACATTACCGATTAAAGTCCAAAACGGCGGATTATTTATTTCTCGCGGCATTGGGCGTCATCCTGCCAGGCGTCTGCAATCGTGGGAAATTATATTTGTGGAAAAAGGCTGCCTGAAAATTCAGGAAGAAGAATGTGTTTTCTGTGTCGACGCCGGGGAAAGCCTGTTGCTTTGGCCGCATCGCCGCCATATTGGCGTTGAGGAGTTTCCCGCCGATCTTAAATTTTACTGGCTCCATTTTGAGGTCAAAGCGCCGGACAGCGACCCGCGCTGGCTGACGCATCTTTCCGTGCCGCAGCATACCCAGGTTGCCGATCCGCAGGCGCTGATTGCGCTTTTTCGCCAGTTTATGAACGAGCAGGAAAAGCACCAGCGCAGCCCGGCGCTGGAGTTCATCGTGCTGCTGATTTTGCAGCAGCTCACCGTTGACGCCCGGCAGAATGAAAACGCCGAGGCCGCTGGCGTGTCGCTGGCCTGGAAAGTACAGCAGCTGATTCGAACGCACTATCACCTGCCGCTTTCCAGCTCGGTTCTGGCGAAAGAACTGCATTGCAATGTGGATTATCTGGGACGCGTTTATCGGCGGGTATTTCACCTTACGCTAACGGAAGCCATCCACCGCCAGCGGGTGCGCGAGGCGGAAAAGTTGCTGATTAGCGACGCGCGTTCGTTAAAAGAGGTGGCGGAGCGGTGCGGTTTTAATGACGTTGGTTACTTTCGCCAGATCTTCCGCAAGCATACCGGCCTGACGCCTACCGCCTGGAAGCGGCGCTACAGTAAGGAACACGTTAATTCTTGAGTATAATCTTTGGCCCTCTGACAACGCGGTTGCAAACTGAATGTCCGATGGCGCTTTGCTTATCGGGCCTACAAGAGTTCATCACAACGTATTGATATTGCAAATCTTGTAGGTCGGATAAGGCGCAGCCGCCATCCGACACAGGCTGTGACTGCCGGCATTACTGCCCGTAATAGGCATTCGCGCCGTGTTTACGCAGATAGTGTTTATCGAGCAGTTCAGGCTGCATATCCGGTAGCTGCGGGGCCAGCTGGCGCGAGAACAGCCCCATATAGGCGCACTCCTCAAGCACCACGGCGTTGTGGACGGCATCGGCGGCATTTTTACCCCAGGCAAACGGGCCGTGCGAATGAACCAATACCGCCGGGATTTGCGCCGGATCGAGACCGCGCTCTTCAAAGGTTTTAATAATCACCTCGCCGGTCTGATACTCGTACTCGCCGTTAATTTCCTCAACGGTCATCAGTCGGGTACAGGGGATTGCGCCATAGAAATAGTCGGCGTGGGTGGTGCCCCAGGCGGGCAGATCGAGCCCGGCCTGCGACCAGATCGTCGCATGGCGGGAATGGGTATGCACGATCCCGCCGATCTGCGGATAGCGGCGATAGAGCGCCAGATGGGTCGCGGTATCGGACGACGGTTTTTTGTTGCCTTCAACGACCTTGCCGTTGGCGATCTCTACCACCACCATATCGTCGGCGGTCATCACCTCATATTCAACGCCGGAAGGCTTGATGACCATCAGTTTGCGCGTCTCATCGACCGCGCTGACGTTGCCCCAGGTAAAGGTGACCAGCCCGTGCGCCGGAAGCGCCAGGTTGGCCGCCAGCACCTCGGCTTTCAGTTGCTCTAACATGTGAAACCTCCTTCCTGCATCCGTGATTCAATCCAGCGGCGGGCCTGGATAATTTCCAGCACCGGCTCACTGGATTTCTCTGTCCACATCTCAATCAGAAATGAACCGCGATAATTCAGCTCATGCAGCGTTTTGAAGATGCCGACAAAATCAACGCATCCTTCGCCAAACGGCACGTCGCGGAACTGGCCGGGGCTGTCACCGGTCACCGGCAGCGTGTCTTTCAGGTGGATAGCGGCGATACGGTCGATACCCAGCTTCAGCTCGGCGGTCACGTCGTTCCCCCAGGCGCTGAGGTTGCCGACGTCTGGATAAACGGTGAACCACGGTGACGAAAGCATTTCGTCCCACTTTTTCCACTTGCTGATGGAGTTCATAAACGCGGTATCCATGATCTCCACCGCCAGCATCACCTGCGCCGCTGCGGCCTGTTCCACCGCCCACGCCAGCCCTTCGGCGAAACGTTGCTGGGTGCCTTCGTCGTGCTCTTCGTAATAGACGTCGTAACCTGCCAACTGGATGGTGCGGATCCCCAGGTCGCGCGCCAGGCGAATGGCTTTGGTCATGATTTCACGCGCCCGCTGGCGTACCGCTTCGTCGCGGCTGCCAAAAGGGAAGCGACGATGGGCGGAGAGGCACATCGACGGGATGGCGACGCCGCTTTCCAGCATCGCGTTCACCAGCGAAGCGCGTTGGGCCGAGGTCCACTCCAGGCGTGAGAGACGTTCGTCGGTTTCATCCACCGACATCTCAACAAAATCAAAACCGCAGCTTTTTGCCAGCACCAGCCGCTCTGGCCAACTGAGATCTTTCGCCAGTGCTTTCTCGTAAATACCTAATGGATGATTACGCATGCTTTTCTCCCCAAATGGCGTCAATTTGGGCGTGGAATTCGGCGGCGACCTGCGCCGGATGGGCGGCACCTGCCAGCGCGCGCCCGGCGATGAATGCCTTAACGTTAATGTCGCGGAACAGCGGCAGATCCACTGGGGTAATGCCGCCGGTAATCGATAGTTCAAGGCCGATGTCGGACAACGCCTTCATACGCGTCAGGTCCGCCTCTCCCCACTGCTGCCCGCTGGCCTGCGCATCGCGTCCGCGGTGGTAAATCGCCTGGCGAACCCCGACGCGGTACCAGTCTCGGGCGTCGTCCAGCGTCCAGTTGCCGAACAGTTCTATCTGAATTTCACCGCCACAGGATTGCGCGACGGCATGGCCTTTCTCGACCGTGGCGAGCGGTGCGGCGCAGATGATAGTCATCCAGTTGGCGCCAGCGCTAAAAGCCTGCTGCGCCAGGGTTTCACCGGCATCGGCCACTTTCCAGTCGGCGACGATGATTTTTTCCGGGCACTGCGCTCGCAGGGCTTTCACCGCGCTAAGGCCTTCGGTTAAACAAAGGATGGTTCCGGCCTCAACGATATCGACATGATCCTGTAGCAGGGCGACATCGCGTTGGGCTGCTTCCAGACTGGTGTGGTCGAGCGCCAGTTGCAGTAATGGTCGGCTCATAATGCGTGCTCCTTAATACGGGCGTGATAGCCCTGTAGTGCTTCAATCAAATCCTGGTATTGGCGGTATTTGCGCTGGTAGAGGGCGTGTGCGGTCATGTCCGGCAGCAGCGTGCGCACCGGGTGCTGCAGGTCGCGTTGGGCCTCGCGGAAATCGCGATATACGCCAGTGCCGACGCGGGCAGCCAGCGCCGCGCCGAAGCAGCCGGTCTCCTCCACCTGCGGCAGCTCGATGCGTAAACCGCTGACGTCCGCCAGCATCTGCATCCAGACGTCGGAGTGGGCCGGGCCGCCGGTAACGCGCAGGGCGCAAACGTCGGTAAAACGTTCACGCATGCGGTTGAGGTGGGTCATATGGCTGAAGACCACGCCTTCATAAATCGCCTGCAGCAGGTGCGCGCGGGTGTGCAGCGCCTGCATGCCGTAAAAGCCGCAGGTCATCTCCAGTCCGGCATTGCTGCCGTAGAGAAACGGCAGAAAAAAGAGGTCGCTACCGGCTTTCGGCAGGCTGGCGACCGCCTGATTGATCTCGTCAAAAGAGAGGTAGCCCCACTGGGCGGTAAACCATTCAAGGTTGCCGGAGGAGGTCGGGCTGGCTTCGTGAACGATATACTGCCCGTCATTGACGTAGCGGCCATAGACGTAAGGGTGGGCCTCATGGTCGCGCAGGCCGTGAGCGATGCCGCTGGTGACGGCCCAGGTGCCCATCACCGCATTGAGGGTCGATTCATCCTCAATACCGGCGCAAAGGGCGGTGGAAACCACGTCAAACAGGCCGCCGACGACGGGGGTACCCGCCGCCAGACCGGTGATGGCGGCTGCCTGAGCGGTGATCTCCCCGCATATTTCGGCTGAACCCACCACGGGGGGCAGCGCGCTGTCGATTTCACTGATGCCCAGCCACTCGGTCAGACGCGGGTCGTACTGGCCCGTCGCCATGTTGTAGAGGTTGGACTCGGAGATGTTGCTCTCCTCACAGCCTTTCACGCTGGTTAAGCACCAGCGCAGATAGTCATGCGTCATCATGACGCAGCCTATCTGCGCGTAGCGCTGCGGCTCATTCTCTTTTACCCAGCGTAAAAGGGAGACTGGATGCCCGGTCCACAGGGTTTGCCGGGTCAGCGGGTAGAGTTTTTGCGGAACCGCTTCTTTTTGCCAGCGCTGGACAATTTCCATGGCGCGACGGTCGGAAGAGAGTATCGCTTTACCTAATGGCCGATCGCTTTTATCTAACAGGAACAGGCCCTTACCCTGAGCGGAAATACCCAGACCGCGGATTTGTGAGCCGCTCACCCCCGTGTGCGTCAGCAGTTTGCTGATGACCGAGCCGCACTGTTGCCACAGTTCGGTCATATCGCGTTCAACCCAGCCTGGCTGCGGGCTTAAAGCGTGCAGCGGCAGGCGTTGCACCGCTACTTCCCGGCCTGCGCCATCGTACAACCCGGCTTTTAGCCAACTCCCACCACAATCTAACCCCAGCCAGTAGTTGCTCATGACTTATTGCACCTCGTCCACGGCTTTCAGGAGATCGGCGCCCTGCGGGTTGTCTTTCAGGAACATATCGCGCACCTGGCTGCCCAGCGCATCGCTGAAGGCTTTACGGTCGATATCGGTCAGGACTTCAACTCCGGCTTCTTTCATGCCATCGATAATTTTTTGCTGATCTTCGGCGACCAGTTTGCGCTGATAGTCACCCGCTTCTTTGGCGGAACTCAGCAGTGCCTCCTGGAACTGCGGGCTTAAAGCGTCGAATTTGGCTTTATTGATCACCAGCAGCAGAGGCGAATAGGCGTGATGAGTGAGGGAGAGGTATTTCTGTACCTCATAGAATTTCGCTGACCACACGACGTTGATAGGGTGTTCCTGGGCATCAATCGTACGGGTTTCGAGGCCGGTATAGACTTCGGAGAATGGCATCGGAATAGGGTTCGCGCCGAAGATTTTAAAGGCCGCGATATTCATTGGGCTGTTGTTAGTGCGGATTTTTAAGCCTTTCAAATCGCCCGGCGTTTTTACCGGCGCGCGGGAGTTGGTGACGTCGCGCCAGCCGTTTTCCCAGTAGGCGAGGACTTTTAACCCTTTTGAATCGAGTGATTTTTTCAGTTCATCGCCGACTTTGCCGTCGAGCGTTTTATGCGCATGCGCGGTATCGCGAAACAGGAAGGGGACATCAAGTAAGTTGAATACAGGGGCCAGGCCGGTGAAATTGTTCGAACCGGACATTTCCATATCAATGGTTCCGCCGCGCACCCCGCTGATCATTGCCTGGGCGTTACCTAATGTGCTGTCAGGAAAGAGTTTTAGCGTTAATTCGCCGTTAGTTTTTTCTTTTAATAGTTCGTTAAATTTTTTCGCGGCAATATGTTGGGAGTCAGTTTGTGGTGTTTCATAACCAAAACGTAAAGATTGCGCCGCCAGAGACGACACGCTGAAAACCGTCAGACCAGCTATCAATAATGAACGAGCAATAACGTGTAATTTCATAATATTATCCTTTAATTAATCCATTTAAGCGGTGTGATAATTAGCTCGGGAATAAAAATAAATAAAACCAGCAGCGACATCAGTACGACAACGTAAGGGAATACGCCTCTTACCGCGTCATCAAATTTCAATTTTGCTACCCCGGAAATAACGTTGAGGACGTTGCCAACGGGCGGTGTGATTAATCCAATAGAGCAGTTAATAATGAACATGACGCCGAAATAAATCGGATCAATATTGGCTTCTTTAACTAATGGCAATAATACAGGGGTAAGAATTAACACCGTTGGCGTTAAATCCATCACCATACCGACGACCATAATTGAGATCATAATGACGATAAATAAGAGTCGCGGAGAGTCGACCAGCGGCTGCAGCAAATCTGACACCATCATGGGTAATTCCGCGATCGTAATCAGCCAGGCGGATACCTGGGCCGCGGCCACCAGAAACATGACGACTGACGTCGTTTTGGCGGCATTGACCAGCACGTGGTAGAGACTGGAAAACGTTAATTCCCGATAGATAACCACGGCGACAAAGAGGGCGTAAAACGCGGCGACCGCCCCTGCCTCCGTTGGCGTGAAAAGTCCGGAACGGAAGCCGCCGATGATAATCACCGGTAAAAACAGCGCCCAGATACCTGAAACCAATGATTGCCAGATTTCACGCGGTGTTGCTTTAGGCTGAGAAGGGAGATTTAATCGCCCGGCCTGCCACCACCAGGTGAGCATAAGCGCCGCGCCCATCATGATGCCCGGTGCGATCCCGGCCATAAACAGCTTGCTGATCGACAAGCCGCTGGAAACGCCGAAGATAATAAAAGGAATCGAGGGGGGAATAATTGGCGCAATGATCCCGCCGGAAGCGATTAACCCAACGGAGCGGTTGATCGGGTAGTTTGCGGAGCGCATCATCGGCACCAGCAGCGCGGCGACCGCAGCGGTATCTGCTACCGCAGAGCCGGAAAGGCTGGCCATAATCATTGCCGCAATAACGCCCACGTAGCCCAGGCCGCCGGGCTTATGGCCGACCAGCTTCATCGGCAGGTCGACAATTCGCTTTGACAGGCCGCCCGCGTTCATGATTTCACCGGCCAAAACAAAAAAGGGAATGGCCAGCAGGGAGAAACTGTCCGCGCCGTTAACCAGGGTTTGCGCCATAATCTGCACGTCAAACATATCCAGGTATGCCATCAGAGCAGCGCCGCAAAGCAGCAGCGACCAGGCGATGGGTAAACCTATCGCGATCCCGCCGAGCAGGCAGCAGAGAAATATCACCACGGCCATGATTAGGCTCCTTGCTGTGGTTGTTGAAAGGAATCGTTACGCGTTATTAAGTGATAAAGCCGACGCAGCTCGATTAACGCGATAGCAACGCTTGTGGGCAGACAGGCGATATACATCAGGCCGATCGGTAAACCGAGGATTGGCGAGTGATCGCTCCAGTCCTGCAACGCTTTTTGCAGGCTGCCCCAGCCTAATGCGAGGCATAACAATAAAATTAGCGAATGCGTCAGCAGCGAGAGACGACGCTGATTCGCTGGCGAAAGTTTTTCCACCACAAAAGTGACCTGAACGTGAGCGTTATCCATAAATGCAACGATGGCGCCAATAAACGTCAGCCATACAAATAGATAACGTGATAGTTCATCTACCGACAAAATACTGCTCTCAAAACCGTAACGTAAAATAACGTTAATAAATACAATGCAGGAAAGTACGGCAATTAATACCGCAAGTATGCCCTCAAGTACCCGCTTCATAACGACTCCATCAGGTTATAGAAACTTATCTCTTTCGATGCTGAATAGTGGAACTTAATTTCTTATGTTTGGTTTATATTAGGTCGGCGCAACGTTGAGTTGCAGGCCGAGGATTAAGGTGATGATGTTTAATTCAGGTTAGCGGCGTGTGGCCTTTTTCATCATGTTAATACCATCGCGTAATATATTGATGCGGTGATTAATATCGGCGCTGGCATTGATTTCCAACAATTTAATACCGGTAAACTGCAACAGTTCGGGAGCGGCGGAGGTAATGAGTTCTTTAACATGTTTCTCCGTCATCAGACTTTGTGGACAGAAAGGTGCAAACGGAGCATGGAGGTCCTGCCATTCGCCGTATTCTCCATCCAGCGTTGTACCGGAGAACATCAGCGCCCCGAGTTTTCCAGCCTGTTTGGCCTGCTGCGTGTGGATCAGTGGTAGAGAGGTATCCCGCCCTTCAATAGCCGAGCGCGCCCAGTTAATACAGACGCTTATGTCATAGTCGGCAATAGTTTCCAGTACGTTTACCAACGGTAAGAATCCTTTGCGCGGTGCGGGGCCGGTCATCGCGTCGCAGTGTTCAAGCACCAGGTCGCAGGACCAGTCCCAGTTGGCAATCTCTTTTAATGAGCGCGCAAAGGCGTCGGTTGCCTGCGCCACGTTCGGATTGCCCGCCAGCGGGGCGGCATGAAGCTCAAGGGCTATGACTTTGCCGGTATTGTTCCCATTGATTTTATTGATCTTCTGATGCAGGTGACGATAGTACTCCACGCAGGCTTTCCGTTGGATCTCGTCGCTGGATGCCAGTCCAAAGCCGCTGTTTTCACCGCGGCGGCGCATTGTTTCCATTATCGCGGTGACCACGATTTGCCAGTTTCCCGGCGTATGGCGCAATAACCACTCGTCGCCAAGTGGATGAAGATGTTCAAGACAAGGCTGCTCCAGCCCCCGGATATCCGGAGTATCAGAGAGTTGTCGCCAGAATTCCTTCTCTTCCTCTTCACTCTTTTGGTGAAAAGAGGGGGCACAGGGATACGCACCGATAATATAACCGGTATTATTCGAGTTCATTTCGTGCTCCTTTTTATAAAACTGAAATAGCGACCTTGACGACTATTTTGCGAATCGGTATAGCTACAGTTTTATTACATCCGGGACGATGCACATCTTGCGGAAAAAATATGGCATAGCTCCCTGGAATCATTTCAAAGAACGATTCATGTTCGCTGCTGCGATAAAAAATAATATCGCGCTGTTCTAATAATGACTCGCTAATTTCATTATTTCCGGTATCGATAGCAAGACCAATTTTTTCTTCGCCCCACGCCAGAAACTGAATATCCAGATAGCGGCGATGGACTTCCGGACGATTTTCAGCGGCGTCGCGGGTGGTCATATCGATAATCTGCGCGAAGATATTTTTGCCGTCGATTTCCACTACGCCAGGTTCCAGCGTGCGAAAGTCGGTGGTACGTAAAAAGTGAAGCGCTTTCTCGATCGCGGCTGGCAAATGACATGGATTTGGCTGCGCGATATGACCAAAGATCATATTTTAGCTCCCTACAATGCCTGAATTTTAGCCCAGACGCTGTCGTCAATGGTGATGCCGTTACGGCGATTTTCATCCAGCAATTTTGTAAATTCGTGGCCTGGCAGACGAATAGCGACGTTTTCGTCGGCACGTTCAGCAGTGGTGACGAAATCCATAATCCGTTGCAGTTTGGCATCGCGGGTTGCGCCGTCGATGAGCTTGTCAACTTCAATGGCGATAAAAATCTGTGAGACGCCATATTCATCGCTGTTTTCCTGGGTCACTTCGGCAACGGAAGAACCGTTGGAAAGCAGGGTGGCAATCATGTCCAGCACAATCGACAGACCAGATCCTTTCCAGTAACCCATTGGTAAAATGCGGCGATTTTTCTCGATCACGCCCGGTTCTTTGGTCAACTGACCGTTATCGTCGAAACCGCCATCCACCGGCAGTTCGCGGCCCGCCAGACGGTTAACTTCTAACATTCCGTAGGAGAACATCGACATCGACATATCCACCATCGTGATCGGCGTAGACGGGATGGCGACGATCAGCGGATTGGTACCGATACGGCACTCTTTCGCCCCCCACGGCGGCATGACGGCGATGGAGTTGGTCCAGCAAATGCCGATATAGCCTTTTTCCGCCGCCTGCCAGCCGTAGCTGCCGCCGCGCATCCAGTGGTTAGCATTACGTAACGCCACCAGGCCAATACCATGATCGGAAGCCAGCTCGATGGCCCGGTCCATCATCTTTTTCGCCGTCAGGTTGCCGATAGCACGCTGAGCATCCCACTGTTCGATGGCGCCGAGGCTGGTAACCCGCTGCGGTTTAGCATCAGGAATAATGTCGCCGTTATCCAGTTGCTGGATGAAGCGGGGAAAACGGTTCACGCCGTGGGAATAGACACCGGACTCGGTGGTGCGAGCGAACATTTCCGCGCAGGCGTCGGCGGTATCTTCCGCAATATTCCGCGACCGCAAGACGCGGTAGAAGGCCCCTTTTAACTCTTCGAAAGCTACTTTCATCCCTGTTCTCCTGGTCGATTGTCAGAAATTTTAGTATGTTTTTTTATCGATAAATTTCATAATACGAAATGTAGTTCCAAATATATAGATCAAAAATTGACATGGCAACGCCAGGGAAGGTTTTTAAAAACGATTAAAATCATCGGGTTATGTTTTTTATGCTGATATCGTGAACTGCAACACACTTTGAGCTACCATCTGATCGCCCAAGAAAGGAGAGAGTTTTCTGATGAGCCAGAACAACGATAAAGAGAAGCCTGCGGGGAGTCAGAGCCTGTTTCGTGGCCTGATGTTGATAGAAATTTTGAGTAACTACCCGAACGGTTGCCCGCTGGCGCACCTGTCGGAGCTGGCGGGGTTGAACAAGAGTACCGTCCATCGGTTGTTGCAGGGGCTTCAATCCTGCGGATACGTGACGCCAGCGCCGGCGGCCGGAAGCTACCGTCTGACGACAAAGTTTATTGCCGTCGGCCAAAAAGCCCTGTCATCGCTGAATATCATCCACGTTGCGGCACCGCACCTTGAGGCGCTCAACCTGGCCACCGGCGAGACGGTGAATTTTTCCAGCCGTGAAGATGACCACGCTATCCTGATTTATAAGCTGGAACCGACCACCGGTATGCTGCGCACGCGTGCCTACATTGGCCAGCATATGCCGCTGTACTGCTCGGCGATGGGGAAAATTTATATGGCGTTTGGTCAGCCGGATTATGTGGCGTCTTACTGGGAAAACCATAAAGATCAGATCCAGCCGCTGACTCGCAACACCATTACCGATTTACCAGCAATGTACGATGAGTTGGCGCAAATTCGTGAAACCAGCATGGCGATGGACCGCGAAGAAAATGAACTGGGCGTCTCCTGTATTGCCGTGCCTGTGTTTGATATTCACCATCGAGTGCCTTACGCCATTTCTATTTCGCTGTCGACGTCACGGCTAAAACAGATCGGCGAGAAAAATCTGCTCAAACCGTTGCGTGAAACCGCACAGGCTATCTCTAATGAGCTGGGATTTACCGTTCGCGAATAAGACAGCTCGCCAGGTTTTATCAGGCATCTGACAAAATTTGTCCGTTTGCGTAGTGGGATCAAAGCGGCGGGGAATGGCTCTCTGGCATTCTGGCGTTTTAACGCAGGGGGAGAACAATGAACCGGTTTATTATGGCGGATGCGTCGGCGTGTATCGGGTGTCGTACCTGCGAGGTCGCCTGCGTGGTGTCGCACCAGGAACAGCAGAATAGCGCGGCGGTGACGACGGCGGACTTTGTGCCGCGTATCCGGGTGATAAAAGAGGATAGCTTCACCACGGCCACGGTCTGCCATCAGTGTGAGGACGCGCCGTGCGCGAATGTCTGCCCGGTACAGGCGATTCGCCGTGATCGGGGGCATATCTTCGTGACGCCATCGCGCTGCATTGGTTGTAAAAGCTGTATGCTGGCTTGCCCGTTTGGTGCGATGACCGTGGTGACGTCCGCGTCAGGCGCGCAGGCGATTAAATGCGATCTTTGCTGGCATCGGGAAGCGGGGCCGGCGTGCGTGGAAGCCTGCCCGACCAGTGCGTTACAGTGCGTTGACGCAGCACACGTGCAGCGCCAGCGCCTCTATTCTCAACCTTTCTGAATGTCGTTCCGGCCTGCATGATGGCCGGAATAACCGTCAGCCTTCACGCCAGGCGCGTTCTATCTCTTCTGCAAGAATTTTTACGCCCGCCTCGATTTTGTCCGGTTCAGGCACGTAGTTCATCCGCATACACTGGTGTGTGTGCGGCCAGGGTTTATCCAGTCCGGGAAAGAAATAGTGGCCTGGCACCATCAGCACGCCGCGCGCTTTCAAGCGTTGATAGAGTAGCTCGGTGGTAATCGGCAGATCTTTAAACCACAGCCACAAAAATATTGCGCCTTCCGGTTTATGAATCAGGCAGCGTTCTTCGGATAAATAGCGACGAATGATCGCGATCGTCTGTTGAACGCGCTGATAGTAGAAAGGTTTGATAACCGTTTCCGACAGCCGCAGCAGATCGTTACGCTTAATCATTTCGCACATCATCGCCGGGCCCATGCCGCCGGGCGCAAGGCTGATGATGCCGTTCATGTTGGCAATGGCGGTAATCGTCTTATCATTGGCGATGATAATCCCGCAGCGGGAACCGGGCAGCCCCAGCTTCGAGAGGCTCATACATAGGATAATATTGGGGTTCCACAGCGGGCGCGCCTCGCTAAAGATAATGCCCGGAAACGGTACACCGTAAGCGTTATCAATCACCAGTGGGATGTTGTGCTGATTCGCCAGTCTGTCCAGCTTCATCAGCTCTTCGTCGGTGATAACGTTACCGGTTGGGTTGGTCGGGCGCGAGACGCAAATCATCCCCGTTTCTTCGCCGATGTGCAGATGCTCAAAATCGACGTGATACTTAAACTGGCCTTCCGGCAGCAGTTCAATATTCGGGCGCGCCGAAACGAAGAGGTCGTCTTCCAGACCGGAATCCGCATAGCCGATGTATTCCGGCGCAAGCGGGAATAGTACCTTTTTCGCACTGCCGTCGGCGCGACGTCCGGCGAAGAGATTAAATAAGTAGAAAAACGCGCTCTGACTGCCATTTGTCAGCGCAATATTCTGTGGTTCGATATCCCATCCCAGCGTTTCACGTAGCAGTACGGCCAGTGCATTCAGTAGCGCCGTTTTTCCCTGGGGACCGTCATAATTACAAAGCGCATCAGCGGCTTTGCCGCTTTCTACCATATCTGTCAGTAGCGTCTGGAAATAATCCTGCATTGCAGGGATGTGTGCCGGGTTACCGCCGCCAAGCATGATGGCTCCTGGCGTGCGTAAGCCGTCGTTGAGATCCTCCATCAGGCGGGTAATGCCTGAATGGCGGGTAAATTTATCGCCGAAAAGTGAAAATGTCATAACGGGTGATCTATCGAACTGTCTGTCAAAGTGGATAACCATAACGCTACAAATGGCGGGGCGCAAATGGGGGGACAGGCGGTGGTATTGATGTTTTATGCTACAAATTTTTATCAGGTTAGTTTTTTATTTTGAAGGGGCTACCGGTACGCGAGGAGACCGGTAGCGCCACGATTAGCGGCGGCCCGCCCAGACGACCATCACCGTATCGTCGCCGTACTGGCGTACAAAACCGTACCCGTGTTTTAGCGTCAGCGTGGTTTGTTGGCCTGCGCCGATGGCGGGATGTCTGGCGCGGAACTGGCTAATACGCTGCCAGTGCGCGACGGCTGCGGCTGACTTTCCGCTCACGTCCTGCCAGTTCATATCTGAACGGGTGCCTTGCAGCGGGTCGGAGCCGGTGGGGCCGAAGGGACGAGCGGATTCATCGCCGTAAAAGATCTGCACCGCGCCCGGCGAAAGCAGCAGCAGTTCCGCCGCCTTATCACCGCCCTCACGGAAAAGGCGCGTATCATGCGAGGAGAGGTAACTTAATACGTTGAAATCCTGCATTTTATCCGCCATCTGCTGCCAGACTGGCCCCATTTCCGCCAGGCAATCGACCGCTTTCGCCGCCTGCTCCTGATAATCAAAATTGATCATCGCGTCGAAACCATAGCGATAATAATCACTTTTCATGACGCCGTGGCCCCACGCTTCGCCAGTCATCCAGAACGGGCTATCATCCAGCGCTTTGTCCGGATTGGCCTGCTTCCATTCATGTAACGCCGCGCTGGCCTGGGTTTTTAGCTGTTGCCAGGCAGGAAGCTCAACGTTTTTGGCAGTATCGACCCGGAACCCGTCAATGCCGTAATCATGCACCCACTGGCTTAACCAGTGAGTCAGATAATCCCGTGGCGTATAGCCCTCAATGAACTTTGCTTTAGTATCGGGTTTGTTGGCATAGAACACGGGTAGGCCGGAAGGCGTGGTAGATTCCGTTTTTATATCCGGCAGGAAGGCCAGCGACAGGGTTAAATCGTCAAATCCCGGACTGTCGTAGTCGCCAATATCGGTACGAATCCACTTTTTCCCCCACCATTTTTCCCAGGCGGCGCTGTCGCTGAAGTTGATGTAGTCGTTAAAGCTGTGCCAGCTTTGTCCGGCGGCGGGTCGCCAGTTTGTCCAGCGATCGCCGAGAATTTTTTGCCGTTCCGCGCCGGATAAATAGAGCGCGCCGAACTGATACTCCTGCATATCCGCCAGCGTGGCGTAACCGGCATGATTCATTACTACGTCAAATAAAATACGGATGCCGCGCTGGTGCGCGCCGTCGACCAGCGCGCGGAGATCGGCTTCGCTGCCCATATTGGCATCCAGCGTCGTCCAGTCCTGAGTGTAATAGCCGTGATAGGCGTAATGAGGAAAATCGCCTTTTGTTCCGCCGCCGACCCAGCCGTGGATCTGTTCAAACGGCGAGCTTATCCACAAGGCGTTCACGCCTAATTGCTGTAGATAGTCCAGTTGACTCGTCAACCCGCGCAAATCGCCGCCGTGGAAAGTGCCAATCTCTTGCATACCATCCTTATGGCGACCATAGCTGTGGTCGTTGGTTGCATCGCCATTGCGAAAGCGATCCGTAAGCACAAAATAAACGGTGGCGTTGCGCCAGTTAAAAGGCGCTGATGCATGGGTTTCCGCGCGTTCCAGCAATAAAAGCCCGTGGCTGTCGGCAGGTTGCAGCGTGATTTGCCCGTTTTGGACGGTATCGGTTTGACCACTGTAATAATCGCGCACTACCGTCCCTTCCGGAAAGGTCTGGCGAACATCCAGCGTGAGCGGCGAACCATCCCAGACGGGACACTGGTAGGCGAGCTGCGCGGTGCGTTCAGGTTCAGTTTTTATCGATAACAACAGGGTCGGCGTACCGGAGCGGGTATCTACCGTTATCGTATAGTCGCCATCTTTAAACAAACGCCATTGCGGTGGCGCGCCTTCGCAGGGTTTTAACGACAACATTTGGTTGAGTTTTATGGCGCCGGAGGGCTGCCAGCACTGCTGGTCAATATGGAGCGTTAACGCGCGTGTACCTTTTGTTAATGTAGCATGGCTGGTAAAGCGCCCGGTTTCCTGCGTCGAGAACGTCGGAAAACCGGGCGAGGTCCATGATGAGGCGATCGCGATACCGGGTATCAGCGTCAGAGCGAAGGCGGCAAGTTTCATCACGCTATCCTTTGTGGGCAATATTCATCAGCTTGCCTGGTTTTTAGGCGAATGAACTCCTCCCCAGCAGAGAGTCGCGCAGGAGGAGGTGCGAGGGTGAGCGACGAGGCGCAAAAAAACGCCTCTATTTGCGATAAACGCCACATTTTATTGGCATTATTGCTGCCTGTTATCGTTAATAGTTGACATAGTTTCGGATTAAGACTATTCCCTGAGGTGCTTTTTAAGCCTATTTTTGCTAGAATTTGGGGTTCAAACCTCAACTTCGTGAAAAATAAAAGGTGTTGGAATGTATCAATCCGACCAGGAGACCTAATGATATTGACTCCCATGCGACGATATGGGGCAATGATTCTTATGTTACTCACCATCGCATTTTCGGGTGAGGTGCTGGCAAAGACGCACGCAACACAAACGAGTCAAAAGTCCCACATAACTGAGACAAGTTATAAACAGGTTAGCAGTAAACAAGAGTATTCTCGCAATAGTGCAAAGAGCAGTTCACTTCCTGATTTGCGAAAATACCCTTCCGGAACCCCCAGAAAAAAAGCGTTTCTCCGGACCGTTATGCCTTACATCACCAGCCAAAATGCCGCGATTACCGCGGACCGTAATTGGCTGATCTCAAAACAGTACCAGAACCGCTGGTCGCCGTCTGAACGCGCGCGTATGAAAGATATCGCGAAGCGCTATAAAGTGAGCTGGTCCGGCAACACGCGTCGTATTCCGTGGAATACGTTGCTGGAGCGCGTCGACATTATCCCAACCAGCATGGTGGCGACGATGGCGGCGGCGGAAAGCGGCTGGGGAACCTCTAAACTGGCGCGTAGTAACAATAACCTGTTCGGCATGAAGTGCACGAAAGGGCGTTGTACCAATACGCCGGGTAAGGTGAAAGGTTACTCGCAATTCGCGTCGGTTGAGGAGTCGGTGAGCGCGTATGTCGCCAACCTGAACACGCATCCGGCTTATTCCTCTTTCCGCAAGTCGCGCGCCCAACTGCGTAAGGCGGATCAGGAAGTCACCGCCACGGCGATGATTCATAAGCTGAAGGGTTACTCTACCCAGGGGTCGCGCTATAACAACTACTTGTTCGCGATGTACCAGGACAACCAGCGTCTGATCGCCGCGCATATGTAATTCTGTGTGCCGGATGGCGCTACGCTATCCGGCTTACAAGGCGTCTGTAGGCTGGATAAACTACAACAACGCTTCACTATGCTGGTCGCGATACTCCTTAGGCGTAGTGACGTACTCCTTTTTAAACACCGAATAGAAATATTGCAGTGACGGGTAGCCGCACATTTGCGAAATTTCGTTTATCGCCAACGTGGTAGAAATCAACAAACTACGCGCTTTTTCCAGCTTTTCGGCGTGGATCAGCGCATGTATCGTCTCGCCAACTTCTTCCTTAAAACGTTTTTCCAGGTTTGAACGTGAAATCCCAACCGCGTCCAGCACCTGCTCGACTTTAATGCCCTTACAGGCATGGTTACGAATAAAGTGCATCGCCTGGATAACCGCCGGATCGGTCAGGGAGCGATAGTCTGTCGAGCGGCGCGCAATGACGCGCACCGGCGGCACCAGAATGCGCTGTAACGGCATCTCTTCGCGCGCCAGCAAACGGTGCAGCAGCTTCGCCGCCTGATAACCCATTTGCCGCGCCCCCTGCGCGACGGAGGAAAGCGCGACGCGTGACAGGTAGCGTGTAAGCTCTTCGTTATCAATACCGATAACGCAAAGTTTTTCCGGCACCGGAATATGCAGGTGTTCACAGGCCTGCAATACGTGACGGGCGCGGGCATCCGTTACGGCAATGATGCCGGTTTGCGGCGGCAGCGTCTGAAGCCAGTCGGCGAGGCGATTTTGCGCGTGCTGCCAGTTTTCCGGCGCGGTTTCCAGTCCCTGATAGACTACGCCGCGGTATTTTTCCTCGGCGACCAGCTGGCGAAAGGCGTATTCCCGTTCCGCCGCCCAATGTTTGCGGCTGGAGTCGGGCAAACCGTAAAACGCGAAGCGGTTAACGCCTTTTTCTTTTAAATGCAGGAAAGCGCTTTCAACGAGCGCATGATTATCGGTGGCGATGTAATGAACGGCGGGATAATTTTCAGCAAGATGGTAAGAACCGCCGACCCCGACAATGGGTACGTCGACATCGGCTAATAATTGCGCGATATCGTCATCATCGTAATCGGCAATAACGCCGTCGCCTAACCACTCTTTAATGTTATCGATACGGGCACGGAAATCTTCCTCAATAAATATATCCCATTCGGATTGCGAGGCTTGTAAATATTCACCCACCCCCTCCACTACCTGACGGTCATAGGCTTTATTCGCGTTAAATAACAGAGTGATACGGTGACGTTTATCAAACATGAGGATATATCCTGCAAAAGTGAACCTGGACTCATGGATACTATCAAAACGGCTGACATAACGGTCTGGCGAATGATGACAAATTATTTTGCGCCTGAAACGTTATGCGAAATTCATCACAGCAAACGGCGGATGACAATTGTCATTTCTTATCTATATATTACGGTTTTTTGTTTATTTGCCAGGATTCGATCGCGATCGCTTTTTTCTTCTGTGGTTTTCAGCGTTTTTTTGAGAGCCAGAGCACATTTGGGGATTCTCTTAATAGCGGTGTGAAATAACGTAATTGAGCAATAAATCAGGAAATTCCAGTATGACGTTATGTCGTTTACTTGCCGTCTTATCTGATTATGGAGCTCACTATGCAGGCTTATTTTGACCAACTCGATCGTGTTCGCTATGAAGGCCCTCAATCGACTAACCCGCTGGCATTTCGTCATTACAATCCCGACGAGCTGGTTTTAGGTAAACGTATGGAAGATCACCTGCGTTTCGCGGCCTGTTACTGGCATACCTTCTGCTGGAACGGCGCGGATATGTTTGGTGTAGGCGCGTTTAATCGTCCGTGGCAGCAACCGGGCGAAGCGCTGGAGCTGGCGAAACGCAAAGCGGACGTGGCGTTTGAATTTTTCCACAAACTGAATGTGCCTTTTTATTGCTTCCATGACGTGGATGTGTCGCCGGAAGGCGCGTCGCTGAAAGAATATAAAAACAACTTCGCGCAGATGGTGGATGTGCTGGCGGCGAAACAGGAACAGAGCGGCGTAAAACTGCTGTGGGGAACGGCGAACTGCTTTACCAACCCGCGCTATGGCGCAGGCGCCGCCACTAACCCGGATCCGGAAGTCTTTAGCTGGGCAGCGACGCAAGTGGTTACGGCAATGAACGCCACGCATAAACTGGGCGGCGAAAATTACGTCCTGTGGGGCGGGCGCGAAGGTTATGAAACGTTGCTGAATACCGATCTGCGCCAGGAACGCGAACAGATTGGCCGCTTTATGCAAATGGTGGTCGAGCACAAACATAAAATGGGTTTTCAGGGCACGCTGCTGATTGAACCGAAACCGCAGGAACCGACAAAACATCAGTATGATTATGACGTTGCAACGGTTTATGGCTTCCTCAAACAGTTCGGCCTGGAAAAAGAGATCAAAGTGAACATTGAGGCGAACCACGCGACGCTGGCGGGTCATTCGTTCCACCATGAAATCGCGACCGCTATCGCGCTGGGTATTTTTGGCTCCGTTGACGCCAACCGCGGCGATGCGCAACTGGGCTGGGATACCGATCAGTTCCCGATTAGCGTTGAAGAGAACGCGCTGGTGATGTACGAAATCCTGAAAGCGGGCGGATTCACGACGGGCGGTCTCAACTTCGACGCCAAAGTTCGTCGCCAGAGCACCGATAAATACGATCTGTTCTACGGTCATATCGGCGCGATGGATACGATGGCGTTGTCGCTGAAAATCGCTGCGCGTATGGTTGAAGACGGCGAGCTGGATAAACGCGTGGCGAAGCGCTATGCCGGCTGGAATGGCGAGCTGGGTCAGCAGATTCTGAAAGGACAACTCTCCTTAGGCGAACTGGCGCAGTATGCGGAGCAGCATAATCTGGCGCCAGTACATCAAAGCGGTCATCAGGAGCTGTTAGAAAATCTGGTTAACCGTTATCTGTTTGATAAATAACCCTATCTACCGGGCGACTCCGCGTTAGCCCGGCCTGTAGTCGTGATTAGCCCGGTAAGCGTAGCGCTGCCGGGCGCTTTCAGTAAAGGAACCCACACTATGTATATCGGGATCGATCTTGGTACATCGGGTGTAAAAGCTATCCTGTTGAATGAGCAGGGCGATGTGCTGGCTACGCATACTGAAAAACTGACCGTATTGCGTCCGCATCCCTTATGGTCGGAGCAGGAACCAGAGCAGTGGTGGCAGGCGACGGATCGTGCGGTTAAAGGTTTAGGTCGGCAACAGTCGTTAAGTGGCGTCCGGGCGTTGGGCATCGCCGGACAAATGCATGGCGCGACATTGCTTGATAGCCGTCAGCAGGTTCTGCGACCAGCGATTTTATGGAATGACGGACGCTGTAGCGAAGAGTGCGCCTGGCTGGAAAAACAGGTGCCGCAGTCGCGTGCGATAACCGGTAATCTGATGATGCCCGGTTTTACCGCGCCCAAATTAGTCTGGGTGCAGCGCCACGAACCGGATATTTTCCGCCAGATAGACAAAGTTCTGCTGCCGAAAGATTTTCTGCGGCTGCGAATGACGGGCGTCTTTGCCAGCGATATGTCGGATGCGGCAGGAACGATGTGGCTGGACGTGAAAAAGCGCGACTGGAGCGACGTTATGCTCAACGCCTGTCATTTAACCCGACAGCAGATGCCAGCGTTATTTGAAGGTAGTGACATTACCGGAACGTTGCTGCCAGAGGTATCCAGCGCATGGGGAATGCCAGCAGTACCTGTGGTGGCGGGCGGCGGCGACAATGCGGCTGGCGCGGTCGGCGTAGGAATGATCGATGCCGGACAGGCGATGCTCTCACTCGGAACATCGGGCGTCTATTTTGCCGTCAGCGACGGCTTTCTGAGTAAACCGGAGAGCGCAGTACACAGTTTTTGCCATGCGCTGCCGGAACGCTGGCATTTAATGTCTGTAATGTTGAGCGCCGCCTCTTGTCTGGACTGGGCGGCTAAACTCACCGGGCAGAAGAACGTCCCGACGCTGATTGCCGCCGCGCAGCTGGCGGATGAGCATACCGATCCGATCTGGTTTTTGCCGTACCTGTCCGGCGAGCGCACGCCGCACAATAATCCGCAGGCAAAAGGCGTTTTCTTTGGTTTAACCCATCAGCATGGCCCGGCGGAACTGGCGCGGGCGGTACTGGAAGGCGTGGGGTATGCTCTGGCGGACGGTATGGATGTGGTTCACGCCTGCGGCGTCAAACCCGCCAGCGTGACGCTTATCGGCGGCGGGGCGCGCAGCGAATACTGGCGTCAGATGCTATCTGATATTAGCGGGCTACAGCTTGATTATCGTACTGGCGGCGATGTGGGGCCAGCGCTGGGCGCGGCGCGTCTGGCGCAAATTGCGGTGAATAAACAGACTCCGCTCGCCGATGTATTGCCGCAGTTGCCGCTGGAGCAGGCGCATTATCCTGATGCGCAGCGTCATGCGGTTTATCAACAACGTCGTGAAACCTTCCGTCGACTCTATCAGCAGCTGTTGCCGTTGATGTCATAAGTCAGAATGCCTTTCGGTTTTGGCTGAAAGGCATTTCCCGTAAATATTAATTCTATTGAATTATATCGAAGTAAGTATGTGTGTTTTCTGATTTTTATATTATTGCTGAGCAGGCGCCTTTTTCATCTCTATTTCTTCGCTTAATGTGTCTCACACAACCACAAGGAGAGTGAGATGGACGATCACGTTGCACGCAGGAAACGGATGTTCGGCCTGGGAATGTTAGTTGTCGGTGCAGTGGTATACCTGGTGGGACTGTGGCCAGGCTGTCATACATTAAGCGAAAAGGGATATTTTTTTGCGGCAATCGTCATGTGTGGTTTTCCAGTCTTAATTCGCCAGGAACACACGGGAAATGGCCGCTTGCTTTCTCGTTGCAAATCTTTGCTGTTGCTTGGCATCGGCATGGTCGCGGTCGGCGTATTTAACCTGGCGCTGGCGGGCGCGCTGAAAATACTGTGTCTGGTGGCGCTGGGGGTCAGTATATATGGAACCGATCTTTACGCTTCCTACAGTGATGATGAATGATGGCCGGAGCCATCATTGTCGTTTAGCTAACCCATTTCCGTTTATCGATACGCTGTAACAGCATGGAAAGTAGCAGGCTTCCTGTCACCGTCGCGGCAAAAACCCACACGATGTCTAACGGCGGCCAACGTTTTAACTCCAGACCATTAGTACGTAGCGCATGGATAATCAGCGCGTGGAAACCATAAATACCCAGCGAGTGGCGGGAGATAAGTCCCAGTCCAGGTAACGTCCGCGCATTCAGCTTATTTTTAACTACCGTGAACAGTGAGACGGCGCAAATAAACACCATGGGACCGCAATACAGATACCAGGTATCGGCAAAATTTCCGCGCCAGCGTAATTCATGCAATGTGCCGCGAGAAATAACAAATACCGCAATGATGAACAGGGCAGTGCAGATAAGCGTCAGCGATGACTTTTGCGTCTCCATCATGCCAATGGCGCGGCCCAGGATACCGTAGAGAATGTAGTAGAACGTGTCGCCGCTGATATACAGATTGATGGGCAACCATTCAACGCCGCCGATTTTTTGCGGCACAGTATTTGGGTTAGCAATAATACCAATGATCACCATCAGCATCAGGAGCATTTTGCCGCTCACGTTTTTTACCTGGATTAATGGCGATACCAGGTAGATCACCGCAATCGCAAAGAAAAACCACAGGTGGTAAAACACGGGTTTTTGCAGCGCATTTTTTAGCGAAAGCTCGACGTTGATCGAAGTAAAAAGTGAAATGTAAGCCAGGGCGACAACGCTGTAAAAGATAAGGCACAGGGCGATACGTAAAAAATGCCGCGGTTGCGCGCAGCGCTCGCCAAAAAAAAGATAGCCTGAAATCATAAAAAACAGGGGAACGCTAACGCGCGAAGCCGAATTCAGGACATTCGCAATATCCCAGTTTAGCGGGCTGACGCTGTGGGCGTTGGTGATGTACCACGTTGTAGTATGGATCATCACTACCATTAAACAGGCGATCCCTCGCAGGTTATCAATCCAGTTAATTTTAGGCTGCATCAGTTCCTCAGCTTCCGTTTGAATAGAGTTCCAGCGCGGTGGCTCACTGGAAAAATCCGACTTTCTACGCTACATCTTGTGATGGCGTAAGGAGATTCGCACAATGTTTCTGTTACCCACAAACCTTAATAATAAGACTGACCAGCAAACCAGACGGTAATAAAAATGATAATGAAGTATTTCTGTACTGTGATGATAGCCATCGCTCTGGTGGGATGCACAGCGACACCGCCACCGACGCAAAAAGCCCAGCAGAGTAAAGTGAGCCCAACACGCACGCTGGATATGGAAGCATTGTGTAAAGCTCAGGCGGCGCAGCGTTACAACACTGGCGCACAGAAAATTGCTGTTACCGGCTTCGAACAGTTTCAGGGGAGCTATGAGATGCGTGGTAATACCTTCCGTAAAGAGAGTTTTGTCTGCTCTTTTGATGCAGATGGGCAGTTTTTACATCTTTCTATGCGGTAAAAGCCGCGCCTGGTGAGGTGTGATGCCGCGAAATCCGGCAATTTTCGCTAAACAAACCGGTTTCATACTGTATATCTCGCATCCAGCGGGTATACTGGCTCCTTCCTTTAAATCCACACGTATCCAGCACGAAATAATATGCAAAAGTTTGATACCAGGACCTTCCAGGGCTTGATCCTGACCTTACAGGATTACTGGGCTCGCCAGGGCTGCACCATTGTTCAACCATTGGACATGGAAGTCGGCGCGGGAACTTCTCATCCAATGACCTGCCTGCGCGCGCTGGGGCCAGAGCCGATGGCGACTGCCTATGTGCAGCCTTCTCGTCGTCCGACCGATGGCCGCTACGGCGAAAACCCGAACCGCTTACAGCACTACTATCAGTTCCAGGTAGTGATTAAGCCGTCTCCGGACAACATTCAGGAGCTGTACCTCGGTTCTCTGAAAGAGCTGGGTATGGACCCGACCATTCACGACATCCGTTTCGTGGAAGATAACTGGGAGAACCCGACGCTGGGCGCCTGGGGACTCGGCTGGGAAGTGTGGCTGAATGGCATGGAAGTGACGCAGTTCACCTACTTCCAGCAGGTCGGCGGCCTGGAGTGCAAGCCGGTGACCGGTGAAATCACCTACGGTCTGGAACGTCTGGCGATGTATATCCAGGGCGTGGACAGCGTTTACGACCTGGTCTGGAGCGATGGCCCGCTGGGTAAAACCACCTACGGCGACGTGTTCCATCAAAACGAAGTGGAGCAATCCACCTATAACTTTGAATACGCCGATGTGGATTTCTTATTCACCTGCTTCGAGCAGTATGAAAAAGAAGCCCAGCAGCTGCTGGCGCTGGAAAACCCACTGCCGCTGCCGGCCTACGAGCGTATTCTGAAAGCCGCCCATAGCTTCAACCTGCTGGATGCGCGTAAAGCTATCTCCGTCACCGAACGTCAGCGCTACATTTTGCGTATTCGCACCCTGACCAAAGCAGTGGCAGAGGCTTATTATGCTTCCCGTGAAGCCCTCGGCTTCCCGATGTGCAACAAAGACAAGTAAGAGGCGGCCATGTCTGAGAAAACTTTTCTGGTGGAAATCGGCACTGAAGAGCTGCCACCAAAAGCACTGCGCAGTTTGGCTGAGTCCTTTGCTGCGAACTTCACTGCGGAGCTGGATAACGCCGGCCTCGCGCACGGTAACGTTGAATGGTTTGCCGCCCCGCGCCGTCTGGCGCTGAAAGTGGCGAATCTTGCTGAATCTCAGCCCGATCGCGAAGTCGAAAAACGTGGTCCGGCGATTGCTCAGGCGTTCGACGCCGAAGGCAAACCGAGCAAAGCGGCAGAAGGCTGGGCGCGCGGCTGCGGGATCACCGTTGATCAGGCCGAGCGTCTGAAGACCGACAAAGGCGAATGGCTGCTGTATCGCGCCCACGTGAAGGGCGAAAGTACCGAAGCGCTGGTGCCGAACATGGTAGCCACCTCGCTGGCGAAACTACCGATCCCGAAACTGATGCGCTGGGGCGCGTCTGACGTACACTTCGTGCGTCCGGTGCACACCGTGACCCTGCTGCTGGGCGATAAAGTGATTCCGGCGACCATCCTGGGCATTCAGTCTGACCGCGTCATTCGCGGCCATCGCTTTATGGGTGAGCCTGAGTTCACTATCGACAATGCTGACCAGTACCCGCAAATTCTGCTGGAGCGCGGTAAAGTCATTGCCGATTACGAAGCGCGTAAAGCCAAAATCAAAGCGGACGCTGAAGAAGCAGCACGTAAGATTGGCGGTAATGCCGACCTGAGCGAAAGCCTGCTGGAAGAAGTGGCCTCGCTGGTGGAATGGCCGGTGGTATTGACGGCAAAATTCGAAGAGAAATTCCTCGCCGTGCCTGCCGAAGCGCTGGTGTACACCATGAAGGGCGACCAGAAGTATTTCCCGGTTTATGACAACGCGGGCAAGCTGCTGCCGAACTTTATCTTCGTCGCCAACATCGAGTCGAAAGATCCGACCCAGATTATCTCCGGTAACGAGAAAGTGGTGCGTCCGCGTCTGGCAGATGCTGAATTCTTCTTCAATACCGACCGTAAAAAACGTCTGGAAGACCATCTGCCGCGTCTGCAAACCGTGCTGTTCCAGCAACAGCTGGGCACGCTGCGCGACAAGACCGACCGTATTCAGGCGCTGGCGGGCTGGATTGCCGGTCAGATTGGCGCTGACGTCAACCACGCCACTCGCGCGGGCCTGCTCTCCAAGTGCGACCTGATGACCAACATGGTCTTCGAGTTCACCGACACCCAGGGTGTGATGGGGATGCACTACGCGCGTCACGATGGTGAAGCGGAAGATGTCGCTGTGGCGCTGAACGAGCAGTATCAGCCGCGCTTTGCCGGTGATGACCTGCCGTCTAACCCGGTGGCCTGCGCGCTGGCGATCGCCGATAAGATGGATACTCTGGCGGGTATCTTCGGTATCGGTCAGCATCCGAAAGGCGACAAAGACCCGTTTGCGCTGCGTCGTGCCGCGCTGGGCGTGCTGCGCATCATTGTTGAGAAGAACCTCAACCTTGATCTGCAAACGCTGACTGAAGAAGCGGCGCGTCTGTATGGCGACAAGCTGACCAATGCCAACGTAGTCGATGATGTGATCGACTTTATGCTGGGTCGTTTCCGCGCCTGGTATCAGGACGAAGGTTACACCGTCGACACTATCCAGGCGGTACTGGCGCGTCGTCCGACCCGTCCGGCAGATTTCGATGCTCGTATGAAAGCGGTATCGCACTTCCGCACCCTGGAAGAAGCCTCTGCGCTGGCGGCGGCGAACAAGCGCGTCTCCAACATCCTGGCGAAAGCCACTGAGCCGCTGAACGATATCGTCCACGCCTCCGTACTGAAAGAAGCGGCGGAAATTGAGTTGGCCAGACATCTGGTTGTGCTGCGTGATAAGCTTCAGCCGTACTTTGCCGATGGTCGTTATCAGGAAGCGTTGATTGAGCTGGCTGCTCTGCGCGCGCCGGTGGATGAATTCTTCGAAAATGTCATGGTTAACGCGGAAGAGAAAGATATCCGTATCAACCGCCTGACGCTGTTGTCGAAACTACGCGAACTGTTCCTGCAGGTTGCGGATATTTCGTTACTGCAATAAGCGTTCAGTTAAATAAATAAAAACCTGCTTTCGGGCAGGTTTTTTTATAACATAAATAGTATCAGTCGATTCGCTAATAATTCTGTAACTCATAGACGCGGTTATTTCTATTGATTGGCAAAAAATATTTCAGGAATACATTAACGCTGGCGGTACGGATATTGGCGTTAGAATAGCTGCGGGTGCTTGAGACTGTTTGTCTCAGGTATTCACCAAAAGGCAGAGAGAGAAAAGCCCCACCTGACTATACCCAAAATAATTCGAGTTGCTTAAAGGCGGCAAGGGAGTGAGTCCCCAGGAGCATAGATAACTATATGACTGGGGTGAGCGACAAATCTGCCGGGAGCAGATTTGAACGTCGCGTGCGACGGCCCGTCAGGGCGAGGCCCATGGATGGGCCGAGTAATCCGTAGCCAACACATAAGCAACTTGAAGTATGAAGGGTATATAAATCAAAAGTGCACTGCGCCCATTATTGATCTCTTCAATAACGAAGCGATCTCCTGCAGTATTTCAGAACGTCCAACTATGCCGATGATCGATGACATACTCATGAAGGCATTTGCCAGACTTGATGCGGGTACCAATCCGGTTCTTCATTCAGATCAGGGCTGGCAATACTGTCATTGATGGTACCAGTATCAGTTACGAGAGTTTGGCATCATCCAAAGTATGTCCCGCAAAGGCAACTGCCTTGATAATGCCTGTGCAGAATGTTTTTTCGGGACTTTAAAATCAGAAAGTTTTTACACCAGTAAATTTAAGGATATTGATGAACTTAAGATAGCTATTGAGGATTACATACGATACTACAATCCCCGACGAATTAGCCTTAGATTTAACGGACTCAGCCCGGTTGAATACCGCCTAAAGAGCTATCCAGGCAGAAATTAACAAGGTCTGTACAGGGATGCTATCAGGAAACCTGAACGTCGGTAGATACGCTCACGCAAATGTCTGCTATGAGCGAGGAGTGGATATTCCTATTGTTTTATCTTGATCTAGTAAAAATAATAATCCCCTTTACAAACAAAAATAATTCGTTACTATTTGCAGCACCTTTTAATCCAAAGGTTTATAATTAAAAAGGAATTGCATGTCGATGAATAAATACAAACTTTTCGCACAGCTATCAAGATATTCTCTTGAAGCGCAGATTGATGATTTCGAAAAATATATCCTAGGAGCAGGCGGCCAAAACAGAGTTGACTTATCGGAATTAAAAAAAGCATATGAAGATGAAAAAAAGATGGTCCTGACGATTATATTAATTACTTAGAATACTATTATTCAGAGCAATATAACTTCTTAGTTAACATACAACCAAATATTTTTAATAAATCTGCTTTGGTATCTTTATACTCATGCTTAGAGCACAATCTAAACGACTATTGCAATATATGCTAAAGGATTGTAAACACCAATGTATCAGTAACCGATTTTAATGGTGATGGCATCTACAAAGCAAAAAGATATTTAACAAAACTAATGGATATAAACTTTGGCCTGTCACAAGAATGGCAATTCATGACAGAGTTTAACAACGTAAGGAATTGCATAGTTCATGCTAATGGAGACATTAAAAAAATGAACTCAACTGTAGCCTTAAAAGATATTATTGATAAAAAACCTACTCTTTCATTAAACAATGAAAATAATATAATAATCTCCTTAAATTATTTAAAAGATACTATCACAAAAATTAGAAAACTCTTTCAATGGTTATATACACATCTGGATCAATCATCGAAATGAATACGATAACATCTCAGTTTGTTATTGGTCTATTTTTGAAAACAGCTATCGATGATATTGGTCTGTTCTTCGTTAATTAATATGTAATCCGCTCATGGCACAGGGCTGCTGTTACAGCCCTGACAACCTTAGACTTCAATCGATTCAGAGATCTCTAACGTATATCAACCCGTTGAACTCATAGCGATAAGTAGACGCTGGCGGCAGTAATACAGAAGTGTAGCGGGAATTTGAACCACATAATTTGATTTGTTAGATGGCTTTGCATCGATATTCAATTTCTAAAATCGCCTTTGTCATTGCCGCAATAGTTATAGCTTCTACCATAGTCAATTCAGGCTTGTTCAAGCTTCCGTGTCCAGCAGTAGGTAATTTGTTGCGTAAATCATAAATATCTTTAACAGCATCAATAAGATTCTTAGGTAATTTTGACATTTTTTCGAACTGTTTAAAAAAACCACCCAATGACTCATTTGCCACATTCGGGTTTTGAGTGATTTCCTTAGCCATAGTTTCTAAAATATTAGAGGCTGCGTGCAGTGCACCTGCCGGGTCATTATTATCCAAGCAATTATTCATTCTATCTATTTGCTGAACGATATTTGGGTGCAATCTCTTTAAGTAATCACTAGCCAATTCTTCATTGAAATTTTTGACACTTTCAAAAACATCGCAATCTAAATAAAATTTAGGATTGACTGACATCCATGTATATTTCCAATCATTTTCTAAATTATCTTTTTCCGCAATACGCCTGCCAGTGTCCTGATCTATCGCATCAACATATTTATACATATAATCGGCGTAGTAGTGTAAATATTTAAATGATATTTCTGGGCAAAAATTACTAACTGATGCAAGGCCGCCATACTCTTTTGTAGTAACTGTAGGGACTTCTTCATCACATAAAGATGAGAAACTGGTTCTTTCCCAAAATTCGCCCAACTCTTTTTTTTTCCTAGTTGCCATACCAGCTATCATATTGATGCGTGAGAGCAAAACTACACTCTGATAGTATCGAGGACATCTGTATGAACTAGCATATGGGCATATTGATGATGCTTTACGATTAATACGCTCTTTTTCCCACCAATTTTTATCAGGAATAATTCTTTGCATAATTTAGCTACTATCTCACGAGTGAATGAATGTTTAGCCTTCTGCACAGTTTATCAGTTCCGGCATGCCTACTGCTACCCCACTGATTCAACTTCAAGTTATGAGTTAAAGCGATTCGGTTTCGCTAGATGACACACTAGTGTTAACTTATGGATAAAAATTTATTACTTAAAATTAACTAATGCCTGTTGCGACCAAAAGCGTGCTGGAATATTATTTTCGTCTGGCCTATTATCAAGCTAATTATCCAAATTAGAGTTACTCTCCTTCATCAGCAACAAATAAATACACCTGATCACTTTCTCAAAGTGTTCCTGTTTTATTTTTAAAGCAAACAACGCCGTCTATTCGTCCGAATGTACAACAAACGTCCGCTCACAGCACAAAGCGAACATCAGTATTCAAAAAATGAAAAACGACGACTTGATGTATATCGTTTGCTATACATGGTGGTTATGCTATTCTTGTAAAGCAAATGCTATACAAGGGGTGTCTCATGAAATCAGATGTTCAACTTAACCTTAGAGCTAAGGAATCGCAGCGGGCGCTCATTGATGCAGCTGCGGAAATCCTTCACAAGTCACGTACAGATTTCATTCTGGAAACGGCCTGCCAGGCTGCCGAGAAAGTGATCCTTGACCGCCGTGTATTTAACTTTAACGATGAGCAATATGAGGAGTTCATCAATCTGCTTGATGCACCGGTCGCAGATGATCCCGTTATCGAAAAACTGCTGGCAAGGAAACCTCAGTGGGACGTGTAACAGCACCAGAACCTTTGTCCGCTTTTCATCAGGTAGCTGAGTTCGTCAGCGGTGAAGCTGTGCTCGATGACTGGTTGAAGCAAAAGGGCCTCAAAAACCAGGCTCTCGGAGCGGCCAGAACATTTGTGGTGTGCAAGAAAGACACGAAGCAAGTAGCCGGTTTTTACTCTCTGGCCACCGGTAGCGTCAACCATACAGAAGCGACAGGCAACCTTCGGCGTAACATGCCAGATCCCATCCCTGTCATTATACTTGCCCGTCTTGCTGTCGAGCTCTCATTCCATGGAAAAGGGCTTGGGGCTGATTTACTTCATGATGCAGTGCTTCGTTGCTATCGGGTTGCCGAGAATATTGGTGTACGTGCAATCATGGTTCATGCACTTACCGAAGAAGCCAAAAATTTCTACATTCACCATGGTTTCAAATCATCACAAACTCAGCAGCGAACATTGTTCCTTAGGCTCCCTCAATAGAATGCAAAGACTGTTATGTTCAAATCGCTATAAGCGATAATTTGATAGAACGTCTAAGGTTAAATTCAGGAAGAATACGACGAACAAAATATTGATGAGACAGGAATCCGCGTGATGCAAGAAAGCAACGGAATGGATAATCCGATTGCGGACAATGTTATTTAGTTATAGCCAGAAACAAAAAAGAGCCCATGTATTAAATGGACTCTTTCGCTGATGCCTCGGTTAATCTGTCCAGGTTTTTGGGGTCAGTACAAAGTGAGCCCACCTCTGCCATTCTTGTGGCGTTATGCATTCTCAAGGCACTCTGTTAATTTTATCTTGTTGGCGTTTTATAGGCCCGATAACCCATTATGTTATCGGGCATTTTTTTAACGTAATGGTAATTCCGTCAGACAGGTCTGGCTGTCATCTCTGGTGGCAATGGCATGTGACGCCGTTTTACCGTTGTAGCTTACTTCGAGCGTCCCTTCCATATTGCGCGGTAGCCAAACACCGATAAATCCGTTTCGATAGCTTTGCATCTCTTTTTGTACGATGACAGCGCCTTTACTGTCTGTCACTTTTACAGTGAACGGTTTATTCGGCATTTCTCCCTGACAGCCGGAAAGGCTGTGGTTAAAACAGGGGTGTGTCCGCCATTCATAGGGCGCAAAAGAGAGATAGAATTTGTCGCCTAACGGCAGCGTATAAATCTGCTCTCCGTCAGATAATTTGAGTTCGGTACTGGTAATCGACGCGGAGTAAGGCAAAGGACGGCTCTGCGGCGTCTGATCAATCGTATCCACGATCTGCTCAACCGTTTTTCCCGCCAGCCCATGTTGCGCCAGAAAAGCGGATTCTGAGGATGCCGCAAGCGCGGAGCCGCTGGCGCATAAACCCAAAAGTAATAACCATGATGATTTCGACATAACTTCAATTCCTTGTGAACAATCTCCTTGCCTACTATAGGGGTTCCCCTAAGGGAAAGGTCAAAGGGACACAGGGTAAAGTAATGCAAAGTTATGCTGGCGGGAGAGGGGGAATTGGAATAAAAAAAATCCCCGCCATCAGGCAGGGATTCAAAATTCTGAGCTTTTTAAGCTTACAGGCTGGTTACGTTGCCAGCTGCCGGGCCTTTAGCGCCGCTTTCGATGGTGAAGGAAACTTTCTGACCTTCGTCCAGAGATTTGTAACCATCGTTCTGAATAGCGGAGAAGTGTACGAACACGTCTTTAGAACCGTCATCAGGAGTAATAAAGCCGAAGCCTTTATCAGCGTTGAACCATTTTACGATACCAGTCATTTTACCGGACATAGTGTATTACCTTTTAAAAAATAAGTGTGCCTTTCGGCGTTATGGCGTGCTTTACAGATTTTTTAAGCGTTAAGGAAATGCGCACTACGAGGGGTATCTAATGGATAACTCTTGAAGGGACTTGCCTTACTAAACTGCTTTAATGGTCTGTACGTCAAACCGTTGAGCACATTAACTCATGTAATGCCGGGCGATGCAACTTTTATTTTACTTTATTTCTCCAGGTCAGGAATCAGGCGGGGAAAACGGTCCTTACGCAGGACCGTTAAAACAGAAAGGGGTAAAAATTACTCCATCAATTGCTTACTTAAGCGTGGGTTTGCCTGTATCAGGCGCATCAATTTGAGCTCTGCTGGCGTGGGTTTTTCGCGTTTCGATTCCCATTCCTGAACCATGGCAACCGTTACGCCCAGCGCTCTGGCGAATTCATCTGTTTTTAGTCCCGTCCCTCTCCGTAACTGTTCAAATTCGGTAAAAGGATTGGGTTTTTGCGTCAGGGTGATCTTTCGCGTTTCATCTTTAAAAACAATTTGTTCCAGGCTGCTCAGCAGCTCAAACATCGGATCTTTATATTCCATTGAGAACTCCTGTAAATCACACAGCGGGATCGTGAAGTGCATCGAAGCCTCTTAAGAATAGTCGGGAAACTTGCGGGTGGGGGGCGACGCGCCGCCAGGAAGCGCTATCGATTCGTTTCGATGCCTTACGCTACGCGACTTTTAGGACACTAACAATTTGATCCAGGAAGGTATATCCGTCTTTCAGAAAATAATTGTAAAGATTAAAAAATATTACATCCCCCGCTGGAAAGCTTTCTTGCCGCGTTTTTTATCGCATTGTCAGGCCAAAAATTAACAATAAAATAACAAATTAAGCATTGATGCAGATAAACATAATTTTCCGCTACAAGATCGCGTGGAAAGGGTATCCTGCAAGCCTGACCTGGACTATCCTTGTAAGCCGTCAGGCACGCAGGTGTCGTTGTGCGCATTTTTGGGTGAAAGGAGTATTAACAATGGCGACAGGTAAGTCCTGCTCTCGCTGGTTTGCGCCTGTTGTGGCGTTATTAATGGTGTTTAGCCTGAGCGGGTGTTTTGATAAAGAAGGCGATCAGCGCAAAGCGTTTGTCGATTTCCTGCAGAATACAGCAATGCGTAGCGGAGAGCGTTTACCAACGCTGACGGCCGATCAGAAAAAACAGTTTGGTCCGTTCGTGTCTGATTACGCGATACTGTATGGCTACTCGCAGCAGGTAAACCAGGCGATGGATTCCGGTCTGCGCCCGGTGGTCGATAGCGTTAACGCCATCCGCGTTCCGCAGGATTATATGACGCAACGCGAGCCGCTGCGGCAGGCAAATGGTTCGTTAGGCGTGCTGGCGCAACAGTTGCAGAATGCAAAACTGCGGGCTGATGCCGCGCATGGCGCGTTAAAGCAGGCCGATGACCTGAAACCTGTGTTTGATCAGGTCTACAAAAAAGTGGTCACCGTGCCGGCAGATGCTTTGCAGCCGCTGATCCCGGCGGCGCAGATCTTTACGCAGCAGTTGGTACAAGTGGGCGATTATATTGCGCAACAGGGTGAGCAGGTGAGCTTTGTCGCGAACGGCATTCAGTTCCCGACCTCACAGCAGGCCAGCCAATATAATGCGCTGATTGGGCCGCTGGCCTCGCAGCATCAGGCGTTTAATCAGGCCTGGACGGCGGCGGTAAACGCGACCCAGTAATGACAGTCTGCCCGATAAGCGCAAGCCAGCGCTTATCGGGCCTGTAGCGTTATCCCGCCGCCTGCGGGTTGACGCAGTTCTTCTCTATTTTTCCCTGCAGCGCATCAATCAAATTATCCACCGCACAGGCCATCATGTTGTAGCGCGTCTCATGCGTTGCCGAGCCAATATGCGGCACCGCGACGACATTAGGCATGTTCAGCAGGGGCGAATCCACGGATAGCGGTTCCTGCTCAAAGACATCCAGACCTGCCGCATATATTTCACCGTTTTGCAGCGCGGCAATCAGCGCGTTTTCATCGACCACCGGGCCGCGTCCGGCATTAATAAAAATGGCGGACGATTTCATTCTGGCAAACTGTGTTGCGCCAAACAGATGTCGCGTTTCTGCCGTTAGCGGCAGGATCACGCAGACAAAATCAGCCTCCTGCAACAACGTATCCAGATCGCAGTAGCGGGCGTTAAACCGGTCTTCCGCCTCCTGATGCCGCCGACGGGCGTGATAGAGAACCGGCATGGTAAACCCAAAGTGCGCTCGCTGCGCCAGCGCCATCCCGATACGCCCCATCCCAACGATACCGAGTGTTTTGTGATGCACATCGACGCCAAACCACGCCGGGCCAATGCTTTCCGTCCATTCACCCGCCTTAACCCGTTCTGCGACGTCCACCACGCGGCGGGCAGTGGCCAGCATCAATGCCATCACCGTATCGGCAACGGTTTCCGTCAAAACGGCAGGCGTGTGCATCAGGACTATTTTGCGGGCAGTAAGGGCGTCCACCTCGACATTATCGTATCCCACCGAGATGGTTGACGCCGCGCGTAGCGCCGGCATTTTTTCCAGCAGCGCGCGGTTAACGGTTTCGCTGGCGCCCAGAAGGCCTTGCGCGCTGGCAAATGCCTGCGCGTGTCGCGCGACCGTTTCCGGATGCAGGTTCGGTACCTGGGTGACGGTAAAATGCGCCTCCAGGCGATGCAGCAAATCATCAGGCAGGGTTTTGTAGAGAATGATGGACGGCTTCATGCGACTCTCCGTAAATCAAAAGGTAAGCGCGGCATGCGCCAACCGGAACAGGCTTATTATTAACCCGTTTAGCCATCATCGACCAGCCAATTTCCCCGCTGTCGGCAGCCGTGTCGTGGTAAATGATGAATGAATACCGAGTAATGCGACGTGTATCCGGTCTGGAGAGGGAATGGCGAGGGAGTAATGCAGGCCGGGTAAAGCATACCGCTTTACCCGGTACGGTAGTTTACTGCAATGGACTCAAGGTAATTTCGACGCGGCGGTTTTGCGCCTTACCTTCTGCCGTACTGTTGCTGGCGATCGGGTTCGCCGGCCCCATTCCGCTGGTACGGATACGGCTGGCGTCGACGCCCTGGGTGATCAGCGAACTGGCGACGGAGTCAGCACGCTGCTGCGACAGACGCATATTCAGATCGTGGCTACCGGTACTGTCGGTGTAGCCCACCACATTGACGGCGGTCTTGGGATACTCTTTCAGCACCATCGCCACGCCGGTCAGCGTGTTAGCGCCTGCCGGTTTCAGCGTCGCGCTGCTGCTGTCGAAGGTGACATTATTCGGCATATTCAGAATGATATTATCGCCGCTTCGCGTCACGCTAACGCCTGTGCCCCGCATTTTGTCACGCAGTTTCGCTTCCTGTACGTCCATGTAATAACCCACGCCGCCGCCCAGCGCCGCGCCAGCCGCCGCGCCAATCAGCGCGCCTTTACCGCGATCTTTTTTGGAGGAGGAGAGTGCGCCGATGCCTGCGCCGACTAGCGATCCAATACCCGCGCCAATGCCGGATTTACCTGCTTCGCGTTCGCCGGTGTAAGGGTTTGTTGTGCAGCCAGATACTGCCAGGGCGCCGCTCACGATGGCAGCAATCACAAATACACGTTTTTTCATCTTAAATCCTTATCACTTTTTTATTTTTACCACAGCGACCGTGGCGGTTGATTATGACGTCTGCACATGAAGAAAATTCCAGGGAAAACTCTGAAATTTGTAAGTAACATTGATCGGCAAAATAAATAATCCCAATAATTCAGGAGCGAACCTTGACCCACGCACCATCGCGTCATTCGGTATTGACCGCCGCACACTGGGGGCCAGTCCGCGTTGAAACCGACGGAGAACGCATTTTTGCCTCGTATGGCGAACTCCCGACGGCACACCAAAATTCCCTGCAAACCGTTGTGCATGACCAGGTGCACAGTAAAACGCGGGTTCGCTTCCCGATGGTGCGTAAAGGGTTCCTGGCTTCCCCCGATAAGCCGCAAGGCATACGCGGGCAGGATGAGTTTGTTCGCGTAAGTTGGGATGACGCGCTGGATCTGATCCACGCTCAGCACAAACGTATTCGCGAAAGTTATGGGCCATCGTCCATCTTCGCCGGCTCCTACGGTTGGCGTTCGAACGGCGTATTGCATAAAGCGGCTACGCTATTGCAGCGTTACATGGCGCTGGCGGGAGGGTATACCGGCCATCTTGGCGATTATTCCACCGGCGCGGCGCAGGCTATCATGCCTTATGTGGTGGGTGGCAACGAGGTTTACCAGCAGCAGACTAGCTGGCCGGTGGTGCTGGAACACAGCGAGGTGGTGGTGCTCTGGAGCGCGAATCCGCTGAATACTCTGAAAATTGCCTGGAATGCCTCGGATGAACAGGGGCTCGACTATTTTGCGGCGTTGCGACAAAGCGGCAAGCGCCTGATCTGCATCGATCCGATGCGATCGGAAAGCGTCGACTTTTTTGGCGATAAGATGGAGTGGATCGCACCGCATATGGGCACCGATGTGGCGTTAATGTTGGGAATCGCCCATACGCTGGTGGAAAACGGTTGGCAGGATGAAGCGTTCCTTGCCCGCTGCACGACGGGTTATGACCGCTTCGCCGACTATCTTTTGGGCACGACCGACGGTACGGCTAAAACAGCGGAATGGGCGGCGGAAATTTGCGGCGTTTCTGCGGTGAAAATCCGCGAACTGGCGGAAATATTTCACCATAACACCACCATGTTGATGGCCGGTTGGGGAATGCAGCGTCAGCAGTTTGGCGAGCAAAAGCACTGGATGATCGTCACGCTGGCCGCAATGCTGGGGCAAATTGGTACGCCTGGCGGCGGGTTTGGTTTTTCTTATCATTTTGCTAACGGCGGAAACCCGACGCGCCGCGCCGCCGTGTTAGCCTCGATGCAGGGAAGCATCTCTGGCGGGGTCGATGCGGTAGATAAAATACCGGTGGCGCGTATTGTCGAGGCGCTGGAAAACCCCGGTGGGTTTTACCAACACAATGGGATGGATCGCCGCTTCCCGGATATTCGTTTTATCTGGTGGGCGGGCGGTGCGAACTTTACCCATCATCAGGATACCAACCGTCTGATTCGCGCGTGGCAAAAACCGGAACTGGTCGTTATCTCGGAATGTTTCTGGACGGCCGCCGCGAAACACGCGGATATTGTTCTGCCTGCGACCACCAGCTATGAGCGCAACGATTTAACCATGACCGGCGACTATAGCAATCAGCATTTGGCGCCGATGAAGCAGGTCGTGTCGCCCCGGTGGGAGGCGCGGAATGATTTTGACGTTTTTGCTGAACTGAGCGAACGGTGGGAAGCCGGCGGTTACGCTCGGTTCACCGAAGGAAAAAGCGAGCTGGCGTGGCTGGAGACTTTCTACAATATTGCCGCCCAGCGTGGCGCCAGCCAGGGGGTGACGCTGCCGCCGTTTGCCGCATTCTGGCAGGCTAACCGTTTACTGGAGATGCCGGAGAATCCCGCCAACGCGCAGTTTGTGCGCTTCGCGGATTTTCGCCGCGATCCTGATAACCATCCGCTAAAAACGGCCAGCGGCAAAATCGAAATCTATTCTGCGCGCATTGCCAGCTATGGTTACGCGGATTGTCCCGGTCATCCGATGTGGCTGGTGCCGGATGAGTGGCACGGGAACGCCGATGCGGGGCAGGTTCAGCTACTTTCCGCACATCCGGCGCACCGTCTACATAGCCAGCTTAACTACAGTTCGTTACGGGAGCGGTATGCGGTAGCCGGACGCGAACCGGTGACGATTCATCCGCAGGATGCGACAACGCGCGGAATCGTCGATGGCGATACGGTACGCGTCTGGAATCATCGCGGGCAGGTTCTGGCGGGCGCGGTCGTTACCGACGGAATTCGGCCTGGCGTGATCTGTATTCACGAAGGCGCATGGCCGGACCCTGAACCTGCCGCAGGCGGCATATGCAAAAACGGCGCGGTAAACGTCCTGACAAAAGATCTTCCCAGTTCCCGGCTGGGGAACGGTTGTGCGGGCAACACCGCGCTGGTCTGGTTTGAGAAATATACCGGCCCGGCGCTACCGCTTACGGCGTTTGATCCGCCTGCCAACTCATAATCCAGGTGGGGTGGGCGGTATCCTCCTGCCAGGCGCTATCTTCAATACGAAAACCAAGCGCATGGTAGAAGTTTACGGCGGATTGATTTTTCTGGTAAACCTCAAGACTCAGCAGAGGAAAACGTTGCTGGACATATTCCAGAAGCGCTTTGCCAATGCCGTGTCTTAACGCGTCGGGGGCGACAAACAGCGCCCCGACAAAACGGGCTTCCAGTACGCTGACGAAGCCTTTCAGTTGTCCATTTTCCTCCCATACCCAGGTTTGTGCGGCGGGTAAATAGACGTCGCGTACAATTGCTTCGCTCTCGTGCCAGTAACGTTCTTCGATAAAGGGATGGGCATAAATGGTACTTTTCATCCACAGCGCCAGAATAGACGCCATGTCTTCACTCTGGGATTTGCGAATCATGTTTTTCTCCCGGATGGCAAAAACAGCCGGTAATATGGTCGTTGACCAGTCCGCACGCCTGCATAAAGGAGTAACAGATAGTCGTACCGACAAACTTGAAACCGCGTTTTTTCAATGCCTTAGCAAGCGCATCGGACGCAGGTGTTGAGGTGGGGATCTTATCCAGGCTGGCCGCCTGGGTGATCTGCGGCTGGCCATCAACGAATGACCAGACAAAATCGGCGAAAGACTCGCCGTTTTGCTCCATCGCAAGCCAGGCGCGGGCGTTACTGATAATGGCCTGAATTTTACCGCGATGTCGTATGATGCCCGTGTTCTGCAGCAGGCGTTCAACCTCCTCCTCCTGCATAGCTGCGATGCGTACCGGGTCAAACTGATGAAAACAGGCGCGATAGTTCTCTCTCTTTTTAAGCACGGTGATCCAGGATAAACCGGCCTGTTGACCTTCAAGACAGATCATTTCAAACAGCTTTCTGCTATCGGTTTCCGGTACGCCCCACTCGTTATCATGATAGGCAATATAAAGGGGGTCCTGGCTGACCCAGTCGCAACGCTGCATAGACTTCCTCGTTATTGTGGTTACCGCGAAAATTTCCTTCAACCCGCCTTGACGGGCCCGCTAAAAGGACAATAGTTAATACAGGGCTGATGCCTGACATCCTTCATTCAATGACAATAATATCGCCGAATTCGGCTCTACTCTGGAGTCGCGTTGATGATTGTAAGAAAACGCCGTGGTCGCCGGACATTGCGTTGTCTGGCGGGCCTTATGGCCTGCTCGTTTTTTATCAATACCACGTATGCCTGGCAACAAGAATATATCGCTGAAGCGGCTCCGGGGCATACGACGGAACGCTATACCTGGGACAGCGATCACCAACCGAATTACAACGACATACTGGCCGAACGTATTCAGTCTACGCAAAATACGGTGGGGCCGGTGCTTAGCCTGGCGGATGAAACCCCGCTTGATGCGACCAGCGGTATCAGTATGGGCTGGAATTTTCCGCTTTCCCGACGTGTGACCACTGGGCCGGTCGCGGCGTTGCATTACGACGGTTCGACGTCATCAATGTATAACGAATATGGCGATAGCGCGACGACATTAGCGCTTACCGATCCGTTATGGCACGCCAGCGTCAGTACGTTAGGCTGGCGGGTAAACTCGCAGTTCGGCGATGTCCGTCCCTGGGCGCAAATTAGCTATAACCAACAGTTTGGGGAAAATATCTGGAAAGCGCAGTCCGGGTTGAGTCGTATGACCGCAGGAAATCAGGCGGGAAACTGGCTGGATGTCACCGTAGGCGCGGACGTGTTACTTAACCCGCACATGGCGGCGTATGCGGCGTTTTCCCAGGCGGAAAATAGCGCTACGGATAGCGATTATTTGTATACCCTGGGGGTGAGCGCCAGGTTTTAACAGGATAAACCGCCACCTGGACTTATTAGAAGTTCAGCTAATACCCTGTCTATATATTTACAAAAATATATAGGTCAATCACATTCTCTATAGACACTTTTTGCGCTTCCTGTGGTCTACTTAGCCGCGCTGGTAGACTTTCTCACATCTGCGTTAGCCGCATATTTACCTGTTTGATTACAGAATCGTTGTACAGGTCGTTTTTATCCCGATTCCCAGGGTTTGTTTGCATGAGATACATTAAATCGATGACGCAACAGAAACTTAGTTTCTTGCTTGCGCTCTATATCGGTCTGTTTATGAATTGCGCCGTGTTTTACCGCCGTTTCGGCAGTTATGCGCAAGAATTTACCATTTGGAAAGGCCTCTCCGCAGTTGTCGAACTTGGCGCCACGGTGCTGGTCACTTTCTTCTTACTTCGTCTTCTTTCACTGTTTGGCCGACGCGTCTGGCGCGTGCTGGCCACGCTGGTGGTGCTGTTTTCCGCTGGCGCCAGTTATTACATGACCTTCCTGAACGTGGTGATTGGCTACGGCATTATTGCGTCTGTTATGACCACCGATATCGATCTCTCGAAAGAGGTGGTGGGGCTGCACTTCGTATTGTGGCTGATTGCCGTGAGCGTGCTTCCGCTCATCTTTATCTGGAGTAACCACTGTCGCTACACGTTGTTGCGCCAGCTACGTACGCCGGGGCAGCGTTTTCGCAGCGCCGCTGTAGTGGTACTCGCAGGCGTAATGGTGTGGGCGCCTATCCGCCTGCTGGATGTACAGCAAAAAAAGGTTGAACGGGCGACAGGTATCGACTTACCCAGCTATGGCGGCGTGGTGGCGAACTCCTATCTGCCTTCAAACTGGTTATCTGCGTTAGGGCTGTATGCCTGGGCGCAGGTAGATGAGTCGTCGGACAATAATTCGTTAATAAACCCGGCCAGGAAATTTACCTATGTTGCGCCGAAGGATGGGGATGACACCTACGTTGTTTTCATTATCGGTGAGACGACCCGTTGGGATCACATGGGGATTTTCGGCTACGAGCGTAATACCACGCCGAAGCTGGCGCAGGAAAAAAATCTGGCGGCGTTCCGCGGCTATTCCTGCGATACCGCGACGAAGCTTTCTTTACGCTGTATGTTTGTACGGGAAGGCGGGGCGGATAATAACCCGCAGCGTACCTTAAAAGAGCAGAATGTGTTTGCCGTTCTCAAACAGCTCGGATTCAGTTCCGATCTGTACGCCATGCAGAGCGAGATGTGGTTCTATAGCAATACCATGGCGGATAATATCTCCTACCGCGAGCAGATCGGCGCCGAGCCGCGTAACCGTGGTAAAACGGTTGATGACATGCTGTTGATTGATGAGATGCAGAACTCGCTTGCCCAGAACCCGGAGGGTAAGCATCTGATTATCCTGCATACTAAGGGGTCGCATTTTAACTATACGCAACGTTATCCGCGCAGCTACGCTCAGTGGAAGCCCGAATGTATTGGGGTCGATAGCGGCTGCACGAAAGCGCAGATGATCAACTCTTACGATAACTCCGTGACCTATGTGGATCACTTTATTACCAGTGTGTTCGATCAGCTACGTGATAAAAAAGCGATTGTGTTCTACGCGGCTGACCACGGCGAGTCGATTAACGAACGCGAACATTTGCACGGTACGCCGCGCAATATGGCGCCGCCGGAGCAATTCCGTGTTCCGATGCTGGTATGGATGTCGGATAAATATCTTGCTAGCCCGCAACATGCGCAGATGTTCGCTCACCTGAAACAGCAGGCGGAGATCAAAGTGCCGCGTCGTCATGTGGAGCTGTACGATACGATAATGGGCTGCCTGGGGTATACATCGCCGGATGGCGGCATTAACCAGAACAACAACTGGTGCCATATTCCCGATGCGCAGAAAGTCGCCGCGAAGTAGGTTGTCTGCCGACTTTCTCGCCGATTGAATTGTATTTTGCGACTAAGGGATTGACGGGCGTGCGCCTGAGCAGTAAGATGCGCCCGCATTCGGTGATTGGCGCAGCCTGGTAGCGCACTTCGTTCGGGACGAAGGGGTCGGAGGTTCGAATCCTCTATCACCGACCAAATTCAGAAACCCTGCTCAACGAGCAGGGTTTTTTGTATCTGAAGCCTGACGAGGATGAGAACCTCCGGGGGCAAGAGGTTCGACCCGAGCGAAGCGAGAAAACGTTGCGTCAGCAACGGCCCGCAGGGCGAGCCACGCAGTGGCGAGTCATCCTCTATCACCGACCAAATTCAGAAACCCTGCTCAACGAGCAGGGTTTTTTGTATCTGAAGTCTGACGAGGATGAGAACCTCCGGGGGCAAGAGGTTCGACCCGAGCGAAGCGAGAGAACGTTGCGTCAGCAACGGCCCGCAGGGCGAGTCATCCTCTATCACTGGCAGGTTGACGCCCGCACCACCAGTTCAGGCATGATCCCGTCGCTGTGACTGACCTTCTTGCCCGCCAGCAAATCAAATAATAGCGTGATTGCCTGTCGCGCCACCTCATCAAGATGCATATTCACTGCCGTCAGCGGCGGCAGCGATTCGCGCGCGCGGATACCATCATAGCGGGTAACCACCCGCATTTGTTCAGGTATGGCGATGTCTTGTTCCTGGAAAGCGCGTACCGCGCCGCTGGCAAAGGTATCGATCAGCACCAGCACGCCGTCAACGTCGGGATGTGCCTGTAATAGCTGCTGCGCGGCCTGGTAGCCGGCATTTTCACCCTCGCTTTCATTGAGAGAGTAGACTACGGGGGCCTGGCGCCCCGCGCACCAGCGCTGGTAAGCCGCTTCGCTCTCCAGAACTGATGTTCGCCGTGTGTTACCGACAAATAACGCACATTTGCTGGCGCCGGAGGCCTCCAGATGCGTTAGCAGAAGCTGTGCTGTTGTCGCCGAGTGCAGCTCAACCCACGGCACAGGCGTGTCGGTGCCCGGCGTGCGGCCAATGGTGACGCAGGGAATGCCCGCTTGCGCCAGCGCCTGGAGCTGCGGGTCGTTCTCCGCCGGCTCAATCAGGATCGCCGCGTCAAAGCTGACGGCATCCAGTGGATTTGCCCCCGGCGGCACCAGAATCAGCGCATGCTGTTTTTCCAGCGCCATCATCGCGGACGTTAACGCCACCTCCATCATAAATCCCAGTCGTGACGCGCCGGAAGCAATCGCCAGCGGCACCGAAGAGAGCAAAGCAATGGTATTGGTTTTGCCGGTTCGCAACTGGCGGGCGCGAATATTCGGCGTGTAGTTGAGCGCAGCAATGGCCTCTTCAATACGCCGTCGCGTCTGCGGCTCGACAAAGCGAGTGTTGTGCAATGCATTGGATACCGTCCCTGGCGATACGCCTGCATGGCGGGCAACATCAATCAACTTTGCGCGTTTTTTATTTTGAACAGCCATCTGCTTCCTGACCTGCGAAAATTTGCGCACAGGGTAGCATATTTACCAGACGGTAACGTTTGCTTTTTTTCAGTGAGGATCGTAAAAAACTCTTCATTAAAACGTTTTAATGGGGTATTTTGGCGCAAATTTATTCCTCAGGAGGCGATGTGGCACACTTAACTCAGGATTCGACTTTCACCCTTGGACGCCGTCCGGCGGGCCTTATCTACGCTGATAAGGCGAAGAGCTTTGGCGGCTATACGCTTTTTGCGCCGCAAACCGCCGAAGGGCGGGTTTACCTGGTGGACGAGCAGGGCGAAGTCGCGCATCAGTGGCAGCTTCCGGTTCGCGCCGGGCGTGATGCGGTGCTGCTGCCGAACGGTAATCTGGGTTATAACGGCAGCCACCGCACTTCAGCGAACCTCTATCCGGCGTGGGATCTCTGGCACGGCGGCGACTTCTACGAAGTGACGCCGGATAACGAAATCGTCTGGCATTACGAAGATATTTACCATCACCATGATGCGCAATGGTTGGCGAACGGTAATCTGCTGTATACCGCCGCGTCGCCGTTGCCTGCCGATATCGCCGCCCGTGTTACCGGCGGCGACCCGCGCCGCGATGCGCCGGACGGCATCATTCAGAGCGACGTCGTCAAAGAGGTCAATCGCGACGGTGAAGTGGTCTGGGAATGGCGCGCCTGGGAGCATTTGAATCCGGAAGATTTCCCGATTCATGATATTTTCGACCGCCGCCACTGGCCGATGATTAACGGCCTGTCCGTCACCCGTGATGGCCTGGTACTGATGAGCCTGCGTACCACTTCCGGCGTCATTGCCGTGGATAAAGAGAGCGGGAAGGTTATCTGGCATGCAGGGCCGGAAGTCGTAGCGCAGCAGCACACGCCGGTTGAGATGGAGAACGGGTCGATTCTGGTTTTCGATAACGGCAACCTGCGTCCCGGCGTCACCTCGCCGCATTCCACGGTGCTGGAGTTCGATCCGCAGACCAAAGCGATTACCTGGCAGTATCGCGATATCTTCCCGCCGGCGTTTTTCTCGCCGTATATGGGGAGCGCGCAGCGGCTGGCGAACGGCAACACCTTTATCTGTGAATCGGCGTTTGGCCGCCTGTTTGAAGTCACCCCGGAAGGCGAAACGGTATGGGAATATATCATTCCGTTCTTTAATGAATATCCGGAGCACCTCAGTAAAGGCATTATTCCTGGAAAACAGAACAGCGCCTTCCGTGCGCATCGCTATGCCGCTGATGCCATTAGTTGGTTGAAATAATACAGACCGCCAGCCCGCGCTGGCGGTTATTTTTTTGATGTTTTATGGGAGTTAATCATGCCGCAACCTGGCCTTACTACGCCGGATAACGATGCATTACCCTGGCAAACCACCTTACTTTTGGCGCTTCAGCATGTGCTGGTCGTTGCCGCCACCCCCATTACCTCCGTCTTTCTGATCGCCAAAGCGCTCCACTTTACCGATACGGTGACCGCCTCGGTACTTAGCGCGACCTTTCTGATGTGCGGTCTGGGCGCTATTTTGCAAAGCCTGGGTGTGAAAGGGGTGGGCGCGCGTTTGCCGTTTATTATGGTACCGGGGGGCGCGCCGATTGCGATTTTCGTTGCGATCGCTTTACAGACCAATATCCAGACCGCGATTGGCGCCGTAATTCTGACCTCGCTGTTCTACTTTATCGCGTTGCCGATTTTCCGCCGCTGCCTGCACCATTTTCCCCCCTTTATCATCGGCATCATGCTGCTAATGGTGTCGATTAACCTTATTCGCCTGTACGGCGGGTTGATCATTGGCCAGCCAGGGAGCGCCGACTTCGCTCATCCAACCAGTATCATTTTATCGCTGGGGACTATCCTGATAACGCTGATTTTCGCGCTGGCGTTTAGCGGTATTTTGCGCCAGCTGGCGGTGATGTTCGGCCTTTTAGCGGGAACGCTGCTGGGAATGGCGCTGGGCAGCACCGATTTTAGCGGTGTTAGTCACGGGCCGCTGTTTAGTTTCCCACAGCTTTTGCCGTTCGGCTGGCCGATTTTTGATCTCTCCGCCTCGCTGCCGTTGCTGATTTACGCGGTCATCTCTATGGCTGAAGCAACCGGGCAAACGATTGCGACCGCGGAAATAGTCAATTCCACGCAAAATGTGCAGCAGGCGATTCCACGCACCATTCGTGGTGATGCGGTAATGTCGCTGCTGGGGGGGATTTTTGGCACCTCCTTAATTATCACCTCCGGCGAAAATATTGGGGTGGTACGCACCACTAATGTGAAATCGCGTTTCGTGACTGCGGCTGCCGGAGGATTGTTAATCCTGATTGCCATATTCGCGCCGCTGGTACGTCTGGCGACCTGTCTGCCAGGTTCGGTGGTGTGCGGTACGGCGGTGATTGTCTTCAGCATTATCGGGGTCATCGGCATTGATATGATTGCGCGTGAGCCACTGCATACGCCGGGTAAAACCTACGCGCTGGCGATGGGGCTGGCCATGGGAATGCTACCTATACTGGTACCCGGCCTGTATCAGAATTTCCCGGCGGGCGTACAGATGGTCTTTGGCAACGGCATGGCAGCGGGGACGTTGACGGCGATTCTGGTGAACTCGTTGTTTAACTGGAGCGAAAAGCGCACGCAGGCCAGGGTCAAAAGTTAGTTTTTGTGATCGCGGTAGGCCGCACGACGGCCTACTTATTTACAATTTTGTGACATATTCGATGGTGTTTTTCAATGTCCGGATAACTCTTTTTTGCACACGGCTTATGGATAACCTCAGCATTTTCGCCTGTGCGTTTTAGCGTTAGTGGTATTAATCGCTCAGATAATCAACATACCGAAAGAAATTTTTCAATTAATGTCTAATTGTTAATCACTAACTGTTGCAAAATATTAAGTGAATAACTCTGCCTTTCTGCCTATAGCACAAATTTCCCTGCTGAAAATACCCTTCTGAACTTTTTTTAATCTTTGTTTGTTAATTCTCACCGTTGTTGTAAAAGCTGGTTACCTGTATTGACGTTTTGACATTCTATTGACAGATTGTAGGGAATGAGGGGCATTTTATGGAGAATCCGCACTGCAACTCAGTCGATTATGCGAACGGAATCCCCACCTCTCACTACTGACCTGACCAGGTAAAAAACAAAAAAGGCCGGGCGGTAAAAGCCTTTGCAAAGGGCAAAACAACATACATCACAATTGGAGCAGAAGAATGAGTATTTCCTTGAAGAAGTCAGGGATGCTGAAGCTTGGTTTGAGCCTGGTGGCCATGACCGTTGCAGCAAGCGTGCAGGCCAAAACCCTGGTTTATTGTTCAGAAGGCTCGCCGGAAGGCTTTAACCCACAGCTCTTTACGTCTGGCACCACCTATGATGCCAGCTCCGTACCTATCTATAACCGTCTGGTTGAATTCAAAACCGGCACCACGGAAGTGATCCCGGGTCTTGCTGAGAAGTGGGATATCAGCGAAGACGGTAAAACCTATACGTTCCACCTACGTAAAGGGGTGAAATGGCAATCCAGCAAGGATTTCAAACCCACGCGCGAGCTGAACGCCGATGATGTCGTGTTCTCTTTTGACCGGCAGAAAAACGAGCAGAATCCGTACCACAAAGTGTCTGGCGGCAGCTATGAATACTTTGAAGGCATGGGGCTGCCGGATCTGATTAGCGAAGTGAAGAAGGTAGACGATCACACGGTGCAGTTTGTGCTGACGCGTCCGGAAGCGCCGTTCCTTGCCGATTTAGCCATGGACTTCGCCTCTATTCTTTCCAAAGAATATGCTGACAACATGCTGAAAGCCGGTACGCCGGAAAAAGTGGATCTGAACCCGGTCGGCACTGGCCCGTTCCAACTGGTGCAATATCAGAAAGACTCCCGCATTCTCTACAAAGCCTTTGACGGCTACTGGGGCACGAAGCCGCAGATTGACCGTCTGGTCTTCTCCATCACGCCTGACGCCTCTGTGCGTTACGCCAAACTGCAGAAGAACGAATGTCAGGTGATGCCGTATCCGAACCCGGCGGATATTGCGCGCATGAAAGAGGATAAAAACATCAACCTGATGGAGCAGGCCGGTCTGAACGTGGGTTATCTCTCCTATAACGTGCAGAAAAAACCGCTGGATGACGTCAAAGTTCGCCAGGCGTTGACCTATGCCGTGAATAAAGAGGCCATCATCAAAGCCGTTTATCAGGGCGCGGGCGTTGCGGCGAAAAACCTGATCCCGCCGACGATGTGGGGCTACAACGACGATATTAAAGACTACGGCTACGATCCGGAAAAAGCGAAGGCGCTGCTGAAAGAAGCCGGTCTGGAAAAAGGCTTCACCATCGATCTATGGGCGATGCCGGTACAGCGTCCCTATAACCCGAATGCGCGTCGTATGGCGGAAATGATCCAGGCGGACTGGGCGAAGATTGGCGTTCAGGCCAAAATTGTCACCTATGAATGGGGCGAATACCTCAAGCGCGCTAAAGATGGCGAGCACCAGACGGTGATGATGGGCTGGACCGGCGATAATGGCGATCCGGATAACTTCTTCGCCACGCTGTTCAGCTGCGATGCCGCCCAGCAAGGCTCCAACTATTCAAAATGGTGCTACAAGCCGTTTGAAGACCTGATTCAGCCTGCGCGTGCGACCGATGACCACAACAAGCGTATTGAGCTCTATAAACAGGCCCAGGTTGTGATGCATGACCAGGCGCCAGCGCTGATCATCGCTCACTCCACGGTTTATGAGCCAGTGCGTAAAGAAGTTAAAGGCTATGTGGTTGATCCATTAGGCAAACATCACTTCGAAAACGTCTCTGTCGAATAATTAAAAGAGCGCTGCGCCCCGGTGTTGTGTAGGCCGGATAAGCGCAGCGCCATCCGGCGTAATGCTTTATCCGCGATGCAGTTTGCGTGGGATAAGATTTGTGAGCAATACAGACTCACGGTTCCAGGCCGTGGGTCATGAGAGAGAATTCAGGTTATGTTGCAGTTCATTCTCCGACGTTTGGGACTCGTTATCCCGACGTTTATCGGTATTACCCTTCTCACCTTTGCCTTTGTCCACATGATCCCCGGCGATCCGGTGATGATCATGGCGGGTGAGCGAGGTATTTCCCCTGAGCGTCATGCTCAACTGCTGGCTGAACTCGGTCTTGATAAACCGATGTGGCAGCAGTACCTCCATTATATCTGGGGGGTGATGCATGGCGATTTAGGCATCTCGCTGAAAAGCCGAATCCCTGTGTGGGACGAGTTTGTGCCTCGCTTTAAAGCGACGCTGGAACTTGGCGTCTGCGCCATGATTTTTGCCGTCGCCGTGGGGATTCCGGTGGGCGTGCTGGCCGCAGTGAAGCGCGGTTCTATCTTCGATCACACCGCTGTTGGCCTGGCGCTGACCGGTTACTCTATGCCTATCTTCTGGTGGGGCATGATGCTGATCATGCTGGTCTCCGTCCACTGGAACCTGACGCCGGTTTCCGGGCGCGTGAGCGATATGGTGTTCCTTGATGATACCAATCCGTTGACGGGCTTTATGCTGATCGACACCGCTATCTGGGGCGAAGAGGGTAACTTTATTGATGCGCTGGCGCATATGATCCTGCCTGCGATGGTGCTCGGCACAATCCCGCTGGCCGTCATTGTGCGTATGACCCGTTCGTCGATGCTGGAAGTGCTGGGGGAGGATTACATCCGTACCGCACGCGCCAAAGGGTTGACCAGGATGCGCGTCATTATCGTCCATGCTCTGCGTAACGCCATGCTGCCAGTCGTTACCGTGATCGGCCTGCAGGTGGGTACGCTGCTGGCAGGCGCGATTCTGACAGAAACTATCTTCTCGTGGCCCGGTCTGGGGCGCTGGCTGATCGATGCGCTGCAACGTCGCGATTATCCGGTAGTGCAGGGCGGCGTGTTACTGGTAGCGACGATGATTATTCTCGTCAACCTGCTGGTAGACCTGCTGTACGGCGTGGTGAACCCGCGTATTCGGCATAAGAAGTAAGGGGCCATCATGTCACAGGTTACTGAAAATAATGTTAATGCCGCACCGGCGCCCATGACGCCATTGCGGGAGTTCTGGCACTATTTTAAACGCAACAAAGGCGCGGTCGTCGGGCTGGCGTATGTTCTCATCGTGATCCTGATTGCGGTGTTTGCCAACTTTATTGCGCCGTACAACCCGGCAGAGCAGTTCCGTGATGCGCTGCTGGCGCCGCCGGTCTGGCAGGAAGGCGGCAGTTGGGCGCATATTCTGGGAACGGATGATGTTGGTCGCGATGTCCTCTCGCGCCTGATGTATGGTGCGCGTTTGTCACTGCTGGTCGGCTGTCTGGTGGTCGTCCTGTCGCTGGTAATGGGGATTATTCTCGGCCTGGTCGCGGGCTACTTCGGCGGTCTGGTCGATAACATCATCATGCGCGTGGTCGATATTATGCTGGCCCTGCCGAGCCTGCTGCTGGCGCTGGTGCTGGTGGCGATCTTCGGCCCCTCCATCGGCAACGCTGCGCTGGCGTTGACGTTTGTGGCGCTGCCGCACTATGTCCGCTTAACCCGCGCGGCGGTTCTGGTAGAGGTGAACCGCGATTATGTGACTGCCTCCCGCGTGGCGGGCGCAGGCGCAATGCGTCAGATGTTCGTCAATATTTTCCCGAACTGCCTTGCGCCGCTGATTGTTCAGGCATCGCTCGGTTTCTCTAACGCCATTCTCGATATGGCCGCCCTCGGCTTTCTTGGCATGGGCGCACAGCCGCCTACGCCGGAATGGGGCACCATGCTCTCTGACGTATTGCAGTTCGCGCAAAGCGCCTGGTGGGTCGTGACCTTCCCGGGGCTGGCGATTCTGCTGACGGTACTGGCATTTAACCTGATGGGTGACGGTCTGCGTGACGCGCTCGATCCCAAACTGAAGCAGTAAGAGGTTCGAGATGGCGTTATTAAATGTAGATCAATTATCGGTGCACTTCGGCGACGAAGGCACACCGTTTAAAGCCGTCGACCGCATTAGCTACAGCGTGAAGCAGGGTGAGGTGGTCGGTATTGTCGGCGAGTCTGGTTCCGGCAAATCCGTCAGCTCGCTGGCGATTATGGGGCTTATCGATTACCCAGGCCGCGTGATGGCGGAAAACCTGCTCTTTAACGGACAGGATCTGAAGCGCATTTCCGAGAAGGAACGTCGCAACCTGGTGGGTGCTGAAGTGGCGATGATTTTCCAGGACCCGATGACCAGCCTCAATCCTTGCTATACCGTTGGCTTTCAGATTATGGAAGCCATCAAGGTACATCAGGGCGGGAACAAGAAAACCCGTCGTCAGCGAGCGATTGACCTGTTGAACCAGGTGGGCATTCCCGATCCGGCCTCTCGTCTGGATGTCTATCCGCACCAGCTTTCTGGCGGCATGAGTCAGCGCGTGATGATTGCGATGGCAATAGCCTGTCGACCAAAGCTGTTAATTGCCGATGAACCGACCACGGCGCTGGATGTGACCATTCAGGCGCAAATCATTGAGCTGCTGCTGGAGTTGCAGCAAAAAGAGAACATGGCGCTGGTGCTGATTACCCATGACCTGGCGCTGGTGGCGGAAGCGGCGCACAAAATTATCGTCATGTACGCCGGGCAGGTCGTCGAAACCGGCGCTGCGCAGGATATTTTCCGCGCGCCGCGTCATCCCTACACCCAGGCACTGCTACGCGCGTTACCAGAGTTTGCTCAGGACAAAGCGCGTCTGGCGTCGCTGCCGGGCGTGGTGCCGGGGAAATATGACCGACCGACGGGCTGTCTGCTTAACCCGCGCTGCCCCTACGCCACGGACAGATGCCGTGCGGAAGAACCTGCTCTCAACCAACTGGACGATGGACGTCAGTCAAAATGTCATTACCCACTCGATGATGCCGGGAGGCCCACACTATGAGTACGCATGAGGCCACCTTGCAACAGCCGCTGTTGCGGGCTATCGACCTGAAAAAACACTATCCGGTGAAGAAGGGGATCTTTTCTCCGGAACGGCTGGTAAAAGCGCTGGATGGCGTGTCGTTTAATCTCGAACGCGGTAAAACGCTGGCCGTAGTGGGGGAGTCCGGTTGTGGAAAATCCACACTGGGTCGCCTGCTGACGATGATTGAAACGCCAACCGGCGGCGAGCTTTATTACCAGGGGCAGGATCTGCTCAAACACGATCCGCACGCGCAGAAACTGCGGCGGCAGAAAATTCAGATTGTGTTTCAGAACCCCTACGGTTCCCTGAACCCACGCAAGAAAGTGGGGCAAATTCTGGAAGAGCCGTTGCTGATCAATACCAGCCTGAGTAAAGCGCAGCGTCGTGAAAAAGCGCTGGCGATGATGGCGAAGGTGGGGCTGAAAACCGAGCACTACGACCGCTATCCGCATATGTTCTCCGGCGGCCAGCGTCAGCGTATCGCTATCGCCCGCGGTCTGATGCTTGATCCGGACGTAGTGATTGCCGACGAACCGGTCTCCGCGCTCGACGTGTCGGTGCGCGCCCAGGTGCTGAACCTGATGATGGATTTGCAACAGGATATGGGGCTGTCTTATGTCTTTATCTCGCACGACCTGTCGGTGGTGGAACACATTGCCGATGAAGTGATGGTCATGTACTTAGGCCGCTGCGTGGAGAAGGGCACGAAAGACCAGATCTTCAACAATCCACGTCATCCCTATACCCAGGCGTTGCTCTCCGCCACGCCGCGGCTGAATCCGGACGATCGCCGTGAGCGGATTAAGCTGACCGGCGAGTTACCGAGCCCGCTGAACCCGCCGCCGGGCTGCGCCTTCAACGCCCGCTGCAGCCGTCGCTTCGGACCCTGTACGCAGTTACAGCCGCAGCTTAAAGAGTACGACGGCCAGTTGGTGGCCTGCTTTGCCGTCGATCAGGATGAAAACCCGCAGAAGCCGCTGAGTTAATTGCGTTTTATGCCGGATGGCGCCTGCGCCTTATCAAGCCTACACCGTACCTGTAGGCCTGGTAAGCGTAGCGCCACCGGGCATGGCTCTCCGGTACGACTTATTCAATCAATTTTAATAACGGCGACAGGCACAACAATATTCCATATAACAGAATAAGCCAGGTTTTCAGGCCGCGTAATTTTTCCAGTTGCGCTACTTTATAAATCAGGAAAAAGGGAATAATACACGCGACAATGCCATAAAGCGGACTGCCTAACTGGAAAAAGACCAATACTGAGACGCGAAACGAAACCCAGATAACCAGAGTCACCACGATAAAGACACAGATTCCAGATGTCAGTAACAGTGGGTTGACGTTTTTGACATCCATAATACGACTCAATACATTCAGCACAATACCTTTAAGCGCTTCGTGAAAACCTAAATAAATACCAAAGAACGCGGTAAGTACGGCAAAAATATTGAGGATGGTAGAGGTAATGTGGATGATATGGCCAGGGATTACCTGAGCTGCCAGCGCAAGGGCGGAAATATTCTGCTCGAACGCTGATACCGCCTCTTCATGGCTAATCGAAAAGGTAAACGAGAACGAGAAAAAGAGAATAATGGCAATCAGCGTAATATAGCTAATGCGATGCGTGCGAATCGCCATCCGGGTGGCCAGCACACGGTCAGGTTCGCGCTTACGATAGGCGATGTTCATTGGGTTTAGCACCTGAATGAAGACCGCAGAAAAGAAGCAAAATGGGATAGTGAGCAGTACGTCGCGAAAGAAAACCGATGCGGCGGGAAAGGCGGAAATATTATCAAGATTCCAGTGTGGGATCATAGCGAAACCGAATATCAGAATGATCCCGACTTTTACCACCACCATCGGGCCGGAAATTTTAAATAATAACTTTTCCCCGCCGGAGGCAATCGCCACCAGCACGGCGAAAATCGCGACTTTATAGATAATAGACTGCGAAAGATCGGCCTCAGTAAGGCCGAAGGTTTTGATATAGGAGGCGCTATCAAACACCACCGACAGGGAGTAAATAAACACCCCGTGGATAATCATAAGAAAATAGATTACACCGAGAAAAACGCCCCAGTTTTTGCCAAGATAGTGACTGATAATATCCGTATAATCGTCACAGGTTTCGCTTTCAGATAACGTTTTTAGATAAATATCCTGCACAATATAGGTAGCGGGATAGGCGATGATAAAAGCGGTAATAAATACCCAGATCCCCTTGAGACCGATTTGCACTGGCATTAAGACGGTACCGGCGCCGATCGCCATACCGATACACAAGAGCACCCAGCCAAAATCATATTTTGTAAACGGTAATCTCGTTGAAAGCGGTGTGGTCGTAGCGTTACTGTTATTTAATGGTAATGTGTCGTCCTGCATAGAGCCCCCTGCCCAAAATATAGGCAGCTCTCTCATAAAGAATGCTGCCTATAACCAGGCTATAGTGCCTTGATACCCGATGCGGCAAACCGGTGACAGCGGTTCGCCGAGCAATCGTCAGAATGCTGCTTTTCTGCTGGCGCGTTCAAGGTCATGAATAATATCGTCGGGATCTTCAGGTCCCGCTGAAAGACGGATAAGTTCGTCGGTAATACCTGCTTTTAGCCATTCCTCTGGCGCAACAGGCGAATATGTCATAGACGCAGGATGCTGAACGAGGGTTTCGGTATCACCGGGACTGGCCGCGAGGAGGCATAATTTACAGAATTGAGCGGCTGACTGCCAGCCTCAGAAATGCTGAATGTATTCTGGCAAATAAAAGTAATCGTCTGCGAAGCGTCACGCAGATTGCACGTTAGCGCCGTGCCGGGACGGGGATTTTGCCGTAATATCAGCAGCAAGCCGGGTTTACCCGGTGAGGCGCAATGTTGCGGGGGCTTGATCCCCGGCGGCATAGGTTGCTGGATAGAGAAAACCCCCGCACGTTGACTGGTATAAACCTGGCAACCTGACGGGGGCTAACTTGAACCTCAACACATCAAGGATAGCCGCGAACGGTTGCCATTGCAACAAGGCGGCTATATGACGCTTACGCAGTTGGGCGTGGCCTTCTGGCACGATCTGGCGGCACCGATCATTGCTGGCATTATCGCCAGTGTGATCGTCAACTGGCTACGTGACAGGAAGTAACGCGTTTTGAGCGTTTGTCCGCCGTAATGGCAACATGCGCCCGAACCAGGCCGCAGGGGAAACCTTGCGGCCTTTTTCGGTTTACTGCGGGTAAGGCACCCAGTCGCCGCCATTCAGACGAACGTATGGCTTACCCTGGTACTGAATCACCACCGCATTAGCGTTTTCTGAAACCGGCGCGGTTTGCGGCAGATTGCTGGTCAGCTTGTTCCAGTTCACACTGTCTTCGGTAAAGAGCTTACCGTCCACGGCGCGTACGACCAGTTCGGAAATCGCCAGGTAGCTGCTCGGCTGATTAATATCAATCGGCGCGCCCTCATGCGGGGCTTTCATGCCAAAAAATTTCACGCCCGCCGGGACGTTGGTGATGGAGGGGCTGGGAATATCGCGCAGGCCTGAGATCTGCATTCTGTCGCCCTTCAGCGCGCCGCCGTGCTCCGGTACGACGACCACCATCACCTTACGCCCGGATTTCTCCAGTTCGGTGAAGAAGGCGTCCAGTTCATCGAACAGTTTCTGCGCGCGGATTTTATAATCCGCCGTTTTGCTGACGCCGGGGAAGTGGTTGCCATCGTGCAGCGGCAGCAGGTTAAAGAAAGTCGCGGAGCGGGAATTGGCTTCACGTTCTTCCCCTGTCAACCAGCGGTTCAGGACCGCCAGATCGTCATATACCGGCGAGCCGTCGAATGACAGCAGGGCGGTTGGCAGGCCGGACTGGTTCATCAGTTCGCTCTGCATACCGCCGTTTTCGCGAACTTCTTTCAGGAAGCCGCCAAATTCACCGTTATGATCCATCATCAGATGCTGAGTAAAGCCCAGTTTCGCCAGATTATCAAACAGATAACATTCATTATCGGCTGGTTGATAAAGTCGGGTATGCGAAGGTTGACCACAGCTGGCGCGCAGCAGACGAATGGCCGCCGGGCCGCTGTAAGACGTGCCGGAATTAAAGTGTTTAAACAAAATGTCAAAGTGCGACCATAGCGGATGTGACATCAAGCCTGCCGCTTCGACATCCGACCAGGAGAGCGAACAAATATTGATGACCAATAGGTCGAACGGCTGCGCATCAGGCGGAAGCTGCGCCGGGAACGTCGTTTTCCGCTTTTCTTCCGCGGCATAGAAGGTGTTCAACCAGGCGTTCAGATTCGCGGTCGTCGGCGGCGCGGTTTGCGCAGGCATATCGCCGATGACCGGCTTATCGCCCGCTGTCGCGACGGTAGCGGCTGCATTACCGCCAGTCGTCGTCACCGTATCGGTTGGCTGGCCTGCCGGCCACAGCGTAAAAACCGGGCCGGTTAATGTCAGGACATTCAGCCATACCATGATGGCGACCACAAACACCGTGACCCGAATCCACTGTGATAAAAAAAGCCAGGCAACCAGCAGTACGAAGATGGCGCCGATCATTTGCCAGTTAATAAAACGGGCGATCAGATCGAGCAGATAACCGGAGCTGAATTCCGCCACCTGCGTCCCCTGGCTCATAATGCTTTGCGGGCCGGGCAGCCAGGTATCATGCCAGAACAGCGCGAAGCCGACGGGAATGGCAATCCAGTGGCGCAACCGGTGAAGGCGATACTTTGGTATTGGCATGAGCAGAAACGCCATGAATACCAGATTCAGTAAAGGATGAAAATTCAGATAGCCTGCCCACAGCAGGCCAAACTTGACCAGAAAATAGAAGTTCCAGCCGGAAAGACCGCGCCAGTACTGCCAGAGCGGAGAAGGCATTGAAGGAGTTTGAGTATGCTGAGTCATTTTTTGTCTGCCTTGACTTTCGTAGCGCGGCGCAGAGTTCCGGCTGGTTTTACATAACGAGGTTTGGCAAATAGCAGCCGGGTCGTATCACTGATACGGCGTAGCGAATGACGCGCCAGATACCCCAGCGGAAAGAAAATCAGCGCGCAAAAAAGAATAATTTGCACGATATCGCTGATGGTCATCATGATGCACGCTCCGCGGTGTCGTCGAGCAGTCGCAGGGGTTCAGGAATACGACGCCAGATGCGGCCATCGTGTTCGGCATTTATTACCGGGTCGGCGCGTTTTGCCAGCGGTAGCGGCGTTCCCCACAGTTCCGGCGACAATAAGCGCATCTGCACCAGCTCGGCGCTGATTTGTTTATCTTCGAACCAGACCATACGATTAGAGAAAATATCGCCCGTCGGCAAAGGGAAAATATGGTTTAACGCGGTATCCAGATCGTTGACCCGGCAGAATGATAAAAACAGCACCAGACGGTTGCCGCCGATGGTCATAATATCGCCGGTTCGGTTTGGCCGACATAATGTTAACGCCTGCTCAACCCGAATGCCCGGCACCGGGCGCAGCGCGACCAGAACGCCTTTCCCGTCGGCGGGGAGCAGGGTGTTGCTCATCATCGTATGGATGGCATCGCAGAAGGTATCCCACGGCTGAAAACCGCGCAGTTTCAACGGCTGCGTCATCGACAGTAGCGTGGTGATGTCTTCCGGTACGTAACGGCTGAACTGCTGCCCCTGCACGCTTTCAATAAGCGTCAGGCAGCGTGAAAGCGGGGCGTTCCAGGGAATGATCATATTCGCGCCGCAGCCCAGCAGCAGGCGCTCATCGGTGGCGCGCAAACTGGCGATATTTTCGCGCACGACAATTTTCAGCGCGCTTCCCCGCTGGCGTCGCAAAGTATGAATGCGACGAGCAAGCGGCTCGATTTGGTTGTTCTGTGTAAGCGAAAAAATAATTGTCGCGGCCTGCGCCGTGCGCGCGTCGTTGAATAGCGCTTCGTTATTGTCGAAAAGCGTCCAGTGTTCCGAGAGCGGCGGCGCGCCTTCAAGGACGGCGACGTGGCTAAGAATGCGTTTTTCGTCGCTACGCGGCTGAATTGCCGTCTCCTCCTGATGGGATAGCGTCCAGCGTTCGTCCTGCTGACACAGCAATAACTGCTGTCGGGCGCTGACGCCTTTTTCGTTACACCAGAAGGCAATATCGAACAAATGTTGGTCGCCCTGAAAACGTAAACTGGCGAGGCCAAAAAGTGAGCGATACTCGCCCATCAACAACGAGGACTGTTTATCGCTATTATTACAAGGGTTAATAACCAACAATGAACAGTGATGAAAACGAGTCCATTTATTCATTTTTTCCAGCCATTTATGCAGGCTTTCTGACGTTATATTCCGCCACGTGTTATTTGCACAAATAAGAATGAAAAAGTAATGCGTCGGGTTAACAGAACAAAGCAAATCGTGGGGCAAAGAGTATAGCCCTTTTTCTGAATCCGGCATGGTAAATAAGCGGATTTTCTCCGGACCGTGAGATTCATCTAATTTGATTACTTTGCCAGGATCGCCTTCCATGCCGATGACGGCGACATTTGCATTCTCCGTTTGTGACGCAATCGTTTGATTCACCAGGCTGATGGCATCTTGCTGGCGATCGGCGTTAACCCACCAGACGCCGCCGGTTGGCATATGGCGCAGTTCATCCCATAATGATGAGATGCCGAGAGAAAATACGGGGTCCACAGTGTCCCTCATGTCACTATTTTAACTGTTTATCAGTTTACTAGCGAAAGCACAGAAATAAACCTAACATTGAAATTAAAACGCATCAGATTTAGCATGTGAATCAATTTGTCCGGCAGGATGCCCTGTAACTCTGCGCTTTGCATTTTTACACATTATAAATGATGTCACGGAAAGATGAAAAATGCGCGTTCTCCCGTATTGACGACGGGGCGTAATGCTGCCAGTGAGAAATATTTAAAAAGGAGCAACCAGAATGTATAACAATGAACCTGGCGCTCAGTCCGATCCAACGTTGGGCTACACTTTTCAAAATGATTTTCTGGCATTAAGCCAGGCGTTTTCACTACCCGAAATAGATTATACCGATATTTCCCAACGCGAACAGTTGGCGGCGGCGATTAAAAGATGGCCACTCCTGGCTGAATTTGCGCAACCACATTCATTAAGGAAGCCATGAATGGCGATTCTGGGACTGCAGGGCGTGCGCGGCGGGGTGGGAACCACATCTCTCACCGCAGCACTCGCCTGGGCGTTACAAATCTTAGGGGAAAATGTCCTGGTGATTGACGCCAGCCCCGATAACCTGCTGCGCATGTCGTTTAACGTCGACTTCGTCCATCAGGGCGGTTGGGCGCGATCGTTGCTGGACGGCCAGGACTGGCGCGATGCCGGATTACGTTATACCTCACAGCTTGATCTACTGCCGTTTGGACAGCTCACCGCGCAAGAGCGGGAAAATCCGCAGGCCTGGCAGGAGACGCTGGGAGAGATCGGATCGGCTATCCAGGCGCTGAAAGCGAGCGGGCGTTATAGCTGGATTTTACTGGACTTGCCCTACGGCGCGTCACCGCTGACAGGGCAGCTGGTGAGCCTCTGCGACCATACGCTGGCGATAGCCCAGGTTGACGCTAACTGCCATATTCGCCTTCATCAGCAGGCATTGCCTGCCGGAGCGCATATTCTGATCAATGACTTACGCATCGGCAGTCAGTTACAGGACGATCTGTACCAGGTCTGGCTGCAAAGCCAGCGCCGGTTGCTGCCCATTGTGATCCATCGCGATGAGGCGATGGCGGAGTGCATGGCGTCGAAACAGCCGTTAGGCGAATATCGCAGCGATTCGTTAGCTGCCGAAGAGGTGTTAACGCTGGCGAACTGGTGCCTGCTGCATGATGCGGGCGACAAAACGTCCGCCGGGAGCCTGCGATGAGCGCCCTTTCCCGGTGGCTGCTTATCCCGCCGGTTAGCGCGCGCTTGAGCGAGCGCTATCAGGGTTACCGCCGCCACGGCGCGTCGCCGTTTAGCGCAGCGCTCGGCTGCCTGTGGACGATTCTGGCGTGGATAGTGTTTCCGCTTGAGCATCCGCGCTGGCAGCGTATTCGCGACGGGCATAAAGCGCTTTATCCGCATATTAACGCCGCCCGCCCGCGCCCGCTGGACCCGGCCCGTTACCTCATTCAGACCCTCTGGCTGGTGATGATCTCGTCGACTAAAGAACGTCATGAACCGCGCTGGCGGTCATTTGCGCGCCTGAAGGACGTTCGTGGACGTTACCATCAATGGATGGATACCTTACCGGAACGGGTGCGCCAAAAGACAACGCACCTGGAAAAGGAAAAAGAGCTGGGACATCTTAGCAACGGCGCCCGGCGTTTTATTCTGGGCGTTATCGTGACCTTTTCACTGATACTGGCGCTGATCTGTATTACGCAGCCATTTAACCCGCTATCGCAATTTATCTTTCTGCTGTTGCTGTGGGGCGTTGCGCTGTTGGTACGACGTATGCCGGGACGCTTTTCCGCGCTGATGCTCATCGTGCTGTCGCTAACGGTCTCCTGTCGTTATATCTGGTGGCGCTATACCTCGACGCTAAATTGGGACGACCCGGTCAGTCTGGTGTGCGGGCTGATTCTGCTGTTTGCGGAAACCTACGCCTGGATTGTGCTGGTGCTGGGGTACTTCCAGGTGGTGTGGCCGTTAAATCGTCAACCGGTGCCGTTGCCGAAAGAGATGTCGCAGTGGCCGACGGTGGATATTTTTGTACCGACCTATAACGAAGACCTTAATGTGGTCAAAAATACCATTTACGCTTCGCTTGGCATTGACTGGCCGAAGGACAAGCTGAATATCTGGATCCTTGATGACGGCGGGCGCGAATCATTTCGTCAGTTTGCCCGACATGTTGGCGTGCATTACATTGCCCGCGCCACGCATGAACACGCCAAAGCCGGCAACATCAACAATGCGCTAAAACACGCGAAAGGCGAGTTTGTGGCGATCTTCGATTGCGACCATGTGCCGACACGCTCGTTTCTGCAAATGACAATGGGCTGGTTCCTGAAAGAAAAACAGCTGGCGATGATGCAGACGCCGCATCATTTCTTCTCCCCGGACCCGTTTGAGCGCAACCTGGGACGTTTTCGTAAAACGCCTAACGAAGGCACGCTGTTTTACGGACTGGTGCAGGACGGTAACGATATGTGGGACGCCACTTTCTTTTGCGGATCGTGCGCGGTGATTCGCCGTAAGCCGCTGGATGAGATTGGCGGTATCGCCGTTGAGACGGTGACGGAAGATGCGCATACATCGCTCCGTCTGCACCGGCGAGGTTATACCTCAGCGTATATGCGCATTCCGCAGGCGGCGGGGCTGGCGACGGAAAGCCTGTCGGCGCATATCGGGCAGCGTATTCGTTGGGCGCGGGGCATGGTGCAAATTTTCCGCCTCGATAACCCTCTGTTTGGTAAAGGCTTAAAACTGGCGCAGCGGCTGTGCTACCTCAACGCGATGTTCCATTTCTTGTCCGGCATTCCGCGTCTGATCTTTCTGACCGCGCCGCTGGCTTTTCTGCTGCTGCACGCCTATATCATTTATGCGCCTGCGTTGATGATTGCGCTATTTGTGATACCGCACATGGTCCACGCCAGCCTGACTAACTCGAAGATTCAGGGCAAGTATCGTCACTCTTTCTGGAGTGAAATCTATGAAACGGTACTGGCATGGTATATCGCACCGCCGACTCTGGTCGCGTTGATCAATCCGCACAAAGGGAAATTTAACGTCACGGCGAAAGGCGGGCTGGTGGAAGAGAAGTACGTCGACTGGGTAATCTCGCGTCCGTATATCTTCCTTGTCTTGCTTAACCTGCTCGGCGTGGCGGCGGGCGTATGGCGATACTATTACGGGCCGGAAAATGAAACGCTGACCGTCATCGTTAGCCTGGTGTGGGTCTTCTATAACCTGGTCATTCTCGGCGGCGCGGTTGCGGTTTCGGTAGAGAGTAAACAGGTCAGGCGCGCGCATCGGGTCGAGATTGCCATGCCGGGGGCCATCGCCCGCGAAGATGGACATTTGTTCTCCTGTACCGTACATGACTTCTCCGACGGCGGGTTAGGCATCAAGATCAACGGTCAGGCGCAGGTGCTGGAAGGGCAGAAAGTGAATCTGTTGCTTAAACGCGGGCAGCAGGAATATGTCTTTCCAACGCAGGTGGTGCGCGTAACGGGCAATGAGGTCGGACTACAACTGATGCCGCTCACCACCAAACAACATATTGATTTTGTGCAGTGTACCTTCGCGCGCGCCGATACGTGGGCGCTTTGGCAAGATAGCTTCCCGGAAGATAAACCGCTGGAAAGCTTGCTGGATATTCTGAAGCTGGGCTTCCGCGGATATCGCCACCTCGCGGAGTTCGCGCCGCCTTCAGTAAAAGTAATTTTCCGATCGTTGACGGCGTTAATTGCCTGGATTGTATCGTTTATTCCGCGTCGCCCGGAGCGGCAAGCGGCGATACAGCCGTCGGATCGGGTTATGGCTCAGGCTCAACAATGATGATAATGCGATGAAAAGAAAATTGTCCTGGATTTGTGCGGCGGTAATAGGATTAAGCGCGTTTCCTGCTTTCATGACGGCGGCGGCGCCTGCTACGCCGCCATTGATAAATGCTGAACCCACCGAGCCTGCGCCGTCGCCCGCAACTGAGGCGCCCGTCGTGGCGCAAACCGCGCCTTCGCGCGAGGTCAAGCTGACCTTTGCGCAAATCGCGCCGCCGCCGGGCAGTATGGCGCTGCGTGGCGTTAACCCTAACGGCGGCATTGAATTTGGTATGCGCAGCGATGAAGTGGCGTCGAAAGCGGTGCTGAATCTGGAATATACGCCCTCGCCGTCGCTCCTGCCGGTTCAGTCGCAGCTCAAGGTTTATCTCAATGATGAACTGATGGGCGTACTGCCGGTGACAAAAGAGCAGTTGGGGAAAAAGACGCTGGCGCAGGTACCTATCAATCCGCTATTTATCACCGACTTTAACCGGGTGCGGCTGGAGTTTGTCGGCCACTATCGCGACGTGTGTGAAAATCCGGCCAGCAGTACTCTGTGGTTAGACATCGGGCGAAATAGCGCCCTGGATCTGACCTATAACATGCTGGCGGTGAATAACGATCTGTCCCACTTCCCGGTGCCGTTTTTTGATCCGCGGGATAACCGTCCGGTGACGTTGCCGATAGTGTTTGCTGACATGCCGGATCTGGCGCAGCAGCAGGCGGCTTCTATTGTCGCGTCCTGGTTTGGCTCGCGGGCGGGCTGGCGCGGTCAGCGCTTCCCGGTGTTGTATAATCACCTGCCGGATCGCAATGCGATCGTGTTCGCCACCAACGATCGACGCCCCGATTTCCTGCGCGATCATCCTGCGGTTAACGCGCCGGTTATCGAGATGATGAGCCATCCGGATAATCCGTATGTGAAGTTGCTGATCGTGTTTGGTCGAGATGATAAAGACCTGTTGCAGGCGGCAAAAGGTATCGCGCAAGGGAATATTCTCTTCCGTGGTTCCAGCGTGGTGGTCAACGATGTAAAACCGCTGCTGGCGCGCAAACCGTATGATGCGCCGAACTGGGTGCGTACCGATCGCCCGGTCACTTTTGGCGAGCTGAAAACCTATGAAGAGCAGCTCCAGTCGAGTGGGCTGGAGCCGGCGCCCATCAACGTTTCTTTGAATCTGCCGCCGGACCTCTATTTGCTGCGTAGCAACGGTATTGATATGGATCTCAACTACCGTTATACCTCGCCGCCGACTAAAGACAGTTCACGGCTGGATATCAGTCTGAATAACCAGTTCCTGCAAGCCTTTAGCCTTAACAGCACGCAGGAAACTAATCGACTCCTGTTGCGCCTGCCGGTACTTCAGGGACTGCTGGATGGTAAAACGGATGTGTCTATTCCGGCGCTCAAACTGGGGGCGATGAACCAACTACGTTTTGACTTCCGCTACATGAACCCGATGCCGGGCGGGTCGGTGGACAACTGTATTACCTTCCAGCCGGTACCGAATCATGTGGTGATAGGGGATGACTCCACTATCGATTTTTCGAAATATTACCACTTTATCGCGATGCCGGATTTACGCGCGTTCGCCAATGCGGGTTTCCCGTTCAGCCGAATGGCCGACCTGTCTGACACGCTGGCGGTGATGCCGAAGACCCCAACCGAAGCGCAAATGGAAACGCTGCTGAATACGGTCGGCGCCATTGGCGGGCAGACCGGTTTCCCGGCAATTAATCTGACCATCACCGATGATAGCGCTCAGATAGCCGACAAAGACGCCGATCTGCTGATTATTGGCGCTATTCCGGGCAAGCTAAAAGACGATAAGCGTATCGATCTGTTGGTGCAGGCGACACAAAGCTGGGTAAAAACCCCGATGCGGCAGACCGCTTTCCCGTCGATTATGCCGGATGAGGCCGATCGCGCGGCGGATGCGCAGTCCACCGTCACCGCCAGCGGCCCGATGGCGGCGGTGGTGGGCTTCCAGTCGCCGTTTAATGATCAGCGCAGCGTGATTGCTCTGCTGGCTGACAGCCCGCGCGGCTACCAGCTACTGAACGACGCCGTGAACGACAGCGGTAAACGTGCCGCGATGTTTGGTTCCGTGGCGGTGATCCGCGAGTCCGGCGTTCACAGTCTGCGCGTTGGCGATATCTATTACGTCGGACATCTGCCGTGGTTTGAGCGGCTGTGGTATGCGCTGGCGAATCACCCGGTGCTGCTGGCGGTACTGGCGGCCCTCAGTGTGGTATTACTGGCGTGGGTATTGTGGCGTCTGCTACGTATTCTCAGTCGCCGTCGTCTCGACCCTGACCATGAGTAACGCATGATGACTATGCTGCGCGGATGGATAACGATGATCGTCATGCTGACGGCAATAAATGCGCAGGCGGCCTGTAGCTGGCCTGCGTGGGAACAGTTCAAGAAAGATTACATTAGCCAGCAGGGACGCGTTATCGATCCGGGCGATGCGCGAAAAATTACCACCTCCGAAGGGCAAAGCTACGCCATGTTCTTTGCCCTGGCAGCGAACGATCGACCGGCGTTCGCGCAACTGTTTAACTGGACGCAAAACAATCTGGCGCAGGGATCGCTGCGTGAACATCTGCCCGCCTGGCTGTGGGGACAAAAAGATCCCGACACCTGGTCGGTGCTGGACAGCAACTCCGCGTCCGACGGCGATATCTGGATGGCATGGTCGCTGCTGGAGGCCGGTCGTCTGTGGAAAGAGACGCGTTATACCGAGGTGGGTACGGCGTTGCTAAAACGCATCGCCCGCGAAGAGGTCGTGAATGTGCCGGGGCTGGGCTCAATGCTGCTACCTGGCAAAATCGGCTTTGCCGAGGCGAATAGCTGGCGTTTTAACCCAAGCTATCTGCCGCCGCAGTTGGCGCAATACTTTAGCCGTTTTGGCGCGCCGTGGTCGACGTTACGGGAAACCAATTTGCGGCTTTTGCTGGAAACCGCGCCGAAAGGTTTCTCGCCGGACTGGGTGCGTTATGAAAGCAAGCAAGGCTGGCAGTTGAAAGCGGAAAAGACGCTGATCAGTAGCTACGATGCGATTCGCGTCTATTTATGGGCGGGAATGATGCATGATGGCGATCCGCAAAAAGCGCGTTTACTGGCGCGATTTAAACCGATGGCGACGTTAACGATGAAAAACGGCGTTCCACCGGAGAAAGTGGATGTCGTCAGCGGGAACGCGCAAGGGACGGGGCCGGTCGGGTTTTCCGCCGCTTTACTGCCTTTCCTGCAAAATCGCGACGCCCAGGCCGTGCAGCGACAGCGGGTCGCAGACCATTTTCCTGGCAGCGATGCCTATTACAACTATGTGCTGACTCTCTTTGGCCAAGGCTGGGATCAGCACCGTTTTCGCTTCACCGTCAAAGGTGAATTATTACCTGACTGGGGCCAGGAATGCGTAAGTTCACGTTAAGTCTCATGCACGCTTTTTTGCCGGCTGGCGGTCGAAACGCCTTACCTGGCAAAAGGGGCGTTTCTCGGGCATTGTTGGGTTTATCGCTTGGTATGGCGCTAACACCGCTTGCCGGCGCAGCGACCTCCGCGCAGCAACAGTTGCTGGAGCAGGTTCGGCTGGGCGAGGCCACGCACCGTGAGGACTTAGTCCGTCAGTCGCTCTATCGCCTGGAGCTGATCGACCCCAATGATCCACAGGTTATCGCCGCCCGTTTCCGCTATCTGTTGCGCCAGGGGGATAGCGACGGGGCGCAGAAGCTACTTGACCGGCTGGCGCAACTGGCGCCGGAGTCGACGGCGTATCAATCTTCCCGCACCGCGATGCTGCTCTCCACGCCGCAAGGACGCCAGTCTTTGCAGGAGGCGCGTTTACTGGCGACGACCGGCCATACTGAACAAGCGATCGCCAGCTACGACAAGCTGTTTAAAGGTTATCCGCCGGAGGGCGAACTGGCGGTCGAATACTGGACGACCGTGGCGAAATTGCCCGCCCGCCGTCACGAAGCGATTAACCAGCTACAGAAAATCAATGCCGTCAGTCCGGGTAATAACGCTCTGCAAAATGCGCTGGCGCAACTGTTGTTCGCCAGTGGGCGGCGCGATGAGGGATTTGCGGTGCTAAAACAGATGGCGAAATCCAGTACGGGACGCAGCGCGGCCTCCGCCATCTGGTACCAGCAGATAAAAGATCTCCCGGTTAGCGACGCCAGCGTAAAAGCGTTGCAAGACTATCTGACGCAGTTTAGCGAAGGCGATAGCGTGTCTGCCGCCCGCGCCCAGCTTAGCGAGCAGCAAAAACAGTTAGCCGATCCGGCGTTCCGCGCGCGCTCGCAGGGCATCGCGGCGGTTAATGCCGGAGAAGGCGGTAAGGCCATTGCGCAATTGCAGCAGGCGGTGAGCGCCCGGCAGGACGACAGCGAGGCGGTCGGCGCGCTGGGGCAGGCATACTCACAGCGTGGCGATCGCGCCCGCGCCGTAGCGCAGTTTGAAAAGGCGCTGGCGATGGCGCCGCACAGCAGCAGTCGCGATAAGTGGGAGAGTCTGCTGAAGGTCAATCGCTACTGGCTGTTAATTCAGCAGGGCGACGCGGCCTTAAAAGCGAATAATCTGGCCCAGGCGGAGCGTTTCTATCAGCAGGCGCGAGCAGTGGATAACACCGACAGCTACGCGGTACTGGGGCTGGGGGATGTGGCGATGGCGCGCAAAGATAATGCCGCCGCCGAACGTTATTATCAGCAGACGCTGCGTATGGACAGCGGTAATACCAATGCTGTACGCGGGCTGGCGAATCTTTATCGCCAGCAGTCGCCGCAAAAAGCCGCCGCGTTTATCGCTTCTCTTTCCGCCAGCCAGCGGCGCAGTATCGACGATATCGAACGCAGTCTGGAAAATGACCGTCTGGCGCAGCAGGCGGAAACGCTGGAAAGCGAGGGCAAATGGGCGCAGGCCGCAGAACTGCACCGTCGTCGGCTGGCATTAGATCCGGGGAGCGTGTGGGTGACGTACCGACTGTCACGCGATCTGTGGCAGGCCGGGCAGCACGCCCAGGCCGATGCGCAAATGCGCTCTCTGGCGCAGCAGAAGCCAAACGATCCGGAACAGGTCTATGCTTATGGACTTTATCTTTCCGGCAGCGATCGGGACCGGGCGGCGCTGGCGCATCTCAATACCCTGCCGACCAGCCAGTGGAACAGCAATATTCAGGAACTGGCGGGCCGATTGCAAAGTAACCAGGTGCTGGAAAGCGCTAACCGCTTGCGCGATAGCGGCAAAGAACGCGAAGCGGAAGCGTTGTTACGTCAGCAGCCGCCCTCTACGCGCATTGCGTTAACGTTGGCGGACTGGGCGCAGCAGCGTGGCGATAATGTGGCGGCCCGCGCCGCTTATGACGCCGTTCTGGCGCGGGAACCGGGTAATGTCGATGCCATGCTGGGGCGGGTGGAAATCGACATCGCACAGGGCGATAACGCTGCGGCGCGCGCTCAGCTGGCGGCGCTGCCTGCGTCGCAAATCACCTCTATTAACATGCAGCGCCGCGTCGCGCTGGCGCAGCTCCAGCTTGGCGATATCACGGCGGCAGCGCGGACCTTCAACCGCATTACGCCGCAGGCAAAAGCACAGCCGCCATCAATGGAAAGCGCAATGGTATTACGTGACGCCGCCGCTTTTCAGGCGCAAACGGGCGAGCCGCAGCGGGCGCTGGAGACCTACAAAGACGCAATGGTCGCCGCGGCGATTACGCCGGTTCGTCCCCAGGATAACGATACCTTTACCCGCCTGACGCGCAATGATGAAAAAGATGACTGGCTAAAACGCGGCGTGCGTAGCGATGCGGCGGAGTTGTACCGTCAGCAGGATCTCAATGTCACGTTGGCGCACGATTATTGGGGGTCGAGCGGGACTGGCGGCTACTCCGATCTGAAGGCGCATACCACGATGCTTCAGGTGGATGCGCCCTGGTCGGACGGACGGGCGTTCTTTCGTACTGATATGGTGAATATGGATGTTGGCCGTTTCTCTACGGATGCGGACGGAAAATACGATAATAACTGGGGTACCTGTACGCTGGAGAAATGCAGCGGACATCGTAGCCAGGCCGATACGGGCGCGAGCGTGGCGGTCGGCTGGCAGAATGAGACCTGGCGCTGGGATATCGGCACGACGCCGATGGGCTTTAATGTCGTTGATGTGGTCGGCGGCGTCAGCTACAGCGACGATATCGGGCCGTTGGGTTATACCCTGAACGCGCATCGTCGCCCGATCTCCAGCTCGCTGCTGGCGTTTGGCGGACAAAAGGACGCCAGCAGCAATACCGGCACTAAATGGGGCGGCGTGCGGGCCAACGGCGGCGGCGTCAGTCTCAGCTATGATAAAGGCGAAGCAAACGGTGTCTGGGCGTCGCTCAGCGGCGACCAGTTGAGCGGTAAAAATGTGGAAGATAACTGGCGCGTGCGCTGGATGACCGGTTATTACTATAAGGTGATTAACGAGAATAACCGCCGCGTTACCGTCGGGCTGAATAACATGATCTGGCATTACGACAAAGATTTGAGCGGTTATTCACTGGGTCAGGGCGGTTATTATAGCCCGCAGGAATACCTGTCGTTTGCGGTGCCGGTGATGTGGCGGCAGCGTACGGAAAACTGGTCGTGGGAGTTAGGCGGCTCGGTATCCTGGTCGCACTCCCGCAACCGTACCATGCCGCGTTATCCGCTGATGAATTTGATCCCGGCAGATTATCAGGAGGATGCGCGTGACCAGACCAACGGCGGCGGTAGCAGCCAGGGATTTGGCTATACCGCGCGGGCGCTCATTGAACGCCGGGTCACTGCCAACTGGTTTGTGGGTACGGCTGTCGATATTCAGCAGGCGAAAGACTATACCCCCAGTCATCTGCTGCTGTATGTCCGTTATTCCGCGGCAGGCTGGCAGGGGGATATGGATTTACCGCCGCAGCCTCTGGTGCCTTACGCTGACTGGTAATTATTGCGTCAGGCCTACGTATTGACAGGCGTCGTAGGCCTGAGAAGCGCAGCGCCATCAGACGCTATCATTAACCGTTATTCAGAAAAGTCCTTTTCAGATACAGCCTCTCTTAATGCCGCTGCAATCGGGTATACTCAGGCGGCAGTCCGGGATATCCAGGGAGAGTCAATTTGCGCGTCAGCCGCTCGTTAACAATTAAACAGATGGCAATGGTTGCGGCCGTTGTCATGGTGTTTGTTTTTGTCTTTTGCACCGTTTTGTTGTTCCATCTGGTACAGCAGAACCGCTACAACACGGCTACGCAACTGGAAAGTATCGCGCGATCTGTTCGGGAACCTCTTTCTTCCGCGATTCTAAAAGCGGATCTCCCCGGCGCGGAAACCATTCTGGAAAGTATTAAACCTGCGGGCGTGGTGAGTCGCGCCGATGTGGTATTGCCGAATCAGTTCCAGGCGTTGCGTAAGCGCTTCATTCCTGAACGCCCCGTCCCGGTTATGGTGACGCGTCTCTTCGAACTGCCGGTACAAATTTCTTTGCCGGTTTATTCGTTGGAGCGTCCTGCCAATCCGCAACCGCTGGCCTACCTTGTATTGCAGGCGGATTCGTACCGTATGTACAAGTTCGTCATGAGTGCGCTCTCTACGTTAGTGACCATTTACTTACTTTTATCGCTGATCCTGACGGTGGCCATCGCCTGGTGCGTAAACCGCCTGATTGTGCATCCGCTGCGCAAAATCGCCCGCGAGCTGAACGACATTCCGCAGCAGGAGCTGATCGGACATCAGCTGGCGTTGCCGCGTCTGCATCAGGATGATGAAATTGGGATGCTGGTGCGCAGCTATAACCTCAACCAGCAGCTTATGCAGCGTCAACGCGAGGAGCAAACGGACAACGCGATGCGTTTTCCGGTTTCCGAGCTGCCCAATAAAGCCTTTTTAATGGCGCTGCTGGAACAGGTTATCACCCGCCAACAGACCACCGCGCTTATCATCGTGACGTGCGAAACGTTGCGTGACACGGCAGGCGTGCTGCAAGAAACGCAGCGGGAGATTCTATTACTGACGCTGGTTGAGAAGCTGAAGTCGGTGCTGGCGCCGCGCATGGTGCTTACGCAGGTCAGCGGGTATGACTTCGCCATTATCGCCCACGGCGTTAAAGAGCCGTGGCACGCCATTACATTAGGTCAGCAAATACTCACTATCATTAATGAACGACTGCCCATCCAGGGTATTCAACTGCGCCCAAGCTGCAGTATTGGCATTGCGATGTATTATGGCGATCTGACCGCCGAAGAGCTCTATGGTCGCGCCGTCTCCGCCGCGTTTACCGCGCGCCGAAAAGGTAAAAATCAAATCCAGTTCTTTGACCCGGCGCAGATGGAGGCCGCTCAACAGCGCCTTACCGAAGAGAGCGATATCCTTACCGCGCTGGATAATCATCAGTTTGCCATTTGGCTGCAGCCACAGGTCGAGATGCGCAGCGGCAACGTATTAAGCGCCGAAGCCTTGTTACGTATGCAGCAGCCGGACGGTAGCTGGGAATTGCCGGAGGGGCTGATTGAGCGCATTGAATCCTGCGGCCTGATGGTCACGGTGGGCTATTGGGTGCTGGAAGAGTCCTGTCGCCAGCTTGCCGCCTGGCAGGAGCGCGGCGTGACATTGCCGCTCTCCGTCAATCTTTCCGCGTTACAGCTCATGCACCCTGGCATGGTGTCGGAGCTGCTGGAATTGTTAAATCGCTATCGTATTCAACCAGGTACGCTGATTCTTGAGGTCACTGAAAGCCGCCGTATCGACGATCCACACGCTGCCGTCGCTATCTTACGTCCGTTACGTAATGCTGGCGTGCGTATCGCACTGGATGATTTTGGCATGGGTTACGCGGGGCTGCGCCAGTTACAGCATATGAAGTCGCTACCGGTCGATATCCTTAAAATTGATAAAATGTTTGTCGATGGGTTACCGGATGATCACAGTATGGTGACGGCGATTATCCTGATGGCCCGCAGTCTTAATTTACAATTGATTGCCGAGGGCGTGGAGAACGAGGCGCAACGCGCGTGGCTGGAACAGGCGGGAGTCAACGTCGCGCAAGGCTTCCTGTTTGCTCGGCCCGTTCCCGCGGATATCTTTGAAGAACGGTATCTGTCGCACGAAAATCCTGATTACAAAAGTTAAAAAAGGTCGCGCTTGTGCGAGCCAGCTCAAACTTTTTAACATTTTTGTTTCAATTATGATCCTGGCGCATTTCTGTCATGTTGTGTGGGTGTTATTTTAAGGCCGCAGGTTACTCATAACCTTACAAGACCTGTGGTTTTTACTTCAAGGACACCCTATGAAAACCTCTCTGTTCAAAAGTCTTTATTTTCAGGTCCTGACAGCAATCGCCATTGGTATTCTCCTTGGCCATTACTATCCTGAACTGGGCGCACAAATGAAACCGCTTGGCGACGCGTTCGTTAAGCTCATTAAGATGATCATCGCTCCTGTCATTTTCTGTACTGTCGTGACGGGCATCGCAGGCATGGAAAGCATGAAGGCGGTGGGCCGTACCGGCGCGGTCGCGCTGCTTTACTTTGAAATTGTCAGTACGATTGCGCTGATTATCGGTCTTATCATCGTCAACGTTGTGCAACCTGGCGCCGGGATGAACGTCGATCCGGCAACGCTGGATGCGCAGGCGGTGGCCGTTTATGCCGCACAAGCCAAGGAGCAGGGCATTATTGCCTTCCTGATGGATGTCATACCGGGCAGCGTGATCGGCGCGTTTGCCAGCGGCAACATTCTGCAGGTCTTACTGTTTGCGGTGTTGTTTGGTTTTGCGCTGCACCGTTTGGGCAGCAAAGGCCAGCTCATTTTCAATGTGATTGAGAGTTTTTCGCAGGTCATTTTCGGCATCATCAATATGATCATGCGCCTGGCGCCGATTGGCGCATTCGGCGCGATGGCCTTCACCATCGGTAAATACGGCGTCGGTTCTCTGGTGCAACTGGGGCAGCTCATTATCTGCTTCTATATCACCTGTATTCTCTTCGTGGTGGTGGTGCTGGGGACGATTGCACGGGTAACGGGCTTTAGCATTTTTAAATTTATTCGCTATATCCGGGAAGAATTACTCATTGTGCTCGGCACCTCCTCTTCCGAGTCAGCGTTGCCGCGTATGCTCGATAAGATGGAAAAACTGGGGTGCCGTAAATCGGTGGTGGGGCTGGTGATCCCGACGGGGTATTCGTTCAACCTTGATGGCACCTCTATCTACCTGACGATGGCGGCGGTGTTTATCGCCCAGGCGACCAACAGCCATATGGATATCTTCCACCAGATAACGCTGCTGGTCGTGCTGCTGCTCTCGTCAAAAGGCGCCGCGGGCGTGACCGGAAGCGGCTTTATTGTGCTGGCGGCCACTATCTCCGCCGTGGGCCATTTACCGGTTGCGGGACTGGCGTTAATCCTTGGTATCGACCGCTTTATGTCCGAAGCGCGTGCGCTGACTAACCTGGTGGGTAACGGCGTGGCGACGGTGGTGGTTGCCAAATGGGTGAAAGAGTTAGATCACCAAAAGCTGGACGATGTGCTTAATAATCGTGCGCCGGATGGCAAAACGCACGAAATTTCCTCCTAATCTCGCCACTTATGCCCGTAGTCCCTTCCAGGACTGCGGGTGTTTGCGCATAATTGACCCCTGCGCCCAAAGCATACAGCATGATGCTTAGGGATTATTTCACTTCTTCCGTGACATTTTTAGGTTCTTGCGGTCTAACACGAAGTGTTTTTACGTCATATTCAGGCATCCCTGCCGGGGCTGTCTTTTTATTACCAGGATTGTTGATCAGGGGTTCACATGCAGGGCACAAAAATTCGACTCTTAGCGGGCAGTCTGTTGATGTTGGCCTCTGCCGGCTATGTGCAGGCAGATGCGCTCCAGCCCGATCCGGCATGGCAACAGGGGACGCTGGCTAATGGGTTACAGTGGCAAGTGTTGGCTACGCCTCAGCGCCCCAGCGATCGTATTGAAGTTCGTCTCCAGGTTAATACCGGTTCGCTCACCGAAAGTACGCAACAGAGCGGGTTCAGCCATGCGATTCCCCGTATCGCGCTGACGCAAAGCGGTGGTCTGGATGCCGCACAGGCACGTTCTTTATGGCAGCAAGGGTTTGATCCGAAACGTCCCATGCCGCCCGTTATTGTTTCTTATGATTCCACGCTCTATAACCTCAGTTTACCCAATAACCGTAACGATCTGCTGAAAGAAGCGCTGACCTATCTGGCTAACGTCTCCGGTAAATTAACCATTACGCCAGAGACGGTGAATCATGCGTTAAGCAGCGAAGATATGGTTGCGACGTGGCCAGCAGATACTAAAGAGGGCTGGTGGCGTTATCGGCTGAAAGGGTCGGCGTTATTGGGGCACGATCCCGCGGAACCGTTAAAGCAACCGGTAGACGCAGCCAAAATTCAGGCTTTCTATGAAAAATGGTACACCCCGGATGCCATGACGCTGATTGTTGTCGGCAACATTGATGCGCGCTCCGTCGCCGAGCAGATCAATAAAACGTTCGGTACGCTGAAAGGTAAACGCGAAACGCCCGCCCCGGTGCCGACGCTTTCGCCGCTGCGGGCGGAATCAGTGAGCATTATGACCGATGCGGTGCGCCAGGATCGTCTCTCCATTATGTGGGATACGCCGTGGCAACCGATTCGCGAGTCGGCGGCGCTGTTGCGCTACTGGCAGGCAGATCTGGCGCGCGAAGCGCTGTTCTGGCATATCCAGCAAGAGCTTACTAAAAATAACGCGAAAGATATTGGTCTGGGGTTTGACTGCCGGGTTCTGTTCCTGCGCGCGCAGTGCGCCATCAACATTGAATCACCTAATGATAAGCTCAATACCAATTTGAGCCTGGTGGCGAATGAACTGGCGAAAGTACGCGATAAAGGTTTGTCGGAAGAGGAGTTTACTGCGCTGGTGGCGCAGAAAAATCTCGAATTGCAAAAGCTGTTCGCGACCTACGCGCGTACCGATACTGACATTTTGACTGGACAGCGTATGCGCTCGCTGCAGAATCAAGTGGTGGATATCGCGCCGGAGCAGTATCAGAAGCTGCGCCAGAATTTCCTCAACAGCCTGACCGTCGATATGCTCAATCAGAATCTACGTCAGCAGCTATCGCAGGAGATGGCATTAATTTTGCTGCAACCGCAAGGCGAGCCGGAATTTAATATGAAGGCGTTAAAGGCGACGTGGGATGAAATCATGGTCCCGACAACTGCCGCCGCTGTTGAAGCAGATGAGGCGCATCCGGAAGTGACGGAAACACCGGCGGCACAGTAAGCTGCCGCCTGTCGGCCCGGTAAGCGCAGCGCCACCGGGCAAGAGCAAATGACTTACTGCGGCATCGCGTCGTGCGGAATAATAGCCCCACGGTACTGAATCACCGTGCTGGCCGTCAGGTGTCCGCGCTTCGCGGCATCCGTCGCGCTGCCGCCCGTCAAACGAACGGCCAGATAACCGGCGCTGAAGGAGTCGCCTGCGGCGGTGGTGTCTACCACTTTCTCTTTCGGCAGTTTCACTGCCGGAACGTCAATGCGCGCCTCGCCCTGAATTGAGACCAGGCAAGAGTCCGCCCCGCGTTTTACCACCACTTCCTGCACGCCTGCCGCATGGGTGCGGGCAATGACCTCTTCCACCGGTTGTTGACCCCATAGCGCGTCTTCATCGTCCAGTGTCAGGAAGGCGATATCAGTACATTCCAGCATCTTTTGATAGACCTGCTGCGTTTCTTCGCGACTTGTCCATAAACGCGGGCGATAGTTATTATCAAAAATGACTTTCCCGCCGTTGGCCCGACATTCACGCAATAAAGACAGCAGCTTATCACGGCTGGTCGGGCTTAAAATCGCGAGGCTAATGCCGCTCAGGTAGAGATAATCGAAGGTCGCCAGCGCCTCGCAGATAGCCGCTGACTGTTCGCTCTCCAGCCAGAATTTCGCTGCCGCTTCGTTACGCCAGTAGTAGAAGGTACGCTCGCCAGTGTCATCGGTTTCGATGTAATAGAGGCCTGGCAGGCGATTTTCCATCCGCTGCGTTAGCGAGGTATCCACATTTTCATGCTGCCACGCCTCCAGCATCTGTTGGCTGAAACTGTCGGTACCCAGCGCCGTCACATAGTGAACGGCCAGAGCGGCAGAATCGACCTGACGGGCAATATAAACGGAGGTATTCAGCGTGTCGCCGCCGAAGCCGCGCTGAACATCAGCGCCTTTCTGCGACAGCTCAATCATGCATTCGCCAATCACGGCAATCTTTTTAGACATAGTCGTGAACCTGATCTGTAAAAATTAGCGTTAGTGTGCGCTGTGGATGTTTAGTGGTCAATAATATTAAAACATCGGTCCATTATTTTTTTGAGCAAGTGCGTATTTTTGACAAGTTTCGGGGGCTGTTTTTATTTTGCCAGGGACCGAGGGTAAAGTTCTCTGCCTGAACGCCGATAACCTTTGACGAGTCCGGACAGTCACACTCCCATTAACAGGACAACTGAGATGATAAAGCAGGTTATCCAGCAGCTACGCGTTCCTGATGCAGGTATAGAGAATTTGCAGGAACGGCGCTATTGGCTGCAATGCGAGCGTGCCTATACTTACCAGCCGATATACCAGACGGATGGCCGTCTGATGGCGGTTGAACTTCTCACTGTCGTCACCCATCCTGATAACCCTTCCAGACGTATTGCCCCGGATCGTTATTTCGCGGAGTTAGCGGTTCGACACCGCATTGACGTAGTGAAAGAACAACTTCATCAGCTTGAACAAAAAGCGGATTTTTTCACTCGCCATCACTTATTGGCATCAGTCAATGTCGACGGCCCTACGCTGATTGCCATGCGACGACAGCCGGACATTCTGGCCGCGATGGAGCGCTTACCCTGGCTGCGTTTCGAACTGGTGGAACATATTCGTTTGCCGAAAGACTCCTCTTTCGCCTCGATGTGTGAGTTCGGCCCGCTGTGGCTGGATGATTTTGGTACTGGTATGGCCAATTTTTCAGCGCTGAGCGAAGTGCGTTATGACTACATTAAAGTGGCGCGCGAGCTGTTCGTCATGCTGCGCCAGTCCGCGGAGGGGCGCAACCTGTTCACTCTGCTGCTGCAACTGATGAACCGCTACTGCCGCGGCGTTATTGTCGAGGGCGTGGAGACGCTGGAAGAGTGGCGTGATGTGCAGCGTTCGCCCGCCTTTGCCGCCCAGGGCTATTTTCTTTCTCGACCCGTGCCGCTGATATCGCTCGAAGAGGTGATTCTGACCCTGTAACGCCAGACTGTTCCCGTAATACGTGGTATTACGAGGCGCGGTCATCCTCCTTTTTCGTCTGGCTGAACTATCTTTAGGACAGGCAAGGGAAGAAGTGAGGAAATAACACATGACTAAAGCAGGCAAAATAACCGCCGCCATCACAGGGACTTTCTTGTTGTTGATCGCCATAGTGATTTTGTTGATCGCAACATTTGACTGGAACCGCCTCAAACCGACCATCAACCAGAAAGTCTCTACCGAATTGAACCGGCCTTTCGCTATTCGCGGCGATTTAGGCGTGGTGTGGGAACGCCAAAAACAGGAGACCGGCTGGCGAAGCTGGGTACCGTGGCCGCATGTTCACGCGGAAGACGTCATTCTCGGCAATCCGCCGGATATTCCGGAAGTTACGATGGTGCATCTGCCACGCGTTGAGGCGACGCTTGCCCCACTGGCGCTCCTGACCAAAACCGTCTGGCTGCCGTGGATCAAACTGGTGAAACCCGACGCGCGTCTTATTCGTCTGTCCGAGAAAACCAATAACTGGACCTTTAACCTCGCGCAAGACAAGAATACGGACCCCAATGCTAAACCTTCCGCCTGGTCCTTCCGGCTGGATAATATTCTCTTCGACCAGGGGCGAATCGCGATCGATGATAAGGTCAGCAAGGCGGATATCACTATTCTGATCGATCCGTTAGGCAAACCGTTGCCGTTCAGCGAAGTGACGGGAACGAAAGGCAAAGCAGACAAATCCAGCGTGGGCGACTATGTCTTCGGCCTGAAGGCGCAGGGGCGTTATAACGGGGAACCGTTGACCGGTACGGGCAAAATAGGCGGTATGCTGGCGCTACGCAGCGAAAGTACGCCTTTTCCTGTGCAGGCCGATTTCCGCTCTGGCAACACGCGGGTGGCTTTTAGCGGCGTGGTGAACGAGCCGATGAAAATGGGCGGCGTCGATCTGCGGCTTAAATTCTCTGGCGATTCACTGGGCGATTTATATGATTTAACCGGCGTGCTGCTGCCGGATACGCCGCCGTTTGAGACCGATGGGCGACTGGTGGCGAAAATTGACGCCGAAAAGTCATCGGTATTTGATTATCGCGGTTTTAACGGGCGCATTGGCGACAGTGATATCCACGGCTCCCTCACTTATACCACCGGTAAACCGCGCCCTAAACTGGAAGGCGATGTCGAATCGCGCCAGTTACGACTGGCCGATCTTGGGCCGCTGATTGGCGTGGATTCCGGGAAAGACGCTGAGCAGTCGAAACGGTCTGAACAGCGCAAAGGCGAGAAGAATGTTCAGCCGGCGGATAAAGTGTTGCCTTACGATCGCTTTGAAACCGACAAATGGGACGTTATGGACGCCGATGTCCGGTTTAAAGGCCGACGTATTGAGCATGGCGGCAGTCTACCGATTAGCGATCTTTCGACCCATATCATCCTGAAAAACGCCGACTTACGTCTACAGCCGCTGAAGTTTGGTCTGGCAGGCGGCAGTATTGTCTCCAACATCCATCTGGAAGGGGATAAAAAGCCAATGCAGGGGCGGGCGGATATACAGGCGCGTCGGCTGAAGCTTAAAGAACTGATGCCGGATGTGGAGCTGATGCAGAAAACGCTGGGCGAGCTGAACGGCGATGCGGATATTCGCGGGACGGGCAACTCGGTCGCCGCGCTGCTTGGCAACAGTAACGGCAATCTGAAATTATTGATGAATGATGGATTGATTAGCCGCAACCTGATGGAAATCGTGGGGCTGAACGTCGGCAACTATATTGTCGGGCAGATTTTTGGCGATGACGAAGTGCGGGTTAACTGCGCGGCGGCGAATCTCAATATTGCGAACGGCGTGGCGCGACCGCAAATTTTTGCTTTTGATACAGAAAATGCGTTGATTAACGTGACTGGTACGGCGAGCTTCGCCTCTGAACAGCTCGATTTAACCATTGATCCGGAAAGTAAGGGGATTCGTATTATTACGCTGCGATCGCCGCTGTACGTGCGCGGGACATTTAAAAATCCGCAGGCGGGCGTCAAGCCCGGCCCGCTGATTGCGCGCGGCGCGGTTGCGGCAGCGCTGGCGACGTTGGTAACGCCCGCCGCCGCGCTATTGGCGCTCATTTCGCCCTCTGAAGGCGAAGCCAATCAGTGCCGGACGATTTTAACGCAGATGAAGCAGTAACGTGAAACGTAGCGCCGGATGACGCCATCCGGCGCCCTATTACAACGCCTGATGACGCGTCTCATGGGTTAACAGCAGTGCAATCAGCGTCAGCGCCGCCATTGACGCCAGGTAAACCCCTACCGCCGCCAGCCCGTAGTGGCTTTGCAGCCATGCGGCAATATACGGCGCGACGGAAGCGCCCAGAATCGATGACACATTGTAGGAAAACGATGCGCCGGTATAGCGCACTTCCGTCGGAAATAGCTCCGGCAGCAGCGCTCCCATTGGGCCGAAGGTCAGCCCCATCAGGCTCAGGCCTAACAACAGGAACACGAATACCAGCGCTGGATTGCCTGAACCCAGCAGCGGGGTAAAGGCGAACAACGCGAAGAGAATGATGAGCGTGGTAATGATGACCATGCTTTTCCGACGGCCAAATGCGTCCGCCAGCAGGCCGGCGACGGGCACCATCACGCCGAAACCAATCACCGCCATCATCAGCATCCACAGTATTTCATTGCGCGGCAAGCCAAGCCCCACCGGCGCGGCGGCCGTGCTGTAAGTCATGGAATAGACGGTCATGATATAGAACAGCGTGTAGGTCGCCAGCATAATAAACGTGCCGAGAATGGTTACGCGGACATGCTTCGTCAGCAACGTGCCCAGCGGTATTTTTACCTGTTTTTTCGCTGCGGCGACTTTCGCAAACACCGGCGTTTCATGCAGCGACACGCGCACATACAGGCCGATAATCACCAGCACCGCCGAGAAGATAAACGGCACGCGCCAGCCCCAGCTCATAAACTGCTCGTCGGTCAGCAGCCAGGAGAGCAACAGGAAGGTGCCATTGGCAAAAAAGAAGCCGATCGGCGCGCCCAACTGCGGGAAGGAGCCATACAGCGCGCGTTTGCGCGGCGGCGCATTCTCCGTCGCTAATAACGCCGCGCCGCCCCATTCGCCGCCCAGCCCCAGTCCCTGACCGAAACGCGCCAGCGCCAGCAGCAGCGGCGCGAAAATACCTATCGTCGCGTAGCCCGGTAACAGACCGATAATGACCGTGGAGATCCCCATCGTCAGCAGCGAAGCCACCAGCGTGACTTTGCGGCCTACCCGGTCGCCGAAGTGGCCGAATAGCGCAGAGCCAATCGGACGCGCCACAAACGCGATAGCGAAGGTGGCGAGCGATTGTAGCGTTGCCGCAGTGGGATCGCCCTGGGGGAAGAAGATAAGGGGGAACACGATCACCGCAGCGGTGGCGTAAATATAGAAGTCGAAGAACTCAATCGCGGTGCCGATAAGCGAGGCAATAACGACTTTATTGCGTGAGTTTACCGGAACATGTTCCTGCTCATGGTCGAGTGTTGTGGCGGTTGCTTGCATACTATTTTCTTATTTTTAGCGAACGAATAGCCATATTACGCACAGCAAAAGTTATATTTCAATGTGTAACAAAAGCCAAAAATGGTCAAAAAAAGCGCAAAAAGGGGATAATGTTTAAGCCAGCCATTTTGCGTCTATGAAATGCTTCACATAATTTTAGAATTGGTGGATAAAACTGGTTTCGGGTTAAATAAAAGTTAATTACTGGATTTATATGCTGAAACAATGAGATGAGGCGGAAGGACGTGCCTGATTGTACCGCCGGGTACGCTTTGCTTGCCCGGCCTGGGACTACACGCCAGTAGGCCGAATGACGACGCCGTGCGTGCCATTCGGCAGCAAGCCGCAGACTAGCGTTGCGTTTTACCCGGCATTCGCGGGTCGTCCTTATATTCGGCGGTGGCTATCCAGGCCGCGCAGAATAACGTCAGGCGGGCAAAAAAGTAGAAGAATGCCATCAGACCGAGTACGGAGCCAAACGCCGCGCCGGAAGGCGATTTCACCAGTGACGGCAGCGTATAGGTCATAATGATTTTAATCACCTCAAAACCGATAGCGGCGATAAATGTCCCGCGAATCAACGCTTTTTTACGGGGACGATGGCGAGGCAGTCGCCAGAAAATCCAGAAAAAAAGTAGATAGTTGGCAAAAATAGAGATGGCCAGACCGATCAAATGCCAGGCCGGTTTTAACCATTCGATGCTGTCGAGGTACAAGGCGGAGATGATCATCTGCTGGGCGGAACCAGCGATGGAAGTAATGGACAGCGTAATGATTAAAGCGATTAATAATCCAATCAGCGAGATAAAATCGCGCAGATATTTGAGCCAGATTTTCTCCTGATCCTGCGGCTTGCGCTCCCAGACGTCCCGTGACTGGGCGCGAATCGCTTCCCGCAGGTTGCCCATCCAGTTAACGCCGGAATAGAGCGCGATACCCAGTCCGACCAGCCCTACCGTGGTACGCTGTTGAACCGCCGTATTAATCGTATTTTTAAGCGTGGACGCCAGCGTAGGATCGCTCACATTCATCAATATCTTGCTGAAAATATCTTCCAGTAGATTAGGGTGCGAGGCGAGGATAAAACCTGCCGCGGCAAAGGACACCATCATTATCGGGATCATCGACAGAAACGAAAAGTAGGTGATAGCCGCGCCAAACTGATTACCCAGTCGATCGTTAAAACGTTCGGTCGCGCGAATGAGGTGGGCCACCATCGGTTGACGCTGAATTTTTTGCATCAGGGTGGTGACGGAATGCAACGCCTGATTTGCCTTTTCGTTTTTTTCCGGGGCGTCATGCGGCTGCGTTTCTATTTTTTGTATCGGGTCGTGCTCCAGTTCCTGAATAGGGCGTTTTACGTCATTTTCCTGCGTCATCAGGTCGGTAGTCCTTCATCATTAATAGAATATGTCAGTATAGCTTCTCCCCGGTGGATGCTGAAAATGCGGCTACTCTGCGGCTTCTTTAATGGTTTCAGTCAGCCATACCATAAACAGGTGTACCCGGCGGGAAAGATTACGGCGATGGGGATAATGCAGCGTCACCGGCAGTGGAGCGGCGCGATATTGCGGTAAAATTTCAATGAGCGTTCCGGCGCGTAACGCCTCCCGTACAGCAATGCGCGGCGTCTGAATGATCCCTAATCCTGCCAGACAGGCCGTATGCCAGGTCTCCGTACTGTTTACCGTTAGCATTCCGCCGGTTTTTACCCACTGCATACCGTGGGGCGTTTCGAAGGCAAAACCCGGTGAAGAGACTCCCGGGGTCAATGAATAATGCACCATCGCATGTGAGGCGAGGTCGTCAAGGTTTTCTGGATACCCAAAGCGCGCCAGGTATTGTGGGCTGGCGCAGTTCACCCTTCTCAGTTTGCCAAGCGGGCGCGTCAGTATCCCCGGCGCATGTAGCGGCTCTGTACGCACCACACAGTCGAAATCTTCCCGTAGTAAATCGACCTGTCGATCGCTACTACAAAGTTCCAGCGCAATGCCGGGATACTGATGCAAAAAAGTGGGCAGGCGCGGCATGATAAGGCTGTTTGCGAGACATGGCGGTATATCTACCCGTATTTTGCCGCTGATACTGGCGGGATCAGGCTGGAAAAGACCCTCCAGTTCATCCAGGTTACTCAACAGATCTTTTGCCCGTTCGTAGTAAACCATTCCGTCCTGAGTAAGCTGTACCCGCCGGGTGGTGCGGTGGAGCAGGCGGATGCCCAGTTGATGTTCTAACGCTTGTATTTGCCGTGAGACGCTGCCTTTGGGAAGGCCGATATCCTCTGCTGCACGGGAAAAACTTTCCCGTTCCGCCACGCGTACAAACAATTTCATTGCATATATTTTATCCATCATCAGGCTCTATTATTGTTCTTATTGAAACAGTGACGCTGAAGCGGCTGGTTTTATTGATTTTCTAGCATCTAATAAGCCCTTTCGCAATCATTGCTCGCGTGACGAATACGTCTGATTGCGTTGCGCGGCGGATTTATCGCCTTCCGGCCAGGCTTTTAGCGCCAAAAAGCCGATAAACGGGACGAGGGCGGTAAAACACGCCGATAACAGCGGGTGTAGTGGGGCAGAGAAATGCATGTACATACACGGTATTGTCATTGACCCATCGTCGCGGTTTTTAGGCGGATTGATTAATTTTTTAACAAAATGTGCTACTTTATTTTTTGTAACACATCAGGTGAAAAGCAGATATTTCCTTTGTGACGCGCCAGGCGTACTCTTTATTAAATTAATATTCAAATTAGCCTTGGCTGTTCGCGCTAATAAGATATTCCTTACTTTAAAAGGCTAATTTTAGCGAATTCTGTAATCCCGATGTTGAAGCTGTAAATATTCATAACCTTTCCCTTCCTCAACCAATGACTATCGGTAAAATGGCCTATACCAAATGGCGACTTCTTATTTTACCCTACGGGTAATACCCTTCCTCATCTTGAGACTATTATCTTACCCAGGTGGAGAAAAGTAATGCAGGTAATCATGTTTGACAGGCAGTCAATATTTATTCATGGAATGAAAATCAGTTTGCAGCAGCACATTCCAGGAATAAGTATCCAGAGTGTCGGTCAGGCAGAAGAACTCTGGCAAAAAATAGAAAGCGCGCCGGATGCGCTGGTCATGCTGGATAGCGGCCTGGATGCTGAATTTTGCCGCGAGGTGTTACAAAGAATCGCGCAGCAATTTCCGGAGGTGAAGATTATTATCACGGCGATGGATGGCAGTCAAAAGTGGCTGCATGAAGTCATGCAATTTAACGTTCAGGCCGTGGTGCCACGCGATTCTGATGCCGAAACCTTTGTCCTTGCGCTCAATGCTGTCGCTCGCGGGATGATGTTTTTACCGGGGGATTGGTTAAATTCAACGGAGCTGGAGTCCCGTGATATAAAAGCGTTAAGCGCCCGCCAGCGGGAAATTTTACAGATGCTTGCCGCAGGAGAATCAAATAAACAAATTGGGCGGGCGTTAAATATTAGTACCGGGACGGTTAAAGCGCATCTGGAGTCGCTTTACCGGCGGCTGGATGTAAAAAATCGTACCCAGGCCGCCATGATGTTAAATGAATCGAATTAACGACGTTAAATTCGCAGCCCGCTTATTTCTGGCTGTGAAATATCACCCGTATTGATTAATGATAAAAAACGCTGATGTCCGATGCTGAACATCAGCGCAATAAGCGTTTCGCGTTGAAACCGATCATTAAGTTCCGGCAAACAATTCTGTAGCAGCATATCGCAGCTATTGAGGTCATCCAGCAAGAATGCCTCCGCCTGTTCGGGCGTAATGAACGTCAGCGTCTCATCCGGCGTCAACATATGCCCGTAACCAATCACCCAGTTACCCTGCCGATCGCGATACTTTTCCAGCGACAGACCCTGCCACTGTTTAATAAACGCGATGCAGGCGGAGCTAAAGCGAGATGAAATGTGCGGCATGGCATCTTTCTCATAAAAAGCGCGATTATAAAGTGTGCTGCATGCGTGGCTAGCGGTCAGACGGCCAAACGCAGGCAGGGAAAAGGTCTATGCCGTTCAGCGTCACGCCGCGTTGACAGAATGAAAAACTGATGTTTTTGGTTAGTAACCGATCTTCTTATAAATTTGCAATCATTAAGATTAAGTCACTGAAATGTGGCTGAATCTGTTATATCTATGAAAAAACATAATTAAAAGAAAACGAAGATCTCGTCGCGGGATCGTCTTTTTAGGGAAGATAATGACGAATAGCGCTTCGCAGGCGACACACGCGCCTTTTGAACATAGCCTGGGGATTATCCGCCAGGCATCAATAGAAATCCTGCTGCTGCTGGGTATTCATACCACCGAGGGAAAAGAGCCCCGGTGGTTCATGGAACAACTTGAGCAGGCGCGTCTTAACCTGGGCGGTTGGGGCGCGGTGGCGAAAAAATTGCGGATAAATGACGCGCAGTTGAGCCAGTTTATGCTGCAACTGCGTCACCTTCAGCAGCATGTTCCCCAGTATGACAGCGGGCAAGAGGTGAGCGAAAATCAACTCCTTGCCGCGTTGCGTTTTGTCACCTCGCTGGAACATCTACGTCAGCAGCAGCCGCTACTGACGTATCAAACTGAGCTGGAAGACCCCGACCAGGAGGCGCATCTTGAGGCGCAGCGTCAGCTTCGGGCGATAGAACTGACGTTAAAAGCGCTTATTGCGCGCGCATGGCCGGATCGGGCGTCGCTGAATCACTACCTCAAGCAACATTTTGGCCCGGACCGTTTGCGCCAGTGGTTAAAACAGGGAGAAGATCAACATGCGCTGGAGGGCATGTTGTTCAGCGAACTGGCGCTTATGGTGGTCGATAAAAAATTGTTTGCCCGTCATTACGTCAGAATTTTTAATGACGCCTCAGCGTTAACGCTGTTCGCCGAGTCGCGCACCACTCTGCGTATGTTTCTGGATGATTGCCGCCTCGCGCGAAACGAGGTTATCGCCAGGCAGCCGCTCACCTCAGCGCAGCTTATGCTGCTAAACGTTCAGTATCAGCAAATCGTTCGGCCCATCCAGCGCGCCTATGCCGAAAAACGTACCCGCGTGAATCCCGCTTCGTTTCTGCTGGCGGATGAACGTGAATTGCGCCAGTTCTGGGAAACCGCGCGGCTTAAAGATCGGCAGGCCGGGGGAGATAAGCATGAGATTAGCGAGAGCATAGAACCACCGCGTAAGCGGCCTCCGCGTACGCCTGAAGAGCGTGAGCAACTTATTTCCGGCGCTTTGTGGGGCGCGGTTGGCGTCATGACGCTGGCGATACTGGCGGGCGCGTTCTGGCTATTTAGTTCGTCGTCGCCAGGCTCCGATAACGGGCAAGCTCCCGCAATGGCGCAGGATGAACCGCCGCGCGAGGCGCCTTCCGCGCGGGAAACGCTCAATCATATGGGGATTACCTGGGATGCGTTTACCATGCGGGCGGCGATAGAGCGCAATGATACGCGGGTGACGGCGCTGTTCCTCCAGGGCGGAATGAACTGGCAGCTCGCGTGGACGGAGCAGGCGTTTGCGGCAGGACATACCGAGGTGCTGCAACTGTTGTTGCGTTATCCCGCGCTGATGGATGAGGTCAAACCCTGCCGACGATTTATCACAACGTTAAGTCATGACATGTCGAGCGGCGCGCCGCTGACCGCGATGCATAAAACCTATTTGCAAACGTTTTGCACCGTTCCGGCTGTTGTGACGCGCCAGCAGCACGATACGGAGCAGGCCCGACTGCGCGCTCAGGCCCGGCCCAGCGCAGACAATAAAAAATGGCTGAAAATTCAGTCAGCCATTTATGATGCGATTCACTGAGGCCGGAGCAGGTTAAGGCTCTCCGTAAAGGCCAATCAGGCGGCGCACCACGCCATTGGTCCAGCCGAACCCGTCCTGTAGCGGATACTCGCCCCCGCCGCCTTCGCGGGGCGTACCGCCGGAAATATGGTATTTCTCGATCAGTTTATGGTGCTCCTGATAAAAATGGTTCACCGTTTTTAACCAGTTATGAGCGATTTCATCGCCCAGCATATCGTCGCCATACAGTTTGAAGCCCTGAATCGCCATCCATTGCAGCGGTGCCCAGCCGTTCGGTTTATCCCACTGTTCGCCGGTTTCGTATTCGGTCGCCATAATCCCGCCGGGCGTTAACAGACGGCTGCGTACCACATTTGCCAGACGGTCGGCCTGCTCGTGGTTCGCCATACCGACATACAGCGGCACGATACTGGCAGCGGAAAAGAGCGCCATTTCTTCGCGTCGCCAGTCATAGTCCCGATAACAGCCGTTTTCATCATCCCACAGATAATGGTTCACGGCGGCGCGTCGATCGCTGGCTTTCTGGCGAAATAGCGCCTCGGTGTCACGTTCGCCTTTCAGCGCTGAAATATTGGCGATAGCGCTCTCCAGTTTATACAGAAAAGCGTTCAAATCGATAGGGATAAACTGGGTCGTACGTATGCTGGCAAGCCGGCCCGCATCGCGTAGCCAGCGTGAAGAATAGTCCCAGCCGGACGCCGCCCCGGCGCGCAAATCCCGGTAGACTTCATTGGGCGGACGACCGGAATGTTTTGCGGTTTCGACATCTTCCAGCCAGGACTCGTCGCGCGGCGTATCGCGATCGTCCCAGTAGCGGTTCAGCAGGGAACCGTCCGGCATCCGCACAACGTGGCGATAAGCCTGGTTGAGCGCCAGCGATTCGGCGCCGTCCATCCAGAAGGCGTATTCCATTTTGAGATGGTCGAGATAACGCCGCGCGCCGCGTACGCCATCTTCTTCGAACAGTTCAACCATCAGGGCGAAAACCGGCGGCTGCGAGCGGCTCAGATAATAGGTCCGGTTGCCGTTGGGAATATGGCCATAGTTTTCAATCATCCAGGCGAAATTATCCGCCATACATTTAAGTAAATCTTCGCGCCCGCTTTCCGCCAGACCCAGCATGGTAAAATAAGAGTCCCAATAATAGGTTTCGCTAAAGCGGCCTCCCGGCACGATATAGGATTGCGGTAGCGCCAGCAGCGAAGACCACGGAATATGATCCTGCGGTTCGCGCGTCAGTATCGGCCAAAGCTGGTCAATATGTTCTTTGAGCGAGTTTTCGGGGTTAGAGACATACTCGCTGGATAAGGTTTCCGGTAGCCAGAAATGGTTCTCGACGAAGCGGCGTAAGTCAAAATCACGGTGGCGTCTGACCTTACGGTAGCGGATCAGGATATCAAGCGGGTCCATCTTCGGCGCGCAGTCCGGGAACGTTTTACTGTCTGGAAACAGTTTTGTTGACTGTACATGCTCGAACAGTTCGAGATACCGATCGGCAGGGGTCAGGGCGTCAGAGGCGGGAAGCCCCTCGATCATCTCCGGCTCCGGTTCCGCCTCGATCATTTCATCCAGCTTTAACTCGCACGGGTCTGTTTCATAAAGCAGATCGACATCAATAGTCAGATCTTCAGAAGGCGTGGGGTTTAATTTCTGGTTGAGCATAATGACAAGGACCTCCGGCTTGCGTCGTAAAAGATACGGGTGTTGCCCGGCTGTCTATTAAGCGTAGACATTCGCTTCGATACCTGAGTGGCAAAGTGTGCGGTAGATCACATTTTGCAATTTACCTCTCAAGAAAAAACACTTCATAACTTACTGAATAGTATTGCGAAAATCCTATTTTCATGACGCCCTCCCCAGACCTAAAATCAGAACATTCGTTTCATAGCGGTATCACTACGTCACCGCATGGCGTGGATTCACAAGCAAAGGTAACGTAAATAGTTATAATACAAGCTATGGCACCATGATAATACAAATGGATACAAATGATCGAGCAACCCGACAGTAAAAGCGCCAAACCGCTTTATAAGCAGCTTGAAGCCGCCTTAAAAGAGGCCATTGCGCGTGGAGAGTATAAACCAGGCCAGCAGATCCCGACGGAAAATGAACTGAGCGCGCGCTGGCAGGTGAGCAGGGTCACGGTCCGTAAGGCGCTGGATGCGCTGACGCGTGAAAATTTGCTGACCCGTGTCTCCGGCAAAGGCACCTTTGTCTCTGGTGAGAAATTTCAGCGCAGCATGACCGGCATCATGAGTTTCAGCGAGTTATGCCAGTCCCAGGGACGTCGCCCGGGGTCACGCACCATCAAATCCGTTTTTGAATCGGTAGACGATGAGACAAAAGCGTTACTGAATATGAACGATGGCGAAAAAGCGGTCGTCATTGAACGTATCCGCTATGCCGACGATGTGGCGGTATCGCTGGAAACCGTACATCTTCCCCCACGTTTTGCGTTTTTGCTGGACGAAGATCTTAATAATCACTCTTTGTATGAATGCTTACGCGAGAAACACCACTTATGGTTTACCCACTCCCGTAAGATGATCGAACTGGTTTATGCCAGCTTTGAAGTCGCCCATTATCTTGGCGTCAACGAGGGTTATCCGCTGATCCTGATAAAAAGTGAAATGATTGATAACAAAGGAGAACTCTCCTGCGTTTCGCAACAGTTGATTGTCGGCGATAAAATACGGTTTACCGTATGATGTCAGCATTACGCTAACGAAGAGCAGGCTGAATCGGGATCCAGATCGCGGATCCCGATTTTTTTTGGTTTCCATCTTGATCAAATGTATTTAAATGTCATATAAAAATAATAATACATTATGAGTCATTTATGGCGAATCCTCGCCTGTATCATTGATGGAACCAGAGGAAAGCATGATGGGTATGAAAGAGACAGTTAGCAATATTGTGACCAGCCAGGCAGAGAAAGGGGGCGTTAAACACGTCTATTACGTGGCGTGCGGCGGTTCTTATGCGGCGTTCTATCCGGCGAAAGCATTTTTAGAAAAAGAAGCGAAAGCGTTGACTGTCGGTCTGTATAACAGCGGAGAATTTATTAACAACCCGCCGGTAGCGCTGGGAGAAAATGCCGTTGTGGTTGTCGCTTCCCACAAAGGTAATACGCCAGAGACAATTAAAGCGGCTGAAATCGCCCGTCAGCACGGCGCGCCGGTCATTGGTTTAACCTGGGTAATGGATTCACCGTTGGTGGCGCATTGCGACTATGTGGAAACGTACACGTTTGGCGACGGTAAAGATATTGCCGGAGAGAAAACGATGAAAGGCCTGCTGAGTGCGGTCGAACTGCTCCAGCAGACGGAAGGGTATGCGCACTACGACGATTTTCAGGATGGCGTCAGCAAAATCAACCGTATCGTCTGGCGCGCTTGCGAGCAGGTTGCGGAACGCGCGCAGGCGTTCGCGCAGGAATATAAAGACGATAAAGTCATTTATACCGTCGCCAGCGGCGCGGGCTATGGCGCAGCCTACCTACAGAGCATCTGCATCTTTATGGAAATGCAATGGATACATTCCGCCTGTATTCATAGCGGTGAGTTTTTCCACGGGCCGTTTGAAATTACCGATGCGAATACGCCTTTCTTCTTCCAGTTTTCCGAGGGCAATACGCGGGCGGTGGATGAACGCGCGTTAAACTTCCTGAAAAAATATGGCCGCCGGATTGAAGTTGTCGATGCGAAAGAGCTGGGGCTATCGACCATTAAAACCACGGTTATTGATTACTTTAACCACTCTCTCTTTAATAACGTTTATCCCGTTTACAATCGGGCGTTAGCTGAGGCGCGTCAGCATCCGTTAACGACGCGCCGCTATATGTGGAAAGTGGAATATTAATTACATCAGGATGGATAAAAAAGCAGGGACGCTTTTTATTGTAAAGACAAACAAGGAATAATGATGAGCATCAGCGTATTGGGTATTGGCGACAACGTTGTCGATAAATACCTGCATTCCGGCATCATGTACCCCGGCGGTAATGCATTAAATTTTGCTGTCTATGCGAAATTAGCAGACATCCCCAGCGCGTTTATGGGGGCGTTTGGCAATGACGACGCCGCGCAGCACGTACAGGATGTATTACACCAGCTACAGATAGACATCTCTCACAGCTGCCATTATACCGGCGAAAATGGGTATGCCTGTATCCGTCTCTCGCATGGCGATCGACAATTTGTCGCCAGCAACAAAAACGGCGTATTGCGGGAACATCCTTTTAGTCTGTCTGACGACGATCTTCGCTATATATCACAATTTACCTTAGTCCATTCCAGTATTAACGGCCACCTGGAATCGGAACTGGAGAAAATTAAACAACAAACCGTCTTACTCTCTTTTGATTTTTCCGGGCGCGGTACAGACGACTATTTTGAAAAGGTATGCCCGTGGGTAGATTATGGATTTGTCTCCTGTAGCGGGTTATCGCCAGATGAAATCAAAATAAAACTCAATAAACTTTATCGTTATGGCTGTCGGCATATTATTGCCACCTGCGGGCATGAAAAAGTTTATTATTTTTCCGGCGCGGATTATCTGGAGTGGCAACCTGCTTATATCGAACCTGTCGATACGCTGGGCGCAGGCGACGCCTTCTTAACCGGTTTTTTGCTTTCCATTTTGCAATCGGGTATGGCGGAACCCGATAAAGAAAGCGTGTTACGCGCCATGCGGCAGGGCGGGAAATCGGCGGCGCAGGTGTTATCTCATTACGGCGCATTTGGTTTTGGTAAACCGTTTGCACAATAGGTTACGTCCCTCAATGTAAAGCGACACTCACTCCAGATAACCCAGGAGGAAGTATGTTTTGGACGGAATTATGTTTTATCCTTGTGGCCCTGATGATAGGCGCCAGGATCGGCGGCGTATTTTTAGGGATGGTCGGCGGGTTAGGCGTCGGCGTGATGGTTTTTATTTTTGGCTTGACGCCTTCTACGCCACCGATTGATGTTATTCTGATTATTCTTTCTGTTGTCCTGGCGGCCGCTTCTTTACAGGCCTCCGGCGGGCTGGATTTACTGGTCAAACTGGCGGAAAAAATTCTGCGTCGCCACCCTCGTTACATTACGTTATTAGCGCCGTTTATCTGTTATATCTTCACTTTTATGTCAGGAACGGGGCATGTCGTTTATAGCTTGTTACCGGTTATTTCTGAAGTCGCACGGGATTCTGGTATTCGACCGGAACGTCCTTTATCTATTTCCGTTATCGCATCGCAACAGGCGATCACCGCCAGTCCTATATCTGCCGCCATGGCGGCGATGATTGGTTTAATGGCGCCGTTGGGCGTCTCTATTTCAACCATTATGATGATTTGCGTGCCCGCCACGTTAATCGGCGTAGCGATGGGGGCAATAGCGACCTTTAATAAAGGAAAAGAGTTAAAAGACGATCCGGAATATCAACGTCGGCTTGCTGAAGGGTTAATTAAACCTGCGCAGAAAGAAAGTAAAAATACGGTGGTCACTTCGCGCGCCAAATTGTCGGTGGCGTTATTTCTGACCAGCGCGATCGTTATCGTTCTGTTAGGACTGATTCCGGCGCTGCGGCCCATGGTGGAAACAGCGAAAGGGCTACAACCGCTTTCGATGTCCGCCGCTATCCAGATTACGATGCTCTCTTTTGCCTGTCTGATTGTGTTGTTATGCCGGCCGCAGGTCGATCAAATTATCAGCGGTACGGTATTTCGGGCGGGCGCGCTGGCGATTGTCTGCGCCTTCGGCCTGGCCTGGATGAGTGAGACGTTCGTGAATGGTCATATCGCGTTGATTAAGGCAGAAGTGCAAACTCTATTGCAACAGCATACCTGGCTTATCGCCATTATGATGTTTTTCGTGTCCGCTATGGTCAGCAGCCAGGCGGCAACGACGTTAATTCTGTTGCCGCTGGGGCTGGCGTTAGGGTTGCCCGCTTATGCATTAATCGGTTCCTGGCCTGCCGTTAACGGCTATTTCTTTATTCCGGTGGCGGGACAGTGTCTGGCGGCGCTGGCGTTTGACGACACCGGTACGACGCGTATCGGCAAATATGTGCTTAACCATAGTTTTATGCGTCCGGGATTAGTTAACGTGATTGTCTCGGTCATTGTCGGGCTGTTAATAGGAAAAATGGTTCTGGCCTGATTGTTATTAAATTTTTTATAGCACACGTCACTTATTATTTTTAATTCAGAGGAAGAAAATGAAAATCAGAGTTTTCATGGCCACCGTGTTGCTGCTCATCAGCCACTGTGTATTTAGCACAACGTCACTACCGCATATTGTTATTCTCGCGACAGGCGGTACCATCGCCGGGACGGCAGCCAATAATACGCAAACCGCCGGATATAAATCCGGTGAACTTGGCGTGCAAACATTAATAAATGCCGTGCCGGAAATGAATAATATCGCTCGCGTTGACGGCGAGCAGGTGGCGAATATTGGTAGCGAAAATATGACCAGCGATATCATCCTGAAACTTTCACAGAAGGTGAATGCGTTATTGGCGCGGGACGATGTTGACGGTGTGGTTATTACTCATGGCACTGACACGCTCGATGAAACCGCCTACTTTCTTAATTTGACCGTGAAAAGCGACAAACCGGTGGTGTTTACCGCTGCAATGCGGCCCGCGTCGGCAATCAGCGCCGATGGCGCAATGAACCTGCTGGAAGCGGTCACGGTGGCTGCTGACCCGAATGCGAAGGGACGCGGTGTGATGGTGGTTTTAAACGATCGTATTGGTTCGGCGCGCTTTGTGACGAAAACTAATGCCACGACTCTGGATACCTTTAAAGCGCCGGAAGAGGGCTATCTGGGGGTCATCGTTAATGGTCAGCCACAGTTCGAAACGCGGGTGGAAAAAATTCATACCCTGCGATCTGTTTTTGACGTACGTAATATCAAAAAATTACCCAATGTGGTGATTATTTACGGCTATCAGGACGACCCGGAATATATGTATGATGCGGCGATCGCCCATCACGCGGACGGTATTATTTATGCCGGAACCGGCGCAGGTTCAGTCTCGGTACGCAGCGACGCGGGGATTAAAAAAGCGGAGAAGGCCGGGATTATCGTGGTGCGTGCTTCCCGCACCGGAAACGGCGTAGTACCGTTGGATAAAGGGCAGCCAGGGCTGGTGTCTGACTCGCTCAACCCGGCGAAGGCGCGAGTCTTGCTGATGACGGCATTAACTCAGACGCGTAATCCGGAACTGATCCAGAGTTATTTCAGTACGTATTAATCATGCAGGCTTGTGCGCCCACCCTTGAAGATGGGCGCACAAGATATTAACGCATGGTCACAAACTCTTCCGATGCGGTCGGGTGAATAGCGACGGTATTATCGAAGTCTTTCTTGGTAGCGCCCATCTTCAGCGCTACCGCGAAGCCCTGCAACATTTCATCCATGCCGAAGCCGATACCGTGGATACCCACAATTTTTTCTTCCGGCCCGACGCAGACCAGCTTCATACGGCACGGCTGGCGGTGTGTCGTTACCGCGGTATACATAGCGGTAAACGATGATTTATAGACTTTTACCTGCTCATCGCCGTACTGCTCGCGCGCCTGCGGCTCGCTTAACCCGACGGTGCCGATAGGCGGATGGCTAAAGACCACGGTCGGGATGTTGCTGTAGTCCAGATGCTCGTCCGGCTTGTTGTTAAACAGGCGTTCGGAGAGACGGCGACCGGCGGCGACGGCGACTGGCGTTAACTCCACTGCGCCGGTGTTATCGCCAACGGCGTAAATGCCTTCTACGTTCGTGTTCTGCCATTTATCAACGATGATGTAACCTTTTTCATTGGTTTTCACGCCCGCTGCCGCCAGATTAATATTGTCGGTCGACGGTTCGCGACCAATGGCCCAGATCAGGCAATCAACGGTTTCACTGCGGCCATCTTCCAGTTCCAGAGTCAGACTGCCGTCGGCGTTTTTTACCACCGCTTTCGGCACGGCGTGAGTATGCAGTTGCGGGCCTTCGGCGTTCATCACCTCAACCAGCGTTTCGCTAATCATCGGGTCAAAACTGCGCAGCGGCGCATGTTTCCGGACAAACAGATGCGTTTTCGCCCCCAGCGCGTTGATAACGCCAGCCAGTTCAACAGCGATATAACCTGCGCCTACCACCGCGACGCGTTCCGGCAAGGCAGATAGCGCAAAGAAACCGTCGGAATCAATGCCGTATTCCACGCCTGGAATGCTCGGATGGCTCGGACGGCCGCCGGTAGCGATCAAAATATGGTCGGCGGTGATGGTTTCGCCGTTCACTTCAATGGTTTTGGCATCGACAAAGCGGGCAAAGCCTTTAATCACATCCACGTTATTTTTGCCCAGCACGTTGTCGTATGAAGTATGGATGCGGTCAATATACGCGGTACGGCTGGCAATCAGCTTGCTCCAGTCGAACTGATTAATCGTGGCGTCAAAACCGTAGTCCGGGCCATACAGATGAATCGCTTCACGAATCTGCGCGGCATGCCACATCACTTTCTTCGGCACGCAGCCCACGTTAACACAGGTGCCGCCCAGCTCTTTGGCTTCGATGAGCGCGCATTTCTGGCCGTACATAGCGGCGCGGTTAATCGAGGCGATACCGCCGCTGCCGCCGCCGATAGCGATGTAATCATAGTGTTTGGTCATGACCGCTCCTTTATGTTCGTTGTCGGACGGATAGATTCTGCGCTACCCGCCAAAATATTCGCGATTGTATACCTGAAGGTGAAAGGTTCCACCGATGGCTGTGATTACTCCGGCACGATCCAGCTTACCGAAGTGTGTCCGTGACCGTTTGGCGCCAACCTGCTGTGCAGCCACGGTAGCACGTTGTTCATCTGCTGCTCCAGTTTCCACGGCGGGTTAACCACGATCATACCGGACGCCGTCATCCCGCGCTGATCGCTGTCCGGGCGGATCGCCAGCTCAATTTGCAGGATTTTACGGATGCCGGTGGCCTCCAGATCATGAATCATGCGCTTAATTTGCTGGCGGAGCACCACCGGATACCATAGCGCGTATGTACCGGTGGCGAAACGTTTATAACCCTCGCTGATGCCGCTGACTACCGCCTGGTAGTCGGTTTTCATTTCATAAGGCGGGTCAATGAGGATCAGACCGCGGCGGGAAACCGGCGGCAATTTGGCTTTCAGTTGCTGATAGCCGTCAGCGCGTTCCACGCGGGCGCGGTTGTCTTTTTGAAACTCCGCGCGCAACAGTGGGAAGTCGCTGGGATGCAATTCCGTGAGTTGCAGACTGTCCTGCTCACGCAGCAACTGGCGGGCGATTAACGGGGAGCCCGGATAGTAGCGTAACTGCCCGCTGCGGTTGAAATGTTTTACGACGCTAATATACGGTTCCAGTTCGGCGGGCAGGTCGTCCTGCTGCCAGATATGGGCGATGCCTTCCAGATACTCTCCGGTACGTTCAGCATGTTCGCTGCCCAACTGATAACGCCCCGCGCCCGCGTGCGTGTCCAGATAGAGAAACGGTTTTTCTTTCTCTTTTAGCGACTCGATGATCAGGCTCTGAACGGTATGTTTAAGGACGTCGGCGTGGTTGCCAGCGTGAAAGCTGTGACGATAACTGAGCATGGATGCAGATATTCCGGGAAGTAAACAAGTTAGCCGATAGTTTACCGCAGATCCGTAGAGATTACCGCTCTTGCGCTTTTATCGCCGTTGGCCAGGAGGAAAAACAAGTAGGCTGTGGCGTCAGAGCGTAAATAACGTCAACGAAGACTTCATAGAGGTACTGCATGTCAAAGTAGTAATCCGCGTTATAGCCGCGAGAACTGCCAAATTTTCGCAGCATCAGCGAAGAAGATGAAATTAATTTACGGCCATCTTGCAGATGCTTACTCCGACGGAAAATTTTTCGCCCAGGGAAAATAAAGAAAACAATAAATATCAGTACAATAACCTGTAATAACGTGGTCATATACAATCCTTGTATTCCAGAAACGAAAAAGTTGAGAATATTATACATGGGCAGTTTGCGCAAAAATGACAGCGATTGATGTCACGGCCCTGTTTTCAGAAAAACACCCATGAAAAGCCTATCTGAATTTAACGCTAATCATGCCGCGACGCGTCCACCGACTTACCCCTGTCGGGTCTTATTCTGAAATCGTTTTTATTATGATGATAGTGCTGGTTTTACCTTGTTTATTTGATTAAAACGATAGCGCTAATAATAGAAAAGAAAGGATTCATTGATGTTCCATTATGGAAAATGTGTCGTTCGCACGCTGTTTTTATTACTGGTTTGCTGTTCGCTGTCGGGCTGTCTTTCATTTGGGCTGATACTTGCCACCGATAAAGATGGCAATCGTCATCAGTCTACCTGGAAATCGGATACCGTTACCGCGCTTTCCTTAGGTAAAGATAGCAACGGGAAAACGGGCTGGGTGTTTGTTGGCGAACATTTTGACTACCTGTTGACCCAGGGCGGCGATAATGTGGTCGCGCTGTTAAAAGATGCGACTATTCGCCGGGATAAAATGCGAGTAAAGGATGGTGTTAAATTCCTGATTGATACAGATAAGAAGGAGTTTACGGGTGAAGTCAATGTGACTTACGCCTGGGTGGACGAGAAAGATAAACTGGCGGCGGTAGGCTATGGGTTTATTTGTGCAGACGGCGCGGTAAATTGCACGCTATCCGTCATGGACCTGAAAGGGACTATCCATCAGAAAAATAAAGATCAGAGCGTTACTCAGCAGCTAGCGTTTTACCATCCTTTCACCGTTGAGTTCTATCAGTATCAGCGCAGTATGTCCGGGGCAAAATTTGGCAGAGTGTTGCTGCCGGTAACTTTGGCGCTGGATATTGTCACTATGCCGCTACAGCTACTGATCTTCAGTCGTTAAAATTGGATTCAGCAGCAATGCCTACGTTCGGATGCTGGCATTGCTGCACGGGTGAAATGAGCGCCCACCATCATTGAAATTCCCCCAACTATCCCCCATTCTAGATCCATAGCGAAAGCGCGATAGAGCGCTTCATTTCTTTTTTAGACCAGGACTGCGCATATGACCAATCCATTACTAACGTCTTTTTCACTGCCGCCTTTTTCTGCAATTAAACCGGAGCATGTGGTGCCTGCGGTCACCAAAGCGTTGGCCGATTGCCGGGCGGCGGTAGAAGGCGTTGTGGCGCATGGCGCGCCGTATAGCTGGGAGAACCTCTGCCAGCCGTTGGCGGAAGCCGACGATGTTCTGGGGCGTATTTTCTCGCCAATTAGCCACTTAAACTCGGTGAAAAATAGTCCGGAGCTGCGTGAAGCCTACGAACAGACGCTGCCGCTGCTGTCTGAATACAGCACCTGGGTTGGGCAACATGAAGGACTGTACAATGCGTACCGCGACCTGCGCGACGGCGATCATTACGCCACTCTGAATACCGCGCAGAAGAAAGCGGTTGATAACGCGCTGCGTGATTTTGAACTGTCCGGCATCGGTCTGCCGAAAGAGAAACAGCAGCGTTACGGCGAAATCGCCACTCGCCTGTCTGAGCTGGGCAACCAGTACAGCAATAATGTGCTCGATGCCACCATGGGCTGGACGAAGCTCATCACCGACGAAGCCGAGCTGGCGGGAATGCCGGAAAGCGCGCTCGCCGCCGCTAAAGCCCAGGCGGAAGCCAAAGAGCAGGAAGGTTACCTGCTGACTCTGGATATCCCGAGCTATCTGCCAGTGATGACCTACTGCGACAACCAGGCGTTGCGTGAAGAGATGTATCGCGCCTATTCCACTCGCGCCTCCGACCAGGGGCCGAACGCCGGTAAGTGGGATAACAGCCCGGTGATGGAAGAAATTCTTGCGCTGCGCCATGAACTGGCGCAACTGCTGGGCTTCGAAAATTATGCCCATGAATCGCTGGCCACCAAGATGGCGGAAAATCCGCAGCAGGTGCTCGATTTCTTAACCGATCTGGCGAAACGCGCCCGTCCGCAGGGGGAAAAAGAGCTGGCCCAGCTGCGCGCCTTCGCCAAAGCCGAATTTGGCGTTGAGGAGCTGCAACCGTGGGATATCGCGTACTACAGTGAAAAGCAAAAACAGCACCTGTACAGCATCAGCGATGAGCAGCTACGTCCGTACTTCCCGGAAAACAAAGCCGTGAACGGCCTGTTTGAAGTGGTGAAACGTATTTACGGCATCACCGCCAAAGAGCGTACTGACGTTGATGTCTGGCACCCGGAAGTGCGTTTCTTTGAACTGTATGACGAAAATAACGAGCTGCGCGGCAGCTTCTACCTTGACCTGTACGCGCGCGAACACAAACGCGGCGGGGCGTGGATGGACGACTGTGTCGGCCAGATGCGTAAAGCGGACGGCACATTGCAAAAGCCGGTCGCTTATCTGACCTGTAATTTCAACCGTCCGGTGAACGGTAAACCCGCTCTGTTTACCCATGACGAAGTGATCACCCTGTTCCACGAGTTTGGTCATGGCCTGCATCATATGCTGACCCGCATTGAGACCGCCGGGGTCTCCGGCATCAGCGGGGTGCCGTGGGACGCGGTCGAACTGCCAAGCCAGTTTATGGAAAACTGGTGCTGGGAGCCGGAAGCGCTGGCGTTTATCTCCGGCCACTATGAAACCGGCGAACCGTTGCCGAAGGAGCTGCTGGATAAAATGCTGGCGGCGAAAAACTATCAGGCGGCGCTGTTTATTCTGCGTCAACTGGAGTTCGGTCTGTTTGATTTCCGTCTGCATGCGGAATTTAACCCGCAGCAAGGAGCGAAAATTCTTGAGACGCTCTTTGAAATCAAAAAACAGGTCGCCGTGGTGCCGTCACCGACATGGGGCCGTTTCCCACATGCGTTCAGCCATATCTTTGCTGGCGGCTATGCGGCAGGCTACTACAGCTATCTGTGGGCCGACGTACTGGCGGCGGATGCGTATTCCCGCTTTGAGGAGGAAGGCATTTTCAACCGTGAGACCGGTCAGTCGTTCCTTGATAACATCCTGACTCGCGGTGGTTCTGAAGAGCCGATGGAACTCTTTAAACGCTTCCGTGGCCGTGAACCACAACTGGACGCGATGCTGGAGCATTACGGGATTAAAGGCTGATTTTACGTGCAAATCTGCTTAATGGATGAAACGGGCGCCACAGACGGCGCCTTATCTGTTCTGGCTGCCCGCTGGGGACTGGAGCATGACGAAGACAATCTAATGGCGCTGGTGATGACGCCGCAACATCTGGAGCTGCGCAAGCGCGACGAACCGAAGCTCGGCGGCATTTTCGTCGATTTTGTCGGCGGCGCGATGGCCCATCGACGTAAGTTCGGCGGCGGGCGCGGCGAAGCGGTGGCGAAAGCCGTTGGTATCAAAGGCGATTATCTGCCGGATGTGGTTGATGCCACGGCCGGACTGGGGCGCGATGCGTTTGTACTGGCGTCCGTCGGTTGCCGCGTGCGGATGCTGGAGCGTAATCCGGTGGTCGCCGCGTTGCTCGATGACGGTCTGACGCGCGGCTACGCCGATGCGGACATTGGCGGCTGGCTTCAGGAGCGTTTGCAGTTGATTCATGCTTCCAGCCTGACGGCGTTGACTGATATCACGCCGCGCCCGCAGGTGGTCTACCTCGATCCGATGTTTCCTCACCGGCAGAAAAGCGCGCTGGTAAAGAAAGAGATGCGGGTATTTCAGTCGTTGGTGGGGCCGGATCTCGACGCCGACGGACTGCTGGAACCGGCGCGTCAGTTGGCGACCAAACGCGTGGTGGTCAAACGTCCCGATTATGCGCCGCCGCTGGCGGATGTCGCGACGCCCAACGCCATCGTTACCAAAGGGCATCGGTTTGATATTTATGCCGGAACCCCTCTGACGGAGTAACGGATTGCCCGATGGTGTTGCGCTTATCGGGCCTACGATTCTCAATTATTTGTAGGCCGGATAAGGCGTAAGCCGCATCCGGCACTGAGTATTACTGTTCGGTATCTGGCGTATTAATCATTCGGTTTAACCACGGCACCATAATGGCCATCACCACGGTGACCGCCAGCGTTACCAGACCAATTTTGCTAAAGACGCCGGTATAAATTGGCAGCGTCTGCAACGGATCGGTGATGTTTTCCGGTACGGCAGTGAAGGTCGCCACATAACCGCCGAGCAGGAAGGCGGCGGCCTGGGTCAGGAACCACATTCCCAGAATAAAACCCATCAGATGCTGCGGCACCAGAGCGGCGACCATTGCCAGCCCCAGCGCGCTAATCAGCAGCTCGCCCAGACTCTGGAACAGATACACCAGCACGATAAACCACGGCGACGTCAATCCTTGCGCATCGGCAAACCACATCCCGGCGGCGGCGGCGGTCAGAAAACCCAGTGCGCAGAGGAACATACCGAGCGTAAACTTCATCGGCATAGTCAGATCTTTGCCTTTACTACCCAGTCGGGTGTAAATCGCTGCCAGTACCGGACTGGCGACGACCACCCAGAATGGGTTCAGCGCCTGAAAACTCACCGGGTTAATGGCGAATCCAAGAATTTCATGATGCACGTTATTAATCGCAAAGAAGTTCAGCGAGGTAGGCATCTGCGCATACAGAATGTAAAACAGCACGGCTTCAATCATCAGAATAAACGCCACGAACATTTTATTGCGGCCGGTTTTATCCAGACGAAACGCTTCGCGAAAGAAGAAAATAGTGACGACGATAGAAAGGACGATGAGCACCAGATTGGCAATCTTAACGTTGTGCATCAGCCAGGCGCAGAGGAAAATCATGACGACGGTGCCGAGTAGTACCAGCAGCAAATTACGAAAACGTAGCGGTTTATGATCCGGTTCAGAACCGATATTTTTCACCATGCCACGGCAGGCGAAGTACACCAGAAGCGCAACAATTAAACCAGCGCCGCACAGATTATAGGTCACCGCATAGCCAAATTTATCGGCAATCACCGGCGCCAGCGATAGCGATAACAAAGAACCGATGTTAATCGACATATAAAACAGGGTGAAAGCGCCATCCAGCCGGGGATCTTTAGGCTGATAGCATTTAGAGAGCAGGCTGGCGGGATTGGCTTTAAATAACCCGTTGCCCACGGCAATCGTACCCAGTGCGATAAAAATCAGATCGGGATTTAATAGCGACATACCGGTCATAAAATAGCCAATCGCCAGCACAATCGCGCCCAGGACCAGGGTGCGTTTAGTCCCTAACAGATGGTCGCCAACATAGCCGCCGATGGAGATCAGGCCATAAACCAGCGCCGCAAAAGCGCCAAAGGTAATAAAGGCCTGTTCCTGAGAAAAACCCAATTGTTTAACGAAAAAGACCGCCAGGATGCCCTGGACGCCGTAATAGCCAAATCGTTCCCATAATTCTACAAAAAAGATCATGAAGAATGGACGAGGTTGCTGCAGCAAGCCCGTAGGTGCAGTTGTATTCATATTCCTTCGCCTTTTAATGCCATCCCGAAACGTATGAGCGCGTATATCAAAACGCGCCGAAAAGACTTACCCTGATATAGACTGCGGTTATTAGCCTGATCAATAGGTTATTATACAAATGATACGCAAACTAATTAGTGGATCACACTAATTATGTTTGGTGTGATGGAATGATGTACTGAGTACTGCGAAGAAGGGGGGATAAACAAAACGCCCACATAAGCGGGCGTTGTTGTTGATAGCCGGAATTTGCCTGATGGCTCAGGCCAACCTGATTGACTATAGACCAGATGCGGTCTTAGCCGCCAGCCGGCACGGCAAGTATTACTCTTCTTCGTCGCGCAGCGGAACAATCAGCATGTCAACGTGAACGGTGTTGATCAGCTGGCGCGCAGAAGACATCAGTTTGCTCCAGAAGTCCTGGTGATGACCGCAAACGACCAGATCCATATCGTATTTCTTGATGGCGTCAACCAGCACCTGGCCCAAATCGCCGCTACCGCTCAGGGTTTCAGTGATAGGGTAGCCAGCGTTGGTAGACAGCTCGGTCAGCGCGTGGTGGGTTTCTTCGGAGATACGTTTCTGCATATCGCCCAGATTGACGTCAATCAGACCGGTGTACAGGTCTGAATAATTCACATCAACGTGGATGAGGGAGATTTTCGCGTTGTAGGGGCGCGCCATAGAGACCGCTTTTTCAACCAGAACTTTACTTTCCGGGGAGAGATCAACTGCGATAAGAATGTGTTTATAAGCCATAGTGTTACTCCTTCCATAAGTTGTCGATGACCATTGAGCTACTGGCGTTTCTTATGCCGCCGCGTCACCCGCGTCCTGCGAACTCTATGCGCGGGGCTAGCTCAGCCGTTTACCATAACTATCCTTACATTATAGCGACCAGGATAATCCGTCAATCTGCCTTGCTTGCCAGTTAGTTAAACAAAATTTCTAGGGAATTGCATTGATAGTGATTAACCTTCTGGTAAAAAAATTAACTGATCTCCTACAATGTGTATAAGAGCCGTTCGAATGCGGAGCGCTAATATGGACGGCTTTCGTAGTACTCTTTCACTGATTGTCTGGCAGGGTATCGGGGAGCGGTAGTCCCGGAGAGGAACTCCGTGGGCGGGTCGCCGGGGAGGAGATATGATAAGCACCGTCTCACTATTCTGGGCTTTATGTGTCGTTTGCATTGTTAATATGGCGCGCTATTTCTCATCGCTACGCGCACTGTTAGTGGTACTTCGTGGTTGCGATCCTTTGCTCTATCAATATGTCGATGGCGGCGGCTTCTTTACCACGCATGGTCAGCCCAACAAACAGGTGCGCCTGGTATGGTATATCTACGCTCAGCGCTATCGCGATCATCATGATGAAGAATTTATTCGCCGTTGTGAACGCGTGCGCCGCCAGTTTCTGCTGACCAGCGCGTTATGCGGTTTGGTGGTGGTGAGCTTGATTGCGCTCATGATTTGGCACTGAATGAAAAAAGCGGGCCAGTTTCCTGACCCGCTCGTGTTAGATAAGCCTCCCGGATGACGCCGCTTGCAGCGGCCTGTCAGGCCTGTGTCGTTTCATCCTGACAGGCCGGATTAGCGACAGCGCTATCCGGCCCATTTGGCTTAAATAATCTTCAGGGAAAGCCAGTACAGCACGCCGGAAAGAATAATCGCCGCCGGTAACGTAAATACCCAGGCCATCAGAATGCTGGTCACGGTTTTACGCTGCAACCCGCCGCCATCAACGACCATGGTTCCCGCCACTGAAGAGGAGAGTACGTGGGTGGTAGAAACTGGCATACCGGTGTAGCTGGCAAGACCGATAGAGACTGCCGCCGTCATCTGCGCCGACATTCCCTGCGCATACGTCATGCCTTTTTTACCAATTTTCTCGCCGATAGTGGTCGCCACGCGACGCCAGCCGATCATCGTACCAATACCCAGCGCCAACGCCACTGCCATAATGATCCACACCGGCGCATACTCAATGGTGCTTAACATATCGGTCTTCAGCTTTTTCAGCAGGCGCTGGTCATCGCTGCTTACGCCAGGCAATTTCACGACTTTATCGGTCGTGTCGGAAATGCACAGCATAATGCGACGCAACTGACTACGCTGTTCAACGCTTAACTTGTCGTAGCTTTCCACGTTTGCCAGCATCCCTTTCGCACGGTTAAGCGCGTTAATGGTGTTAGCCGGATGGCAGTGGAATTCAGTCGGTTCAGTCGCGCCCGGTTCCGGAGAGGGAATCAGTTGGTCAACGCCGGTGACGGCTTTCAGCAGGTCAGGACGCTGCTCAAAGTACGTTTCGACATTGTTGATAGCATCGCGCGTACGGGTGATTTCGTAGCTGGAGGCATTCATATTGACCACGAAACCCGCAGGCGCGACGCCAATCAGCACCAGCATGACCAGGCCAATGCCTTTCTGACCATCGTTCGCGCCATGCGAAAACGCCACGCCGATAGCTGAGAGGATCAGCGCGATACGCGTCCAGAATGGCGGCTTTTTCTTGCCGTCTTTCTTTTCACGTTCGGCTGGCGTCAGGTGGATACGGGCGCGTTTCTTAGTACCGCTCCAGTAGCGGCGCAGCAAGAAAATCAGACCGCCGGCGAATACCAGACCGACAATAGGGGAGATAATGAGTGAACCGAAAATATTGATAACTTTCGGGATGTTAAGCGCATCCACCACTGACGTGCCGGTCATCATCGCATTGGTTAAACCGATGCCGATAATGGCGCCAATCAGCGTGTGGGAACTGGACGCCGGCAACCCGAAATACCAGGTGCCGAGGTTCCAGATAATCGCCGCCAGCAACATGGAAAAGACCATAGCGAGGCCGTGCGCGGAACCCATGTTGAGCAGGAGATCCGTCGGTAGCATATGCACAATGGCATACGCCACGCTGAGACCCCCCAGCAAAACGCCAAAAAAGTTAAACACCGCCGCCATGACAACCGCCAGCTGCGAACGCATCGCACGGGTGTAAATCACGGTTGCGACTGCATTGGCTGTGTCATGGAAGCCGTTAATCGCTTCGTAGAACAGCACAAAAGCCAGAGCAAGCAATAATAAAAGCCCGGTATGTAAATCCAGGCCAGCAAACAAATGTAGCATAGGACGTTACGCCATTTTGAGGACATGAACGCGGCGCATTATCAGTGACTTTGGCGGCGCGGGCAAAGTGAAATATAGACTTTTTTTGATGTACTTCGTGCTTTGTTTGATATCACTAAAGAATTATCTTATATATTTCAGATAAATACCATTTTCAGGCGCTTTTCGCGCTGGTGCGACCACTGAGGAAACTTTACAATTCCCGTCCGAATTTGAGAGAGGAAGGCGACGTGGAAAGGTTTGATGCCGTTATTATAGGCGCTGGCGCAGCGGGCATGTTTTGCGCCGCGCAGGCAGGACAGGCGGGTAGCCGCGTGCTGCTCATCGATAATGGCAAGAAGCCAGGACGTAAAATCCTCATGTCCGGTGGTGGACGCTGCAACTTTACTAATCTTTATGTTGAGCCTGCTGCGTATTTGAGCCAGAACCCCCATTTTTGCAAATCAGCATTAGCCCGCTATACCCAGTGGGACTTTATCGATCTGGTCGGCAGGTATGGGATAGCCTGGCATGAGAAAACGCTGGGACAGCTTTTTTGCGATGATTCCGCCCAACGCATTGTCGATATGCTGGTTGCCGAGTGCGACAAAGGCGGCGTAACGATGCGCCTACGTAGCGAGGTACTGAGCGTCGAGCGTGATGAGTCGGGTTTCATACTGGCGTTGAACGGCGAGACGGTGACTACGCAAAAGTTGGTGATTGCCAGCGGCGGCCTGTCGATGCCGGGGCTTGGCGCATCGCCGTTTGGCTATAAAATCGCCGAACAGTTTGGTCTCAAGGTGTTGCCGACGCGCGCCGGGTTGGTGCCCTTTACGCTGCATAAGCCGCTGTTAGAACAGCTCCAGACGCTGTCTGGCGTCTCTGTGCCCTGCGTAATTACCGCCCGCAATGGCACGGTATTTCGGGAAAACCTACTTTTTACCCATCGTGGGCTGTCCGGCCCCGCCGTTTTACAGATTTCCAGCTACTGGCAACCGGGGGAGTTAGTGAGCATTAACTTATTGCCGGACCTCTCGCTGGAAGATGTTCTCAATGAACAGCGTAACGCGCACCCGAACCAGAGTCTGAAGAACACGCTGGCGATGCATCTGCCGAAACGGTTGGTGGAGTGTTTACAACAGTTGGGGCACATCCCGGATGTATCGCTCAGACAGTTGAACGTTCGTGATCAGCAGGCGTTGGTTGACACGCTTACGGCCTGGCAAGTGCAGCCTAACGGCACCGAAGGCTATCGGACAGCGGAAGTAACGCTGGGCGGCGTGGATACAAACGAACTATCATCGCGGACTATGGAAGCGCGCCGCGTGCCGGGTCTCTATTTTATCGGCGAAGTGATGGACGTCACCGGCTGGTTGGGCGGCTATAACTTCCAGTGGGCGTGGTCGAGTGCCTGGGCCTGCGCGCAGGATTTGGCGGCAAAACGCTAAGTACCATTACAAACAATAAGCGAATAGACATCCCGGACAGAGGTGTTAGTATCGATTTATAGCAGTTATGAGTATGCGTGTTTCATTTACGGCCAGGAACGCTGATGATGACAACATTACTCCCTCTTTTCCGGGTACCTACATCATTCACTCCCTTTGACGGCGAGCGCTTCATCGGCGTCTGTTCGTCGTCTGGCCCCTTTTCTTTTTTCCTTCTTATCCCGAATGGAAACCCCCGCTGAGCGCACGCCCGGCGGATTTTGTGACACGCATGGTTAGACAACAGGGATTACGGCGGGTCGATTATGGACAAAATGAAGCGTCATCTGGTGTGGTGGGGAGCGGGGATTCTTGTGGCGGTGGCCGCGATAGCCTGGTGGATGCTGCGCCCTGCGGGAATACCGGAGGGTTTTGCCGCCAGCAACGGCAGAATTGAAGCCACCGAAGTGGATATTGCCACTAAGATTGCCGGGCGTATTGATACCATCCTCGTTTCGGAAGGGCAGTTCGTTCGTCAGGGCGAGGTGCTGGCGAAAATGGATACCCGCGTGCTGCAGGAGCAGCGGCTGGAGGCGATTGCGCAGATTAAAGAGGCCGAAAGCGCGGTTGCCGCCGCCCGCGCCTTGCTGGAGCAACGCCAGAGTGAAATGCGCGCCGCGCAGTCGGTCGTCAAACAGCGGGAAGCTGAGCTGGACTCCGTCTCTAAACGTCACGTGCGTTCCCGTTCGCTGTCGCAGCGTGGCGCGGTATCTGTACAACAGTTAGATGACGATCGCGCGGCGGCGGAAAGCGCGCGCGCCGCCCTGGAGACCGCCAAAGCGCAGGTATCTGCGGCAAAAGCGGCGATTGAAGCGGCGCGTACCAGTATTATCCAGGCGCAAACGCGCGTGGAAGCGGCGCAGGCGACCGAGCGGCGTATTGTCGCCGACATCGACGACAGCGAATTAAAAGCGCCGCGCGATGGACGCGTGCAGTACCGCGTTGCGGAGCCGGGCGAAGTGTTATCGGCTGGCGGCCGGGTGTTGAACATGGTCGATCTCAGCGATGTTTATATGACATTTTTCCTGCCGACCGAACAGGCGGGGTTGTTGAAGATCGGCGGCGAAGCGCGACTGGTGCTGGACGCCGCGCCGGATCTGCGTATTCCGGCGACGATCAGTTTTGTCGCCAGCGTGGCGCAGTTCACGCCCAAAACCGTGGAAACCCACGATGAACGGTTAAAGCTGATGTTCCGCGTCAAAGCGCGTATTCCGCCAGAGCTACTGCGACAGCATCTGGAATATGTCAAAACCGGTTTGCCGGGAATGGCCTGGGTTCGTCTGGATGAGCGCGTGCCCTGGCCTGACGCTCTAAGCGTGAGGCTGTCGCAATGACGTCGCTGACGCTGGTGCCTGTTCCTCCCGTGGCGCAGCTTGAGGGGGTGAGCCAGCATTACGGAAAAACGGTCGCGCTGAACAATATCACGCTGGACATTCCCGCCCGTAGTATGGTCGGGCTGATTGGTCCGGACGGGGTGGGTAAGTCGAGCCTGCTGTCGCTGATTTCTGGCGCGCGGGTGATTGAGCAAGGGAACGTTATCGTCCTGGGCGGCGATATGCGCGATGCGAAACATCGCCGCGACGTCTGTCCGCGCATCGCCTGGATGCCGCAGGGGCTGGGGAAAAACCTTTATCACACGTTATCGGTTTATGAGAACGTCGATTTTTTCGCTCGTCTCTTTGGTCATGACAAAGCTGAACGCGAAGCGCGTATTACCGAGCTGCTGAACAGCACCGGCCTGGCGCCGTTTCGTGACCGTCCTGCCGGGAAGCTGTCCGGTGGGATGAAACAAAAGCTGGGGCTGTGCTGTGCGCTGATTCATGACCCGGAATTGCTGATTCTTGATGAGCCTACCACCGGCGTGGACCCGCTCTCCCGCGCTCAGTTCTGGGACTTAATCGACAGTATCCGCCAGCGCCAGACCAATATGAGCGTGTTGGTCGCAACGGCCTATATGGAAGAGGCGGAGCGTTTTGACTGGCTGGTGGCGATGAATGCGGGCGAGATACTGGCAACCGGCAGCGCGCAGCAACTGCGGGCAAAAACCCATAGCGCGACGCTGGAACAGGCGTTTATCGCCCTGTTGCCAGAAGCGCAGCGCCAGGCTCATAAGCCAGTGGTGATCCCGCCGTATCACGCTGAGCAGGAAGAGATTGCCATTGAGGCGAAAGATCTGACCATGCGCTTCGGTAAGTTCGTCGCGGTTGACCATGTTAATTTCCGCATTCCGCGCGGCGAGATTTTTGGCTTCCTCGGTTCAAACGGTTGCGGCAAATCGACCACCATGAAAATGCTGACCGGTCTGCTTCCCGCCAGCGAAGGCCAGGCCTGGCTATTTGGCCAGCCGGTAGACCCGAACGACATCGATACCCGTCGCCGGGTCGGGTATATGTCGCAGGCTTTTTCGCTCTATAACGAACTCACCGTGCGGCAGAATCTGGAACTTCATGCCCGCCTGTTTCATATTCCGCCAGCGGAGATCCCGGCGCGCGTCGCGCAGATGATCGAACGCTTTATGCTAACGGAGGTGGAAGATACGCTCCCCGCTTCGTTGCCGCTCGGTATCCGCCAGCGTTTATCGCTGGCGGTAGCGGTGATCCATCGCCCGGAAATGCTGATTCTTGATGAGCCAACGTCCGGCGTTGATCCGGTCGCCAGGGATATGTTCTGGCAGCTTATGGTCGATCTTTCGCGTCAGGATAAGGTGACGATTTTTATCTCGACCCATTTTATGAACGAAGCGGAACGTTGCGACCGAATGTCATTGATGCACGCCGGTAAAGTGCTCGCCAGCGGTACGCCGCAGGAATTGGTGCAACAGCGGGGCGCGGCCAATCTGGAAGCGGCGTTTATTTCCTGGCTACAGGAAGCTGCGGGAGCGGCGCCTGAAACCCCAATACCGCCATCCCAGACGCCCGCCGCGTCAGGTAAACCGTCGCGGCAGGGATTGAGCTTCCGGCGTTTGTTCAGCTACAGTCGCCGCGAAGCGCTGGAGCTACGCCGCGATCCGGTACGCTCGACGCTGGCGCTGCTGGGAACGGTAATTCTGATGCTGATTATGGGCTATGGCATCAGTATGGACGTGGAGAACCTGCGTTTTGCCGTACTCGACCGCGATCAAACCGTCAGCAGCCAGGCATGGTCGCTCAATCTGGCGGGATCGCGCTATTTTATCGAACAGCCGCCGCTCGCCAGCTATGACGAGCTTGACCGGCGGATGCGTTCGGGAGAGTTGGCGGTTGCCATTGAGATCCCGCCTAATTTTGGTCGCGATATTGCTCGCGGTAAGCCAGCGCAGATTGGCGTCTGGGTGGATGGCGCCATGCCCAGCCGCGCCGAGACGGTGAAGGGGTACGTTCAGGCGATGCACCAAAGCTGGCTGCAGGAGGCGGCAAGTCGTCAGCCGAACCCGGTTAAACAGACCGGGCTGCTCAACATTGAAACGCGCTATCGCTATAACCCGGATGTGAAAAGTCTGCCCGCTATCGTTCCGGCGGTCATTCCGCTGCTGCTCATGATGATCCCGTCAATGCTTAGCGCCCTGAGCGTGGTGCGGGAGAAAGAGCTGGGGTCGATGATTAATCTGTACGTAACGCCGACGACGCGCAGCGAATTTTTGCTGGGTAAACAACTGCCGTATATCGCGCTGGGTATGCTGAACTTCTTGCTACTGTGCGCGCTGTCGGTCTTTGTATTCGGCGTGCCGCTGAAAGGCAGCTTTCTCACGCTTACCCTCGCGGCGCTGCTTTACGTCATCATCGCCACCGGTCTGGGGCTGCTGATCTCCACGTTTATGAAGAGCCAAATCGCCGCTATTTTTGGGACGTCGATTATTACCCTCATTCCGGCAACACAATTTTCCGGCATGATCGATCCGGTGGCTTCGCTGGAAGGACCGGGAAGATGGATCGGCGAGATCTACCCGACCAGCCATTTTCTGACGATCGCGCGCGGGACGTTTTCCAAAGCGTTGGATCTGTCCGATCTCTGGCCGTTATTTATGCCGTTACTGATTGCCGTCCCGGTGGTGATGGGTCTGAGCATTCTGCTGCTGAAAAAACAGGAGGGGTAATGCGCGGATTACGTAATATTTATAACCTCGGCGTTAAAGAACTGCGCAGTCTGCTGGGCGACAAAGCGATGCTGGCGCTGATCGTCTTCGCCTTTACGATTTCGGTTTACTCCTCCGCTACCGTCCTGCCCGGTTCGTTGCATCTTGCCCCTATCGCCATCGCCGATATGGATCAGTCTCAGTTGTCGAACCGTATTGTGAATAGTTTTTACCGCCCGTGGTTTCTGCCGCCGGAGATGATTACGGCAACGGAAATGGATGCCGGATTGGATGCCGGACGCTATACCTTTGCGGTCAATATTCCGCCGAATTTCCAGCGTGATGTGCTGGCCGGACGTCAGCCTGATATTCAGGTTAACGTCGATGCGACGCGCATGAGTCAGGCGTTTACCGGCAACAGTTATATCCAGAATATTATTAGCGGCGAGGTCAACAGCTTTGTGGCGCGCGCGCGGGGAGATAACGTTCAGCCGGTGTCGCTGGAAATCCGGATGCGCTTTAACCCGAATCTCGACCCGGCGTGGTTTGGCGGCGTGATGGCGATTATCAACAACATTACCATGCTGGCGATAGTGCTGACCGGATCGGCGCTGATCCGCGAGCGAGAACACGGCACGGTAGAGCATCTGTTGGTGATGCCGGTCACGCCCTTTGAGATCATGATGGCAAAAGTGTGGTCGATGGGGCTGGTTGTGCTGGTGGTTTCCGGTTTGTCTTTGATGCTGATGGTGAAAGGCGTACTTGGCGTACCGATTGAAGGATCGATCCCATTGTTTATGTTGGGCGTGGCGCTGAGCCTGTTCGCCACCACTTCAATTGGGATTTTTATGGGCACCATCGCCCGTTCGATGCCGCAACTGGGGTTATTAATGATTCTGGTACTGTTGCCGCTACAAATGCTTTCCGGCGGTTCCACGCCGCGTGAAAGTATGCCGCAGGCGGTGCAGGATATTATGCTGACCATGCCGACGACGCATTTTGTCAGTCTTGCCCAGGCTATTCTTTATCGCGGCGCAGGTTTGAGTATCGTCTGGCCGCAGTTCCTGACCCTGTTGGCGATAGGCGGCGTGTTCTTCCTGATAGCGCTGTTACGCTTCAGAAAAACGATTGGCACAATGGCGTAAACATTATTGCCGGATGGCGGCTGCGCCTCATCCGGCCTACAAACGACAGACGTGCGAGCGTAGGCCGGGCAAGCGAAGCGCCCCCGGCGTTAGTCTTCTTTCGGCAAACACTGCAAGTGGCCGTGGCGCACGCCGCGCTGGGCGATAACATCATCGGCAAAATGCTGTACGTCGCCCATATCGCCCTTCAGAACGGCGATCTCCAGACAGTCATCGTGGTTGATATGGACGTGCAGCGTGGCGACGGATAAATCATGATGATGATGCTGGGTGGAGACGATGCGGCTGGCTAAATCCCGTTTCTCATGTTCATAAACATATGAAAGTACCGCGAAACCCTGTGTACCGTGTTCCTGGGTGGCCTCCTGCGCCAGAGCGCCGCGCAAAATATCACGGATCGCTTCGGAGCGATTGTTATAGCCGCGTCGCTGGCTCAGGCTGTCCAGCGTTTCCAGTAAATCGTCATCGAGGGTGATGGTGACACGTTGCATCTGACTTAAACCTTTTGGTATGGCGCGTCGGCGCATGGGAAGCTCCGCATTTTGTAACACACGTCCGCCGCCAGAGGGAAAAATTAATGTGTCATAACGCTTTTGTTATCGTCTGCGGCGTCAGCGTAAACGGTGTGGGGGTACAGACTGCCAGACTGAGCGTATCGAGCTGACACTGGCTGACCGACAAGGCAGAGGGCAACGTGCTGTCCACGCTGACGATTTGCCAGGCGCTGCCGCCGCGTTGTTTTACGATGGCTTCTTTACGCGTCCAGATACGCCAGAAGGCCGTCAGTTGTCGCTCCGGACGTTCCGCTTCCATTTCAGCATGTTCGCCGAGGCTGAATACCGCATTTGCCAGCGAACGCCAGTTATCGCGCGGGCGGATCACTTCAATATCGCAGCCGACTTCACCTTCGTCGCTAAGCAACAGAGCAATAGTGTCGCCGCTATGGCTGAGGTTAAACCACAGCGGCGTTCCGGCGGAAAAAGCCGGTTTACCCTGTTCGCCATACACCATCTCCGGTAGCGGCGAGAGCGCACGGGAAAGCAGCACGCGCCCGGCCAGCCAGCTTGCCCGGCGAACGCCCTGCGGCGCCTGAGCGATTAACGCGTCGGGCAATTGACCTGCGCTTAATGTTGACACTTTTCCCAGAACGATCTGGTACATATCAGGACCAACGTTGCCTATGAAGAAGAGGAGATTGTAGCATCTGTCGCCTCATCCCGGTAAACGGCTTTTCGGTCGGCCTGGCCCCAGTAAGATCGCCAGTTTGCTGCCGCCTTTAGTGGTTTCCATCCAGATTTTGCAGACGCTGGTCAAAGGAACGGACAAGAGCATCCCGACCGGGCCTAATAGCCATCCCCAGACCAGTAACGAAAGAAATACCACCAGCGTGGACATTCCCAGACGATGGCCCATCATGCGTGGCTCCATAATGTTGCCAATCACCATATGGACCACCAAAAAGAGCGCGCCGACCAGTACGCACTCGTAAAAACCGTTAAATAACAGCGCCTGAATCATGGGGGGAACGGCGGAAATCACCGAGCCGATATTAGGAACGTAATTGAGCAAAAAGGCCAGTACGCCCCACATTAGCGCAAACTGAATACCCATTAACGCCAGTCCCAGCCAGATAATCGCGCCCGTCCATAAACTGAGCAGCGTTTTCAGCGCCAGATAATGCGAGACGCCTTTCAGGGCGCGGTGCAGGCCGGCAATATGAATTTGTGGATTGTTTAGCGCGAAACGTAATTTATAAGGCACGTGACGCACCTCAAACAGCATAAAAACCACGGTCATCACCAGCAGCACAATGCTTGCCATCGCGCCCGATACGCCGGTCATTAATGTTGTGGTGAAGAGCATGATTTTATCGGAGTCCATCCCGCGGAGCATACGTTCCGGCGACATATGTAAATTCAGGAAGGGCATTAACTCCTGAAGGTGTAAGACCTTACGCGTCAGCTCCTTGCTGTATTTAGGCAGCATAGCGATAAATTCATTAAGCGATGCGGCAAGCACACCCACCAGCGCGGTAAGCACGATCAGCATGACAACCACCACGATAGTAATCGCCAGCGGTCGCTTCACGCCCCGGCGAATAAACCAGGTCACTAATGGATTAAGAACAATGGCGAAAAAGAGCGCCAGCAAGAGTTGTACAATAATATCCGCCGCGGCATGAATCCCGGCGAGAATAATAACCAGGGAGGCCAGTTTCAGCAGAATATGCATACCCGTTTTGTCGGGTTGAGCGGTTGCCATGAAGTTTTCCTTGTTGTGTTTTTTTCTAAGTGTAGCGGCTGCCCTGATACCGATAATCTGAATCTCACTACTGATTTTCACCGCGCGCCATGATAGAAAAGAAAACATGTTGTAAAAATGCGGTGATACTCATGCCCGAACCCGTCGCTGAACCGGCGCTAAACGGATTGCGCCTCAATCTGCGTATTGTCTCCATTGTGATGTTTAACTTTGCCAGCTATCTGACCATCGGCCTGCCGCTCGCCGTCTTGCCCGGCTATGTGCATGATGCGATGGGATTCAGCGCGTTCTGGGCGGGGCTTATTATCAGCCTGCAATACTTCGCCACTCTGTTAAGCCGTCCCCATGCCGGGCGGTATGCGGATGTATTAGGGCCGAAAAAAATCGTTGTCTTTGGCTTATGCGGCTGTTTTTTAAGCGGACTCGGCTACCTGCTGGCGGATATCGCCAGCGCCTGGCCGATGATCAGTTTGTTGCTACTGGGGCTGGGTCGCGTGATTTTGGGGATTGGGCAAAGTTTTGCCGGCACCGGTTCGACACTATGGGGCGTCGGCGTCGTCGGGTCGTTGCATATTGGTCGGGTCATCTCCTGGAACGGTATCGTCACCTACGGCGCAATGGCGATGGGCGCGCCGCTGGGCGTGCTGTGTTATGCCTGGGGCGGGTTACAGGGACTGGCGCTAACGGTGATGGGCGTGGCGCTGTTGGCGGTACTGTTAGCCCTTCCACGTCCGTCGGTGAAGGCGAACAAAGGCAAGCCGCTGCCGTTTCGCGCGGTGCTGGGGCGTGTCTGGCTGTATGGTATGGCGTTGGCGCTGGCCTCGGCAGGGTTTGGCGTCATCGCGACGTTTATTACCTTATTTTATGATGCTAAAGGTTGGGATGGCGCCGCCTTTGCGCTCACGTTATTTAGCGTCGCGTTTGTCGGTACGCGTTTGCTGTTCCCTAACGGCATCAATCGTTTAGGCGGGTTGAATGTCGCCATGATCTGCTTTGGCGTGGAGATTATTGGTCTGTTACTGGTGGGGACGGCAGCCATGCCGTGGATGGCAAAAATCGGCGTTTTACTCACGGGGATGGGGTTTTCGCTGGTCTTTCCGGCGCTGGGCGTGGTGGCCGTCAAAGCCGTGCCGCCGCAGAACCAGGGCGCGGCGCTGGCGACCTATACCGTCTTTATGGATATGTCTTTGGGGGTTACCGGGCCGCTGGCGGGGCTGGTGATGACCTGGGCGGGCGTGCCGGTGATTTATCTGGCGGCGGCCGGGCTGGTAGCGATGGCGCTATTGCTGACCTGGCGCTTAAAAAAACGGCCTCCGTCTGCACTGCCGGAGGCCGCATCATCATCGTAAAGGTTACTTAATAACTAACGTATTGATGATGTTTTCAGCCGTGGTTTGCGCTTTTTGCTGATTGTCCGCAGGCAGCGTGACCTGAATCGTCAGCAATTGGTTATCCACTTTGCCCAGCACGATGGAAGAGTACGCCGTCTGGCCTTTCGCGGAGATAATGCTGTCCAGTTGTTGCAACGTATGGCCTTTGAGCTCAATAGACTTATTGGTGACCACCTGAAGCTGCGGGTCGCGGCTACGCTGTTGCTCAAGCAGGCGGTTCGCCAGCACCGGCAACGCTTCATCGGTATTATCGCCGACAATAACAATCACCGCTTTCTGGCCCGTCGGGTCAGAATAAACGTGCATATTATTCGCCTGGGTGCCCAGCTTACCGCTTTGATCGGTCATATCTGCCGGCAGTGAGAAACTGAGTTTGCCATCCATCAGGCTGATGGGCTGACCGGAGGCCTGGCTTTCTGCGGCGGCGCTTTCTGCCGACGCTTTTGTATCGTTGTTATCACAGGCCGCAAGCCCCATAACCAGCAGGCCAATACCGGCATATTTAACCAAATTGCGCATTGACTTCTTCCTTTCGATAAACGGCCATAACGGCTCATTCGCTCATCTTATCACAACTCGGAAAACGAACCTTTAACTTGCCGGTAATGGGGAAATTTCAGATTTATCTGCCAGCTTTTTCAGCAACATATTCAGTAGAACGCCGTACATCGGCAGGAAGAAAATAATGCTGATGAGCACCTTAAAGCAATAATCCACCAGCGCAATTTCCATCCAGTGCCCGGCCATAAAGGCATCGGGGCTTCGCCAGAACGCAATGAAGAAAAAGGCAAGGGTATCGCTGATATTGCCAAACAGCGTTGAAGCGGTCGGCGCCAGCCACCAGCGACGATTTTGGCGCAGGCGGTTAAACACATGGACATCAAGGATCTGTCCCAGCGCGTAGGCCATAAAGCTGGCGGCGGCGATACGGGCGACGAACAGATTAAAGTTCGCCAACGCGGCGAAACCTTGCCAGGCGCCCATATAGAACAGCGATGAAACCACATATGACACCAGCAGCGCAGGGATCATGACGGCGAAGATAATGCGGCGCGCCAGCGGTGCGCCAAAAATACGCACGGTAAGATCGGTGGCGAGAAAAATAAAAGGAAAACTAAACGCGCCCCAGGTCGTGTGGAAACCAAAAATAGTGATGGGGAGCTGCACCAGATAGTTACTGGAAATGATCACCAGTAAATGGAATAGCGATAGCCAGAACAACGCTTTTATGCGCTGTGATTGTGTAAACGGAGTCATATTGTGACCTTTTTGTTGGATGGGGTGAGGGAACCCAATAAAGAACCGCCGCATAATACTGTTTTGCGCTGGCATTGCAATGGCTAATTTTCACGCAATCGTTAACCTGCCTGGCTTACTGACGAAGATGGGCGTAAAATATCGCCGTTTTTCTACCATTGAGACGAAGATGAGCGATCTGTTTTCCTCCCCTGACCATACGCTTGACGCCCTGGGGCTGCGTTGCCCTGAACCGGTAATGATGGTGCGCAAAACGGTGCGCAACATGCAAACTGGCGAAACATTGCTGATTATCGCCGACGATCCGGCGACGACGCGTGATATTCCGGGGTTCTGTACCTTTATGGAACACGATTTGCTGGCGCAAGAGACGGAGGGTCTGCCGTACCGCTATTTATTGCGTAAAGCGCATTAACCGCACGGCAGATAACATTCTGATTAGAAGCTTTCCCAGTTCGCCTGTTCTGCGGCGGGCTGTGGCGTTAAACCTTTGCTTAACGGCGTCGGCGACGCCTCCCGACGAGGCTGTTTCTGGATGCGGAACGCGGCGACCGCCTGACGAAGTTCGTTAGCCTGATCTTCCAGCGCCGCCGCCGCTGCTGCGGATTCCTCTACCAGCGAGGCGTTTTGCTGTGTCACGCTGTCCATTTCCGATACCGCCTGCGCCACCTGCTCAATGCCTTTGCTTTGCTCATCGGAGGCAGCGGCGATTTCGCCCATAATATCGGTCACGCGAGTCACGGCGTTGACGATCTCTTTCATGGTTTCTCCCGCTTCGCGTACCTGCGTAGAGCCGGTATCAATGCGCGACACGGAGTTTTCAATCAGCACTTTGATCTCTTTGGCGGCCTGCGCGCTACGGCTGGCCAACGTGCGTACCTCTCCGGCCACAACCGCGAATCCTCGCCCCTGTTCGCCGGCGCGGGCGGCTTCTACCGCGGCGTTCAGCGCCAGGATATTAGTCTGGAAGGCGATACCGTCAATCACGCTGGTGATGTCCACGATTTTTTCCGAGCTTTCGGCGATATCGTTCATGGTGTTCACTACGTTATCCACCACGCGTCCTCCTTTACGCGCGGTTTCTGATGCGGTTTTCGCCAGACCCGTCGCCTGTCGTGCGTTATCGGTGTTTTGCCGTACCGTGGCGGTTAACTGTTCCATGCTGGCGGCGGTCTCCTCCAGCGCCGAGGCCTGCTGTTCGGTACGGGAAGAGAGGTCGCTGCTGCCGGCGGAAATTTCGCCTGCGCCAGTATAGATAGAGTCTGCGTTATCGCGCACCGCGCTGACGGTACGGATTAACGACTGCTGCATCGTTTTAAGACCGGCGGCCAGTTGGCCCATTTCACTGCGTCCTTCGGCCTCTATCTCATGGGTAAGATCGCCGTCGGCGATCGTTTGAATGTGCGCCATAATCCGTTGCAGCGGGCGGAGTAGAACGCGTTGCAGCCCCAGCCAGATAAACGCCAGCACGATGAGTACGATAAGTAGAATTATCCCCAGCGTCCATTGCATCTGGGTAAAGCTGCTCTGATTCTGATCGCTGGCTAATTTTATTAATTGCGCATTTTGAGATAGCCACTGGTCATATACCTGCTCCATGTCATCCTGCGCTTTTTGCGCGTCAAGGTTGCCATAGGCGGCGTAATTATCGGCTTTAAGATAGTGGATAGACTGCTGCAAAACGTCATACATCTGCTTAAAGCTGGCTTCGGCCTGGGCATCCAACGCCGGATCTTTCCCCGCGATCGCTTCGGAGTTCACGTAGTTGTTGAAATGCTTTTCCGCTTCGTTGAGCGACGCGCCAGCGTTGGTTAACAGCGTGTTCATGGCGTCCAGTGAGGCGGGATCGCGCTGATTTTTTAACATGCGTATCGCCACGCGGTTAATGGTGACGCGGGTTTCGATCAATGTCTGAAAACTGCCGCCCAGTTCCTGTTGTTGGTAACTCAGCGCGCTCGCATTCTGGAAATTCAGCCGATCGCTGCTGACGGCGGAATAAAACAGTATTCCTGTCACCAACAATAAGGCGCTAAATATGCCCAGCGTCGCGATAACGCCAGTGATGACTTTGATATTTTTCATAGTGCCTAACATTCCTTATTTTGTAGACGGTATGATCAATATCGGTTGGATAAAAATTAACCTTACATCAAATCACGCTATTTCTGATTAATGGTTTGATAAGTAATAGAAAATAAATAATTTTCGCGTGAATAATATGAACAAAGAAAGGAATACTGCGGGATAACCCGGCGACACGCCGCCGGGTGAGAGAAGATTAGTTTTTACGCAGCAAACGTAGCGCGTTGGCAGTCACCAATACCGTGGCTCCCGTATCCGCCAGGATTGCCAGCCATAGCCCGGTAAAACCCAGTAGCGTCGTCACCAGGAAAATGGCTTTCAGCCCCAGCGCAATGGTGATGTTCTGCCGGATATTCGCGTGGGTAGCGCGCGCCAGCGTAATCATTTGCGCTAACCCGCGCAGACGGTTATGAGTAAGGGCGGCGTCAGCCGTTTCCAGCGCGACGTCAGTACCGCTGCCCATCGCAATTCCGATACTGGCGGCTTTCATCGCGGGCGCATCATTAATGCCGTCGCCCACCATTGCCAGCGGCGCTTGTTGGTTAAGGGCGGTGACTGCCCGCACCTTGTCTTCCGGCAGTAGCCCGGCTTTAAACGCCAGATCCAGCTCGCCGGCAATCGCTGCCGCCGCCCGTGGGTTATCGCCGGTCAGAATCACGCCGTTAACGCCTAACTGATGCAGTTCGCGGATGGCGTCGCGCGCATCGTCACGCAACGTATCCTGGAGGGCGAGGACGCCAACAACGGTCTCGTTACGTAGCACCAGAACCACCGTCTGCCCGGCGTTTTCCAGTTCGCTAATTTGCCCGGCAAACGCTGCCGCAGGCTGTTTTCCCGCCGCGCAAATCAGAATACGTTCGCCGTTAACCTGCGCTTCAATCCCGGTGCCGGCCAGCGTTCGCTGCGATTCCGCCGTCGGGATCGCCAGATCGCGTGTCTGCGCTTCGCGGACAATAGCCTGCGCCAGCGGGTGCGTAGCGCCTTGTTCTACGGCTGCCGCCAGCGCCAACAGTTCAGCTTCGCTGATACCGCTTGCCGGATGAATCGCCGTCACCCGTGGTTTACCAATGGTCAACGTACCGGTTTTATCAAAGGCGACCTGCGTGATACGGCCCAGTTGCTCCAGCGCTGCGCCGCCTTTAATCAATGCGCCGCGCCGTGCCGCCGCCGCCAGCCCGGAGGTAATGGCCGCGGGCGTGGAGATCACCAGCGCGCACGGGCAACCGATTAATAGCAGCGTCAGCCCTTTATAAATCCACTCCTGCCAGCCGCCATCGAACATCAGCGGCGGAATAAGCGTCACCAGCAGCGCGATGACCATAATGACTGGCGTATAGATGCGACTGAAACGGTCAATAAACCGCTCAATGGGCGCACGGCGCTCTTCCGCCTCTTCAATCAGCGTCAGGATACGGTCAATCGCGCTGGCGCCAGGTTCAGATAGCACCTCCAGGGTGACGAGACGGTCAACGCTGGTCGCGCCAGCCGGGACTTTGTCGCCCGTTGCGCGCTCCACAGGGATAGACTCGCCGGTGAGCGCGCTTTCATCAAAGCTGGCGAAACCGGAGACCAGTTTACCGTCGGCGGGTAAACGCCCCCCGGCGGCGACTTCGATAATATCGCCCGGTCGCAGAGTATTAATCGCGACCTTTTCCCGCACGCCGTCGCGCAGACGGGTCGCCGTTTCCGGTTTAAGCGCCATTAACGCGCTGACGCCTTTACGGGCGCGGCTGGCGGCCCATCCTTCCAGGCGCTCGCCGATAAGGAACAGCAGCAATACCATTGCCGCCTCCGCCGTCGCGCCAATAAACAGCGCGCCAATGGCGGCGACGCTCATCAGCGTTTCAATAGCGAACCAACTGCCGCTTTTCATCAGCCGCAGCGCCTGGCGGGCAATAGGATACAGACCGACCAGAGTGGTGACGATAAAGGCCAGTTGGCCGAACGGGTGGTTAAATTGCTCCAGCCCCCAGCTTATCGCCATCATAATGATCAGCGTAATAAGCGGCAGGTTCTCTTTAAGACGAGATTCAGGCGCGGCGTCGCGCGAATCTTCACTACGCAAGGTATAACCCGCCTTCTGTACGGCGCGTTCAATTTGCGCGCGGAGGTCGGCGTCGGCATCGACCACTAACTTTTCGGTGGCGAACAGCACTTGCGCCTGGTTGACGCCGCGAATTTGGCGTACCGCATTCTCCACTTTTCGGGCGCAGGCGGCGCAGTCCATGCCGGAGATTTTCCAGGTATAGCGCGTGCCTGCCACGGCAGTAGAAACAGGCGCGCTGGACGCGCAATGTTCTTCGCAGCAGCAGCTATCGGCCTTCTGTATTGCCGGGGCTAATCTGAAGGAGGTAAAGGGCGGGACTTTTTTGCCATCGGTATCAGGGGTCGACATAACGTCCTCCGGTTGATGATAATTTTCTCATTAACCGGAGGATACACTCTGGAGTCGACTCCAGAGTCAAGCGCTATTATTTACAGGTACAGCGAGCGAACAATCAGGAAGTGTCCGGCAAAGTAGCAGGCGGCGGCAATCGCGTTATCCGCCCGGAAACGGCGGCGGTAATGGCTACCCAGCCAGACGATATTGCCGATGAACAGCAGCGTCGCGCCGGTAAAGGCCGAAAGGGCTGGCGCCGTTGGGCGGAAGAACCACAGTTCGCCCGCCAGCCAGACCATGACCAGCGTCATGGCGATAAAAGTACATACCGGCCAGCGTAGCTCCTCCAGTCGCGTCCAGATAACGGCGATAAGCAACGCGCCGACTATCAGTAACGCCAGCGGCAGCGGCCAGAAGAACGACAACGTCATTTGGCTGGCAAAGTAAATGGTGTAGAGCAGATGCGATAAGAAAAATGCCCCGACGGCGTACAGCAGGCGTTGACGCGGTAAGAGCGTTAACGCATCGCCGACCAGCGAGGCGCACAGCCCGGCCAACACAAGATAACTGATGGCGTCAAACATCGGCGCTTGCCAGGCCAGTAACAGTAATAGTAATAACGTGACGGGCTTAAAAACCCAGCGTTGCCAGGCTGGCCCGCGATAGGAGGCGTCCACATACAGCCATGCGGACAGGCAGACAGCGATAAACGACCAAAGCATCTTAATTCCTTGAATTCGTTATTTTTTCGCAAACGGTATGCTTGCGGCTCTATTATTCAGTGTAGAGGCCGTGACGGTCAGATGACAACACTATAACGGGCAGGGTATGCTTATTTCCGCATTTTCTGACAGGTTAACAGTATGAGTAAGCCACCGCTTTTCTTCATTATAATCATCGCATTAATCGTAGTTGCCGCGTCGTTCCGCTTCGTTCAGCAACGGCGGGAAAAAGCCGCTAATGAGGCGGCGCCGTTACAGCAAAAGCAGGTCGTGGTCAGCAATAAACGGGAGAAGCCGGTTAACGACCGACGCTCTCGCCAGCAGGAAGTGAGCCCGGCGGGAACCAGTATGCGCTATGAGGCCAGTTTTAAGCCTCTCAATGGCGGTCTGGAAAAAACGTTCCGTTTACAAGCGCAGCAGTACCACGCTTTGACGGTGGGCGATCAAGGTACGCTAAGCTATAAGGGAACGCGGTTCGTCGGGTTTGTTAGCCGTACCCCGGATAACGAATAAACCGTCATCCGGCAGCAAACGTTATTTTTTGTTCTTAAACTTCTTCTGCCAGACCAGCAGCTCAAACACGCCGAACAGGAAAATGCGGATTTTCTCTCCCGTCGTCATCTGCGGACCCGCTTTCGGTATCGTTGATTTCAGTAGCGCCAGTTGCATACCGTGCATCAGCGCCATGAACACCAACGCTACGTTGACGAAGATATTGAGCGGGCGCGGGAAGGGATGCACCAGATTAAGAATCAAAAATGCCCACACGAAGAGCATTAATAAGCGGCCCAGATTAATCAACATCATTTTCTCCTTGCGCGTCGCGCTGATACAGACGATAAGCGACCTGTCCGGCCACCTTTTCTCGATACAATGCCCAGTTCGCCGGAACGGGCGGCAGACCGTTTTCCACCTCGCTTTCTACGTAGATTAGCGCGTCGTCGGCCAGCCATCCCTGGGTTTCCAGCAATTGTAACGTCTCTTCCAGCAGCCCTTTACGAAACGGCGGGTCGACAAAGACGACGTGATGCGGCGTTCCCGGCTGGCTGAGGAAGGCCAGAGTATTGGTATTGACGACGCGAGCATTGTTGGCTTTCAGCGTCGCCAGATTTTTTTGCAACTGCTGCGATACGGCGCGATCCATTTCCAGTAACGTTGCCTGGGCCGCATAACGCGATAGCGCTTCCAGACCCAGCGCGCCGCTGCCGGCAAAGCAATCCAGACAATGGGCGTCTACCATTACCGGAGCCAGCCAGTTAAATAACGTTTCGCGCACGCGATCGGTGGTGGGACGCAGACCCGGGCTGTCCGGAACCGGTAATTTACGGCCACGCCATTGCCCGCCAATAATGCGGATTTGGCCGCTGCCAGAGTGAGTCGGTTTTTTCATTTCTCTTGCTCGAACCGCCTGTTGCAAGTTATTCCAGGCGGTGATGTGAATTAAGTTAAGTGATAGACTATTTCATCATTTTTTTAGCTTCCATGTATATAGCGCCGCGAGGGGTGTAGTCGCAGATGGCAAAACAGAAAAAACGTGGCTTCTTTTCCTGGTTGGGCTTCGGTGATAAAGAGCAGAAGCAGGAACAGACCGAAGAACAGCAGATTGTTGAGGAACAACGACCGGTTGAGCCCCCTGTTGAAACGGCGGCAGACATAGACGCGCAAACGCCCGCGCACAGCAAAGCAGAAACAGAAGCCTTTGCGGAAGAGGTGGTGGACGTTACTGAGAAAGTTCAGGAGAGCGAAAAACCGCAGCCGGTAGAGCCGGAGCCCGCGACGGCCATTGAGATGGCAGCGCCGCAGATCGCGGTGGAACGCGAGGAATTGCCGCTGCCGGAAGAGGTCAAAGACGAGGCTATCTCGCCGGAAGAGTGGCAGGCCGAAGCGGAAACCGTAGAGGTCATTGCCGCGGTAGAAGAAGAGGGCGAAAACGCGGCGAAATTCACCGACGAAGAGCTGGAAGCGCAGGCGCTGGCCGCTCAGGCGGCGGAAGAGGCGGTGATGGTTGTTCCGCCGGTGGAAGAAGACGCGCCGGTGGAAGCGATCGTTCAGGAACAGGAAAAACCGACTAAAGAAGGTTTCTTTGCCCGCCTGAAACGCAGCCTGCTGAAAACCAAAGAAAATCTCGGTTCCGGATTTATCAGTCTGTTCCGCGGCAAGAAAATCGACGATGATTTGTTCGAGGAGCTGGAAGAGCAGTTGCTCATCGCTGATGTCGGGGTGGAAACCACGCGTAAGATTATCGCTAATCTGACGGAAGGCGCCAGCCGCAAACAGCTTAAAGATGCCGAGGCGCTGTATGGTCTGTTGAAAGACGAGATGGGCGAGATTCTGGCGAAGGTAGACGAACCGCTTAATATTGAAGGTAAAACGCCTTTTGTTATTCTGATGGTTGGCGTGAACGGCGTGGGTAAAACCACCACTATCGGTAAACTGGCGCGCCAGTTTGAGCAGCAGGGTAAATCAGTGATGCTGGCGGCGGGGGATACTTTCCGCGCGGCGGCGGTCGAACAGCTACAGGTCTGGGGACAGCGTAACAACATTCCGGTTATCGCCCAGCATACCGGCGCGGACTCCGCCTCGGTGATTTTTGACGCTATCCAGGCCGCGAAGGCGCGTAATGTGGATGTGTTAATTGCCGATACGGCAGGGCGTCTGCAGAACAAGTCGCACCTGATGGAAGAGCTGAAAAAAATCGTTCGCGTCATGAAAAAGCTGGACGAAGAAGCGCCACATGAAGTTATGCTGACCATTGACGCCAGCACCGGACAGAACGCGGTAAGCCAGGCCAAACTGTTCCATGAAGCGGTAGGCTTAACCGGTATTACCCTGACCAAGCTCGACGGTACGGCGAAAGGCGGGGTGATTTTCTCGGTAGCTGACCAGTTTGGCATTCCTATCCGTTACATTGGCGTGGGCGAACGTATCGAGGATTTGCGTCCGTTTAAGGCGGACGATTTTATTGAGGCACTTTTTGCCCGAGAGGATTAACAATGATTCGCTTTGAACATGTCAGCAAGGCCTATCTCGGCGGGAGACAAGCGCTGCAGGGAGTGACATTCCATATGCGGCCAGGCGAGATGGCGTTTCTGACCGGCCACTCCGGCGCGGGGAAAAGTACCCTGCTGAAGCTAATCTGTGGGATTGAGCGGCCCAGCGCCGGCAAAATCTTCTTCAGCGGGCATGATATTACGCGCCTGAAAAACCGCGAAGTGCCGTTTTTGCGCCGCCAGATTGGGATGATTTTCCAGGATCACCATCTGCTGATGGATCGCACGGTCTATGACAATGTGGCGATACCGTTAATCATTGCCGGCGCCAGCGGCGATGATATCCGTCGTCGTGTGTCAGCGGCGCTGGATAAGGTTGGACTACTGGACAAAGCGAGAAACTTCCCGATTCAACTCTCCGGAGGCGAACAGCAGCGCGTGGGCATCGCCCGCGCGGTGGTCAATAAGCCAGCGGTATTGCTGGCGGATGAACCGACCGGGAACCTGGACGACGCGTTGTCGGAAGGGATTTTACGTCTGTTTGAAGAGTTTAACCGCGTAGGGGTGACGGTACTGATGGCGACGCACGATATTGGACTTATCTCCCGTCGTTCCTATAGGCAGCTCGTCCTGAGCGATGGACATCTGCATGGAGGCCTGGCCAATGAATAGGCGCGACGCGATTAACCAAATCAGGCAGTTCGGCGGACGGCTGGATCGACTACGTAAGTCTCGCGGCGGAACAGGCGGCGGGCGCAACGCGCCAGGACGCCAGAAGCCGACGCCGAAACCGAACTCACGTAAAACGAATGTCTTTAATGAACAGGTGCGCTATGCCTGGCACGGCGCGCTGCAGGATCTGAAAAGCAAACCGCTGGCGACGTTTCTGACGGTGATGGTGATCGCCATCTCCCTGACGCTGCCCAGTGTCTGTTACATGGTCTATAAGAACGTCAACCAGGCGGCGACTCAGTATTATCCGTCGCCGCAGATCACCGTTTATCTGCAAAAAACGCTGGATGATGACGCGGCGGCACGGGTTGTTGGGCAGCTTCAGGCCGAGCAGGGCGTTGAGAAGGTCAACTACCTGTCCCGTGAGGACGCGCTGGGAGAATTCCGCAACTGGTCGGGTTTTGGCGGCGCGCTGGACATGCTGGAAGAGAACCCGCTACCGGCGGTGGCGGTGGTGATCCCCAAGCTGGACTTCCAGAGTACCGCCTCGCTTAATACGCTGCGCGACCGTATCTCGCAGATTAACGGCATTGACGAAGTCCGCATGGATGATAGCTGGTTTGCGCGCCTGGCGGCGCTCACCGGGCTGGTGGGCCGCGTGTCGGCGATGATCGGCGTGCTGATGGTCGCGGCGGTCTTCCTCGTTATCGGCAACAGCGTGCGCCTGAGCATTTTTGCCCGTCGCGATACCATTAACGTGCAAAAGCTGATTGGCGCGACCGATGGCTTTATCCTGCGTCCGTTCCTCTATGGCGGCGCGTTGCTCGGTTTTTCCGGCGCGTTTCTTTCACTGATATTGTCTGAAATTTTGGTGATGCGTTTATCATCGGCGGTGACTGAAGTGGCGCAGGTCTTCGGCACGAAGTTTGATCTCAATGGCTTATCGTTCGATGAGTGCCTGTTGCTGCTGCTGGTCTGTTCCATGATTGGCTGGATCGCCGCCTGGCTGGCCACGGTGCAACATTTACGTCACTTTACTCCCGATTGATAAAATCGTGGTATAATCTTTCCCTGCAATGGGCTTCCGTTCGCAGGGAAAGAGTCCCTGTTGTCTCTTCCCCGCGTTTCATCTTCATGTCACATTATGTGTGTAAATTATGCACAGTGTTACATTGAACTTGTGGATAAAATCACTGTCTGATAAAAGAGTGGATGATATTCTCGTTGCTCATCGGCTTTGGCACGGTTGTTGCTCGCTGACGGTGCCAGGCAATACTGATTGAGAGGATTTGAATGACCAAAGAAATGCAAAATTTAGCTTTAGCCCCTGTTGGCAACCTGGAATCTTATATCCGGGCGGCGAACGCGTGGCCGATGTTATCGGCTGACGAGGAGCGGGCATTGGCTGAAAGGCTGCATTACCAGGGCGATCTGGAAGCAGCTAAAACGCTGATCCTGTCTCACCTGCGCTTTGTTGTTCATATTGCTCGTAACTATGCGGGCTATGGTCTGCCGCAGGCGGATTTGATCCAGGAAGGCAACATCGGCCTGATGAAAGCCGTACGTCGTTTCAACCCGGAAGTAGGCGTGCGCCTGGTCTCCTTCGCCGTACACTGGATTAAAGCAGAAATTCACGAATACGTGCTGCGTAACTGGCGTATCGTTAAAGTCGCAACCACGAAAGCGCAGCGTAAGCTGTTCTTTAATCTGCGTAAAACCAAGCAGCGTCTGGGCTGGTTTAATCAGGATGAGGTTGAAATGGTGGCGCGCGAACTGGGTGTTTCCAGTAAAGACGTGCGTGAGATGGAGTCGCGTATGGCGGCGCAGGACATGACGTTTGACATGTCTTCGGACGATGAGTCCGACAGCCAGCCAATGGCGCCGGTGCTGTATCTGCAGGATAAATCGTCTAACTTTGCCGACGGCATTGAAGACGATAACTGGGAAGAGCAGGCCGCTAACCGACTGACCGACGCGATGCAGGGGCTCGACGAGCGTAGCCAGGATATTATCCGCGCTCGCTGGCTGGACGAAGACAATAAGTCTACGTTGCAGGAGCTGGCCGATCGTTACGGCGTCTCCGCTGAGCGTGTGCGCCAGCTTGAAAAGAACGCCATGAAAAAGCTTCGCGCTGCGATCGAAGCGTAATCTTCGCGAATTGCCAATGAACCCTCGAATGTGAATTCGGGGGTTTTGTTTTTTGTAGGCCGGATAAGGCGTTTACGCTGCCATCCGGCAATACGTTTGCCCGATGGCGCTTCGCTTATCTGGCCTACGGGCCCTTCCTCCCCCCCACCGACACAAATCTGTTATCTGGATGTAAATTTAGCTATTCCAAAATAATAAAAATCGGGTATGTTTTAGCAGAGTATGCTGCTAAAGCACGGGTAGCTAGCCAATAATCGAAATAAAGTGCTGAACAATAACACCACAACACACGTAACAACCAGAATAATGGGGATTATCAGGATGAATATGAAGGGTAAAACGTTATTGGCAGGATGTATCGCCCTGTCATTAAGCCATATGGCATTCGCAGAGGACATTAAAGTCGCGGTTGTCGGCGCGATGTCCGGTCCGGTGGCGCAGTATGGCGACCAGGAATTTACCGGTGCGGAGCAGGCAATTGCCGATATCAATGCGAAAGGCGGTATTAAAGGCGATAAGCTCGTCGCGGTGAAATATGACGACGCCTGTGACCCGAAACAGGCGGTAGCTGTCGCTAACAAAGTGGTGAACGACGGCATCAGGTATGTTATCGGTCACTTATGCTCCTCTTCCACACAGCCAGCGTCTGATATCTACGAAGACGAAGGCATCCTGATGATAACCCCGGCGGCGACCGCGCCGGAGCTGACCGCGCGCGGCTATAACCTGATTTTGCGCACGACCGGTCTGGACTCTGACCAGGGGCCAACGGCGGCAAAGTATATTCTGGAGAAGGTAAAACCGCAGCGCATCGCGATTATCCACGATAAGCAGCAGTACGGCGAAGGGCTGGCGCGCGCGGTGCAGGACGGTCTGAAGAAAGGCGGCGTTAACGTCGTATTCTTTGACGGCATCACCGCCGGCGAAAAAGATTTCTCCACTCTGGTAGCGCGTCTGAAAAAAGAGAATATCGACTTTGTCTACTACGGCGGTTATCACCCGGAAATGGGGCAGATCCTGCGCCAGTCCCGCGCCGCAGGGCTGAAAACCCAGTTTATGGGGCCGGAAGGGGTGGCGAACGTCTCGCTGTCTAACATCGCCGGAGAGTCGGCGGAAGGCTTACTGGTCACCAAACCGAAGAACTACGATCAGGTGCCAGCGAACAAACCGATTGTGGATGCCATCAAAGCCAAGAAACAAGATCCTAGCGGCGCGTTTGTCTGGACCACCTACGCCGCGCTGCAATCCTTACAGGCGGGGCTGAACCACTCCGACGATCCGGCGGAAATCGCCAAATACCTGAAAGGCGCCACGGTCGACACCGTAATGGGACCGCTGTCGTGGGATGAGAAGGGCGATCTGAAAGGATTTGAGTTCGGCGTGTTTGACTGGCATGCGAATGGTACGGCGACAGACGCTAAGTAATTTTCCTGGCGCCTTTCGCGCTGCAGGTGCGTTGGCTACGTTCTTCAACCCCGGTCACTTACTTATGTAAGCTCCCGGGGATTTCATAACTTGCTGCCTGCCTGCAACGCGAAATTCTTGGAAAATTGCGAGGTGGTTTTTATCTTTTCTCCCGGCATATAGGCCGGATAAGCGTCAGCGCCATCCGGCTTTCTTTTAGCGCTTCTCCCAGCCGTCATGCTGGGCGGTAAAGCCTAACGCCTGCATAAACGCGGCCATCACGCTACGGTCTTCAACACCGACATCTGCCATCCACCACGACGAGACGTTGGGATTATCGCGGATGACTTCTTCTACCAGGTATTGCCCGACGCCGCGGCGACGGGTGATTTCACGCACGCGTAAGGAATCCAGCGCGCCCTGCGTTCCGCTCAGCGTCACTCTTACGGCGCCCAACAAACGTTCGTTAAACCGCGCGGCATAAATCCGGTGCGTTTCATCTACGCTTAATGAGGAGGCGGAATATTCCGGCCAGATTTTGCCCAGATCGATCTGATCCTGAGCGCTAAAGTGTTCTAAACGAAGAATGGTCAGCTTCATCGACGGCTTGTCCCGATTTCAAAAGATGCGATCAGTGTACCGAAACAGGCAGGCCAGATGCTTTCTCTTTTTTGTGTCATTTACCAGGTTATTAATTTTTTAACAACGATAATTACAGTTTGAAGCATTAGAGAATGGAAAACAGGCAGCATAATTCCCTGAATGCTAGTGAATTATTCCACTTAATATGCCGTTATTTTATGCTGACAAGCGTGCTTTTTTTGTTTATCTATAGCGAAAAGCAGAATATTATCTTTTCTTAATAGACTGAAAAATAGAGATTTTAATCTTATTATGCTTTAAATGCTGCGCTAACTCATTAATGAGTCAGTAAAAAGCGCACCATTTATAAAAAGTACAGTCTGCTTTTTAACCAGCAAAAAACAAAACATATAACATCACGAATGGGGATACAGGCACATGAAACGGAAAGCGAAAACGATAATCGCAGGGATGGTTGCATTAGCAGTCTCGCAGGGGGCAATGGCAGATGATATTAAAGTCGCCATAGTCGGGGCAATGTCCGGCCCGGTAGCGCAATGGGGCGATATGGAATTTAACGGTGCGCGCCAGGCCATTAAAGACATCAACGCGAAAGGCGGGATTAAAGGCGATAAGCTGGTCGGCGTAGAGTACGATGATGCCTGCGATCCAAAACAGGCGGTGGCGGTGGCCAACAAAATCGTTAACGACGGTATTCAGTACGTTATTGGTCACTTGTGTTCTTCTTCTACTCAGCCAGCATCCGATATCTATGAAGATGAAGGTATTCTGATGATCTCCCCGGGGGCGACTAACCCGGAGCTGACCCAGCGCGGCTATCAGTACATTATGCGTACCGCCGGCCTGGACTCCTCCCAGGGGCCAACGGCCGCGAAATACATCCTGGAAACGGTGAAACCGCAGCGCATCGCTATCATTCACGATAAACAGCAATACGGCGAAGGACTGGCGCGCTCCGTGCAGGATGGCCTGAAGCAGGGCAATGCCAATATTGTCTTTTTTGATGGTATTACCGCCGGTGAAAAAGATTTCTCCGCCCTGATTGCTCGCTTGCAAAAAGAGAATATCGACTTTGTGTATTACGGCGGCTACTACCCGGAAATGGGGCAGATGCTGCGCCAGGCGCGGGCTAATGGCCTGAAAACGCAATTTATGGGGCCGGAAGGCGTGGGTAACGCGTCGCTGTCCAATATTGCGGGCGGTGCGGCGGAAGGCATGTTGGTGACGATGCCAAAACGTTATGACCAGGACCCGGCGAATAAAGCGATTGTTGAGGCGCTGAAAGCCGACAAGAAAGATCCCAGCGGTCCGTATGTCTGGATCACCTACGCCGCCGTCCAGTCACTGGCGACCGCAATGACGCGTAGCGCCAGCCATGCTCCACTGGATCTGGTGAAAGATCTTAAAGCGAACGGGGCTGATACCGTTATTGGGCCGCTGAAATGGGATGAAAAAGGCGATCTTAAGGGATTTGAATTTGGCGTCTTCCAGTGGCACGCCGACGGCTCGTCAACCGTCGCGAAGTAATGCCAGAAGATAAGTTATCCCACCGCCCGCACGCCGGGCGGGTTTAAAAAGGTTACCTTATGTCCGAGCAGTTTCTCTATTTCTTGCAGCAGATGTTTAACGGCGTCACGCTGGGGAGCACCTACGCGCTGATTGCTATCGGTTATACGATGGTGTACGGCATTATCGGCATGATCAACTTCGCTCATGGCGAGGTGTATATGATCGGCAGCTACGTCTCTTTTATGATCATCGCCGCGCTAATGATGATGGGAATAGACACCAGTTGGCTCCTGGTGGCCGCTGGATTTATCGGCGCGATTATTATTGCCAGCGCCTACGGCTGGAGTATCGAGCGAGTCGCTTACCGGCCCGTGCGCAACTCCAAGCGCCTGATTGCCCTGATTTCCGCCATCGGGATGTCCATCTTCCTGCAAAACTACGTCAGCCTGACGGAAGGTTCGCGCGACGTGGCGTTACCCAGCCTGTTTAACGGCCAGTGGATTGTGGGCAGCAGCGAAAACTTTTCCGCGTCCATCACCACCATGCAGGCGGTTATCTGGATAGTCACCTTTCTGGCTATGCTGGCGCTCACCATTTTCATTCGCTACTCCCGGATGGGCCGCGCCTGCCGCGCCTGCGCGGAGGATCTGAAAATGGCCAGCCTGCTCGGCATTAATACTGACCGCGTCATTGCGCTAACGTTTGTTATCGGCGCGGCAATGGCGGCGGTGGCGGGCGTGCTACTCGGTCAGTTCTATGGCGTAATTAACCCCTACATCGGTTTTATGGCCGGGATGAAAGCGTTCACCGCGGCGGTGCTGGGCGGGATTGGCAGCATTCCGGGCGCGATGATCGGCGGTCTGATTTTGGGCGTCGCCGAAGCGCTCTCGTCTGCATATTTAAGTACCGAATATAAAGATGTCGTATCGTTCGCTCTGCTGATTCTGGTACTGCTGGTGATGCCGACCGGTATCCTGGGGCGTCCGGAGGTAGAGAAAGTATGAAACCGATGCATATTGCGATGGCTCTGTTCTCTGCGGCGATGTTCTTCGTTCTGGCTGGCGTCTTCATGGGCGTACAACTGGAGCTGGACGGCACCAAACTGGTGGTGGATACCGCCGCCGACATCCGCTGGCAGTGGATCTTTATCGGTACGGCAGTGGTTTTTTTCTTTCAGTTGCTGCGTCCGATGTTCCAGAAAGCGGTGAAGCACGTCTCCGGACCGAAGTTTATTCTGCCGGCGATCGATGGTTCTACCGTTAAGCAAAAGCTGTTTCTGATGGCGCTGCTGGTTATCGCCGTGGCGTGGCCGTTTATGGTGTCGCGCGGTAGCGTCGATATCGCCACCATGACCATGATTTATATCATCCTCGGTTTGGGGCTGAACGTGGTGGTGGGGCTGTCCGGCCTGCTGGTATTGGGCTACGGCGGCTTTTACGCCATCGGCGCTTATACCTTTGCGCTGCTCAACCACTATTATGGTTTGGGTTTCTGGACCTGCCTGCCGCTGGCGGGACTGGTCTCCGCCGCCGCCGGTTTCCTGCTCGGCTTCCCGGTACTGCGTCTGCGCGGCGACTATCTGGCGATTGTGACGCTCGGCTTCGGCGAAATCGTCCGTATCCTGCTGCTCAACAACACTGAAATTACCGGCGGCCCGAACGGCATCAGTCAGATCCCCAAACCGACGCTGTTTGGTCTGGAGTTTAGCCGCAACACCCGCGAAGGCGGCTGGGATACCTTCAGCAATTTCTTTGGCGTGAAGTACGACCCATCCGACCGGGTCATTTTCCTCTATCTGGTGGCCCTGTTGCTGGTGGTCCTGTCGCTGTTTGTCATTAACCGCCTGCTGCGTATGCCGCTGGGCCGGGCGTGGGAAGCGTTGCGTGAAGATGAGATCGCCTGTCGCTCATTAGGTTTAAGCCCGACGCGCATCAAGCTGACCGCTTTTACTATCAGCGCCGCGTTTGCCGGTTTCGCCGGGACGTTGTTTGCCGCCCGCCAGGGCTTTGTCAGCCCGGAATCCTTCACCTTCGCCGAATCCGCCTTCGTGCTGGCGATTGTGGTGCTGGGCGGCATGGGCTCGCAGTTTGCGGTGATCCTGGCGGCGGTTCTGTTGGTGGTGTCGCGCGAGTTGATGCGCGATTTCAACGAATACAGCATGTTGATGCTCGGCGGTTTAATGGTGTTGATGATGATCTGGCGCCCGCAGGGATTGCTGCCGATGACGCGTCCGCAGTTGAAGCTGAAAAGTGGTCAGGCGAAAGGAGAGCAGGCATGAGTCAGCCATTATTAGCGGTTAACGGCCTGATGATGCGCTTTGGCGGTTTGCTGGCGGTCAACAATGTATCGCTGGAATTGCGTGAGCGGGAAATTGTGTCGCTGATTGGCCCTAACGGCGCGGGTAAAACGACGGTGTTTAACTGCCTGACCGGTTTCTATAAGCCGACAGGCGGTACGATCACGTTGCGCGAGCGGCATCTGGAAGGATTGCCGGGCCAGCAGATCGCCCGCATGGGCGTGGTACGTACTTTCCAGCATGTGCGTCTGTTTCGCGAAATGACGGTGATTGAAAACCTGCTGGTGGCGCAGCACCAGCAACTGAAAACGGGCCTCTTTTCCGGCCTGTTGAAAACGCCCGCTTTCCGCCGCGCGCAAAGCGAAGCGCTGGACCGCGCGGCGACCTGGCTTGAGCGTATTGGCCTGCTGGAACATGCCAACCGCCAGGCCAGTAATCTGGCCTACGGCGACCAGCGCCGGCTGGAGATTGCCCGCTGCATGGTGACGCAGCCAGAAATTCTGATGCTCGACGAACCGGCGGCTGGCCTTAACCCGAAAGAGACCAAAGAGCTGGATGAGCTGATTGCCGAACTACGTAACCATCACAACACCACTATCTTGCTGATTGAACACGATATGAAGCTGGTGATGGGCATTTCCGATCGCATTTACGTGGTGAACCAGGGCACGCCGCTGGCGAACGGCACGCCGGAAGAGATCCGCAACAACCCGGACGTCATCCGCGCTTATCTGGGTGAGGCATAAGATGGAAAAAACGATGTTAACGTTTGAAAAAGTCAGCGCCCACTACGGCAAGATTCAGGCGCTGCACGACGTCAGTCTGCACATCAACCAGGGGGAAATCGTTACCCTGATTGGCGCTAACGGCGCGGGGAAAACGACGCTGCTTGGCACCTTGTGCGGCGATCCGCGCGCCTCCAGCGGACGGGTGGTGTTTGATGGTAAAGACATCACCGACTGGCAGACGGCGAAAATCATGCGTGAAGCGGTGGCGATAGTGCCGGAAGGGCGGCGCGTCTTCTCGCGGATGACGGTGGAAGAGAATCTGGCGATGGGCGGTTTTTTTGCCGAGCGCGATCGGTTTCAGGAGCGTATCAAATGGGTGTACGAGCTGTTTCCGCGCCTGCATGAACGCCGTATCCAGCGAGCGGGCACCATGTCCGGCGGCGAACAGCAGATGCTGGCGATTGGCCGCGCGCTGATGAGCCAGCCGAGGCTATTGCTGCTGGATGAACCGTCGCTGGGGCTGGCACCGATCATCATCCAGCAGATCTTCGACACCATTGAGCAGTTGCGCGAGCAGGGTATGACCATCTTCCTTGTCGAGCAGAACGCCAACCAGGCGCTGAAGCTCGCCGACCGCGGTTATGTGCTGGAAAACGGCCACGTGGTGCTATCCGATACTGGTGATGCACTGCTGGCGAACGCAGCGGTGCGCAGCGCCTATCTGGGCGGATAAGGCGCAGTTTACAGCTGCCATCTGGCAAACGCGCCCGGTGGCGCTACCGCTTACCGGACCTGGCGGATTACTCGGCATTCGGCAAATCAGTAGAACATTTTTCGTACCAATATGTTATAGTTGAGAATAGTTATCAACTATAACCACCAAAGAAGGAGCAAGGATGATACGTTCAGGCGCCTGCATAATGGGAACGCTGTTGTTCGCGGCTTCGTTCAGTGTTAACGCCTTAACCTCAAACGATTTTGATCCCCGCGATCCTGCTATCTGGCAAGAAGAAACCGCAACGCCTTATCCACTGGCCGCAACGACCTGCGAAGTGCGTCATCATCCGGATTGTGCAACGTGGGAGGATGAAAAATCCGACATTCAGCGTGAACGCGAGCGGCGAGATCAGCGGCGCTTACAAAATCTGTACAAAAAGTATTCTCATCGTGATTAACTGCTGACGCCAGCCAAATAACGCATGTCTGGTCAGCATTACGCTGTCAGACGTGCCGTAGCTCCCACTTTTCTTTTCCGGCGCTTTCACTGCCTTGCCATCTCTCTGTCGCCTTACTATCTTTTTTTTGTAATAAAAAAGTTATTTTTCTGTCATTCGAGCATGTCATGTTACCCCCGCGAACATAAAACGCGTGATATCGCGCATCCCGGCACAAAAAGAGAGATAACCGATGATATCGTTACGACATACAGCTTTAGGACTGGCGCTGAGTCTGGCATTTACGGGTCAGGCGTTGGCCGTCACCACTATTCCATTCTGGCATTCAATGGAAGGGGAGTTAGGCAAAGAAGTTGATTCACTGGCGCAACGTTTCAACCAGACCAATCCGGATTACAAAATCGTTCCGGTCTATAAGGGGAACTATGAACAGAACCTGAGCGCCGGGATCGCGGCATTCCGTACCGGCAACGCGCCGGCAATATTGCAGGTTTATGAGGTTGGGACAGCGACCATGATGGCCTCGAAAGCCATTAAGCCGGTTTATGAAGTGTTTAAAGACGCCGGTATTAACTTTGACGAGTCCCAGTTTGTACCGACCGTTGCAGGCTACTACACCGATGCTAAAAGCGGGCATCTGCTCTCCCAGCCCTTTAACAGCTCCACGCCGGTACTGTACTACAACAAAGACGCCTTTAAGAAAGCCGGTTTAGATCCGGAACAGCCGCCGAAAACCTGGCAGGAGCTGGCTGACTATACCGCGAAACTGAGAGCGGCAGGCATGAAATGCGGTTACGCCAGCGGCTGGCAAGGCTGGATCCAACTGGAAAACTTCAGCGCCTGGAACGGTCTCCCCTTTGCCAGTAAAAACAATGGCTTTGACGGTACAGACGCGGTGCTGGAGTTTAATAAGCCAGAGCAGGTGAAACATATCGCGCTGCTGGAAGAGATGAATAAAAAAGGCGATTTTAGCTATGTTGGGCGTAAGGACGAGTCTACCGAGAAGTTTTATAACGGTGACTGCGCGATGACAACCGCGTCCTCCGGCTCGCTCGCCAATATCCGCCAGTATGCCAAATTTAACTATGGCGTGGGTATGATGCCGTACGACGCTGATATCAAGGGCGCGCCGCAAAACGCCATTATCGGCGGAGCCAGCCTATGGGTCATGCAGGGTAAAGATAAAGAAACCTATACCGGCGTCGCCAAATTCCTCGACTTCCTGGCAAAACCGGAAAACGCTGCTGAATGGCATCAAAAAACCGGCTACCTGCCGATTACCACCGCCGCCTACGAGCTGACCCGCGAGCAGGGTTATTACGATAAAAACCCCGGTGCGGATATCGCCACTCGCCAGATGTTGAATAAGCCGCCGTTACCCTTCACCAAAGGCTTGCGTCTGGGCAATATGCCGCAGATTCGTACCATCGTGGACGAAGAGCTGGAAAGCGTCTGGACCGGGAAGAAAACCCCACAACAGGCGTTGGATACCGCAGTGGATCGCGGGAATCAGTTGCTGCGTCGTTTTGAGAAAGCGAGCAAATCTTAAGTGTATAAGTGCCTGGTGGCGCTGCGCTTATCAGGCCTACAGCGTTTGTAGGCCGGATAAGGTGCTTGCACCGCCATCCGGCACCTTCCAGGAAAAGAACCTTCATGTCATCATCCCGTCCGGTGTTCCGCTCGCGCTGGCTGCCGTATTTACTGGTTGCCCCGCAGTTGGTTATCACCGTTATTTTCTTTATCTGGCCTGCGGGCGAAGCGCTGTGGTATTCGCTGCAAAGCGTCGATCCGTTTGGTTTTTCCAGCCAATTTGTCGGGCTGGAGAATTTCGTCGCGCTTTTTCACGACAGTTATTATCTCGACGCCTTCTGGACGACGATTAAATTCAGCGCGCTGGTCACGTTTAGCGGCCTGCTGGTCTCGCTGTTTTTCGCCGCCCTGGTGGATTACGTGGTGCGCGGCAGCCGTTTTTATCAGACGCTGATGCTGCTGCCTTATGCCGTCGCGCCCGCCGTCGCCGCCGTATTGTGGATTTTCCTGTTTAACCCGGGGCGGGGATTAATCACCCATTTCCTTGGCGAATTCGGCTATGACTGGAACCACGCGCAAAACAGCGGTCAGGCGATGTTCCTGGTGGTATTTGCGTCAGTCTGGAAGCAGATTAGTTACAACTTTTTATTCTTCTTTGCCGCGCTGCAATCCATTCCCCGCTCGCTGGTGGAAGCGGCGGCCATTGACGGCGCCGGGCCGATTCGTCGTTTCTTCCGGCTTTCTTTGCCGCTTATTGCGCCGGTCAGTTTCTTCCTGCTGGTGGTCAACCTGGTGTACGCCTTTTTCGACACCTTCCCGGTGATCGACGCCGCGACCGCCGGCGGGCCGGTACAAGCCACCACGACGCTGATTTATAAGATATATCGCGAAGGGTTTACCGGCCTGGATCTCTCGGCGTCCGCCGCGCAGTCGGTGGTGTTGATGTTCCTCGTCATCATTCTGACGGTGGTGCAGTTCCGCTATGTGGAAAGTAAGGTGCGTTACCAATGATAGAGAATCGTCGCGGGCTGACAATATTCAGCCATACCATGCTGATTCTGGGGATCGCGGTCATTTTGTTTCCGCTGTATGTCGCGTTTGTCGCGGCGACGCTGGACGACCGCGCGGTGTTTGAGACGCCGATGACGCTGCTTCCCGGCACGCAGTTACTGGAGAATATCAAAACTATTTGGGTCAACGGCGTCGGTGTTAATAGCGCGCCATTCTGGCTGATGATGCTTAACAGTTTCATTATGGCGTTCAGCATTACGGTAGGCAAAATCACGGTATCTATGCTTTCCGCATTCGCCATCGTCTGGTTTCGTTTTCCCCTGCGTAACCTGTTCTTCTGGATGATTTTTATCACCCTGATGCTGCCGGTTGAAGTGCGTATCTTCCCGACGGTGGAAGTGATCGCCAACCTGAAAATGCTCGACAGCTATGCCGGTCTGACGCTACCGCTGATGGCGTCCGCTACCGCCACTTTCCTGTTTCGTCAGTTCTTCATGACGCTTCCGGATGAACTGGTGGAGGCGGCCCGTATTGACGGCGCGTCGCCGATGCGCTTTTTCCGCGACATCGTGTTGCCGCTGTCAAAAACCAACCTGGCGGCGTTATTCGTCATCACCTTTATCTACGGCTGGAACCAGTATCTGTGGCCGCTGTTGATTATCACCGACGTGAATCTTGGCACTGCCGTAGCGGGTATCAAAGGGATGATCGCCACCGGCGAAGGTACCACGCAATGGAACCAGGTGATGGCGGCAATGCTGCTCACCCTTATCCCTCCGGTCGTAATTGTGTTAGCCATGCAACGGGCGTTTGTGCGTGGTTTAGTGGACAGTGAGAAATAAAAATGGCTGGTTTAAAACTACAGGCAGTAACCAAAAGCTGGGACGGCAAAACCCAGGTCATTCAACCGCTGACGCTGGACGTGGCGGATGGCGAATTTATCGTGATGGTCGGGCCGTCCGGCTGCGGCAAATCAACGTTGTTGCGGATGGTGGCCGGTCTGGAACGCGTGACCAGCGGCGATATCTGGATTGATCGCAAACGTGTCACCGAGATGGAGCCCAAAGATCGCGGCATCGCGATGGTATTTCAGAACTATGCTCTCTATCCCCATATGAGCGTAGAGGAGAACATGGCGTGGGGACTAAAAATTCGCGGTATGAGCAAAGCGCATATTGAAGAACGCGTGCGGGAGGCGGCGCGCATTCTGGAGCTGGACGGCCTGCTTAAACGCCGTCCACGCGAGCTTTCCGGCGGTCAACGGCAGCGCGTGGCAATGGGGCGCGCGATCGTCCGCGAGCCGGCAGTCTTCTTATTCGACGAACCGCTCTCTAACCTCGACGCCAAGCTGCGCGTGCAGATGCGTCTGGAGTTACAACATCTGCATCGTCGCCTTCGTACCACCTCGCTCTATGTTACTCACGATCAGGTAGAGGCGATGACGCTGGCCCAGCGGGTGATGGTGATGAATAAAGGCGTCGCAGAACAGATTGGCACGCCGGTAGAGGTGTATGAAAAACCGGCCAGTCGCTTCGTGGCGAGCTTTATTGGCAGCCCGGCGATGAATCTGTTGGACGGCGTTATCAGCGCTTCCGGCGACCGTTTCGAATTGCCTGGCGGTCTGGCGTTGCCGATAAGTGCGGACTATCGGGGTCATGCCGGACGTAAAATGACGCTGGGTATCCGCCCGGAGCATATTGCGTTAAGCTCGCAGGCGGAAGGCGGCGTGCCGTTAACGGTAGACACGCTGGAGATTCTGGGCGCGGATAATCTGGCGCATGGGCGCTGGGGCGATCAGAAACTGGTGGTGCGGTTGGCGCATCAGCAGCGCCCGGCGGCGGGCAGTACGCTATGGCTGCATCTGCCGGAACATCAGCGGCATCTTTTTGATGGCGAAACAGGACAACGTGTATGAGTAACTGGCCTTATCCCCACATTGTCGCCCATCGCGGCGGCGGTAAACTGGCGCCGGAAAACACTCTGGCGGCGATTGACGTGGGCGCGCGATACGGGCACACCATGATTGAGTTTGATGCCAAGCTGTCGAAAGACGGCGAAATTTTCCTGCTGCATGACGATAACCTGGAGCGCACCAGCAACGGTTGGGGCGTGGCGGGCGAGTTGAACTGGCAGGATTTATTGCGTGTGGACGCTGGCGGTTGGTTTAGCGGCGAATTTAAAGGCGAGCCGCTGCCGCTGCTCTCGCAGGTGGCGGAGCGCTGCCGTAAACACGGCATGATGGCGAATATTGAGATCAAACCGACAACGGAGAGCGGAAAGCTAACAGGACGCGTCGTGGCGTTGGCCGCCCGCGAACTGTGGGCCGGGATGACGCCGCCGCTGCTTTCTTCCTTTGAGATAGAGGCGCTGGAGGCGGCGCAGGCGGCAGCACCTGAACTGCCGCGCGGGTTACTGCTGGATAAATGGCGTGAAGACTGGCGTGAACTGACGACCCGTCTGGGCTGTGTTTCCCTCCATCTCAACCATAAATTACTCGATGAGACGCGAGTGCAAGAGATTAAGGCCGCGGGTCTGCGGATTCTGGTGTATACCGTCAATCAGCCCCAGCGGGCGGCAGAGCTGCTGCGCTGGGGCGTGGATTGTATCTGCACCGATCGCATTGATGACATCGGCCCTCACTTTCAGTTTTAAGGGCTGATAGTTTTCAGCGGGATGTCAGGCTGCGGCGTCCCGCTGTCCTGCTGCAACATTGGCTGGGAATGGTTTAGCATCCGGTCCGGATTTCCGCTGCCGCTGAGCATTCCGCCCTGCGTATTGGGCAGCGTTTGCTGACCGAGCATACCGTTGCCCGGCTGTCCCTGCTGAACCCGCTGCGTATTGGCATTCAACTGCGACTGTAGATTTTGCTGCTGGCTGCGCGCCTGCGTTTGCATCTGTTGTTTCAACATACCCTGCTGCTGAATCTGCTGCGTTTGCATCTGCGTCTGCATACGCTGCTGGCTGGGGATCTGATAACCTGGCTGATTAGGATTATTCATAGTGTTAATTGGCTGGGCCAATACAGCAAAGGGTAACAAAGCCGTAATAAGTAGTAAGCGTTTCATTGTCGTCTCCTCCCGATGAGGCCTCTTTTTAAGTGTACCTCTATTTCGCCATGATGATGATTTTTTAAGCGTTGTGGACCAGGATTAAACGGGACATACACCCATTTATCTGGAGAAAAACAACGATGAAACCAACGTTTATGCGCTGGGTGGCGATCGCCGCTCTGCTGGCCGGGGGGACGTTTAGCGCGGTGGCCAATCCTCCCGTCGCGCCGCCAGTCTCCTATGGTGTTGAAGAAGATGTCTTTCATCCTGTGCGGGCGACGCAAGGGATGGTGGCGTCCGTGGATGCAATGGCGACGCAGGTTGGCGTGGATATCTTAAAGCAGGGCGGTAATGCCGTGGATGCCGCCGTCGCCGTGGGCTATGCGCTGGCTGTCACGCATCCGCAAGCCGGGAATCTGGGCGGCGGGGGATTTATGCTGCTGCGCACCAAAGACGGTAACACTACGGCGATTGATTTTCGTGAAATGGCGCCGGCTGGCGCGACCCGTGATATGTTCCTCGACGATCAGGGTAACGCCGATGCGAAAAAGTCGCTGACGTCGCATCTGGCATCCGGTACGCCAGGTACCGTGGCGGGGTTCTCGCTGGCGCTGGAGAAATACGGCACGATGCCGCTGAATAAAGTGGTGCGTCCGGCGATGAAGCTGGCGGAAGAGGGTTTTGTGGTTAACGATGCGCTGGCCGACGACTTAAAAACTTACGGCAGCGAAGTGATCCCCAACCATGAGAACAGCAAAGCCATTTTCTGGAAAGACGGCGAGCCGCTGAAAAAAGGCGATAAGCTGGTCCAGAAGAATCTGGCGAAAAGCCTGGAAATGATTGCCGAAAACGGCCCGGCTGCGTTTTATAAAGGGGCGATTGCCGACCAGATTGCCGGGGAAATGCAGAAGAACGGCGGTCTGATGACCAAAGAGGATTTAGCCAATTATAAAGCCGTTGAGCGTACGCCAATCAGCGGTGACTATCGCGGGTATCAGGTCTTCTCCATGCCGCCGCCATCCTCGGGCGGTATTCACATCGTACAGATCCTGAATATCCTCGAAAATTTCGACATGAAGAAGTACGGCTTTGGCAGCGCCGATGCCATGCAAATCATGGCGGAAGCGGAAAAATACGCCTACGCTGACCGCTCAGAGTATCTGGGCGATCCGGACTTTGTGAAAGTGCCGTGGCAGGCGCTGACCAACAAAGCCTATGCGAAAACGCTGGCCGATCAAATTGATATCAACAAGGCCAAACCTTCCAGCCAGATAAAACCGGGCAAGCTCGCCCCGTATGAAAGCAACCAGACCACCCACTTCTCGGTGGTGGATAAAGACGGCAATGCTGTGGCGGTGACCTATACCCTGAACACCACCTTCGGCACAGGAATTGTGGCGGGAAATACCGGTATTCTGCTGAATAATCAAATGGATGATTTTTCTGCTAAACCCGGTGTACCTAATGTTTATGGCCTGGTAGGCGGCGATGCTAACGCGGTCGGTCCGAAGAAGCGTCCGCTGTCGTCGATGTCGCCCACTATCGTGGTAAAAGACGGCAAAACCTGGCTGGTGACCGGCAGTCCTGGCGGGAGTCGAATCATCACTACTGTGCTGCAAATGGTAGTGAACAGCATTGATTTTGGCATGAACGTCGCCGAAGCGACCAACGCACCGCGCTTCCATCATCAATGGTTGCCGGACGAACTGCGGGTAGAAAAGGGCTTCAGTCCCGATACGCTGAAGTTGCTGGAACAGAAAGGGCAGAAAGTGGCGCTGAAAGAAGCGATGGGCAGCACCCAAAGTATTATGGTTGGACCGGATGGTGAACTGTATGGCGCGTCTGACCCGCGTTCGGTGAATGATTTAACGGCGGGATACTGATTTTTAATTCCAGGCCCGGTGTCAGACACCGGGCTATTTGCAGATTATGCCGTGAGCAATCGGGCTGGATTATCAATACAAAGCTTGTGCAGAGTATCGTTGTCTACTCCGCGAGCAGCCAGATAGGCGAGGAAGACATTCGGGACAAACCCCCAGCCATTTCCGCCATTTTTCGCCCACATCTGTTTGAGAAAAACATCATGGCTTAAAACGATTTGGTCGGCGTAACCCAGTGCAATCAGATTCGCTACTGCATCTGCGGTCTCCTGAACGCCCGGCGCGACACCTTCTTTTGGGAAGGTGATGTCCAGACCAATCATGTCAAATTCAAGCCATACGCCACGGTCGAGCATTTTACGTTGATAGACGACATCTTTTCCTGAAGGGTCCGAATGCGCCAGCGAGACTTTTGCCGGAGAGACGTTCATTTCTTCCAGCACGATATCCAGCACCTCATCCCCCAGCCGCAGCCACCCCGGCATATGGATATTCATCGCCGTATGGGGGTTGTTACATTGTGCCAGAGACGCTGCCCGCAGGCTGTTACGCTCCGCTTGGGTAAACGCGGGGGATACGCCGATTTCACCGATCATGCCAGCGCGAATATCCGTCTCGCCAATACCCTGATTCAGTTCTTTATCAATGAGTGAGGCTAACAGCTCAACAGGTTTATGGATCCGGGTACTTTCAAATTTCTCCAGATAAGGTCCGGATGACGCAACGATATTCAAACCCGTTTTTAAGGCAACTTCTCGTAGCGCTGAGGCGTCCCGTCCAATGGATTCTGAACCGGTGGCGTCGACAATCGTCCTGCCGCCCAAAGACATAAAGTTATTGATTTCGAAGATAACATCATCAATCTCTTTGCGGTCCATGTTATCGGCGCAGCAGTATGGGTCGTGTTTCAGCCCCCACTGCAGGTCAGCACTGACTTTCTTTCCCACCAGTTGCTGAGAAAAAGCATAATGTGGCTCGTCTACGACCGAAGACAGATCGTTAAACAGATGTTCATGCGGTAGCGTCAGCCCCATATCCGTATGCGCCACCGGGCCTGTTACGGTTTGCAGGAAACCTTTCATTCTGACACCTCCATTCTTTGCGCCATTTTGGATGCTCTGTATTCAGGGATGGTGGTCACAATCGCACCGACTAACGCGAACAGCGTACCGATGATGGTGACCAGGTAGACCGTATTGCCTAATGAAGGGATCAATTCATCAATTAGCACTGAGCCAAGCAGTTGGCCTGCTGTTGACGCTACGCCCAGCATCAATAGCCCTAAGCCTCTCACCAGAATCGCCATTAGCCCGATGGACAGCAGACCCAGCGGACCACCGAGATACATCCACCATGTATCGGGTAACTGAATGGTGACATGGCCTAATGCGATACGTATCGCCAGCGCTGCGCCCAGGACACAAAAGCCGACGATGAAGTTCCATGTAATGGACACCAGCATGGAGCCCGTTGCCTCGGCGACTTTCGCATTCCCCGCAGGCTGCCAGCCAGCGAGTAACCCTGCCAAAAAGGGGAGGATAGCGAGCAGGATAAACGAGGTTGAGTGCCACTGTGGCGACACGACAAAAATGGTGGCGATAACGGCGAACAATGCGCCAGTAATGCGCCATGGCGTAAAATATTTCTTCTCCTCCACACCGATGCCAAAACGGTCGCACAGCAGGCCGGAAAGAAGCAGGGCAGAAATTAATGCCGTTTGAAAGGTGGCAACGCCCAGCGCGCTGGCGGATGCGCCTTCAGAAAATACGACCATAGCCCCGCATAATCCTGCAAACCAATTCCATAGCGGGATTTTTCTCTTTTTAATCAGAGTAGGGATTGAGGCGAATTGCTGGCGTGTTTCTTTGCGCGCAATAATAATAAAAAACATGACGACCAGACCGCTGGCAAACGAGATTACTGCGCAAGCATTACCGTCTTGTAACCAATGTCCTAACTGCCCATTAACGGCAGACTGCATCGGGGAAAGCATACCGGCTAAGATGGTGGCAAGCATCAGTAAGGGGGTTGAGTACTTATTCTTGTTCATACATCAATCCTTATATTTTATAAAAGGAGTAACTTTCGTTACTCCATTGTTTTTTATTTTCTGGCGATGAATTGAAGCGTGTTGACCCACAGGTCGGTATAAAATGGCCATGACATAAACTGCTGGGTTCCCCAGTGTGGGGAGCAGTCACTCATAAAGCAGGCGGTTTTACCCTGTTGGTATTCACCGAACACTAACAATGGGTCATTATTTATTGTTAATACGACATCGGCATCGTCTCTGGCGACGGCCTGGTTATATCCAAGAAATACCGGATAATCTGAGAACCCGTTAACAACAGGATGTTCAGGTGAGACAGCCTCAGCACAGATACCCTCGGGCTTTTCTACCCGGTCATCGCCATCAAGCATAATAACTGGCAGAACCTCAGCAAGAACGGTGTTCTTATAATTGGCTTTTGCCTCAATACCCATAAATGACAGATAACCGCCAATCATGAGTAGTCCACCGCCATTTTTGACGTACTCTTTAATGGACTCCAGAGCGTTTGGTTTTATTTTTAGCTGATAAAATGTCTCGTTTTGCAACAGGAAGGTATTACTACCAATGTCGCTAATAACAATCACATCGTAACGGTTTAATTCGTCAATACTCTCTGGAAAGGCAATTTGTACCGTGTGGGCAGGCATGTAATCAATATCAACGCCGCCTTTCCTCAAGCATTCCAGTAACCATGTAGCGCCTTCTTCATATTTACTGGAGGTGAAACTGTCATAACCTTTTGAATGAATCATATGAATATGCCAGGATTCTCCAATAAAGAGCACCTTTAGTTTTTTCTGCGTATTGTTCATAGTCTGCTCCTTGATTTAGTGAGTAGAGATAGTTTGTTTGTAATGTGAACCCTGAATACGATGAAGAACGGAGTCGTTTTCCGGCATATCAGAGGCATTAGGCGTTTCAACCGCAAGTGAGGCAAATGCGCTGGCGTAGCACAATGCGGATGCCAGTGACTTTCCTTTTGCAAGACCAGATGCGAGGGCGCCATTGAAAGCGTCACCCGCTCCCGCCGTATTTTTTACAACTGCCGGAAATGCCGGGGAATAGATGAATTGTGTTCCGTCATAAGCGAGAGAACCTTTGCTACCTAACGTAATAATGGTATTTTTGACACCTTTCTGATGAATAATTTTGGCCGCGCATTTAGCTGATTCGATATCATTAACCGCCATATTGGCCAGCAGGCCTGCTTCCGTTTCATTTGGCGTAATATAGTCAATGTTATCAATGATGGTGTTAACCATGTCATTGTACGGAGCTGGATTGATAATAACCGGTATGTCATTTTTTTGTGCGAGACGAATTGTTTGCTGCAGTGCTTCGTAATTCGTTTCCAGTTGCACAAGAACAATATCTGAATGAACAATGGCTTCTTTCTGAATGGTGATTTCATCAGGGGAGATTGTCATGTTGGCGCCAGGGTAGATAGCGATGACGTTATCTCCGGTATCTCCATTCACCATGATGGTTGCTGTACCTGTTTGTGTTTCTTTGGTCTGGTAGATAACACTTTTATGGATTTTTGATGAGTTTATAAAATTAATGGCGTAATCACTAAAATGATCTGAGCCGACTTTAGTAATAAAATGCACATCAGAGTCGGCATAGCTTGCTGCTAATGCCTGATTACATCCCTTACCGCCGGGTGAAAAAATAAATTTATCGGCCAGCAATGATTCTCCCGTTGAGGGTAATCTCGGTAGATAACTGATAATATCAACATTGAACGAGCCAATAACACATACATTATTTTTCATGGCAGAGAGACCTTTTTTTATTTTCTGCGCTGATTCATATTTTTCCAGCACATAAGCAATTTCATTTTTTGCGACGTTATCAAGAGAATCAAGGGTAATAAATGCACCACCATGACAGCGAGTAAGATATCCCTGTCCGGCAAGTTCATTGAGATCTGAACGAATAGTTTCCTTTGTTACCTTGAGACTTTTCGCCAGATTTGAAACTTTTACAACTCCCGAAATACTGAGTTCCTTCAATATTCTATGATGGCGTTCAAATTTCATTTTTTACCTCACCGTGGTTAAATTAGTCCCGGGAGGAGTATATTGTTGTGATTGTCACCATAAAGTGATGGCAGAAACCAAAAAAAAACAAAAATGTAATATTAATATTGCTAAAATTACGGAAAAAACGGTGATAAAGCTTAAAGTGGTAATAACCATGAAATTCAGGTGGTTATTGTTTTGATATAGGGGAAGTAGGTTGCAATAACTGGAATGTTGTGAAGGTTTGTGACGTTTCGCCCCACAAGGTGGGGCGGGGAAGCGCTATTTCACGCGCGCCATAAAGTACGCATCAACGTACTCACCGTTGCGCAGGCCGTATTTCTTACCAGTGCCTTCGATTTCAAAGCCGTACTTCTTATACACCGCCACCGCGGGCTCGTTATCAACAAACACCGTTAGCTCAATACGCTCGACGCGCAGCCAGTTGTCACACATGTCGATCATCGTGCGGATCAGCGCGCTGGCAATGCCGCGATTGTGCCACCGGGCATCCACGCAGATACCAAAATCGGCCACGTGGCTGCGACGGGGACGTTGGGTGACCTGAATAGAAAGATGGCCAACGACAATATCGTCAATGCAGGCAACCAGTTGTTTAACCCCGGCTTGCTCGGTTAGCCGCGCCTGCCACATTTCGAGGGAAGGATGAGGAACCTGTAGCGTGTTGTGGTACACCTCCGGCTGGGCGTGGATCTGACGAATGGCGTCGTAATCTTTCGGTTCAGCGTGGCGTATCACTATTTCACTCATTCCTTATCTCCTGCAGGGGTAATTGTGTATTTACACTCGCTGAGAAAGAAAATTCCGTCAACCGCATTTTTTTGCAAAAAGAAGTAGACAAGTGCGAATGAGAATGATTATTATTGCCTTGCGTTCAGGGGAACCCCTACGGAGAACCTGAAAGCACGACATTGCTCACATTGCTTCCAGTATTACTTTAGCCAGCTTTTGCTGGCTTTTTTTTTGGGTTTTGTTTCAGCCTGGCTTACTTGTCATTTTGTCCCCGGGAAGTGCTCGTGCTCCTCACGTACATTTAGTACGCTCCGGGCCCTGCGCGCTTGCCGTGAACAATCTGCCTGCGCCACTTACGCCCGATCTTGAGGCATCTGCTTTTGTAGGCCCGAAAAGTCTTCTCCGCCACCGTCAAAGAATCCAACATTCAGTCTCCTCACGCTTTGCGCTATGGTGTAAACAATCATCTTCAAAAGGATCGTCTCATGACCTTACACTGCGCATTTATTGGATTCGGCAAAAGTACCACCCGTTACCATCTCCCCTATGTTCTGAATCGGAAAGATACCTGGCATGTCGCGCATATTTTCCGTCGTCACGCTAAACCGGAAGAGCAGGCGCCGCAGTATTCACATATTCACTTCACCAGCGATCTGGATGAGGTGTTGGGCGATCCGCAGGTAAAACTGGTGATCGTCTGTACGCATGCTGACAGCCATTTCGAATACGCCAAACGCGCGCTGGAAGCGGGTAAAAATGTGCTGGTTGAGAAACCTTTCACGCCGACGCTGGCGGAGGCAAAAGTGTTGTTCGACCTGGCGCGAAGCAAAGGACTGACCGTCACGCCGTATCAGAATCGGCGTTTTGATTCCTGTTTTCTTACTGCTAAAAAAGCGATTGAGAGCGGCAAACTGGGCAAGATTGTCGAAATTGAAAGCCATTTCGATTATTACCGCCCGGTAGCAGAAACCAAACCGGGCCTGCCGCAGGACGGCGCTTTCTACGGACTTGGCGTCCACACCATGGATCAAATTATTTCGCTATTTGGCCGCCCGGATCATGTCGCGTATGACATTCGTAGCCTGCGTAATAAAGCGAATCCGGATGACACCTTTGAAGCGCAATTGTTCTACGGTGCCCTGAAAGCCATTGTGAAAACCAGCCATCTGGTGAAAATCGACTATCCGAAGTTTATTGTTCACGGCACCAAAGGTTCGTTTGTGAAATACGGTATCGATCAACAAGAAACCAGCCTGAAAGCGAACATTATGCCTGGTGAACCCGGTTTCGCCGCTGACGAATCCGTCGGCGTGCTGGAATATGTTAACGATGACGGCGTGACCGTGAAAGAAGAGGTGAAACCGGAAACGGGTGACTATGGTCGCGTCTATGATGCGCTGTACCAGACGTTGACCGTCGGTACGCCTAATTACGTCAAGGAATCTGAAGTTCTTACCAATCTGGAAATCCTCGAACGTGCTTTCGAACAGGCATCGCCTGCGACGATAACCCTCGCTAAATAGCCTGCGCAGACTCCTCTTGGCTTGTTCATATTTTTTGAACAGAGGAGTCAATTTTCACCCTCTATGATCCCGGACGGAATGAGTCCACACTTATTCCATCGAAAACATCTGGGGGTGAACACAATGATCTACTTACGCAAAGCAAACGACCGCGGTCATGCGAATCATGGCTGGCTTGACTCCTGGCATACCTTTTCTTTTGCCGATTATTACGATCCGAACTTTATGGGGTTCTCGGCGCTGCGTGTGATTAACGACGATGTGATCGACGCAGGCCAGGGGTTCGGCACGCACCCCCATAAAGACATGGAAATCCTGACTTATGTGCTGGAAGGCGCGGTGGAGCATCAGGACAGTATGGGCAATAAAGAACAGGTTCCGGCCGGTGAATTCCAGATTATGAGCGCCGGGACCGGCGTTCGCCACTCCGAGTACAACCCGAGCAAAACGGATCGTCTGCGGCTGTACCAGATCTGGATCATTCCGCAAGAAACCGGCATCACGCCGCGCTACGAACAGCGCCGCTTCGACGCCGCGCAGGGCAAGCAACTGGTGCTTTCGCCAGATGCTCGTGATGGTTCGCTGAAGGTCCACCAGGATATGGAGCTGTACCGCTGGGCGCTGCTCAAAGATGAGCAGTCGGTGCATCAGATTGCCGCTGAGCGCCGCGTCTGGATCCAGGTGGTAAAAGGTAACGTGACCATTAACGGTACCAAAGCGACGACCAGCGACGGCCTGGCGATTTGGGATGAGCAGGCAATCTCGATTCATGCCGACAGCGACAGTGAAGTGTTGTTGTTTGACTTGCCGCCAGTCTAAAAATACACGTCATCCTTCAAGCCGCATCTGTGTTGGCTTTATTACTCGGCCCATCCATAGGCCTCGCCCCTTCGGGGCCGCTGCGAGCAGCGTTCAAATCTGCTCCCGGCAGATTTGTCGCTCACCCCGGTCGCGTACTTAATGTACGCTCCCGGGGATTTACTGAGGGACATCCTTGTCCCTCACCAGAGGCAACCTTCGGTTGTTCAAATTCGTTCCTGACGAATTTGTCACTGCGTCGCCGCCTTGATGCAACTCGAATGATTTTGTGTATTTCTCACAATAAAAAAACGACTTTTTTTCTCTGCGAAGGTTCACGCACGTCCGTGGTAAACTGGGCAAATCTATCCCTTTTATACCTTTCAGGACGATGAAAAAGAAAAGACCCGTACTTCAGGATGTGGCCGACCGTGTGGGCGTGACCAAAATGACGGTCAGCCGTTTTTTGCGTAATCCGGAGCAGGTCTCCGTCGCGCTGCGGGGTAAAATTGCGGCTGCGCTTGATGAGCTCGGGTACATTCCTAATCGCGCGCCTGACATTCTTTCCAACGCCACCAGCCGCGCCATTGGCGTTCTGCTGCCGTCTTTAACCAACCAGGTCTTTGCGGAAGTGTTACGCGGCATTGAGGCCGTCACCGATGCCCACGGGTATCAGACCATGCTGGCGCACTACGGCTATAAACCGGAGATGGAGCAGGAGCGCCTGGAATCGATGCTCTCCTGGAATATCGACGGCCTGATCCTCACTGAGCGTACCCATACGCCGCGCACCTTAAAAATGATCGAAGTCGCCGGGATTCCGGTGGTGGAACTGATGGACAGCCAGTCGCCGTGTCTCGATATTGCCGTCGGTTTTGACAACTTCGAGGCCGCCCGTCAGATGACCGCCGCGATTATCGCGCGTGGTCATCGTCATATCGCCTATCTGGGGGCGCGCCTCGACGAACGTACTATCATCAAGCAGAAGGGCTATGAACAGGCGATGCGGGACGCAGGACTGGTTCCTTACAGTGTGATGATGGAGCAATCTTCATCCTACTCTTCCGGTATCGAACTCATGCGCCAGGCGCGACGCGAATACCCACAGCTTGACGGTATTTTTTGCACCAACGATGACCTGGCGGTGGGGGCGGCCTTCGAATGCCAGCGCCTGGGGCTAAAAATCCCGGACGACATGGCGATCGCCGGGTTCCACGGTCATGACATCGGCCAGGTGATGGAACCGCGTCTGGCAAGCGTCCTGACGCCGCGCGAGCGAATGGGCAGCATTGGCGCGGAACGTCTGTTGGCCCGCATTCGCGGCGAAACGGTCACGCCGAAAATGTTAGATTTAGGTTTCACCTTGTCACCGGGCGGATCTATTTAGTCTGACAACTTTGAAGTAGCTCACACTTATTCACTTTTGGCACGAATGGTCATTGCGTCGTGAATGGTGCGGTTGGACAATGTTACCGATAACAGTTACCCGTAACAAATTTTGAAACTTGTAGAGTGGGGGCCCGCTTTGAGCACGACTAATCATGATCACCACGTTTACGTTCTGATGGGCGTATCAGGCAGCGGTAAATCCGCTGTCGCAAGCGCCGTGGCGCATCAGCTTCATGCCGCGTTTCTGGACGGCGATTTTCTGCATCCGCGCTGCAATATTGAAAAAATGGCTTCCGGCGAGCCGTTGAATGATGATGACCGCAAACCGTGGTTACAGGCGCTGAACGACGCCGCTTTCGCGATGCAGCGAACCAATAAAATCTCGCTGATCGTCTGTTCCGCACTGAAAAAACACTATCGCGACCTGCTGCGCAAGGGAAACCCGAACCTCTCCTTTATCTATCTGAAAGGTGATTTCGACGTCATTGAAAGCCGTCTGAAAGCGCGCAAAGGTCATTTCTTCAAAACCCAGATGCTGGTGACGCAGTTTGAAACGCTGCAAGAGCCGGGTGCCGACGAACGCGATGTTCTGGTGGTGGATATCGACCAGCCGCTGGAAGACGTCGTGGCGAGCACCATTGAGGTCATCAATAAAGGCAGTACGCTGTGAGTACATTAACACTGGTTTTAACCGCCGTCGGTTCCGTCTTACTGCTGCTGTTTCTCGTGATGAAGGCGCGTATGCACGCCTTCGTCGCGTTAATGGTCGTCTCAATGGGCGCGGGGCTTTTTTCAGGGATGCCGCTTGATAAAATCGCCGCGACCATGGAAAAAGGGATGGGCGGCACGCTGGGATTCCTGGCGATTGTGGTCGCGCTGGGGGCGATGTTCGGTAAAATTCTGCATGAAACCGGCGCGGTCGATCAGATAGCCGTCAAGATGCTTAAATCCTTTGGTCATAACCGCGCGCACTATGCAATTGGCCTGGCCGGGCTGATTTGCGCGCTTCCGCTGTTCTTTGAAGTGGCGATTGTGCTGCTGATAAGCGTGGCGTTCTCTATGGCGCGTCATACAGGCACAAACCTGGTGAAGCTGGTCATTCCGCTGTTTGCGGGCGTGGCGGCAGCCGCGGCGTTTTTGTTGCCTGGGCCTGCGCCGATGCTGCTGGCTTCCCAGATGCATGCTGATTTCGGCTGGATGATCCTGATTGGGCTGTGCGCCGCCATTCCTGGCATGATTATCGCCGGGCCGCTGTGGGGGAATTTTATCAGCCGCTACGTTGAGCTGCGTATTCCTGACGACATTACCGAGCCGCATCTGGGTGAAGGTAAAATGCCTTCTTTCGGCTTCAGCCTGTCGCTGATCCTGCTGCCGTTGGTGCTGGTAGGGCTGAAAACGATCGCCGCGCGTTTTGTGCCGGAAGGTTCCACCGCTTACGAATGGTTTGAGTTTATCGGCCACCCCTTCACTGCGATTCTGGTCGCTTGTCTGGTTGCGATTTACGGCCTGGCGATGCGTCAGGGGATGCCGAAAGACAAAGTGATGGAAATCTGCGGCCACGCGCTGCAACCGGCGGGCATTATCTTGCTGGTGATTGGCGCAGGCGGGGTGTTCAAACAGGTACTGGTTGACTCCGGCGTCGGCCCGGCGCTGGGCGAAGCGTTAACCGGTATGGGACTGCCGATTGCCATTACCTGCTTTGTGCTGGCGGCGGCGGTGCGCATCATTCAGGGTTCCGCGACCGTGGCGTGTTTAACCGCGGTCGGTCTGGTGATGCCGGTCATAGAGCAACTGAATTTCTCCGGCGCGCAGATGGCTGCGCTCTCTATCTGTATCGCCGGCGGTTCAATTGTGGTTTCTCATGTTAACGACGCCGGTTTCTGGCTGTTCGGTAAATTTACCGGCGCGACCGAAGCACAGACGCTGAAGACCTGGACGATGATGGAAACTATCCTCGGCACGGTCGGCGCGATTGTCGGAATGATTGCGTTTCAGTTGCTGAGCTGAGTCTTGTTGCCCGGTGGCGCGGTGCTTACCGGGCCTGGAAACGGGCACATATCGATACCGTAAGCCGGGTAAGGCGTAATCGCTACCCGGTTTTTTTATTGAGGTGTGCATGGCAATCGCCCAACGACATTTTGCCTCGCCATGTTTCAGTACGCGCATAAAAGCAGGAAAATTTCTACGCTGATCCATAATTAGGATCAATAAAACAGCGACGGAAATGATTCCCTTCCTAACGCAAATTCCCTGATAATCGCCACTGGACTTTCTGCTTGCGCGGTAAGGCAGGATAAGTCGCATTACTGATGGCTTCGCTATCATTGATTAATTTCACTTGCGACTTTGGCTGCTTTTTGTATGGTGAAGGATGCGCCACAGGATACTGGCGCGCATACACAGCACATCTCTTTGCAGGAAAAAAACGCTATGAAAAATGTTGGTTTTATCGGCTGGCGCGGAATGGTCGGCTCTGTTCTCATGCAACGCATGGTAGAGGAGCGCGATTTCGACGCTATTCGCCCTGTTTTCTTTTCTACCTCCCAGTTTGGACAGGCGGCGCCCACCTTCGGCGACACCTCCACCGGCACGCTACAGGACGCTTTTGATCTGGATGCGCTAAAAGCGCTCGATATCATCGTGACCTGCCAGGGCGGCGATTATACCAACGAAATTTATCCAAAGCTGCGCGAAAGCGGATGGCAGGGTTACTGGATTGACGCGGCTTCTACGCTGCGCATGAAAGATGATGCCATTATTATTCTCGACCCGGTCAACCAGGACGTGATTACCGACGGCCTGAACAATGGCGTGAAGACCTTTGTGGGCGGTAACTGTACCGTTAGCCTGATGTTGATGTCGCTGGGCGGTCTCTTTGCCCATAATCTCGTTGACTGGGTATCCGTCGCGACCTATCAGGCCGCCTCCGGCGGCGGCGCGCGCCATATGCGCGAGCTGTTAACCCAGATGGGTCAGTTGTATGGCCATGTCGCCGATGAACTGGCGACGCCGTCTTCCGCAATTCTTGATATTGAACGCAAAGTTACGGCATTGACCCGCAGCGGCGAGCTGCCGGTGGATAACTTTGGCGTACCGCTGGCGGGAAGCCTGATCCCCTGGATCGACAAACAGCTCGATAACGGCCAGAGCCGCGAAGAGTGGAAAGGCCAGGCGGAAACCAACAAGATTCTCAATACTGCCTCTGTGATTCCGGTTGATGGTTTGTGCGTGCGCGTCGGCGCGCTGCGCTGTCACAGCCAGGCGTTCACCATCAAGCTGAAAAAAGAGGTATCCATTCCGACGGTGGAAGAACTGCTGGCGGCACATAATCCGTGGGCGAAAGTGGTGCCGAACGATCGTGATATCACTATGCGCGAATTAACCCCGGCGGCGGTGACCGGCACGTTGACTACGCCGGTTGGTCGTCTGCGTAAGCTGAACATGGGGCCAGAGTTCTTATCGGCGTTTACCGTAGGCGACCAGTTGTTATGGGGCGCCGCCGAGCCGCTGCGTCGAATGCTGCGCCAGTTGGCGTAGTGGCTATTGCAGCGCTTATCGGGCCTGCGTGTGGTTCTGTAGGCCGGATAAGGCGCGTCAGCGCCGCCATCCGGCGGGGAAATTTGTGTTAAACCAGGGGTGCATCGTCACCCTTTTTTTGCGTAATACAGGAGTAAACGCAGATGTTTCATTTTTATCAGGAGTTAAGCAGAGCATTGGCTATTCTTTAAGGGTAGCTTAATCCCGCGGGTATTAAGCCTAACCTGAAGGTAGGACGACGCAGATAGGATGCACAGTGTGCTGCGCCGTTCAGGTCAAAGAAGTGTCACTACCTGATGTTGAATTCAGTGAGATGGAGTGACGCCACAAAACAGGATGACAAACCATGTCCAGTCGTATCGATAGAGACGTGATTAATGCGCTAATTGCAGGACATTTTGCGGACCCTTTTTCCGTACTCGGAATGCACCAGACCCAAGCCGGACTAGAAGTCCGCGCCCTATTACCTGACGCCACCGACGTATGGGTGATTGAACCCAAAACCGGACGTAAAGTCGGCAAACTGGAATGTCTCGACGCTCGCGGTTTTTTCTGCGGCGTTTTACCCCGACGTAAAAATTTCTTTCGCTATCAGCTCGCCGTGACCTGGCACGGACAGCAGAACCTCATCGACGATCCTTACCGTTTTGGTCCATTAATACAGGAAATGGATGCCTGGCTATTGTCGGAAGGCACCCACCTGCGTCCTTATGAAACGCTGGGCGCGCACGCCGATACGATGGATGGCGTCACCGGCACCCGTTTCTCCGTCTGGGCGCCTAATGCTCGTCGCGTTTCGGTTGTCGGGCAATTCAACTATTGGGATGGGCGTCGCCACCCGATGCGTCTGCGCAAAGAGAGCGGTATTTGGGAGCTGTTTATCCCCGGCGCGCATAATGGACAACTGTATAAATTCGAGCTGCTTGATGCGAACGGTAATCTGCGCATTAAAGCCGATCCCTATGCTTTTGAGGCGCAGATGCGTCCGGAAACGGCGTCGATGATTTGCGGACTGCCGGAGAAAGTGACGCCAAGCGAAGAACGACAAAAAGCCAATCAGTTTGATGCGCCGATCTCGATTTATGAGGTGCATTTAGGTTCATGGCGCCGCCATACGGATAACAATTTCTGGCTGAGCTATCGTGAGCTGGCGGATCAGCTTGTGCCTTACGCCAAATGGATGGGCTTTACGCACCTTGAACTCTTGCCGGTCAACGAACATCCGTTTGACGGCAGTTGGGGCTACCAGCCGACCGGCCTCTACGCGCCGACCCGCCGCTTTGGTACGCGGGACGACTTCCGTTATTTCATCAATGCGGCCCATGCGGCGGGCCTTAACGTCATTCTCGACTGGGTGCCGGGCCATTTCCCGTCCGATGAATTTAGCCTCGCGGAGTTTGACGGCACCCACCTCTATGAGCATAGCGACCCGCGCGAGGGCTATCACCAGGACTGGAATACGCTGATCTACAACTATGGTCGTCGTGAAGTCAGTAATTATCTGGTGGGTAACGCCCTGTACTGGATGGAGCGTTTTGGGATTGATGCGCTGCGTGTCGATGCGGTGGCCTCTATGATCTACCGCGACTACAGCCGCAAAGAGGGCGAGTGGATACCGAACGAGTTCGGCGGTCGTGAAAACCTGGAAGCCATTGAGTTTCTGCGCAATACCAACCGCATTATTGGCGAGCAGGTGCCCGGCGCGGTCAGCATGGCGGAAGAGTCGACAGACTTCTCTGGCGTGACGCGTCCACCGGAAACGGGCGGCCTGGGGTTCTGGTACAAGTGGAACCTGGGTTGGATGCACGACACGCTGGACTACATGAAGCTGGACCCGGTGTACCGCCAGTATCATCACGACAAGCTGACCTTTGGTATGTTGTACAACCATACCGAAAACTTTGTTCTGCCGCTGTCGCACGATGAGGTGGTTCACGGCAAGAAATCCATTCTCGATCGTATGCCGGGCGATGCGTGGCAAAAATTTGCCAACCTGCGCGCCTATTATGGCTGGATGTGGGCCTTCCCCGGCAAGAAACTGCTGTTTATGGGAAATGAGTTTGCCCAGGGACGCGAGTGGAACCATGACGCCAGCCTCGACTGGCACTTGCTGGAGGGGGGCGATAACTGGCACCACGGGGTTCAGCGTCTGGTACGCGATCTCAACCACACCTATCGCCACCATAAAGCGTTGCATGAGCTGGATTTTGATGCTTACGGCTTTGAGTGGCTGGTGGTCGATGACAATGAACGCTCGGTACTGATTTTTGTACGCCGTGATAAAGCCGGTAACGAGATCATCGTCGCCAGCAACTTTACGCCCGTGCCTCGCCACGACTACCGCTTTGGCATCAACCAGCCGGGACGCTGGCGTGAAATTCTCAATACTGATTCGATGCATTATCACGGTAGCAACACCGGCAATGGCGGCGTGGTGCACAGCGATGAGATCGAAAGCCATGGCCGTCAGCACTCTCTTAGCCTGACGTTACCGCCGTTGGCGACGATCTGGCTGATGCGGGAGGGGGAATGACGCAGCTTGCGATCGGCGAAGCAACGCCGCATGGCGCAACGTATGACGGTCATGGCGTGAATTTCACGCTCTTTTCCGCCCATGCGGAGCGCGTAGAGCTGTGCGTTTTTGATTCCCGAGGGAATGAGCGTCGCTATGACCTGCCAGGACGTCGCGGCGATGTCTGGCATGGTTATCTGGCAGGCGCCAGGCCAGGTTTGCGCTATGGCTATCGCGTACATGGCCCGTGGCAGCCAGCGCAGGGGCATCGGTTTAATCCGGCGAAGTTACTGCTTGACCCTTATGCGCGCCGGGTCGAGGGCGAACTAAAAGATCATCCGCTGTTGCACGGCGGACACGATGAACCGGACTACTGCGATAACGCGGCGGTGGCGCCGAAAAGCGTGGTAATCAGCGACCATTATGACTGGGAAGATGACGCCGCGCCGCGCACGCCGTGGGGAAAAACGGTCATCTATGAAGCTCATGTCAAAGGGCTTACCTACCTGCATCCGGAACTCCCCCAGGAGATACGCGGCACCTATAAAGCGCTCGGTCATCCGGTCATGGTGGCGTACTTCAAACAGCTTGGCATTACGGCGCTGGAACTGTTGCCGGTGGCGCAGTTTGCCAGCGAGCCGCGCCTGCAACGTATGGGACTGACCAATTATTGGGGTTACAACCCGATGGCGATGTTCGCGCTGCATCCCGCCTGGGCCAGTTCGCCCGAGACGGCGCTGGACGAGTTTCGCGATGCGGTGAAAGCGCTGCATCGCGCGGGGATTGAGGTCATTCTGGACATCGTATTAAACCATAGCGCCGAGCTGGATCTGGACGGTCCAACCTTCTCCCTGCGCGGAATTGATAACCGTAGCTATTATTGGATAAGGGACGATGGCGATTATCACAACTGGACGGGGTGCGGCAACACGCTCAATTTAAGCCATCCCGGCGTGGTGGAATACGCGTGCGAGTGTTTGCGCTATTGGGTGGAAACCTGTCATGTCGATGGTTTTCGTTTTGATTTGGCGTCCGTCATGGGGCGTACGCCGACGTTTCGCCAGGATGCGCCGCTGTTCGCCGCGATTAAAGCGTGTCCTGTGTTATCAACGGTCAAGCTGATTGCTGAACCGTGGGATATTGGCGAGGGCGGCTATCAGGTCGGGAATTTTCCGCCACCGTTTGCCGAGTGGAACGATCATTTTCGCGATGCGGCCCGCCGATTCTGGTTGCCGCGTAACCTGACGACCGGGGAGTTTGCCTGTCGTTTCGCCGCTTCCAGCGATGTGTTTAAACGCAATGGCCGCGCGCCCGGCGCCTCTGTCAATCTGCTCACGGCGCATGACGGTTTTACGCTCCGGGACTGCGTCTGTTTCAATCAGAAACACAATGAGGCGAACGGTGAGGAAAATCGCGACGGCACCAACAGCAATTACAGCGACAATCATGGTAAAGAAGGATTAGGCGGTCCGCTTGATTTAATGGAGCGGCGGCGCGACAGCATTCATGCCTTGCTGGCGACGCTACTGCTCTCTCAGGGAACGCCGATGCTGCTGGCAGGCGATGAACACGGCCATAGCCAGCACGGCAACAATAACGCCTATTGTCAGGATAATGCCTTAACCTGGCTGGACTGGCAGCAGGCAAATCGTGGGTTAACCACGTTTACCGCCGCGCTGATTCGTTTGCGTCAGCAGATACCGGCTTTAACCGGCAATAGCTGGTGGGAAGAAGGCGATGGCAACGTGCGTTGGCTAAATAAAAACGCGCAACCCTTGAGTGCGGATGAGTGGCAAAACGGGCCTAAGCTGATGCAAATTCTGTTGTCGGACCGTTTTCTGATTGCGATAAATGCCACGCTTGAGGTGACAGATATAGTTTTACCCGAAGGGGAATGGCGCGCCGTTCCCCCATTCGCTGGAGAGGATAATCCGGTGATAACGGCGGTCTGGCAGGGACCTGCGCATGGACTGTGTGTGTTCCAGAGAGGATAAAAAAGGAGTTAATCATGGTGAGTTTAGAGAAGAACGATCGTGTAATGTTGGCGCGCCAGCTGCCATTGAAATCTGTTGCCCTAATCCTGGCCGGCGGCCGCGGCACGCGTCTAAAAGATTTAACGAACAAACGCGCCAAACCAGCCGTCCACTTTGGTGGGAAGTTCCGCATCATCGATTTCGCCTTATCTAATTGTCTGAACTCCGGGATTCGCCGTATCGGCGTGATCACTCAGTATCAGTCCCACACGCTGGTGCAGCATATTCAGCGCGGCTGGTCACTGTTTAGCGAAGAGATGAACGAATTTGTCGATCTGCTGCCAGCCCAACAGCGTATGAAGGGCGAAAACTGGTATCGCGGCACGGCAGACGCGGTGACTCAGAACCTGGATATTATTCGTCGCTATAAAGCGGAATATGTCGTCATCCTGGCAGGCGATCATATCTACAAGCAGGACTACTCGCGTATGTTGATCGATCACGTTGAAAAGGGCGCGCGTTGCACGGTGGCCTGTATGCCGGTGCCGATCAAAGAAGCGACGGCGTTCGGCGTGATGGCGGTCGATGAAAGCGACAAGATTATTGATTTTGTCGAAAAACCGGCGAATCCCCCCGCAATGCCTGGTGACACCAGCAAAGCGCTGGCCAGTATGGGCATTTACGTTTTTGACGCCGATTACCTGTATGAATTGCTGGCGGCAGACGATAAAGATGACGCGTCCAGCCACGATTTCGGTAAAGACATTATCCCCAAAATCACCCGCGAAGGTATGGCTTACGCGCATCCTTTCCCGCTCTCCTGCGTGCAGTCCGATCCACAAGCCGAACCGTACTGGCGCGATGTAGGTACGCTGGAAGCTTACTGGAAGGCGAACCTGGATTTAGCCTCGGTGACGCCGGAGCTGGATATGTATGACCAGAACTGGCCTATCCGTACGCATATGGAATCGCTACCGCCTGCGAAATTCGTGCAGGACCGCTCAGGTAGCCACGGTATGACGCTGAACTCGCTGGTCTCCGGCGGCTGCATTATCTCCGGTTCGGTGGTGGTGCAATCTGTGCTCTTCCCACGGGTGAGAATAAATTCTTTTTGTAATATTGATTCGGCAGTGTTGTTACCTGAGGTTTGGGTAGGGCGCTCCTGCCGTTTACGTCGCTGTGTTATTGACCGTGCCTGTATTATCCCGGAAGGCATGGTGATTGGTGAAAATGCGGAAGAGGACGCTCGTCGTTTCTACCGTTCAGAAGAAGGTATTGTACTGGTCACGCGTGAAATGCTGCGCAAACTGCAGGTCAAACAGGAGCGATAATGCAGGTTTTACATGTATGTTCAGAGATGTTCCCCCTGCTGAAGACTGGGGGGCTGGCGGATGTGATAGGCGCGTTGCCTGCGGCACAAATTGCGGATGGTGTTGATGTTCGCGTTCTGCTTCCAGGGTTTCCCGATATCCGTCGGGGGATACCCGACGCGCATGTGGTGAGCCGCCGCGATACTTTCGCAGGTAAGATATCGCTGCTGTTCGGGCATTATAACGGCGTGGGCATTTATCTGATCGACGCGCCGCATCTGTACGAGCGTCCAGGCAGTCCCTATCACGATACGAATTTATATGCCTATACCGATAACGTGCTGCGCTTTGCCCTGTTAGGGTGGGTCGGCTGTGAAATGGCCTGCGGACTTGATCCATTCTGGCGCCCCGACGTGGTGCACGCCCATGACTGGCACGCCGGGCTGGCGCCCGCCTATCTGGCGGCGCGCGGGCGGCCGGCGAAATCGGTCTTTACCGTACACAACCTGGCCTATCAAGGCATGTTTTATGCAAAGCATATGGATGACATCGAACTGCCGTGGTCATTCTTTAATATGCATGGGCTGGAGTTCAACGGACAACTCTCCTTTTTGAAGGCCGGTTTGTACTATGCCGACCATATTACGGCGGTGAGCCCGACCTATGCGCGTGAAATTACCGAACCGCAGTTTGCTTATGGTATGGAAGGCCTGCTGCGCCAGCGTCATCTGGAAGGGCGCTTGTCCGGCATACTGAACGGCGTGGATGAGAAGATCTGGAACCCGGAATCCGATCTGCTGCTGGCGTCGCGCTACACGCGCGATACCCTGGAAGAGAAGGCGGAAAACAAACGTCAGCTACAAATTGCGATGGGGTTGAAGGTTAACGACAAAGTGCCGCTGTTCGCCGTGGTAAGCCGTCTGACCAACCAGAAAGGTCTGGATCTGGTGCTGGAGGCGTTACCGGGGCTGCTGGAGCAGGGCGGGCAGTTGGCGCTACTCGGCGCGGGCGATCCGGTGCTTCAGGAGGGGTTCCTCGCAGCGGCGGCGGAACACCCAGGGCAGGTTGGCGTACAGATCGGCTATCACGAAGCTTTCTCGCATCGCATTATGGGCGGCGCGGACGTTATTCTGGTGCCCAGTCGTTTCGAACCGTGCGGCTTAACGCAGTTATATGGCTTAAAGTATGGCACGCTGCCTCTGGTGCGACGTACCGGGGGGTTGGCCGATACGGTCTCCGACAGTTCGCTGGAAAATCTGGCGGACGGTATCGCCAGCGGTTTTGTCTTCGAAGACAGTAACGCCTGGTCGTTGCTACGCGCGATTCGGCGTGCTTTTGTGTTGTGGTCACGGCCTTCGCTTTGGCGGTTTGTACAACGGCAGGCGATGGCGATGGATTTTAGCTGGCAAGTTGCCGCGAAATCATACCGCGAGCTGTACTATCGCTTGAAATAGTCATCCAGGAATCATTTATATGAATGCTCCGTTTACTTATGCATCGCCCACACTCAGCGTTGAGGCGCTTAAGCATTCTATTGCCTATAAGCTGATGTTTACGATTGGTAAAGACCCGGTCATTGCCAATAAACATGAATGGCTGAACGCCACGTTGTTCGCGGTGCGCGATCGTCTGGTGGAGCGCTGGCTGCGTTCTAATCGAGCCCAATTATCGCAGGAAACCCGGCAGGTTTATTACCTGTCGATGGAGTTTTTGATTGGTCGTACCCTCTCTAACGCGCTGCTCTCGCTGGGCATTTATGATGACGTTAAAGGCGCGCTGGAGGCCATGGGCTTAGATCTCGAAGAGCTGATCGATGAAGAGAATGACCCAGGGCTTGGCAACGGCGGCTTAGGACGGCTGGCGGCTTGCTTCCTGGACTCGCTGGCGACGCTAGGATTACCGGGTCGCGGGTATGGCATTCGCTACGATTACGGCATGTTTAAGCAGAATATTGTCGACGGGCGGCAAAAAGAATCTCCGGATTACTGGCTGGAATATGGCAACCCGTGGGAGTTCAAGCGCCACAATACGCGCTATAAGGTGCTTTTTGGCGGGCGCATTCAGCAGGAAGGTAAAAAAGCGCGCTGGATTGAGACGGAAGAGATTCTGGCCGTCGCGTATGATCAGATCATCCCCGGTTACGACACCGACGCCACTAACACACTGCGGCTGTGGAATGCGCAGGCCAGTAGTGAAATCAATCTCGGTAAATTCAACCAGGGCGACTACTTTGCGGCGGTGGAAGATAAAAACCACTCTGAGAACGTTTCACGGGTGCTCTACCCGGACGATTCCACCTATTCCGGACGCGAGCTGCGCCTGCGCCAGGAGTATTTTCTGGTCTCGGCGACGGTACAGGATATCCTGCACCGTCATTATCAACTGCATAAAACCTATGAGAATCTGGCGGATAAAATCGCCATTCACCTCAATGATACGCATCCGGTGCTTTCAATTCCGGAGCTGATGCGCCTGCTGATTGATGAACATAAATTTAGCTGGGACGACGCGTTTGAGGTGTGCTGTCAGGTCTTCTCTTATACCAACCATACGTTGATGAGCGAGGCGCTGGAGACCTGGCCTGTCGATATGCTGGGGAAAATTCTGCCCCGTCACCTGCAGATTATCTTCGAGATTAACGACTATTTCCTGAAAACGTTGCAGGAGCAATATCCCAACGATACCAGCCTGCTTGGACGCGCGTCGATTATTGATGAGTCGAACGGTCGCCGGGTACGGATGGCCTGGCTGGCGGTGGTGGTCAGCCATAAAGTCAACGGCGTTTCTGAACTCCATTCCAACCTGATGGTGCAGTCGCTGTTCGCGGATTTTGCGAAGATTTTCCCGACCCGTTTTTGTAACGTCACGAACGGCGTTACGCCGCGCCGCTGGCTGGCGCTGGCAAACCCGCCGCTTTCTGACGTGCTGGATGAGAATATTGGTCGTACCTGGCGTACCGATCTTAGTCAGCTCAGCGAGCTGAAGCAGCATTGTGATTATCCGCTGGTCAATCATGCGGTGCGTCAGGCGAAGCTGGAAAATAAAAAGCGGCTGGCGGTAGTGATAGCGCAACAACTGAATGTGGTGGTGAACCCTAAAGCGTTATTCGACGTGCAGATCAAGCGTATTCACGAATACAAGCGGCAGTTGATGAATGTACTGCATGTCATTACCCGCTATAACCGCATTAAAGAAAATCCGGAGGCCGACTGGGTGCCGCGGGTGAATATTTTTGCTGGTAAGGCGGCTTCCGCCTATTACATGGCAAAACACATTATTCATCTGATCAACGACGTGGCGAAAGTGATTAACAACGATCCGCAGATTGGCGACAAGCTGAAAGTAGTGTTTATCCCGAACTACAGCGTCAGCCTGGCGCAGGTAATCATTCCCGCTGCCGACCTGTCTGAGCAGATTTCGCTGGCAGGGACAGAAGCTTCCGGCACCAGTAATATGAAATTTGCCCTGAACGGCGCGCTCACCATTGGTACGCTGGATGGCGCGAACGTAGAGATGCAGGAGCATGTCGGCGAGGAGAATATCTTTATCTTCGGTAATACTGCCGAAGAGGTGGAAGCGTTGCGCAGGCAGGGTTATAAGCCTCGCGACTATTATGAAAAAGATGAAGAGCTACATCAGGTACTGACGCAGATTGGTAGCGGCGTCTTTAATCCGGAAGAGCCAGGCCGTTACCGCGATCTGGTAGATTCGCTGATTAACTTTGGCGATCACTATCAGGTGCTGGCGGACTACCGCAGCTACGTGGACTGCCAGGATAAGGTGGATGAGTTGTATCGTCGCCCGGAAGAATGGACGACGAAAGCGATGCTCAACATTGCCAATATGGGCTACTTCTCATCGGACAGAACCATCAAAGAGTATGCCGAAAATATCTGGCATATTGATCCGGTGCGGTTGTAGCGGTTTAACGCTTGAGAACGGGGCCAAACGGCCCCGTTTTTTATCGTGGTATATTCGGGGGGTATGCCGATATTCGTCTGCTGAATCTGTTAGCGGCACTTGGTCTCTGTCATGGAAAAAGGGTTGAGTACTGGTGTATAGTATTAGCAGAAAAATCCATAATTAATTGATAATAATATGAAAAAGATTACGACATCTATTCCGGCTCTCGATAAAATTATGCGCGTATTTGCTTACCTTCTGGAGTGCGATGGCGCAACGTTTACCCAGATCCATCAAAATTCAGGGATTGCGAAAAGCAGTACCTCATCTTTGCTCAACGGCATGGTGGAGCATGGGTTATTACGCCAGGAAAAAGACAAGTATTATCTGGGGCTACGCCTGTATGAATTAGGTAATAAAGCGGCGGAACAGTATGACATTAAAAAAATCGCGTTACCGATTCTTGAAGAGATTCGCGATAACACCGGCCTGACCTGCCATCTTGGCGTTCTGGAGGGCGATGCCCCTATTTACCTTCTGAAAGTCGAAAGCCCACAGGCTATTGTGATTCGAAGCTGGGAGGGCAAGCGCCTCTCATTACATAGCTCAGGGCTGGGGAAGGTGCTGATTGCATGGCTTAGCGGGGAAGAGCTGGAGGAATTGCTGCCTCCAGATCAGATATTAACGCGTTTTACGGATACGACGATCACAGATGTGAATATCCTTAAGCAGGAGTTAGCAGGAATTCGCCGTCGCGGCTGGGGTTATGATAACGAAGAAGACTCCCTTGGCGTGCGCTGCATTGCGGTGCCGGTATTCAATACGCAGGGGAAAGTGATCGCCGCCCTGAGCGTATCCGGCGTTACGTTCCAGATCCCCGATGATAAACGCGAGTCGCTTGCTACGCTGATGATGGATGCCAGCCGTAGCCTGACGCGTCTGATGTGCTGAAATAAAAAGACACAGCGGGCAAGAAGCCCGCTTTCGTCATCGCTTAAAGTCCCGCACGCTGTAAGATCTGCTTCAAATTCGAAATATGTTCTTCATTTGCCGGCAAAACGGGGGGCATTACATGAGTTGAAATATCGACTCCGCTAAGCTGAATTGCCTTTTTGATTATCCCGAAGAAAGGTGAATCCAGGCTGTAAATAGTGGAAAGCGCGGACAGCCTGCGCTGTAATCCGAACATTGTCTCATACTCTTTTTCACACCACGCACGGTAGATCCCGCAGGTTAGCTGCGGCGCAAAGTTCGCTGTCGCTGGGATCCCGCCGTTGCCGCCTAAGATAAGCGTATCCATCATATATTCATCATAGCCGGAGAAAATAACGAAGTCCGGACGCACTGGCCTGACATTATTGATGATTTCACGAATATGGCTGATATTATCAACGGTATCCTTAATGCCGATAATATTGGGGTGATCTTGCGCCAGCCGGGTAATTAAATCAACGCTAAGGTCCTGTCCCGTCAATGCTGGAAAGTTGTAGAGAATCACCGGGCTTTTTATGTTATTAGCCACGGTTTTGAAATGATGATAAATATACTCATCGGTCAATCTGGCATAGTAGGGATTGAGTACCAGCACGGCATCGACTTCGAGTCGGTCGGCATGCTGACCATACTCAATCACTTCCTGCGTGCTGGTGCTGCTAATACCTAATAGTACTGGAATACGGCGGTTAATATGACGGACGCAAAACTCTGCGGTTTCCAGACGCAGCGCATTGGTCATATGGCAAAATTCCCCTCCACTGCCCAGCAGTAATACGCCATTGACCTTGCTTGCAATAAGATGATCCAGCAAGGTTGCCATGCCGACTTTATCTAACTCTCCCTGCGCATTAACAATGGTCGGAACTGGCGGAAATACGCCGTGAAATTTCGTAATCTGAGTCATGTATTGATCCTTAAAACAGGCGAGCCGTAGCCCGCCAGGGATATTATTTAAGCCAGGCTCCGGCCATTAATGATGTTGCATTAGCGGTGAACTGTTTAAAGACGCCGCGACGGTTTGAATAATCAGGTTTCTTCCAGCTTGCTCGACGCTCTTCAAGACAGCGGCGTATTTCCTCTTCTGTTTTAGGCATCCCGTCGATCCCTACAATATTGAGCTTGCGGCCTTTCACATCCATTTCGATTAAATCACCATCTTCCACCAGGGCAATCGGCCCGCCATCAGCGGCTTCTGGCGAGACGTGTCCGACACATGGCCCGCTGGTCGCTCCAGAGAAACGACCGTCGGTAATCAATGCGACTTTTCCGTCGAGGCGTTTGTCATACACGATGGCATCGGTGGTCATCAGCATTTCCGGTGCGCCAGAGCCTTTTGCGCCTTCGTAGCGAATGAAAATGACGTCGCCGGGTTCGATATGGTTATGGATGATGGCCTGCTGAGCGTCTTCTTCGGAGTTAAAGACCCGAGCCGGACCGGTATGGTGGTGCATATCCGGCGCACAGGCCGCGTATTTAATGACCGCTCCTTCAGGCGCAATGTTGCCTTTCAGTACCGCAATCGACCCTTTTTTGGTGGCATTTTCTGGTTTACGGATCACCTCCTCCGGACTGACTTTGTAATTGTTGAGGTAACCGTGGTTGCGTGTAAAGAAGCCAGATTGATGGAGCATTTCCAGGTTGTCGCCGAGCGTACGGCCAGTCACGGTAAGAACATCAAGATCCAGATAATCGCGCAGATACCATTGCACCATTGGCACGCCGCCAGCGAACCACATCATTTCGGTAACGTATTCACCGCTGGGCTGAATATTGGTCAGATAAGGGATTTCGTTATTGATCCGATCAAACAGTTCGGGCTTCAGCTCCCATCCAAGTTCATGAGCGATGGCCGGAAGGTGGATCATCGCATTGGTGCTGCCACCAATAGCAGCATGGACTTTGATAGCATTTTCAAACGCCGCAGGAGTCAGGATCTTATGGGTGGTGATATTTTTCTCCGCCAGATATAGCGCCTGGTGGCCTGCGGTTCTGGCAACGCGGCGAATTTCCGCCAGGGTTGATGGCAGCAAAGCGCTGCCTGGCAGGGCCAGCCCCAATGCCTCCGACATGCACTGCATGGTACTGGCCGTTCCCATAAACTGGCAGGCTCCGGCGGTGGGGCAACCGCATTGCTGCATGGCTTCTACTTGCTGAATGCCGATTTCGCCTTTCTTCAACTTAGCAGTGATCCCGCCGAGGTCAGAAGTACTCATATTCGGTGCCGGACGCATAGAACCGCCGGGAATATGCAGCAGCGGCAGGTTCAGGCGTGCGGCGGCAATCAGATGCGCCGGGATAGATTTATCGCAGCTTGAGATCAGAATACCGGCATCATAAGGCACCACTGAGGCATGAATTTCGACCATGTTGGCAATAGCTTCTCGAGATGCCAGGATGTAATTCATCCCATCGTGGCCCTGACCCCAGCCGTCGCAGATATCCGTCACATGGTGACGGACCGCGCGACCGCCGCTTTCATGAACACCCAGCACGGCTTCATCGCCCAGTTGGTTAAGATGGAAACTGCCCGGATGACTTTCGCCATAGCAATCATCCACCAGGACCTGCAGTTTATTGACATCTTCTTTGCTGTAATTCATTCCAAGACGCAGGGCGTCGAGCTGCGACCACAGATCGCGAGCATGTTGACATTTTTGGCTCATTTGGCGATTCCTTCCTGTTTAAGTGACGCACCCGGCGTCGAGGTGTTAGGTGTGTTGCTGCTACCTGCAGGACGAGCGGTAACAGAAGGCAAGCTGAAAAGCAGTCCAACGGCGATAAGCAGTGCGGCAACCAGTACGGTCATTCCTGCTGTTTGCGAGAACGTCACCGTTAACAGCCCGACGAGGTACGGACCGATAAACCCGCCGATGTTGCCCAGGGCGTTGATCGTGCCGCGCACGCCGCCCAGAACGTTGGGGGCGAAGAGTAATGGCGGCAGCGTCCAGAATGGACCGGCATAGGCTTGCAGGAAGAACCCGCAAATAACCATCATGCCGTAGGCGAGCCAGACGTTATCTTTCAGTAATAAGGAGAGGGCGAGGCAGACCGCGAAACCCAGCAGAGGAATAGCCGTGTAAAGGCGGCGATTCATCGTCTTATCACACCATTTGGCGATGTAATACTGACCGATAATGCACAGAACGTAAGGCGCCGCAGTGAGTACCCCAACGATGGTCATGCCGCTGCCGGTCAGGTGTTTAATCAGATTTGGCATCCATAGTGCGAAGCCATAGAAGCCGACCTGTACGAAGAAATAGATACCTACAAGCTTCCACAGGTTGATGCTTTTTAATACGCCGCGAATGCTGCTTTGCTCTCCGCCAATACTCAACGCGCGATCGGCCAGCAATTTTTGTTCGATCCAGGCGCGCTCTTTCGGATCCAGCCACTTTGCCTGATGCGGGTGATCGGAAACCAAAGGTAGCCAGACAAAGAGCAGTCCCAGAGAGAGCAAGCCTTCGATGATAAACATCTCTCGCCAGCCGTAGGTTTCAATAAGCCAGCCGGAAAGCGGCCCGGTAATAATAGAAGCGACGGCCAGGTTCATCTGGAAATAGGCGATAGCCCTGGCGCGCTCCTCATTTGGGAACCAGTGGCCAATCAGCGCCAGAATGGCGGGATACACAGCACCTTCCGCCACGCCGAGCACAAAGCGAATAATCAACAACTGCGTCGGTGTCTGAACAAAACCGGTCAGCAGGGCAAAGCCACCCCAGGCGACGATTGTCCAGGCAATTAACTTTTTGGCGCTTAGCCGCTCGGCTATCTGACCGCCGGGAATTTGCAGGAAGATATAACCAATAAAGAAGATCCCGGCGACCAGACCGGCAAAAGAAGCCGTCATGCCTAAATCTTCATCCATGCCGCCTGCGATCCCAATGGCGATATTGGTCCTGTCCATATAGGCCACGATATAAACGAGGATCGTGGCTGGAATAATATGCAGCCAGCGCCCTCGTGTGGTCGGTTTCTCTATTTCAATGCTCATCATTGCATCCCTTTAGTATCAAAAATATGTTCTGTATATGGAACTACTGTTCTGTATATTGACACTATGCCGACGTATTCATACAGCGTCAATTCCATACTCTAAGGAAGGTTATATTTTGTGATTTGCTTCAAAAATGAACGGAGATAAGGTGAGAAAGAGCGGATAACCCACTGGAAACTGCTCATCGGTCTAATACATAGCCAAAATTGTGCGCTGCCTCACAGGATAAGATGATGCTCTCACCTGGTCATTGTGCGTTCAGAGTAAACAGCATTAAATTCTTTATGTGGAATTTTTGTTCTGTATATTGAACTTTAATGCTTTTTAAGGAGAAACAATGGTTACTACCGCGATCTTTCCGTCACGATATGTTCAGGGTAAAGGAGCGTTGACAACGCATCTCCCGCAGGAATTGGCCGCACTCGGTCATAAGGCGCTGATTTTGCAGGATCCTGTTGTTCACAACACCTACCGGGATACAGTTGCGACAGCACTGCACGGGGTGATTGAATTTGATATCGAAGTGTTCAGTAGCGAGTGCAGTGATGAGGAAATTGCTCGTATCTCCGCACGTGCGCAGGAAATTGGCGCCGATGTGATTGTTGGTATGGGGGGGGGGAAAACCCTGGATACGGCAAAAGCAACCGGCGCCAGCCTGCGGCTGCCTATTGCCGTGGTTCCTACTCTGGCCTCAACGGATGCGCCGTGCAGTTCACTGGTTGTTATCTATACGCCAGAAGGGAAATTCAAACGCTACCTGATGATTCCACGTAACCCGACACTTGTGCTGGTGGACAGCAGTATTATTGCTGCCGCGCCGGTACGCTTTTTGGTTTCCGGGATAGGCGATGCGCTGGCAACCTGGTTTGAAGCGGAAGATTGCCGCATCAAAGGGGCAGGCAATATGACCACCAGGCCAGGACCGATGACCGCATTTGAGCTGGCGCGCTTTTGCTACACCACCTTGATGCGCTATGGGCGCCTGGCGAAGCTTGCCTGTGAACAACATCAGGTTACTCCGGCGCTCGAACATGTTATCGAAGCGAATACGCTATTATCCGGGCTCGGTTTTGAAAGCGGTGGGCTGGCGGCGGCGCACGCTATTCATAATGGTCTGACGGTACTGCCCGCCACGCACAAATACTGGCATGGGGAAAAGGTTGCGTTTGGCACGCTGGCAATGCTTATGCTCACCGATAGAGCGCCTGAGCTTATCGAGGAGGTTTATCAATTTTGTGAAGATATAGGCTTGCCCACCACGCTGGCGGATATTGGTCTGGCTGGCGTTAGCGATGATGAACTGCTGGCCGTTGCCAGGGCGTCTTGTCAAACCGGGGAAACGATACACAACGAGCCGTTTACCATTACGCCGGAGGCCGTTCAGGCGGCATTGCGGGCCGCCGATGCTGTTGGGCAGGCGCGGAAAAAGATCGATCTTGCAGGTTAATGTGAGCCTGTAAATAAAAAACGGCAGCCGGAACTTTCAACTTCTGCCTGCCGCTATCGTGAATGTTTTAACGTCGCGATTTCAGAAAAATGCATGGGGGGTGCTCAGGACTACCGGGTTTATACTTCCGCTATCGCAGGGATTAGCGGATAGAAAAGTGAAAAATGCTAAGTGGCTTTTTTTGTCAATCATAATGGCGTTTATCGGCGTGCCGCTGCTGGTGAACATTATTACGATTATCGTGGGGGGAATGTGGGCGTGCATTAGCGTTCTTGAAAATAGTATCCCCGTCGCGCAATCTATTGAGAAGGCGACCATTATCCCGGTAGCGCTTCTGGGCGCAGGGTTAATTTTTCTTTGTGGCCGGATATGGGGAAAGGGAAATGCATCAGAGGTAAATCCAGAATGGCGTGATTGCTGCCTGCTTATGCCCGCTCTGGTGGTGCTGATGGGGTGGGTCATCCTGATGTTTCTCACCGATCTTAATATTCGCGCGATAGGGCGTAAACCCATCGCCCAGGTAGTGCAAACGCTTTGGTTAGTACCCAGCGTAATATCCTTTTTCAACGGCTGGGTATGGGCAGTGTTGCTCATCCCGGTTGGCTCGCAGCTCTGTTTTGCATTAGGGTATGGCGGTGCGCGTTGGGGAGTGCTACGCGGTGGTGCGGGCTACTCTTGTCGTAATCTGCTGGTGATTTGCCTGCTGTTTTTCGGGAGCTGTGCCGTATACCAGTCACATCTTTATGCCGTGAAGTATCCCGCTCCCGAGAGCAGTGAATATCTTTATTTCCGCGATTATCAGGCGCACACATGGGGCAACAAGCTAACCGGGCTGCGCGATGAACCGACACTTTTGCTCACTCAAAATTGGCCGCGGCTCGATGGCGCAACGGCTGGCTTGCCGTTATACGCCTCGGCTTTTTATGCGCTTACGCGCTTTCCGGATGATATCTGCCCTGAAGACTACCTTGAAAACCAGGGAACCATTGAAGCCTATCAAAATATCCTTAACGGTAATGCCGATCTTATTTTTGTCGCCCAGCCTTCCACTGCTCAAAAGCAATTGGCCGAGGCCAGTGGCGTAAAACTGGTTTACACCCCCTTTGCACGTGAAGCGTTTGTGTTTATCGTCAACCAAAACAATCCCGTGTCATCGTTGAGTGATGTACAAATTCGCGGCATTTTTAGCGGAAGAATCACCCACTGGAATGAGGTGGGCGGAGAGGCAATCGACATTAAGCCCTGGCAGCGACCGGAAAACTCTGGCAGCCAAACGGCGATGCTGGCGAAGGTAATGAAAGAAACAAAGCTGATGCCAGCGCAAACAACATCAGTGGCAACCGCGATGGGGGAAATGGTGGATATCGTGGCTGAGTATCGCAATACGCACAACGCCATTGGCTATACCTTTCGTTATTACGCTACGCAGATGCACAGCAATAAAGAGATTAAATTACTGGCGATAAACGATGTTGCGCCGACGGTTGAAAATATTCGTAACGGTAGTTACCCGTACACGGTTGATGTTTATATGGTTACCCGTGAACACCCCACAGCGGAAACACAAAAGCTGGTGGACTGGTTTCTAAGCCCGCAGGGGCAGCAGTTGGTGCAGGATGTGGGATATGTGCCGCTGTATCCGGCCGCGAAATAAAGGGACTAAATGGAAGATGTTAAATTATATGTGGAACGGGTAGGCGTAGACCCGGCCAGCGGCGCTGATATTCGTATTGCACGGCGTGAATCCACTTCGTGGCATAAAGATATTGTTGCTGAGCTGATTAATCAGGTTCTTCGGTGTGGTGCGGCATTAATCATCGTCGCTGTGCTGACCGCCTGCGATGATCGCCAGGTAAGCTATTTTCCTGATTATGCCGCCATACCGGAGCAATCCGGTATCTGGACCTGGCTACCTGTGTTCTTTCCATCGTCCGCCAGTGAAATAGAGATGACGTTTAACCTGGACAGCAATCTTTTTTATGCTGACTTTAGCGTGGCCGACGGTGATAAACGCGCGCATTTTGAAAGCGTGCTGGGGGAGGAGAGCGTGGTTCATTATGCCAACATTTCTCATAAAAGCTGGTGTAAAACGGGGAAAACTCTCTGGAATAGCGAAGCGCGGGCAAAACCCTTCTTTATTACCAAAATAAGTGTCGATCGCTACCGTATCACTAATCATATGCCCGGCTGTACAAAACCCGGCGAGTGAATGCGGTATGTGGCGAAAAGGGCGGTATAAACCGCCCCGGATTTTATTACGACGCCAGTGAAAGTTGGTGTTTCTCAACATACGCCGCCAGCCACTGGGTGATGCGGGACTGCTGTTCGGCGGTCAGCCACATGCCTTCTTTGGTGCGACGCCAGATAGCATCTTCAGTACGGCGCACCCATTCGTGATCCACCAGGTACTTGAGTTCCGCTTCGTAAAACTCATGACCGAAATCTTCGCCTAAATCAAGCAGCGATGTGGCTTCGCCGAGAATCCACTCCGTGTTGCTGCCGTAAGTGCGCGAATAGTGGCGCGCCAGCGATTCCGTCAGGAATGGGTAACGACGACGCAGCTTCGCCGCGTAATCTTCGCGGCTGCCGTCGATGTCGCCGCCGGGCAGTACGCACGTTTTGGTCCATGCCGGGCCGATGCCTGGATAATAAGACGCCAGTTTTTCCATCGCATGTTCGGCCAGCTTACGGTAGGTCGTGAGCTTACCGCCAAACACGGAAAGCAGCGGCGCTTTGCCGTTTTCATCATGAATATCAAGGGTATAATCGCGAGTGATCGCCTGCGGTGAGTCGGACTCATCATCGCACAGCGGACGGACGCCGGAGTACGTCCAGACGATGTCATCGCGCCCCAGTTGTTTCTGGAAGTGCGCGTTATAAACCTTCAACAGGTAATTAATTTCGCTCTCTTCAATTTTTACCGCTTTCGGATCGCCTTTATATTCGACATCGGTTGTGCCAATGATCGAAAACTCTTCCATCCACGGAATGACAAAGACGATACGCTTATCTTCGTTTTGCAGAATATACGCCTGCTTCTGATTATGGACGCGCGGCACGACGATATGGCTGCCTTTGATCAGGCGGATGCCATACGGCGACGGCAGGTGCATCCCTTCGTCGAAGAACTGTTTGACCCACGGTCCGGTGGCGTTAACCAGTCCGCGCGCCTGCCAGACATATTTTTTACCGGTGTCGATATCTTCCGCTTCGACAATCCACAGGCCATTTTCCCGACGAGCGGCGGTTGCGCGAGTACGGGTAAGGACTTCGCCGCCTTTACGCACCACCATCTGTGCGTTAGCCAGCACCAGACGCGCATCGTCTACCCAGCAGTCGGAATATTCGAATCCGCGCACGATTTCCGGTTTGAGCACCGAATCTGTGCCAAACCGCACACCGGTGGAACCGGGTAAACTGGTACGTTTGCCGAGGTGATCGTACATAAACAGACCGATACGGATCATCCAGGCCGGACGTAAATGCGGGCGGTGCGGCAGACGAAAACGCATCGGGAAGGCGATGTGCGGCGCCATTTTCAACAGCACTTCACGTTCTGCCAGCGCTTCGCTGACCAGACGGAACTCGTAGTGCTCAAGGTAGCGTAAGCCGCCGTGGATAAGTTTCGAACTGGCGGAAGAGGTTGCGCAGGCCAAATCCTGCGCTTCCAGCATGAGTACGGACAAACCGCGTCCGGCGGCATCAGCCGCGATGCCTGCACCGTTAATGCCCCCGCCTATCACGATCAGATCTTTGGTTTCCATGCTGCCCTCTTGCACTTTCGTTAAAGTTCAAAAATGTTCGTTATCGAACATAATAGCAAAGAAACGCGCTATTGGTAACATCGAAAAAACATTTTAGAGTGATATGTATAACATTATGGCGTTAAGCTACTCCGTCAACGTACACTGGGCGATAAAATGCCTTAATTGGCTTCACCGGCAATAATGAAAGAGCGATTCATGGAACAATTTGAATGTATCACTGTAGAAGAGGCGTATCAGAAACTGCACCAGGGCGCGGCGGTGCTGGTCGATATTCGCGATCCGCAAAGTTATGCCATGGGTCATGCGCCGCAGGCGTTTCACTTGACTAACGATACGCTGGGCGCGTTTATGCGTGAGCATGGTTTCGATACCGCCGTGATGGTAATGTGCTATCACGGCAACAGTAGTAAAGGCGCCGCGCAGTATCTGCTCCAGCAAGGCTATGATGCGGTTTACAGCATTGACGGCGGGTTTGAGGCCTGGCATCGCCGTTTCCCTGCCAATGTCGCGAATGGCGCGTAATCCCATAAAGATGCAGCCTCCGACGAGAAGGGTATATATACTGTCTTCTTTTGTATGGACTAAGCGACAGCAATAATGTTGATGATTACTTCCTTTGCGAATCCTCGCGTGGCGCAGGCATTTGTTGATTACATGGCCACCCAGGGCGTCATTCTTACTATTCAGCAACATAATCAAAGCGATATCTGGCTGGCAGATGAATCGCAGGCCGAACGTGTGCGGGTCGAGCTGGCGCGGTTTATAGAAAATCCCGGCGATCCGCGTTATCTGGCGGCTAGCTGGCAGTCCGGGCAGACTAACAGCGGGCTACGCTACCGCCGTTTTCCCTTTCTCGCCACGCTGCGTGAACGAGCCGGCCCTGTTACCTGGATCGTGATGCTCGCCTGCGTGCTGGTCTATATCGCGATGAGTCTCATCGGCGATCAGACGGTGATGGTGTGGCTGGCGTGGCCGTTCGATCCGGTTTTAAAATTTGAATTCTGGCGCTACTTCACCCATATCTTTATGCACTTCTCACTGATGCATATTCTTTTTAACCTGCTGTGGTGGTGGTATCTCGGCGGGGCGGTAGAGAAGCGCCTGGGCAGCGGTAAATTAATCGTCATTACGGTGATAAGCGCGCTGCTAAGCGGCTATGTACAGCAGAAATTTAGCGGCCCGTGGTTTGGCGGGCTGTCTGGAGTCGTCTATGCGCTGATGGGGTACGTGTGGCTGCGCGGAGAGCGCGATCCGCAAAGCGGAATTTACCTCCAGCGCGGCTTAATTATTTTTGCATTATTGTGGATAGTCGCTGGTTGGTTTGACTGGTTTGGCATGTCTATGGCGAACGGCGCGCACATCGCCGGGCTTATCGTCGGTTTAGCGATGGCCTTTGTTGATACGCTGAATGCGCGAAAACGAACGTGAGGCGTATCCGGCCTGTGGTCGAGATATTTTTCCAGGCCGGGTAGGGCGAATGCCGCTATCCGGCGCAAGGTTGGTTACTTTCAGAGATTATTCATGAAACAAACACAACGGCATGACGCGATCATTGAACTGGTGAAAAAACAGGGGTACGTCAGTACGGAAGAGCTGGTGGAGCATTTTTCTGTCAGCCCGCAAACCATTCGTCGGGATCTTAACGATCTGGCGGAACAGAATATGATTTTGCGCCACCACGGCGGCGCGGCGTTGCCCTCCAGCTCGGTGAACACGCCGTGGCACGATCGTAAGGCGACGCAAACGGAAGAAAAAGAGCGCATCGCTCGCAAAGTCGCGGCCCAGATCCCCAATGGTTCAACGCTGTTTATTGATATCGGCACGACGCCGGAAGCCGTAGCGCACGCCCTGTTAGGGCACAGTAATTTGCGGATCGTGACCAACAATTTGAACGTAGCGAACACGCTAATGGCGAAAGAGGATTTTCGTATTATCCTCGCCGGCGGCGAACTCCGCAGCCGCGACGGCGGCATTATTGGCGAGGCGACGCAGGATTTCATCTCCCAGTTCCGTCTCGATTTCGGTATTCTGGGGATTAGCGGCATCGACAGCGATGGTTCGCTGCTGGAGTTTGATTATCACGAGGTGCGTACCAAGCGCGCGATTATCGAAAATTCGCGCCACGTGATGCTGGTGGTGGATCACTCTAAATTTGGTCGTAACGCGATGGTAAACATGGGCAGCATTAGTATGGTCGATGCGGTCTACACCGATACCCTGCCGCCGCCGGGCGTGATGCAGGTGTTGACGGAGAACCATATCCAACTGGAGCTGTGTTAATTCTGTAAAACTTCCCACGTCAGACCAAAACGCGCCAGGTATTTACGCAGCCGGTCAGCGTCATTCACCGTGGCTTTCCCCTGACGGGAAACGTTGAATAGCTGCCGCCCGGCGTCGGAAAGGGTTTTCGCCTGGCGGCAGACGGCAACGACGTTTTCCAGTTGCATACGGTCAAACAGATCCAGCGCCGTTGCGTCAATGCCCGGCAGTCCGTCGAGCGCGGAGGGGCGATGGTCATTCCAGCTATAGCGCAAACGCGCGATTTCATCGTCTACCGTTTCGACCGTGATTCGCCCGTTGTCCGCCAGCGTCGCCATGCGGGTGACGCTGGCGGAGAGTTCGCGGAAGTTACCGCGCCAGGCGGCCTGCGGCGAGGTGGCGAAGCTCAGCCAGGCGCGGCGCGCTTCGGTATTAAAACGCACGCTGTCGCCGGTTAGCGCCGCGTGGCGCTCCAGTTCGTAGTCAAGGTTTGGCTCAATATCTTCCTGGCGCTGACGCAGGCCCGGTAGTTCGAAGGTCCAGAGATTAATGCGCGCGTACAGGTCTTCGCGGAATGTCCCCTCCGCCACCCGCTGGCGCAGGTCGCGCACCGTGCCGGCAATCAACTGGAAATCGCTGCTGACCTGCTGGTCGCTGCCGAAAGGGTAAAAGCGTTTCTCTTCAATGGCTTTCAGCAACATGGCCTGTTCATCCGCGCCCAGCTCTCCCACTTCGTCAAGAAACAACATGCCGCCGTCGGCGCTGCGCAGCAGCCCTGCACGCTCCTCTCTCGCGCCGGTAAACGCCCCCTTAACGTGGCCGAACAGCGCCGACATCGCCGTGTCGCCGCGCAGGGTGGCGCAGTTCACTTCGACAAACGGGCCGCTGAACTGGTGGCGGGCCAGTTTTAGTTCATAGATGCGACGGGCGAGAAACGACTTGCCCGCGCCGGTCGGGCCGTTGAGCAGGATTGGCGAACGGGAGCGTATCGCGACGCGCTCAATTTGCTCAATCATCCGGTTGAAACACGGGTTGCGGGTTGCAATGCCGGACTTCAGGAAGTTGAGCGTCTCCTCCCGCTCCTGGGCGAAGCGGGTGGCGATGTCATTGTAGCGGCTGAGGTCGAGGTCAATAATCGTCACGTCGCCCGTGCTATGCGGTTTATCTTTTTTGCGCGGTGGCGAGGTCTGCGCTAATCGCGCCGGTAGATAGCGCGCCTCCGCCAGCAGGAACCAGCAGATCTGCGCGACGTGGGTGCCGGTGGTGATATGAATCAGATAGTCTTCATCTTCGGGATGAAAGGTATGGCTGCGGGCGAAATCGTGCAGGCAGGCGTAAACCTCTTCGAAGTCCCACGGGTTGCGGATCGCGATTTCTACGCCGACGACTTCCGTTTCCGGCGAGACGCTGGCGATATCCTTCTTTAATCCTTCAAACAGCGAGCGAGAGCGGGCATCGTACAGCAGTTCCAGGCGGTGAACGACCAGCGTCTCCTGCTGGCACAGACACAAAGTAGGGCGCCATTTTTCCCAACGCTGACTGCCGCGTCCTGCATAGTCGAGCACCGTACCGACAAAACCAAAGGCCACCGTTTTTCGCATCTTAGATTTCCTTCTAAAAGACGAGATAATTTTATCGCTTTTTAATGGCTGCCGTGCAGGCATTTTTCTTTCATCTGAACGTTAAATAAATAAAGTATTTAAAAATCAATAAATTACAAAATAATTTATTTTCTGGCACGCTGGTTGCAATAACCATGGCATGGAGAATAACGGAAATGGGAAAAACAAATGGCTAATCCACTTTTGTTCCGTTCGCTGTTAAGGGACGTGCCGCTGGCCAACGCCAGCAATCAGCAAGGCGCAGCGGCCTTTGCCTTCACCCCGCGCCATAAACTGGCGCAAATGGTGATGACCGGCTGCATGAACGAGACTTTTTATGCCAGCGGCCAGGCGCAGCTAAATGATGTTCTGGCGACGGCGAAAGATCTCGACGATCTGTTTTTAGCGCAACTGGCGATTTATGGCCGCGAACGCGGGATGATGAAGGATATGCCCGCGCTGTTGACCGCTATTCTGGCGGCGCGTGGTTCGGCGCTGCTGCCGGTAGTATTTGCGCGGGTGATCAACAATGGCCGGATGCTGCGTAACTTTGTGCAAATTTTGCGCAGCGGCGTGACCGGGCGGCGCTCGCTGGGGACGCGGCCAAAGAAGCTGGTGCAGCGTTGGTTACAGAACGCCAGCGAAGAGCGTTTATTGCAGGCATCGGTGGGCAATGCGCCGTCGCTGGCGGATATCGTCAAAATGGTGCACCCACGGCCGCAGGCGGCGTGGCAGGAAGCCTTCTTCGCCTGGCTGATTGGTAAGCCGTGCGATAAGACGCAACTGCCGGAAAAAACGCGCGCGCTGCTGGCGTTTCGTGAAGGCGACATGGGCGCGGCCTTACCCGATGTGCCGTTTTTACTGCTGACCAACGCGCCGCTGAGTCGCGAACAGTGGGCACAGCTGGCGCAGCGGATGAGTTGGCAAACGTTGCGGATGAATTTGAATACGCTGGCGCGTCATGACGTGTTTGAGAATGCAACGCTTGCCGCCAGCGTGGCGCAGCGGCTGGCGGACAGGGCGCAGGTGCGCCAGTCCTGGGTCTATCCTTATCAGCTGTTGTCGGCGTGGAGCAATCTGCAAAGCAGCGTGCCGCAGGTTATTCGCGAGGCTTTAGCGCAGGCGATGGAGTACGCGCTGGAGAACATTCCGCCGTTTCGCGGCAATGTGGTGGTCTGCCCGGACGTGTCGGGGTCGATGAAGTCGTCGATAACCGGCTATCGCAAGGGGGCGACCAGTAAGATCCGCTGCGTGGACGTTGCCGGGCTGATCGCCGCCGCCGTGCTGCGTAATCATCCGCAGGCCCGCGTGCTGCCGTTTGAATGCGATGTGGTCGACGTGCAGCTTGATGCGCGCCAGTCGGTTATGCACAACGCGCAAAAGCTGGCGGCGGTTGGCGGCGGCGGCACCAACTGCTCCGCGCCGCTGCGTAGGTTGTTGAACGAGCGGGCGCGGGTGGATCTGGTGATTATGGTGTCGGATAACGAATCGTGGGTTGATAAATCGCGCCATGGCTCAACGGCCACCATGGAATGCTGGATAGAACTGAAAAAGCGCAACCCGCAGGCGCGCCTGGTGTGTATCGATCTGCTGCCTTACGGCACCACGCAGGCGGCGGAACGAAGCGATATTTTGAACGTCGGCGGCTTCAGCGACGAGGTGTTTACGGTGATAGATAACTTTGTTAACGGTCGCTATGGCAGCGCGCACTGGCTGGAAGAGATTGAAGCCGTGACGCTGTAAAGAGTATTCAGCGCGGCGCGAATGCTGGCCGGGATTACATCTTTCCCGATGCGTATCATCCCGGCTATGAATTTGTCGCGCAACGCTGAAGGCACGAATGCTGGTGGATCTACACCTTGTATGGCCAGACGCAGGTTCGAACCCTGCCGGGGCTTAGCCCTGTAGCTCAACGGTAGAGCGGGTGATTCACCTTAACTTGTCGTGCCACCCTATTTTGGCGAATGCCTGTGGATCTACATTTGTTGCGGGTTCGAGACCCGTCAGAGCCCGGCTCTGTAGCTCAATGGTAGAGCGGTGTATTCACATAAACTTGTCGCCACCCTAATGATTAAAACGAGAAAAAAATGATGAATTACGAATTGATGACCACCCAGAACGCACCGGTAAAAATGTGGACCAAAGGCGTACCGGTAGAAGACGATGCCCGTCAGCAGCTGATCAATACGGCGAAAATGCCGTTTATTTTCAAACATATTGCCGTTATGCCGGATGTGCATTTGGGGAAAGGATCGACCATCGGTAGCGTGATCCCGACGAAAGGGGCGATTATTCCGGCGGCGGTGGGCGTGGATATCGGTTGTGGAATGAACGCGCTGCGTACCAGCTTAACGGCGGCCGATCTGCCGGAAAATCTGGCAGAACTGCGTAACGCCATAGAGGCCGCTGTGCCTCACGGGCGTACCACCGGACGCGGGCGTCGCGATGTGGGCGCATGGGGAAACCCGCCCGCCAACGTTGATGAAAAATGGGCGCAACTGGAAGCGGGATATCAGTGGTTAACGCAAAAATATCCGCGCTTTTTGAATACCAATAGCTATAAGCACCTGGGAACGTTGGGAACCGGTAACCACTTTATTGAGATCTGTCTGGATGAAACCGATCGGGTTTGGATCATGCTGCACTCCGGTTCGCGCGGGATCGGTAACGCCATCGGCACCTATTTTATCGGCCTGGCGCAGCAAGAAATGCAGGAGCAGTTAGAAACGCTGCCGTCCCGCGATCTGGCGTATTTTAATGAAGGAAGCGAATATTTTGATGATTACCTGAAAGCGGTACACTGGGCGCAGCAATTCGCCAGCCTGAACCGCGAGGCGATGATGGAAAACGCGCTGGCGGCGCTCCAGCGCTGCGTGGAAAAACCGATCGCCCTCGATATGGACGAGATCAACTGCCACCATAACTATGTGCAAAAAGAGCAGCACTTTGGCGAAGAGATCTATGTGACGCGTAAAGGGGCGGTTTCGGCGCGGCGCGGTGAGTTCGGTATCATTCCCGGTTCGATGGGGGCGAAAAGCTTTATCGTGCGCGGGCTGGGTAACGAAGAGTCGTTCTGTTCGTGCAGCCACGGCGCCGGGCGTGTGATGAGCCGAACGAAAGCGAAGAAACTGTTTAGCGTTGACGATCAGATTCGCGCCACCGCGCATGTCGAATGCCGTAAAGATGCAGACGTGATCGACGAGATCCCAATGGCGTATAAAGACATTGATGCGGTGATGGCGGCGCAGTCTGACCTGGTGGAAATCATGTACACCCTGCGGCAGGTGGTGTGCGTTAAAGGATAGAAAATGGCAAGGATCATCGCGCTGGATGGCGCACAGGGAGAGGGCGGCGGGCAGATTTTGCGCTCGGCGCTGAGTTTATCAATGATAACCGGCCAGCCGTTTGAAATGAGCGGCATCCGCGCCGGGCGCGCCAAACCGGGGCTGTTACGCCAGCATTTAACGGCGGTGCGGGCGGCAACGGAAATCTGCGGCGCGCAGGTGAGCGGCGACGAGCTGGGCTCGCAACAGTTGCGTTTTACGCCGGGGCCGATTCGCGGCGGCGAGTACCGTTTCGCGATTGGTAGCGCGGGCAGTTGTATGCTGGTGCTGCAAACCGTCCTGCCCGCGCTGTGGTTTGCCGACGGTTCATCTCGCGTGGAGGTTCACGGCGGGACGCATAATCAGGCCGCGCCCAGCGCCGATTTTATTTGCCGCGTCTGGGAGCCTCTGTTGGCGAGGATGGGTATCAACCAGCGCACCACGCTGATAAAACACGGCTTTTATCCGGCAGGCGGCGGCGCGGCGGCAACGGTCGTCGAACCGGCAGCGTCTTTACGCGGTCTGACGCTGATATCGCGCGGCGAGACGCTGCGCACCACCGCTGAAGCTTTGCTGGCGGCGGTTCCTTACCACGTTGGCGAACGTGAAGTCGCAACGCTGGAAGCCCACTTCCCGCAGGCGGAGAAAAACGTCGTTGCGCTGGAAGGCGGCTGCGGGCCGGGCAACGCGCTGTCGCTGATGATTCAAAGCGAACAACTGACCGAACTGTTCGCCGCGTTCGGCGTTAAAGGCACCAGCGCGGAAGCGGTAGCTAACCAGGTTGCGCATGAAGCGCGGCGCTATCTCGCAAGCCCGGCGGCGGTGGGAGAGCATCTGGCCGACCAGCTGATTTTACCGCTGGCGCTGGCGGGCGAAGGCGCGTTTACCGTGGCACGGGCTTCCGCTCACTTGCTTACCAATATTGTGGTGGTGGAACGGTTTTTGCCGGTAACGTTCAACCTGGAGGAGGCGAGGGGGATGGTGCAGGTTATGGTAAGTAAAAAGGATAGCGGATCATGACATACCACGCTGATTTCCTTGATGCTGAACAATGCGTTGCTGACGCCATCCCGGAGAGGGATGTTAATCCCTTTTCCGGCCCTTCAACGATGCGGCGAAGAGTGCTGGTGAGTCAGGACGGCGAGCCGGTTATCGTGCTGTGTCTTTTTGTCGCGCTGGAAGAGGGGCGCTGGATCGTTGAGCAGTGCTTCAGCGGCATCATGAATAATGATAAGACTATTGCGATATTATACGGTCAGCACGTTCACTTATTTGATACGGATTCACATCAGGTTAAGAGCCTGTTTCTTGATGATTATGTTGGCCATATTTATTCAATACCCGATGTTTGGGATCATAAGGCCTCGCTGAGCGAGAATTTCCTGGTCACAACCTTTCAGTATACGTTTCTTATCAACGTGAGTTCCGGCATTATCTGGCGATCGGAACCGTGTGGTATTGATGGCGTCATTATTCACGATATCCGGGAGGGTATTATTTATGGCAGTGGCGAATGGGACCCGCCGGATGGATGGGCGCCATTTAACCTGCGGCTGAGCGACGGCCATCGGGCCTGAAGCCAACTCAACGTCTGGATTTACGTTTATGCTCCCGGCCTACAAAACCAGCAATATCAATATGATTTAAAATGACTCTGCAGGCCTGATAAGCGAAGCGTTATCAGGCACACGTTAAACCCCGTACCCCATCATCTTCAGCAACTGCTGCGCGTGCTGTACCGCGTCCTGACGGTGCGCGACGCCGAGTTTCTGGTAGAGGTTGCGGATATGCGTCTTAATGGTGGTTGCGGCTACCGCCAGTTCGCCGGCAATCTGTTCGTTGCTGTAACCGGAATAGATAAGCCCTAACACCTGCCATTCACGCTGGGTGAGCGGGCTGGTGCGAATAAGCTCCGGGACATCCGGATGGTTAAGCAGGCGCTCGACGAAGCCTTCGTCAAAATGGGCGAATTTATGCCGGTGATGTTGGTTAATCTCTCGCAGGATGCGCTGCGCGCGATGCTGCTCCATCTCCGGCAGCGTATTGAGTTGAATCAGCTGACGCAATTGTTGCGCCATGGCTTCGCCTTCAATCACAAAATGGCTGATAAATCCGGTCCGGTTGGCGAGCTGTAAGGCATCAAGCAATACGCGCTGGGCGTCGTTTTTCCGCCCGGATTGCCAGTAAAGCTGATTGAGTAACAGCAGATTGCGGTTTAAATCGCTCATTAAGCGCAGGCTACGGGCATTCTCATTTAACTCTTCCAGCACGATTTCCGCAGGCTCGAATTCGCCCAGCAGGATCTGCGCGCGGGCGATATTCCGCCATTGCCCTTGCAGAAAATGGTTATTGGCAAACGCCGGTTTTGGCGTATGGCGTAACCAGTTGGCGGCGGATTTTTTGTCGCCGGTTAACTGCCAGTAAATGACACGCACCTTATCGGCGTTAGAGATCCAGTCGCAGTGATAACGACCATTGCCTAATAAATTTTCCAGTCGGTTAAGCTGACTACGGGCATTATCCAGATCGCCGCGCGCCAGCGAGCACTGCACCAGTAACGTCAGGCACTGCAACTGTTGTTGCGGCTGGAAGGTGGACAGCACAGCGATACCGCTGCGCGCCGAGGCCTCCGCTTCGTCAAGGCGCGCCCACGCCCACAGCAATTGCGCGCGGATACGTACCAGAAACTCATGCATCGGCAGTTGTTCCAGATGTTGCTCTTTGATCAACTGGAAGGCTCTCTCCTGCGTTTCCCATGCGGCCTGCAGGAATCCCTGGGCGAACTGAATTTCGCTTTGTTGAATTAAGCTCCACAGCGCGTAATGCCAGACGTCATGATGGCGTGCCATTTGTTCGGTTTGCTGCATCAGCGATAAAGACTGGCTAAGATCGCCTTTACAGTGCAGCACTTCGCCGTGAACGGAGGTCGCGACAATGCGGCTATAAAACCAGGCGAGAGGAAGCTCATCCAGCGCCAGTTTCGCCAGCCGCTCTGCCTCTTCCGGATTGCCGTCGTTGATGGCGACCTGGGCGCGCAGCGCGTTAAATTCAGCATGTAGCGTGCCGTCCATGACCCCTTTGATCTCTTGCTCGGCGCGCGCCAGCAGCGTATTCACTTCGCTGTAGCGGTGTTGGCTTTGCATCAGCCAGGCCTGTAACAACACCAGCCGCGGATTTTCCAGCAGGCTTTCCCACGGCAGCGCTTTTAATGACTCTTCCAGCAGCGCCAGTTCACTGTGATTAAACAGCCCCCACGCATGGTTAAGCAGGATATCGCGCAGCATTTGCGCGTCACCCGCGGCCAGCGCATGATGAATAGCTTCGCTGGGAAAACCCTGTTCCATCCAGCTTTCCGCGGCCGCACGGTGGATCTCCGGCAGTTCCGCCGCCAGTTCCCACTGGCAACGCTGGCGCAGAAAGCTACCAAACAACGGGTGATAGCTAAACCATTCGCCCGTGTCGTCCATGCGTTGCAGGAATAACCCCTGGCGCTCAATCTCCTCCAGCCGCATCTGGCCGTTTTCTTCGCCGGTCACGCGCACGATCAACGCGTCATTCATTGAGCGTAAGATCGCGCTTTTAAGTAAGAAATGTCGGGTGCTGACATCCACGTTATCGAGTACTTCGTCCACCAGATAATCAGAAAGGTGGCTGGCATTAATCCCGGCAAGACGGCGGGCGGAGTGATGCGCAGAGGTATGGTTCTGGCGCGCGGAGAGGGCGATCAACTGTAGCGCAGTGGCCCAACCGGCCACATCATCGCACATGCGGCTGCTCTCAGCGGCTTCAATGGGCGACGAAAGACGACGGTCAAAAAATTGCTTTGCTTCCTGATGGTTAAAAGCCAACTGCTGGCTGCCGATTTCCAACAGCTGATCGCGCACGCGCAGGTTAGCGATGCCCAGTTGCGGCAAATTACGCGATAACACCACCAGGGTGAAATTTTCCGGCTGATGCCGTAAGAAAAAGCGCATCGCGTCGTGAATCACCGGATTGGTAATCAAATGGTAGTCGTCAATCACCAGATAAAGCGGGCGATGCCACTGCGCCAGTTCAATAAAGAGCTGTGCGAAGAGAGACGTCAGGCTGGCGTACTGACGTTTTTGCGCCATCGCTTCGCTGGTAGAGCAGTGTCCGCCGGTGGCCTGTTGGATAGCGGCGATTAAGTAACTGGCGAATCGCTCTTGCTGGTTATCGCCTTCGTCGAGAGAGTACCAGCCTAATTCATTTTTGCCCGCCGCCCACTGTGAGACAAGCGTGGTTTTCCCATAGCCAGCAGGACTGGTTACCAGGGCGAGCCTGAAATTGTTCGCGCCGGAAAGTTTAGCCAACAGCCGCTCACGAACCACGGTATGGTCGAGACGAACCGGACGACTTAATTTAGACGGAATCAACATAGCAATCACTTCACTGTGGGAAATGGGGGGAACTGCGATTTTTTTTGCGCTTCGTAATTAATAGATATAAGGTCGGCCAGAAAGCATTTTAATGCAAGCTAAGCAGACTTTTTATGTGTCTGAATTTGCACTCTGTCACAATTCTAAATAACGGTATTAAAAAAGTATTCGGCTCGGTTGAAACGAGCGTCAGAGCTGGGCTGAGGTCATATTTCCGTTATTGTAAATAATGTCCTGGACATCATCCGGATTTAACACAATGGCGATACCAGGCGTTTAATTAATTATGTTTAGTGAGTGAATCTCCCGCCGCTGAATATTTCAGGTAAGAAACTATTTCGGCGTTCATATAATCTTTCGAAAATACCCCTTCGCGATTTACTGTTATTTCTGTTTATTCATTTGATTATGCGTAACACTGGGTGTCGTTGACAGGAATCGGCGCGTTTATACAGGGGTAAGTGGCGGCGATCACACTTTTATGCTCATCCCCGCTCCTCCTCCCTCCCTAATCATTGCCGGGAGGAGGAAGGTCAACATCGAGCCTGGCAAACTAGCGATAACGTTGTTTTATTACCCGAGGACGGATTTCCTATGTCACAGCCAACCTTCAATAAAGATCAATTCCAGGCCGCCCTGACGCGTCAGTGGCAGCGTTTCGGTTTACTGTCGGCGTCTGACATGACGCCTCGTCAGTGGTGGCAGGCCGTTAGCGGCGCGCTGGCGGAATTACTGAGCGCGCAACCGGTAGCGCAGCCGACGAAAGGCCAGCGTCATGTGAACTACATTTCGATGGAATTTTTGATTGGCCGCCTGACGGGAAATAACCTGTTAAATCTGGGGTGGTACCAGGACGTTAGCGATGTGCTGAAAGCGCACGATATTAATCTGACCGATCTGCTGGAAGAGGAAGTCGATCCGGCGCTCGGCAACGGTGGTCTGGGACGTCTGGCCGCCTGCTTCCTCGATTCGATGGCCACCGTCGGGCAGTCCGCTACGGGCTATGGTCTGAACTACCAGTATGGGCTGTTCCGTCAGTCATTTGTTGAAGGCAAGCAGATGGAGGCGCCTGATGACTGGCATCGCGGCAGCTATCCGTGGTTCCGCCACAACGAGGCGCTGGACGTCCAGGTTGGGATCGGCGGTAAAGTCACCAAAGAAGGGCGCTGGGAGCCCGGTTTTGTGATTACAGGCCAGGCCTGGGATCTGCCGGTGTTAGGCTATCGTAACGGCGTCGCGCAACCGCTGCGTTTGTGGAAGGCGACCCACGCGCATCCGTTTGATCTGACCAAATTCAACGACGGCGCTTTCCTGCGGGCGGAACAGCAGGGTATCGATGCGGAAAAACTGACGAAGGTGCTTTATCCCAACGATAACCACACGGCGGGTAAAAAACTGCGTCTGATGCAGCAATACTTCCAGTGCGCCTGCTCGGTAGCGGATATTCTGCGTCGCCATCATCTGGCCGGACGCAAACTGCATGAGCTGGCGGATTACGAGGTCATTCAGTTGAACGATACTCACCCGACCATCGCCATTCCGGAACTGCTGCGCGTGCTGATTGACGAGCACCAGCTGAGCTGGGATGACGCCTGGGCTATCACCAGCAAAACCTTCGCCTACACCAACCACACCCTGATGCCAGAAGCGCTGGAGTGCTGGGACGAGAGGTTAATCAAAGCGCTGTTGCCGCGTCATATGCAGATTATCAAGCAGATTAACGACCGCTTTAAGACGCTGGTCGATAACACCTGGCCTGGCGATAAGCAGGTATGGGCAAAACTGGCGGTGGTGCACGACCGTCAGGTACGCATGGCCAATATGTGCGTGGTCAGCGGCTTTGCGGTCAACGGTGTGGCGGCGCTGCACTCCGATCTGGTGGTGAAAGATCTGTTCCCGGAATATCACCAGCTTTGGCCGAACAAATTCCACAATGTCACCAACGGCATTACGCCGCGTCGCTGGATCAAACAGTGCAATCCGCAGCTTGCGGCGTTGCTGGATAAAACGCTGAAAAAAGAGTGGGCTAACGATCTCGACCAGTTGATCAACCTCGAAAAATACGCTGACGACGCCAAATTCCGTCAGCAATATCGCGACATCAAACGGGCGAACAAAGAGCGCCTGGTGAAATTTATCCAGGCCCGTACCGGGATTGAGATTTCAAGCAACGCGATTTTTGATATTCAAATCAAACGCCTGCACGAGTACAAGCGTCAGCATCTGAATCTGTTGCATATTCTGGCGCTGTACAAAGAGATCCGCGAAAACCCGCAGGCCGACCGCGTACCGCGCGTATTCCTGTTTGGCGCGAAGGCGGCGCCGGGCTATTACCTGGCGAAGAACATCATTTTTGCTATCAATAAGGTTGCGGAGGCCATTAATAACGACCCGGCGGTGGGTGATAAGCTGAAGGTGGTTTTCCTGCCGGATTACTGCGTCTCGGCGGCGGAAATGCTCATTCCGGCGGCGGATATTTCCGAGCAAATTTCCACCGCCGGGAAAGAGGCGTCCGGCACCGGCAACATGAAACTGGCGCTGAACGGGGCGTTGACAGTGGGAACGCTGGACGGCGCTAACGTTGAAATCGCTGAGAAGGTGGGTGAAGAGAATATCTTTATCTTTGGCCATACTGTGGAAGAGGTCAAGGCGCTCAAAGCCAAAGGCTACGATCCGGTGAAATGGCGTAAAAAAGACAAAGTGCTGGATGCGGTGCTAAAAGAGCTGGAAAGCGGTCAATACAGCGATGGCGATAAACATGCCTTTGACCAGATGCTGCATAGCCTCGGCAAACAGGGGGGCGATCCGTACCTGGTCATGGCGGACTTCGCCGCTTATGTCGAGGCGCAAAAGCAGGTGGATGCGCTGTATCGCGACCAGGAAGCGTGGACGCGCGCCGCGATCCTCAATACCGCGCGCTGCGGTATGTTCAGTTCCGATCGCTCTATTCGCGATTATCAGGCCCGTATCTGGCAGGCAAAACGCTAAGGGAGCGCGATGGAAAATAAACGTCTCGATAGTGCCGCGCTGGCGGCGGGGATCAGCCCCAGTTACATCAATGCTCATGGCAAACCGCAGTCTATTGGCGCTGAAACCAAGAGGCGTTTGCTGGCGGCGATGCACGGCACGACAACAGGACCACAGGCGGTCGTGCCGAATGTGAAGGTTTATACCGCGGGTAAAAAAATGGCGTTGCCGGTAGAGGGGCACGGTGAGTTTGCCTGGCTGCTGACTACGGAAGAGGGCGTGCATTACAAAGGGCGCGTGACGGGCGGTAAAAAACTTAACCTTCCGGCTACATTGCCGGAGGGCTACCACACCCTGACGTTGACCCAGGATGAACAGCGTACGCATTGCCGGATTATCGTCGCCCCGCCGCGATGCTATGAGCCGCAGGCGCTGCTGGAGGGGAAAAAACTGTGGGGGGCCTGCGTCCAGCTTTATACTCTGCGTTCAGAAAAAAACTGGGGTATTGGCGATTTCGGCGATTTGAAGTCGATGCTGGTCGATGTGGCGACACGCGGCGGCGCGTTTATCGGCCTGAATCCGATCCACGCGCTTTATCCGGCGAATCCGGAGAGCGCCAGTCCCTACAGCCCCTCGTCTCGTCGCTGGCTGAACGTGATATATATCGACGTCAACGCCGTCGAAGATTTCCGCCTGAGCGAAGAGGCGCAGGCATGGTGGCAAATGCCTGCCACACAGCAAAAGCTGCGACAGGCGCGCGATGCGCAATGGGTGGATTACGCTACCGTTACCGCGCTGAAAATCACGGCGCTGCGGATGGCGTGGACGCGGTTTGCCGCTCGCGACGATGCGCAAATGGCGGAGTTTCGTCACTTTATCGCCCGCGAAGGCGAGAGCCTTTACTGGCAGGCGGCATTCGACGCGCTGCATGCGTATCAGGTAAAAGAGGATGAGCAGCGCTGGGGCTGGCCAGCCTGGCCGGAGGCGTACCAGTCGGTAGAGTCTTCCGCTGTAAAACAATTCTGTGAAGCGCACCGCGAAGAGGTGGAGTTTTATCTCTGGCTTCAGTGGCTGGCCTGGCGCCAATTCGCCGCCTGCTGGGATACCTGCCAGAGTTTTAAACTACCGATTGGTCTGTACCGCGATCTGGCGGTTGGCGTAGCGGAAGGCGGCGCGGAAACCTGGTGCGACCGGGAGCTGTACTGCCTGAAAGCATCTGTCGGCGCGCCGCCGGATATCCTCGGCCCGCTCGGTCAGAACTGGGGGCTGCCGCCAATGGACCCGCATATCATTGTCGCCCGGGCGTATGAGCCCTTTATCGACCTGCTGCGCGCTAATATGCAAAACTGCGGCGCGTTGCGCATTGACCATGTCATGTCGTTGCTGCGTCTGTGGTGGATACCGTATGGCGAAACAGCGGATCAGGGGGCTTACGTCCATTATCCGGTAGATGATTTGCTTTCTATTCTGGCGCTGGAGAGCCAACGTCACCGCTGTATGGTGATAGGCGAAGATCTGGGGACGGTGCCAGTTGAGATTGTCGGCAAGCTGCGCGATAGCGGGGTCTATTCTTATAAAGTGCTGTGGTTTGAAAATGACCTTGAGAAAAACTTCCGCGCGCCAGGCGCGTATCCGCAACAATCGATGGCTGTCGCCTCGACGCACGATCTCCCCACGCTGCGCGGCTATTGGGAATGCGGTGACCTGACGTTGGGTAAAGCTCTGGGGCTTTATCCGGATGAAGTGATTCTGCGCGGGCTGTATGAGGATCGCGAGCGGGCGAAACAGGGGCTATTGGACGCGCTGCATAAATATGGCTGTCTACCAAAACGCGCCGGGCATAAGGCATCGTTAATGTCTATGACGCCAACGCTAAATCGCGGGCTTCAGCGCTACATCGCCGACAGTAACAGCGGTCTGTTGGGGCTTCAGCCGGAGGACTGGCTGGATATGGCCGATCCGGTTAACGTACCGGGCACCAGCGATCAGTATAAAAACTGGCGGCGGAAATTGTCTGCATCTCTTGAGGCCATGTTTGCCGATGAGGGCGTAAACAAGCTGATTAAGGATTTGGATAAGCGCCGAAAAGCGGCCGCGAAGAAGAAGTAATAAAGCCGGGGATTTCCCCGGCTTTATGATGGTGAGAGTACGTAGGTCTGATAAGCGCAGCGCCATCAGGCAATCCTGGCGCACATTGCTACCTTATCCGGCCTACAAGCCGCCTCGCTTAAACCACCATACCCAGTAGCAGACAGCCGATCAGGCCGCAGACGGAGATGATCGTTTCCAGCATCGACCAGGATTTAATGGTCTCGCCGATAGTCAAATTGAAATACTCTTTGAACAGCCAGAAGCCCGGGTCGTTGACGTGAGAGAAAATCACGCTCCCGGAACCGACCGCGATAACCATCAGTTCAGGGCTAACGCCGGTAGTGGCGATCAGCGGCGCCGCAATGCCGCCTGCGGTAATCGCCGCGACAGTCGCAGAGCCCAGCGCGATACGCAGCACCGCCGCGATAGACCACGCCATCAACAGCGGAGAGACATTGGTTTCATGCATCATTGAAGCGATGTATTTATCCACGCCGCTATCGACCAGCACCTGCTTGAACGCGCCGCCGCCGCCGATGATCAGCAGCATCATGGCGATAATTTTGATGGAAGAGACCAGCGTATCGTTAATCTGATCCATTGAACGCCCGCGGTTCAGGCCAAAGGTGAACATCGCAATCAGTACGGCAATTAACGTAGCCATTACCGGGTCGCCCAGGAACTCGGCAACGGGCAGGAAAGCGTGGCCTTTTGGCAGAATCATCTCGGCAACCGCACGCATCGCCATCAGAATCACCGGAACCAGCGACGTCCAGACGCTGACGCCAAAGCCCGGCATCTCTTCTTCCGTAAAAGTTTTCGCGCTGTACAGGCCTTCCGGGATCGGCTTATCGATACCTTTCAGGAAACGGGCGTAAACCGGTCCGGCAAGGATCACGGTCGGGATTGCCAGAATCGTACCAAACAGCAGCGTCTTACCCATATCGGCATGGAAAATCGTGGCGATCGCGGTTGGACCCGGGTGCGGCGGCAGGAAGCCGTGTGTGACGGAGAGCGCCGCGGCCATCGGCACGCCGACGTACAGTAACGGGATATTCGCCGCTGCGGCAATGGTGAATACCAGCGGCAGCATCAGAACGAAGCCCACTTCATAGAACAGAGCGAAGCCGACGGTAAAGCCGGTTAACACTACGGCCCACTGAATATGCTTTTTACCAAATTTCGCGATCAGGGTAGTGGCGATACGTTGAGCGCCGCCGCAGTCGGCAAGCATTTTGCCCAGCATGGCGCCGAACCCCATAATCAGGGCCAGACTGCCAAGCGTACCGCCGACACCGGCTTTGATGGAGCCGATGACTTTATCCAGCGGCATTCCCTGCATCAACCCGACAGCGAGCGCTACCAGGACAAGGGCGATAAATCCGTTCATTTTGAAGCGGATCATCAGAAGAAGTAACAAGATAACACCGATAGCAACGATGACTAATGGCATGATTTACCTGGCCTTTACTTTGTTATGGGTAACGTCATTGTTTCGACGACAAATTCCTGTTGTTCCCGACGGGAACAGAGTCGCAATAGCACCAATACTGATTACCGTTGAAACGAATGAGCGTAGTCAGATGTTATATGGATGTTAGGTGCCCATAAGAATGATACGGGTAACATATGGGTGTTGAAAATGACCCTGGCAGGCAAAATTTAAATTATGAGACACAGGTCATGTTATCGGCGAAAGAAGAAGGGCCATTGTTATGAGATGTGGTTGATAGCGCCGGATGGCGGCGTAGACGCCTTATTCGGCCTACGGTGGGGCAGATAAGGCCCGACAGGCGCAAGCGCCATCGGGCATGGATGCGGGGAAAATCTTAGTAGTATGAGTGCTCGCCGCGCTGGTGTTCGGTCAGATCGCGAACCCCTTTCAGTTCCGGGAATTCATTCAGCAACTGTTTCTCGATTCCTTCTTTCAGCGTGACGTCAACCATCGAGCAACCGTTACAACCGCCGCCAAATTGCAGAATTGCATAGCCTTCATCGGTAATTTCCATCAGCGAGACGCGACCGCCGTGGCCCGCCAACTGCGGGTTAATCTGCGATTGCAGAGCATATTCCACGCGCTCCATCAGCGGCGCGTCATCGGCCACTTTGCGCATCTTCGCGTTTGGCGCTTTCAATGTAAGTTGAGAACCTAGCTGGTCGGTCACGAAATCAATTTCCGCGTCTTCCAGATAGGGCGCGCTCAGTTCATCGACATAAGCGGTCAACAGGTCAAATTTCAGTGCAGTATCGGTGGCTTCTACGGCGTCGGGCGGACAATAAGAAACACCGCACTCTGCGTTAGGAGTGCCGGGATTAATGACAAATACGCGGATTTGCGTCCCTTCTTCCTGATTTGCCAGCAGTTTGGCAAAGTGCGCTTGTGCAGCATCGGAAATACGGATCATAGTAATGGCCTAATAGTTGACTATTTTAGTTGGTTATAATACGCCCATCATCGAGGCTCTACAAGGTTCGACACAGGCACCATACCTGGACAGTCGCTGCGCCGTTGCGCAAAAGCAGTTGCGCGATTTCCGCGACGGTACTTCCGGTAGTGACGACATCATCCACAATAACCATATGGAGACCCTGTACCGGCAATTCAAGGCGAAACGCGTTTTTCAAATTGCGTTTACGTAACCTGGCGCTGAGATGATGTTGTGTTGCGGTCGCCCGTACCCGCGTGATGGTCTGGCTGTCCCATGCGCAGCCAAGCCAGCGCGCTAACGGTTGACATAACAGATCGCTTTGGTTAAATCCCCGCCGCCAGTGTCGGCGCGACCAGAGCGGAACGCTGACGATTCTGTCGGGAAGCTGCAAGCCAGTGCTGCGGCGCGCCATGAGGACTTCCTGCAACAGTAGACGCGCCAGTGCGGCGGCAATTTCGCTGCGGCGGGTAAATTTAAGCTGATGCACCAGTAAACTCAAGGGCGGTGTATAGTCACTGACGCTCACCAGACGCTGCCAGGGCGGAGGTTTTTGCAGGCAGCGACCGCAGGGGAGCGAAGGATGCGCGGCAGGTAATCCGCATTGCGGACACAGGCTGACGCGCTGACGAACAGCGCGCGCGCATACGGAACAAATCCCCCAGTGGCTTAACGCCAACGGCATTCGGCATAGCCAGCATAATCCCGGTACTGTTAGCATAGGTGCATCCTTGTTAGACAAAAGAGAACAGTAACTGATGAATGACATCTGGTGGCAGACCTACGGCGAGGGAAATTGTCATCTTGTGCTGCTGCACGGATGGGGATTGAACGCGGAGGTATGGCATTGCATTCGCGAGGAACTCGGCTCGCATTTTACGCTGCATCTGGTCGACTTGCCGGGCTATGGTCGCAGCTCGGGGTTTGGCGCCATGACGCTTGAAGAGATGACGGCGCAGGTAGCGAAAAACGCGCCGGACCAGGCTATCTGGCTTGGCTGGAGCCTGGGTGGCCTGGTGGCGAGTCAGATGGCGCTCACCCACCCTGAACGCGTCCAGGCGCTGGTGACTGTCGCCTCTTCGCCATGCTTTAGCACGCGTGAGGGGTGGCCGGGAATAAAACCAGAAATCCTCGGCGGATTCCAGCAGCAGCTTAGCGACGATTTTCAGCGCACGGTGGAGCGTTTTCTGGCGCTGCAAACGTTAGGGACGGAGACGGCGCGTCAGGATGCCCGCACCTTAAAAAGCGTGGTGCTGGCGCAGCCTATGCCGGATGTAGAGGTGCTCAATGGCGGACTGGAAATCTTAAAAACGGTCGATCTACGAGAAGCGCTTAAAAATGTGAACATGCCGTTTTTGCGTTTGTATGGTTATCTGGACGGTCTGGTGCCGCGTAAAATCGTGCCTTTGCTCGATACGTTATGGCCGCACAGTACATCACAGATAATGGCGAAGGCGGCCCATGCGCCGTTTATCTCGCATCCGGCGGCGTTTTGTCAGGCGCTGATGACGCTAAAATCATCGCTGTAACCAGGGCGTTGCCGGGCCCGGACCATTCTGCCAGATTAATGGCTTTCAGACGCCAGATCGGCAGGCGCCAGCCCGGTAACCCTAAGCACGGTATCGCGATCGAAACCATCGTTTAGCATGGAGCGGGCAATGCGCAATGCGGCGAGCCGTTGGCCTTCCTGTTTGCCTTGTTGTAGCCCTTTCTGTAACCCGTTACGATGTCCTTCCTGACGTAATCTGTCTGCGATAGTCATGATCTTCTCCTTATGCTGTGGGATACGCATAGCCACCTGGCGGATAAACGTATTGAAGCGCGCGGCGTCGCCAGTGTGCATCATGTAATTAAACAGACTTTGAAGCTGGGTGTCATTAGCGTATCCCTTAACCAGCAGGGCGACCAGCTGTTCGACAAGCCCCATCAGATCACGCTGGCGGATGTGTTTTTGTATGAGTTCCAGCAGCGCGACCCGTCGGTGCCGCATAATCTCGTCGTCCGGCACGACCGTAATATCGACCAGAGGAAAGGCGGTGGCGTATAGCTTACGCGCCATCACCGGGTCGGCAAATTCATCCAGCCAGCATAATGAGAACGGATACGGGCTGCGGTTTCCGTGATAAAACAGCATTGGCACCACTAACGGCAACGTCTTATGCCCGGCCTCCAGGTGCCGTTGCATTGCAGCCATTGCGTAACGCATCAGCCGAAATGCCATATGCGCGTCCGGCGTACTCTGATGTTCAATAACCACGTAAATGTAACCTTCACCTTCACTTGTTTCCAGCGACCAAAGAATATCGGAATAATGGGGGCGTAAATCCTCTTCAATAAAGCTACCGGACTCCAGCCGTAACGTATTCAGATTACAGATTTGACGTAATGTCGTCGGGAGATGAATTTCCAAAAAATCCCGTGCAGTATCGGGGTGGCATAGAAACTGTTTGAATACCGCGTCATGCGGCGTGGATGTTGTTGAGGTCGCCATATCGATCCGTCATCGGTGAAGTTCAATGGCGTGACACTACGCGCAGACCGGGCTGATTGCAGTAGAGGATTAGTGCGCTTGCGAGGTGCGTGGGGAGATAAATGCGCACGGCGGTAACGCTTTCATCTTTGTGGAAGGCATGACGCAAAATTGCCCGGCAGCGTGACGCGTACCGGGCAACATAACGCGGGATAAAGGCCGGATAAGACGCGTTACGTCGCTACCCGGCGAAGGCTAACGCAAGGTCCACCATTCGCGCAGGCAGGCTTTACCTTCCGGACAACTTTTACAGCTGCCTGAAAGGCAGCCGTCCGGTTCTTCCGGGATACGTACCGCTTTACCCATGATCTCCAGTTGATTCAGCATGGCGTCGATCATGGGCTGCGGAGCGTGCAGCGTATGGCTGATCTGCGTTGCCTCCATACGCCCCCGTAGCGCCAGTAGATCGCGAACCTGTATCAATGAAGCCATTTTTTACATCCCTTAGTGACAATTGCCCGCAGTGCCCGAACAACAGGAACTTACGTTTTTGCGGGTTGCCAGCAGTTCAATGTCTACACGGCTGCGGGCGCGGCGTAACAGGCTTAACACCACAACGTTAAAGACGATCACTGCCAGAATACAGATCAGGCTGTACGTCGGGTGCTGACTGAAGCTGGTAACCTGGTAGAACAGCGTGGCGAGCGAATAGGCGATATTCAGCCCCCACAGGATGGAGAAGCCCATCCAGCCGCGGCTGGACTCGCGGGCGATAGCGCCCATTACCGAGATACACGGTACGTAAAGCAGGACGAAAATCAGGTAACTGTACGCCGCCGCGGCGCTGCCGAATTTTTGATCCATCACGCCCATCGCGCCGGTCGCCATTTCGCCGTCGCCTTTACTCGCTTCGATCGGGTTAGCCAGTACGCTCAGGCTAAAGGTGTCTTTCAGGCTTTGCCAGGTATCGTCAACCGCGCCCAGCAGTTCATCGCCGAGGTGGAAGTCGGCAGGATTAAACGCTTCGTCCTGAATATTTTCGGCGGTGTAGAGCGTGTTCAGCGTACCGACGACAACTTCTTTCGCCATGGCGCCCGTAAACAGACCCACGGTCGCTTGCCAGTTATCCTCATGGACGCCGATCGGTTTAAAGACTGGTGTGATGACCCGGCTTACAGAGGCGAGGGCGGAGTCATTAATGTTATCGACGATTTTGCCGCTCAGCGAGAAACTGTTAAACGCGCTCAGGAAAATACTCACGATGATAATGACTTTACCGGCGCGTAGTACAAAACCTTTCAGGCGTTGCCAGGTCTGGATGATCAGGCTCTTGATATGCGGTACGTGGTAAACCGGCAGCTCCATCACAAACGGAGAGGCTTCGCCGCGCATAATGGTATGTTTCAGCATCAGGCCGGTTAATACCGCCATGACAATACCCAGCACGTATAGCGAGAAGACCGCCAGCGCGCCGTTTTGCCCGAAGAAGGCGGCGGCAAAGACGGCGAAAATCGCCAGGCGCGCGCCACAGGACATAAACGGCGCCATCATGATGGTCATCAGGCGTTCGCGCGGAGCGTCAAGCGTGCGGGCGCCCATCACGGAAGGTACGTTACAGCCGAAGCCGACAATCAGTGGCACGAAGGATTTACCCGGTAGTCCCAGCGCCTGCATCAGGCGATCCATGACGAAGGCCGCGCGCGCCATATAACCGGAGTCTTCAAGGAAGGAGAGGAACAGGTACATCATCCCGATTTGCGGCACCAGCGGCAGGACGGTATTGATCCCGCCGCCAAGACCTTGCGCCAGGAAGATGGTTAACCAATCCGGGAAGTGCAGCGTGTAGCCAATCCATTGAATGCCATGAATAAAGATGGCGACGGAACCGGCATCAAACAGGGGTTGCAACGCGCCGCCGATGTTAATGGCGAGCAGGAACATCAGGTACATCACGAACAAAAAAATCGGTAAGCCGAGGAAGCGGTTCAGGATAATTTTATCGACCGCCCTGGTGAAGCGGCTGGGTTCGGCTGTCAGGGTATTGCTGACCACGTCGCAAATAGCGGCGATACACTGATAACGGGCGTCGGCGATATGCAGCGCCGGGTCGTCCATTTCATCCTTCAGACGGGCCAGGGAGGTGTCCAGGTTTTGCGCCGCCTCGCCTGCGTAAGCCCGGCTGTAGATATCGCCCTCCAGCATTTGCAGACCCAGCCAGCGGCGCTGTTGTAAAGGCATCTCCTGGGCCATCGCGTCGGCCAGGAAACCTGCTTCGCGCAGCAGCGGCTGGGCATAATGCACCAGTTCGACGTTGTCGTTAGCGTTGTGACGGTCAATGGCCAGTTTCAGCGCCTCGATACCGCGGCCGCGAGTCGATACCAGCGGTACGACAGGGCAACCCAGACGCGTGGACAGAGCGTCGACATCAATACGAACCTGCTGTTTTTCGGCGATATCCAGCATGTTGAGCGCGACAATACAGGGGATACCCAGCTCCAGCAGTTGCAGCGTCAAATAGAGGTTGCGCTCCAGATTGGAGGCGTCCACAACGTTTATCAACAGGTCGGCGTCGCCGCTCAGGATGTAGTGGCAGGCGATCTGTTCGTCGAGAGAGGTTTGTGACGAGATGGTCGTCAGAGAATAGGTGCCGGGTAAATCTACCAGCGTGACCTGGTGGTCAGTTGTCGCGAACTGGCCCTCTTTACGCTCGACGGTGACGCCCGCCCAGTTCCCCACGCGCTGACGCGCGCCGGTGAGTTGGTTAAATAAGGTGGTCTTGCCGGAATTAGGATTACCAATTAAACCAATGGTTAATTTTTTCATTTTTATAGACTCACTGTATTAACAGGAAACCGCTTCCACTTCTATTAACGCCAAATCCTTTTTACGCAAAACCAGACTCACGCGTCGTGTTTCGATATGGATCGGATCGCCTAAGGGCGCGACGCGGACGACATTAAATGAAGAGCCGGGCAACATGCCGAGCGAAAGCAGTTTTTGACGATACGCCGGGCTGATTTCACGCGCAAAGCCGGTGATTTTCCACGCAGTGTCAGGAGTGAATTGCATACGACCTACTTGTTTCTTACTAACTGGATGTATACCTCATGCGGCGCTCAGGGGGGCGGCAGGAGACCCGATGTTTAGCCAACGAAGGAAAGAGTAAATAATCAACAACACAATGATAATGAGAATGGTTTCTATCTTCAACGATTAAAATGTGACGGAATGTACAAATAAGCGATAATTTGCGCCGATGTTGATATGGCTCAACATTTATTTGTCTTTTTGCAAATACCCCTAATGTGCAAATATTCACCGTTTTTAATGTTTAATTAAGGTTTCATCTGTTAATAAAGTGATAATTAATAGTGCGGATAGCAGAAGGAAATTAATTAACAGATTCTAATGGGTAAGATTTAATTGTTAATTAAAAAAGAAAGGGTTGGACGTATTGCAAAATCGCAGGCCGGATAAGAAGTAACCCGGCCTGCGTATTACCCGATTAGCGTTTTTTCCCCATTGCCGCTGCCAGCGCGTCCATCATGGCGCTGTTACCGGCTGGCTGGGCGTCACGACCGCGCGGTTTCGCCGCTTTTGACGCCGGGCGGTTGCCCTGAGCGCGATCGGCGCCGCCGCCGCGGCGAGCGGCGGTTTCGCCGGGCTGTTCGTCCAGACGCATCGTCAGCGCAATACGCTTACGTTGCAGATCCACTTCCAGCACTTTCACCTTCACGATGTCGCCCGCTTTTACCACGGTGTGTGGATCGTCGACGAACTTAGTCGACAGGGAAGAGATGTGGACCAGGCCATCCTGATGAACGCCGATATCGACAAACGCGCCGAAGTTAGTGACGTTAGTGACCGCCCCTTCCAGAATCATCCCCGGCAGCAGGTCGTTCATGGTTTCGACGCCATCGGCGAATTGCGCGGTTTTAAATTCAGGACGCGGGTCGCGGCCCGGTTTTTCCAGCTCTTTGATGATATCGCTCACGGTCGGCACGCCGAATTTATCGTCGGTAAAATCAGCGGCCTTGAGGTGACGCAATTCGTTGCTGTTGCCCATCAGATCTTTTAGCGCTTGCTGCGTCGCCGCCAGAATGCGTTCGACAACCGGATAGGCTTCCGGGTGGACGGTGGAGGCATCCAGCGGGTTATCGCCGTGGTTAATACGCAGGAAGCCCGCGCACTGCTCAAACGCTTTCGGCCCCAGACGGCTCACCTTCAACAGTTGCTGGCGATTCTGGAACTGACCGTTCTCATCACGCCAGGCGACGATGTTTTGCGCCATCATGCGCGTTAGGCCCGCGACGCGGGTCAGCAGCGGCACGGAGGCGGTATTCAAATCGACGCCGACGGCGTTTACGCAGTCTTCGACCACCGCATCCAGCTTACGCGCCAGCTGCGTCTGGCTGACATCGTGTTGATATTGGCCGACGCCGATCGATTTCGGATCGATTTTCACCAGTTCCGCCAGCGGATCCTGTAGACGACGCGCGATAGAGACCGCGCCGCGCAGGGAGACGTCGAGATCCGGAAACTCCTGCGCCGCCAGCTCAGAAGCGGAATACACGGACGCCCCCGCTTCGCTGACGATCACTTTCTGCGCCGTCACGTTCGGGAACTGTTTCTGTACGTCGAGATAGAAGCGTTCGGTTTCACGCGAGGCCGTACCGTTGCCAATCGCGACCAGTTCGACGTGGTATTTTTCGCACAGCGCGGCGATCACGGTAGCCGCTTTGGCCGCCTGACCGGTATGCGGATAAATGGTATCCGTCGCCACCAGCTTGCCGGTGCCGTCAACGACAGCGACTTTTACGCCGGTACGCAGGCCAGGATCAAGGCCCATCGTGGCGCGCAGGCCTGCGGGGGCTGCCATCAGCAGGTCGTGCAGGTTACGGGCAAACACGTTAATCGCTTCATCTTCCGCACGTTCGCGCACGGTGCCCATCAGTTCGGTTTCGAGGTGCATTAAGACTTTGATACGCCACGTCCAGCTCACTACGCCTTTGCGCCAGCTATCCGCCGGGGCGTTATTTAGCCGCAGGCCGAGATGGTCCATGATGATTTGCTCGCAGTAGCTTTCTTTCGGCGGCTCATCAAACTGTGGGTCGGCATTGAGCGAAAGTTGCAGAATGCCTTCGTTACGACCACGGAACATGGCCAGCGCACGGTGAGACGGGACGTTAGCAATGGGCTCATGATGGTCGAAATAGTCGCGGAATTTTGCCCCTTCTTCCTCTTTGCCGCTCACGACTGTGGCGACCAGATGGGCGTTCTTCCACAGGTAATCACGCACTTTCGCCAGCAATGCGGCGTCTTCGGCAAAGCGCTCCATCAAAATGTAGCGTGCGCCGTCGAGCGCGGCTTTCGTGTCCGCCACGCCTTTGTCGCCATCAATGTACTTTGCCGCTTCCACGTCAGGATCGTGGGACGGCTCGTTCCAGAGCAGATCGGCCAGCGGCTCAAGGCCGGCTTCAATGGCGATTTGTCCACGGGTGCGGCGTTTAGGTTTATAGGGCAGGTAGAGGTCTTCGAGCTCGGTCTTACTTAACGTAGCGTTGATGGCGCCAGCCAGCTCATCGGTCAGTTTGCCTTGTTCGGAAATGGACTTGAGGATGGCCTGACGCCTGTCTTCCAGCTCACGCAGATAGCCCAGACGCGTTTCCAGGTTACGCAACTGCGTGTCATCCAGACCGCCGGTGATTTCTTTACGATAACGTGCGATAAACGGCACGGTGTTCCCTTCGTCAAGCAGGCGAACGGCAGCTTCAACCTGTCCGGCATTTGCCTGGATTTCACCCGCAATAATGCGGCAGAAAGAATCATTCATCATGGGTTAGCTTCGTCTTCAGGATAAAAATCAGGGGATAGTTATACGGATTGGCTGGCAAAAATGCCAGCCATCAGCGGGGGCTTAGGATTCTTCTTGTCTTATTTGACGTATTCGATCGCATTGACGTACCAGTTTGCTTCGCCGACAGGGGTGTTGACCACCGCCAGATCGCCCACTTCTTTTTTCAGTAGCGCCCGCGCCATCGGCGAGTCGATAGAGATGTAATCCTTACGTCCGAAAATTTCATCGTAGCCGACAATGCGGAACTTCAGCGTATCGCCGTCATCATTTTCAATTTCCACCCAGGCGCCGAAGAAGACTTTGCCCTCCTGCTGCGGGGAATAATCCACGATTTTGAGATTTTCCATGCATTTGGTCAGATATCTGACGCGTCTGTCGATCTCACGCAGGCGCTTTTTATTATACTGATAGTCGGCATTCTCGCTGCGGTCGCCCAGACTCGCAGCCCAGGTCACTTTTTTGGTGACCTCCGGGCGCTCTTCACGCCAGAGATAATTGAGCTCTTGTTTGAGTGTTTCGTACCCTTCGCGGGTGATCAGGGGCGTTTTCATCTCGTTGATTTACCTTTGCTGTCGATATTGCGCACACGGGGTATAACGTGATCGTCCCGACAGAATAAATAATGGGGTTGCCGATTAATTGTATATTTAAGCTGCTGTTAAATATGCTTTGTAACAATTTAGCCTGAAATTCATACCAGAATTTGCTGGTGACTCACGTGAGCTTTTTTAAGAATACACACTTACATTTGTTGCGAACCTTTGGGAGTACAGACAATGCAAGAGAATTATAAGATTCTGGTGGTTGATGACGATATGCGTCTGCGGGCGCTACTGGAACGTTATCTGACCGAGCAGGGCTTCCAGGTTCGAAGCGTCGCTAACGCCGAGCAGATGGATCGTCTGCTGACCCGTGAATCTTTCCATCTCATGGTACTGGATTTAATGCTGCCAGGTGAAGATGGTCTGTCGATTTGTCGTCGCCTGCGTAGTCAAAGTAATCCAATGCCGATCATTATGGTCACGGCGAAGGGTGAAGAAGTTGACCGTATCGTCGGGCTGGAAATCGGCGCCGATGACTACATTCCTAAACCGTTTAACCCGCGCGAGCTGTTGGCGCGTATTCGCGCCGTGCTACGTCGTCAGGCAAACGAACTGCCCGGCGCGCCGTCGCAGGAAGAGGCCGTTATCGCGTTCGGTAAGTTTAAACTGAACCTCGGTACGCGCGAGATGTTCCGTGAAGATGAACCGATGCCGCTGACCAGCGGGGAGTTTGCGGTACTGAAAGCGTTAGTCAGCCATCCGCGCGAGCCGCTCTCTCGCGACAAGCTGATGAATCTGGCCCGTGGTCGCGAGTATTCCGCGATGGAACGCTCCATCGACGTCCAGATCTCCCGCCTGCGCCGTATGGTGGAAGAAGATCCGGCGCATCCGCGTTATATTCAGACCGTCTGGGGCCTGGGCTACGTCTTCGTACCGGACGGTTCTAAAGCATGAGGCGAATGCGCTTCTCGCCGCGAAGTTCATTTGCCCGCACGCTGTTGCTCATCGTCACCTTGCTGTTCGTCAGCCTGGTGACGACCTACCTGGTGGTGCTGAACTTCGCGATTTTGCCGAGCCTCCAGCAGTTTAATAAGGTTCTGGCTTACGAAGTCCGTATGCTGATGACCGATAAGCTGCAACTGGAGGACGGCACGCAGTTAGTCGTGCCGCCTGCGTTTCGTCGGGAAATCTATCGCGAGCTGGGGATCTCTCTCTACACCAACGAAGCCGCCGAAGAGGCCGGGCTGCGTTGGGCGCAACACTACGAATTCTTAAGCCACCAGATGGCGCAGCAATTAGGCGGCCCGACGGAAGTGCGCGTTGAGGTCAACAAAAGCTCACCCGTCGTGTGGCTCAAAACCTGGCTGTCGCCCAATATCTGGGTGCGCGTGCCGCTGACCGAGATTCATCAGGGAGATTTTTCTCCGCTTTTCCGTTACACGCTGGCGATCATGCTCCTGGCGATAGGCGGCGCGTGGCTGTTTATTCGTATACAGAATCGACCGTTAGTGGATCTTGAACATGCCGCTTTGCAGGTAGGGAAGGGAATTATTCCGCCGCCGCTGCGTGAATATGGCGCCTCTGAGGTGCGCTCTGTGACCCGGGCGTTTAACCATATGGCAGCCGGCGTGAAGCAATTGGCCGATGACCGTACGCTATTGATGGCGGGCGTCAGCCACGACTTGCGCACGCCGCTGACCCGTATTCGTCTGGCGACGGAGATGATGGGCGAGGAAGACGGTTATCTCGCGGAGTCGATCAATAAAGACATCGAAGAGTGTAACGCCATTATCGAACAGTTTATTGACTATCTGCGTACCGGTCAGGAAATGCCAATGGAGATGGCGGATCTCAATTCCGTGCTGGGCGAGGTGATTGCGGCGGAAAGCGGCTATGAGCGTGAGATTAACACTGCGCTTCAGGCAGGCAGTATCCAGGTGAAAATGCACCCGCTCTCAATTAAGCGCGCGGTGGCGAATATGGTGGTCAATGCTGCCCGCTATGGCAACGGCTGGATTAAGGTCAGCAGCGGCACCGAGTCGCATCGCGCCTGGTTCCAGGTAGAAGATGACGGGCCGGGCATTAAGCCGGAGCAGCGTAAACATCTGTTCCAGCCTTTTGTGCGTGGCGACAGCGCCCGTAGCACCAGTGGCACAGGGCTGGGGCTGGCGATTGTGCAGCGCATTATCGATAACCATAACGGGATGCTGGAGATTGGCACCAGCGAGCGTGGCGGATTGTCAATTCGCGCCTGGCTACCGGTTCCTGTGGCTCGCGTCCAGGGGACGACAAAAGAGGCATAAGAAAGGGAGGTATTACCCTCCCTTTCTTCTCAACGCCGGATGACGCCGTTCAAAGCCGCCATCCGGCCTGTTCCTTACAGCTTCGGTCCGGCGCTAACCAGCGCTTCGCCTGCCGGGGTATCCGTATACTTCTCGAAGTTCTCAATGAACAGTTTCGCCAGCGCGGTGGCTTTTTCCTGCCATTGTTCCGGCGACGCGTAGGTGTTACGCGGGTCGAGAATGTGGGTATCCACGCCTGGCAGTTCAGTCGGGATCGCCAGATCGAACAGCGGCAGACGGAAGGTTTCCGCGTTATCAAGAGAACCGTTCAGAATGGCGTCGATAATTGCGCGCGTATCTTTGATGGAGATACGTTTGCCGGTGCCATTCCAGCCGGTGTTAACCAGATAAGCCTGCGCGCCTGCTGCCTGCATACGTTTCACCAGCACCTCAGCATACTGCGTCGGGTGCAGCGTCAGGAACGCGGCGCCGAAGCAGGCGGAGAAGGTGGGGGTCGGTTCGGTGACGCCGCGTTCGGTGCCGGCCAGTTTAGCGGTGAAACCCGACAGGAAGTGGTACTGCGTCTGGTTAGCGGTTAAACGGGAAACCGGCGGCAACACGCCGAAAGCATCCGCCGTCAGGAAGATAACCTTGGTGGCGTGACCTGCTTTGGATACGGGCTTAACGATGTTATCGATATGATAGATCGGGTAAGAGACGCGGGTGTTTTCGGTTTTGGAACCATCATCGAAATCTACGGTGCCGTCTTCGCGCACGGTGACGTTTTCCAGTAGCGCATCACGGCGAATCGCATGATAAATTTCTGGCTCCGCTTCTTTCGACAGTTTGATGGTTTTGGCGTAGCAGCCGCCTTCAAAGTTGAACACGCCGTCGTCATCCCAACCGTGCTCATCATCGCCAATCAGACGACGTTTCGGGTCGGTGGACAGAGTGGTTTTTCCGGTACCGGAAAGGCCGAAGAAGACCGCGACATCGCCTTTTTCACCCACGTTGGCGGAACAGTGCATTGAGGCGATACCTTTGAGCGGCAGCAGGTAGTTCATTACCGAGAACATTCCTTTTTTCATTTCGCCGCCGTACCAGGTGCCGCCAATAAGCTGAATACGTTCAGTCAGGTTGAACGCCACGAAGTTTTCCGAGTTCAGCCCTTGCTCTTTCCACTGCGGGTTGGTGCACTTCGCGCCGTTCATGACAATAAAGTCAGGTTTGAAGCCTACCAGCTCTTCGTCCGTTGGGCGAATGAACATATTTTTAACGAAGTGGGCCTGCCAGGCGACTTCCGTAATAAAGCGCACGGAAAGACGCGTATCGGCATTTGCGCCGCAGAACGCATCAACAATGAATAAGCGTTTACCGGAAAGCTGATGCGTCACCAGACCTTTCAGGTGTTGCCAGGTTTCCTGGGAAAGCGGCTTATTATCGTTTTTACCTTTACCCTTATCGGACCACCACAGCGTATCACGCGTGGTGTCGTCGCGAACAATATACTTATCCTTAGGCGAACGACCGGTAAAAATACCGGTATCAACGGCAACAGCGCCCAGGTTAGTTAACACGCCACGCTCATAGCCTTCCAGACCAGGATTAAGTTCTTCCTGATAAAGGGTGTCGTAGCTGGGATTGTAAACGATATCCTGGACGTCGTTGATACCATAAGCCTTGAGATCTTGCGGGGTTAAATTGTTAACGCGCATATCACTGCTCCTTAGCCAATATATATTACCGAAAATAGTAAGGTTTTTTGAGGTTGGTTAACCGCGACAAGGCTCATAGATTTACGTATCTGGACAAAATCACGATTGACGAAAAACACTGTGACTCCTGTCACGCAGCGGCGGTTATTATGGCAGGAAACCTACTTTTGTTGTGGAAAATGTTCTGAAAACGTTAAAAGGAAGTGTTTTTGACCGACATAATGTGACTGTAATCGCATTCATGTAAGAAAGTTACGTAACACCAACATGAACAATATCGATTCACCTCTCTGCGTTTTTTTCTGAATTATGCATGACGACGCCTGGCGGTGAACAGATGGTGCAATAATGCGGCTTTCTCATCATTCTGGATAACGACATGGAAAGTGTAGCGCTTTCACGTACTACTCGCTGGGGTATGTTGCTCACCGGTTTGCTGCAGGGCGTTTTGTGCTACCTGCTGATGGCCTGGCTGGTACCACAAAATAGCGACTGGCTGTTCTATGGTATGCCTGCGACGATAGCGTTGTCGTCAATGCTATTGCTTACCGTGGTCTCTTTTAAACAGCGCGCGCTGTGGGGCTGGCTGGGGCTGACCTTTGTGGTCGTGCTGGCAATGAGCGGCTGGCTGAAATGGCAGGTTGAGACGGTGGAGAAATGGCGCCTGGCCGAGCTCCTCTGGCTGTATGGTCTCCGGCTTGTGTTGATGGCGATGCTGGTCTTACCCTGGATGCAATATCAGCTACATTCGCAAACCGGTTCGGCGCGTTATCCCCAGTTTTATCTGCGGTTATGGCATAACGTACTGATATTGTTTATCGTCCTGGTCGCCAACGGACTGTTCTGGCTGGTGCTTCTGCTCTGGAGCGCGCTATTCAGGCTGGTGGGCATCCGCTTTTTCAGCACCCTTTTCTTTGAAACTGAAGCCTTTATTTATGTGACCATCGGCCTGATTACGGCGCTGGCGGTCATTCTCGCCCGCACGCAGTCGCGCCTTGTGGCGGCGGTGCAAAAGCTGCTGACGCTGATCGCGACGGGTTTACTGCCGGTGGTGTCGCTGCTGGCATTGCTGTTTATTGTGACGTTACCCTTTACCGGACTGGAGGCGATTTCTGCGCGTGTTTCCGCTGCGGGGCTGCTATCCACGCTGACGCTGATGCTGCTGCTCCTCGTGGCGATTGTCAACGAACCGCAAAAGCGCGTATTACCCTATCCGCGCGTACTACGCGGCATGATTAGCGCCTCGCTGTGCGTTGCCCCGATATATATGCTGCTGGCGGGCTGGGCGTTATGGGTACGCATTCAGCAATACGGCTGGACGCCGGATCGTCTGTATGGCGCGCTGACGGCGTCTGTCTTGCTGGTATGGTCCTTCGGTTATCTGATCGGTCTGTTACGCCGCGGACGCGACCCTGGTGAGTGGCAAGGCAAGGTGATACTGAGCGTCTCTTTGTTGACGCTGGTGATATTGCTGTTGCTGGCCTCGCCTGTACTTGATGTCTGGCGTATTAGCGTCAACAGCCATATGGCGCGTTACCATAGCGGTAAAATTACTGCGGATCAGATCAGCCTGTATATGCTGGATCACAGCGGCAAACCTGGCCAGGAAGCGCTGAAATCGTTGCGGGATGACGAGGCGTTTACGCAGAACAGAAAGCGCAATCGTAAACTGATGACGTTTTTGCAGAGAAATAAGGTCTCTCCGACGGCGGACGATTTAGCGCGGGTGGTGATGATTGCGCCCGGTAGCCAGAAGCCGGATGCCGCATTTTGGGCGTTTGTCAAAGAGCAGAGTTATTCGGACGATTCCTGCCTTGAACCGGATGCCTGCGTGCTGGTGAGTCAGGATCTTAACGGCGACGGTCAGCCTGAGCAGGTGCTGTATAACTTTATTGTTGCCGAGAGCCAGGTCTACGGCTTAAAAGAGGGGAAATGGACGCAGAAAGCGTTCGCCCGACTGCCGGACGGGTTTTCTAAGACGCAACTGTTGCACGCGATTGCCGGGCATCGGTTAGACTCAGCTCCCAAAGCCTGGCGCGATATCATTGTTGATGGTCAGCGGTTGGATGTGGATTACTACAACGAGTAAGCTTTTTGCCGGATGGCGGCATAAATGCCTTATCCGGCCTACGGAGCGGGATGCTGTAGGCCAGATAAGCGCAGCGCCATCAGGCAATGATGTTGTCGACTGAAAGGCGATTAATGAACCTGTGGATCGGCAGGAGAGGCGTTGTTACGGATCTCCGCGATATCCATCGCATTGAACAGGTAATGATTGCCGCAGTAATCGCAGTGCATATCGATTTCGCCTTCTTCCGCCAGAATGCTGTCCACTTCTTCATCCGGCAATGTTTTCAGCGCGCCCGCGCAACGTTCGCGTGAACAGGTGCATTTGAATTCAACATCTTGCGGATCGTAGAGCGTGACTTCTTCTTCGTGATACAAACGCCACAGCACGTCATTTGCCGGTAACGTCAGCAGCTCTTCGCTTTTAATGGTTTCCGTCAACATAGCCAGATGGTCGAAATCCTCCGCCTGCGCGTTCTGTGCCGGCATCACCTGGAGCAACATTCCACCTGCCGCCGGTTTACCGTCGACATCGCCGGTACGGATAAACAGGCGCGTCGGCAACTGCTCGGAGCGCAGGAAGTAATCTTCCAGGCACGCCGCCAGAGTATCGCCTTCCAGACCCACCACGCCCTGATAGCGCTCACCCTCTTCCGGCGTAATGGTGATCACCAGATAGCCGTTGCCAACCAGCGTTTTGAGATCCGCATTGTCAGGGATGTCGCCCTGAACGCGAGCCACGCCGCGCATCTGCTGCTGATTATTGCCATTGATCACCGCCAGGCTTAATGGCCCGTCGCCCTGGAGCTGTACCGTAATGTCACCGGCAAACTTCAGCGTTGCGGTCAGCAGGCTAGTGGCGACCAGCAGTTCGGCCAGCACGGTTTTCACCGGCTGCGGGTAGGTATGATTGTCGAGGATCTGTTGCAAGGTTTCCGAAACGGTCACCAGCTCGCCGCGAACGGCAAAGTTTTCAAACAGATAACGATGTAATTGGTCATGTTGCGGCATAATCATCTCTCTTGCGGGTGACAGTTATTCGCTGTCGCCGTGTTTAAATCGTAACAGGTCGCGGCGCTCTTTCTTGTCCGGTCGCCTGTCCGGATGCGGCATGGTCAGGGCGTTAAGCTTGCGTGCCTGCGCCATTTTTTCGCGTTTTTCCACGCTTTCCGCCGTCTCTTCATACAGAGCGACGGCTTCGCTGGCCGGACGGCGCTGTTCGGTGATGGCTTTAACGATCACCGTCCGTTCGTCATTTCCCTGACGCAGGGTAAGGGTTGCGTTCAGCTCGACGATTTTGCTCGGCTTACTGCGCTGGCCGTTGTAATGCACCTTACCGCCTTCAATCATCTCGCGGGCCATCGCGCGGGTTTTATAAAAACGCGCGGCCCACAGCCATTTATCCAGTCTGACCTCAACGGAGGACTTTTCTTTCATGGCGTCTCCTTCACATCAGCGAGGGGATCAGACGGCGGTAGTCGTTCAGGGACGGATGGCGCGTATAGTGCTTTTCCGCCAGGCCGGAATCGGGATTCGTCACGCCAAGACAGTAGCGAATACCAAACCGGGCGGCGGCGTCGAGAATCGGTTCGCTGTCATCGATAAACAGCGTTTTCTCTGCGCTTATTCCCGTTTCCTCAGTGACAGCGCGCCATAACCGCTGATCCTCTTTGGGATAACCAAATGTGTGGGTGGAAAGTAATAAATCAAGGTGTGAGGCCAGACCGGTATGCTCCAGCTTCACCGCCAGGTTATGTGGATGCGCATTGGTGAGCAGAATCCGACGTTTTCCTCTGGCTTTTAACGCATTCAGAAACGGTACGGTATCGTCGCGCAAAACGGCGCGCGGCCCTTGCGCCGTCGTCATGGCGCAAATATCCAGACCCAGACGCTCGCTCCAGTAATCCAGACAGTACCAGTTTAGCGTATGCTGTACGGCATGATACTGCTGACGAATATATTCCTGCGCGTCCTGCGGCGAAATACCCTGCTGCGCGCCGTAGGTTTCCGGTACCAGCTTTTGCCAGAAATAGTTATCGAACGCGAGATCGAGCAGCGTGCCGTCCATATCCAGCAAAACGGTATCCACGTTTTGCCAGTCAATATCAATATGCATGGGGAACTCCAGGGTAACGCAATTTGCGCGACAGGGTAGCATACCCTGTCGCACGGCGGCGCTATCAGATGAGATTTTCCGGAGAGACGGTTAACCTGGGATTGAGGCAGCTTTCATAGTATTCCTGGATGTCCGCCATACGGGTACGGTGGCGTTGATAACGTCTGAACGCCTGAATGCCGTTGTAGACCGCGCTCACTATCATTGCCAGCATCAGCAGCGTGGTGCCGAGGTAACGCCACCAGCCGGATTTATCGGGGATACGATGCAGGCTGATATGCTGCGTACCGTTGGCATCGGTATACACGCTGGTGACAATGCCCTCGGCGCTAAATGGCGTCTGCATGAGCGTTTGCGCCAGACGCTGGAAGGCGCTCCACTGTTCCTGCGCGGGATAGTCATACAGCGGCGTTGACGGCCAGGCCTGATCAACCAGTTCGCTGCCTTCATCGCTGGCAATCAGGAATCCGCCGGGAGCGGGACTATTCAGCGACTGGGCGGCACGCGCGGTCTCGCGAGAAATAAACGGCGCCGTTGAGGTCGTGACCAGATTTTCCAGCGACTCTGCGCTTACGGGGCGTAGCAGCACGTTGACGCCGTCCAGTTTGCCAGCGTTCGCGCGTTTCACCAGCGCGTTCCAGTCCTTACTGTTACCGAGATTAACCAGCGCATTTTTCAGGCGCACGCACTCGTCTTCCGCCGCGCACAAATCAGCGGTTTTCAGAACAATATCGCCAAAGTCATCTAATAATACCATGCCCGATTTTTGGATTGCGGAGCGTAAAGATGCGCTGACGCGCGAGTCGTCTTCGGGTTTTGGATGGAGCTGACGATTTACCGCCTGGCTTAGCGCCATCGCTTTATTCACCAGGTCTGATTCCGGCAGCGGTAGCGCAGGCGCGTCATTCCAGATGATTTGCGAGCAATCGAACGGCATAAACGGTGAGTTAGACTGGCCGCTCCAGGTTGCGCCGGAATGAATATTACACATTCCTTTACCGCTCAGGTGCAGCGTATCGCCCACCCGCACGCCAGCTTTTTCAAGCTGTTTTACCGTTGTCGCTTCAATGGTTTGCGCGCCTTTCATCCACGATAGCGTGAACTTAATTGGCATATCCAGCGGGATCCAGAACAGCAGCATAAACAACACCAGCAGCGAACCGATAGCAATAACAGTGCTGCGTAACCAGTGCTGCAACGGAAAGTTTTTCACTTCATCATGCAGGGATAAAAACCGGCCCTGGCGCGCGACATGGCGATCAAGGTAAATATCAATATCCGTTTGTTGCCCAAGATCCTGCGTAATGTAGGGTTGCCAGTGGGCAGGGTAAATAAGGTCGATGATGCCCAGGGATATATTGTTAATCTGCTCCTGATTATTCTCCCCAAACAGTCCCCAGCGGCGGGGCGTTCCCCGCAGACAGTGAATTTCCCGCAGCGCGCTTTTCGACGGCGGCGCAAAAAGCCCCCAAAGTCCGGCTGCCAGCAGCAGGATCGCGCCGCCTATCATCCACGGTACAAAAACGTCTGGCGTTATCAGGCAGAAAAAGAATAACAAAAAGGAGGCGACGATTAACAACGCTTCGCGCAAGCCAGCCGGGCGGCTGAGCGCATATTCTTCGTGGGTCTCCTGACGGATATTCAACAGCTCAATCTGCTCGCTCTCTTCGCCGCGAATCGACGCCTGCGTAGAGGCGGTATTCTGTAGCGCGTAGCCGCGCGACTCCTGCATATACTCTTGCAGCGTATGGCCGTTTAAAGAGATCACCAGCGGCAGCGTATCCGTGAGGATCAGCTCAACGTTGTTTTCATCATTGATGTACTGTTCCCAGAAAGGCGGCAGATGGACTTCGACGGAGTCGAGGTAGTAGCGCCATTTATTAGGATCGTCAGTGGTAATGCCGTAGCGGGTGATGGAGTGGGTCAGTATCACGACACTGTTGCTTTCCGCGTTCAGCGTCAGCGAGATGGGCGCAGCACTGGCGCCTGTCGGCCCCGGAACTTGCTGGATCTGGCTAAGGTTATCGAGATAGTTTTCTACCGCGCTGCGCTCTTCGGGCAACAGTTTACGCGTTTGCGCGTCCTGAAAGGCGCTGATCCACGGTAAACTCCCTCGTCTGGACTTTACCCGGAACCGCCATATTGCCAGTAGAGAGCAGGCCAGCAAAGCAGCTATAAAAATCAGAATGGTGCTCATGCTTTCCCCATCTTACTAAGTCTGTCAGGCGTGGTCAGTCGCACCCTGTCCAATAAACATTTTTCTGTGGTTGGCTATCGGCAAGCGTGGAGTTGAACTTGAGCATTGTAAAGCGCATCCCAGTGAAGGCAAATCATAGCAATACCACCAAAAACGGAATATCAGCAAATTCCTGGAGTTATTTCAACCTATTGACTTTTAATTTGAAATAAGAATTAATTTTTATTACGTTACATAAATGTAAATAAACGGCAATTCGCATTGCCGAAACCGTGCGGTATGTCGCACAATGACCACAGATTACACTGCAAAGATTCTCACAATGAGCAAATCATTACAAAAACCCACCATTCTGAAAGTGGAAACCGTCGCACAATCCCGACTGTTTAACGTAGAAAGCGTGGATCTGGAGTTCAGCAACGGCGTGCGTCGCGTGTATGAACGTATGCGACCATCAACCCGTGAGGCGGTAATGATTGTGCCGATCGTTGATGAGCATCTGATTCTTATTCGTGAGTATGCGGTGGGAACCGAATCCTATGAGCTGGGCTTCTCGAAAGGATTGATCGACCCGGGCGAGACCGTTTTTGAAGCGGCGAACCGGGAGCTCAAAGAAGAGGTCGGGTTTGGCGCGCATAACCTGACCTTCTTAAAAAAACTCAGCATGGCGCCCTCTTATTTTTCCAGCAAAATGAATATCGTGGTGGCGGAAGATCTCTATCCGGAGTCGCTGGAAGGCGACGAGCCTGAGCCATTGCCGCAGGTACGCTGGCCGCTGGCGCATTTAATGGATCTGCTGGAAGACCCCGATTTTAACGAGGCCCGCAACGTCAGCGCGCTGTTTCTGGTACGCGAGTGGTTGAAAGCGCAGGGCCGAATTGCCTGATGGCGCGGCGTTGATCAAGCCAACGGAAAGTTCGTCTCCCCGTTCGCCGTCATCCGCTAAACACAATAAAAAAGGCGCCGGAGCGCCTTTTTTGATCAGAACAGTTCGTGTGTTTCACCATTATCAATAATGGTGGTTCCCACCTCGTGTACTGCCTGTTGTGTCGGCTGCGTGCCTTCGATGAAATACTCTTCACGGCTGTTACCGCCGCTCGCCAGTTGTCCGGTACTGCGGTCGATATTCACCGTGACGATGCCCGGCGGCGGCGTTAGCGGCTGTTCCGGCACGCCTTCCAGCACGGCTTTCATATAGGCGTCCCATGCAGGTTGCGCGCTCTTCGCGCCGCCCTCATAGCCGGAGATTTGATCTTTGATCGCGCCGGAAGCGGTGGTGCGGCCTAAATCACGGCGGTGATCGTCAAAGCCGATCCATACGGAAGTGACGACGCCAGGACCATAGCCGGAGAACCATGCGTCTTTCGAGCTGTTGGTCGTACCGGTTTTGCCGCCGATATCGCGACGTTTAAGGTCGCGCGCCGCACGCCATCCGGTACCCATCCAGCCGGGTTCGCCGAAGATATTGGTGTTCAGCGCGCTTTTGATCAGAAACGCCAGCGGCGTATTGATCACATGCGGCGCGTACTCCTGCGTGCCGTTTTGCGCAACCAGCGCCTGGTTTGCCTGTTCCAGCTCAGGCATCGGTACGGCGCTGTTTTGCTGCTCTTGCGAAACCGCGACCTCTTCCACATTGGTGTTTTCCAGCACGTCGGATTTCTGCGTATTGCCGTAAATGACCGGGATATCGCACTCCGGGCAGGCGATTTTCGGTTTCGCTTCGAAGATCACGCCGCCCTGATCGTTCTCAATCTTGCTGATGAAATACGGGTCGATCAGGAAACCGCCGTTCGCCATCACCGCATAACCGCGCGCAACCTGCATCGGCGTGAAGGAGGCGGAGCCCAGCGCCAGCGATTCGGTATGCACGATATTCTGCGCCGGGAAGCCGAAGCGTTGCAGATACTCCGCCGCATAGTCGACGCCCATGGCGCGCATGGCGCGTACCATCACCACGTTTTTCGACTGCCCCAGCCCCTGGCGTAAACGAATCGGTCCGGCGTACTGCGGCGGGGAGTTTTTCGGACGCCAGTCTGAACCTGCCCCGGCGTCCCAGCGGGAAATCGGCACATCGTTGAGCATACTGGCGAGCGTCAGCCCTTTATCCATTGCGGCGGTGTAGAGGAACGGTTTGATGTTCGACCCCACCTGACGCAAAGCTTGCGTCGCGCGGTTAAATTTACTCTGATTAAAATCGAAACCGCCGACCAGCGCCAGTACCGCGCCAGTTTGCGGGTTAAGCGAAACCAGCGCGGAGTTCACTTCCGGTACCTGCGCCAGCCACCAGTCGTTATCCACCTGACGAACCCAGATTTGCTGACCTGTCTGGACGACATCGGTAACTTTACGCGGCGTCGGCCCCTGCTGTGTATCCGAGCGGTAAGGCCGCGCCCAACGCATTCCTTCCATATGTAGCGAAACGAACGTACCGTCGGCAAGCGCAGCGGTCGCCTCTTGCGGATTAGCGCTGGTGACCACGGCGGGAAGCAGCGGTCCGTAGGTTGGCAACGCTTTCAACGTATCGGTAATTTTTTTACTGTCCCACGCCGTTTCGCCCACTTTCCATAGCACATTCGCCGGGCCGCGATAACCGTGGCGCATGTCATAGTCCAGCACGTTATTACGCACCGCCTGTTGCGCGGCCTGCTGCACTTTGCGGGTGATGGTCGTGTAAATACGATAACCATCTTCGTAGGCGCTTTCGCCATAACGGTTATACATTTCCTGGCGCACCATTTCCGACAGATAAGGCGCGGAGAAGGCGATTTCCGGCGCGTGATAATTTGCGTCGATAGGTTCGCTACGTGCCTGATCGTACTGCGCCTGAGTGATATATCCCTCGCTTAACATTCGCGAAAGCACTACGTTACGGCGCGCTATCGCCCGATCCATCGAGTAGAGCGGGTTAAAGGTAGAAGGCGCTTTAGGTAGTCCGGCGATAACCGCCATTTCGCTTAGACTAAGCTGGTCGACCGTCTTACCAAAGTAGACCTGTGCCGCCGCGCCAACGCCATAGGCGCGGTAGCCGAGATAGATCTTGTTCAGATAGAGTTCGAGGATCTCATTTTTATTCAGCAACTGCTCAATACGAATCGCCAGAAACGCTTCCTTGATCTTGCGCATCAGCGTGCGTTCGGGGCTAAGGAAGAAGTTTCGCGCCAGTTGCTGGGTAATGGTACTTGCTCCCTGCGATGCGTGACCGGAGAAGAGCGCGACGCTGGCCGCACGGAAAATACCTACCGGGTCAATGCCGTGATGCTCATAAAAGCGGCTATCTTCGGTGGCGATAAAGGCGTTGATCATTTCCGGCGGAATTTGATCGAGCGTAACGGGAATACGACGTTTTTCGCCATATTGCGCGATAAGTTCGCCATCCGCGCTGTAAACCTGCATCGGAATTTGCAAACGCACATCTTTCAATGTCGCGACGTCAGGTAGCTGCGGCTCAATATAGCGATAAAGGCCATAAATCGAGCCTGCTCCCAGCAGGATGCAACATACTGCAAGGATCAATAAATACTTTACGAACTTCACTGGAGATTTCCCATTTAGTGTCATTTGGGCAGTTTATAAACAAACGCGCGGTAGTATAAAGGCAAGCCAGACGCATTGATATACCCGTTAACGCGACGGGTGATAAGGAGATCGACCGTTATGGCTTTTAAAACCTGGCAAATAGGATTGCATATTCAGCAGCATGAAGCGCTGGCCATCGCCGTTATTCGCGGCGCATCGGGCTGGTCCCTGCAACGTTGGTGGCGACTGCCGCTGATGAACGCCTCCACGGCAGAGGGTACGATTCCTGACCCGCAATCGCTGGCTCACGTACTGCGACCCTGGAGCCGTGAGCTGCCGCTACGTCACCGTATTTATCTCTCTTTTCCCGCAAATCGGACATTGCAACGCGCTTTTCCACATCCGCCGATGCGTCTGCGGGAACGTGAGCAAGTCGCATGGCTTTCACAAACGATGGCGCGTGAGCTGGATATGGATCCGGACTTATTGCGTTTCGACTTTCAGGACGATGCGCTGAGCCCCGCGTTCAACGTTACCGCCGTGCAAAGCAAAGAAATTTCAGAGCTGTTAACGCTGGCGCAAACGCTCAATGTGCGCATCGCTGCTGTAACGCCCGATGCCTGCGCGTTACAGCGCTTGCTGCCGTTTATACCTTCGGGGCGGCAATGTCTGGTCTGGCGCGATGAGAGCCAGTGGCTGTGGGCGACGCGCTATGCGTGGGGACGTAAATCGGCGCGAGAGGCGATGACGCTGCATGACCTTGCCGCGACGTTATCCGTCGTGCCGGAACATATTTCGTTATGCGCCGAAGGCGAATTCGACCCCTGGCGCGCCGTAACCGTCCGCCAACCGCCGGTTCCGCCGGACGGTTATCGCTTTGCGATTGCGCTGGGTTTAGCCATAGGGGAGATACGCTGATGGCGCATTCTGTCAATTTGCTCCCCTGGCGGCGCCAACATTACGTAGCGCGTCTGCGGCTGTGGTGCGTGGTATGGGGCGCGTCCCTGCTGCTGATAGCAAGCCTCGCGACGATCGCCCGGTTGGTTTTTTGGCAGGAGGGGAGGATTAATGAACTGCTACTGACGGCGGAAAACGGACACACGACGGCGCTTGCGGCGAACATACCGCAGTTGCAGCAGCGTCAGCGGCAGCAACAGGCGCGATTACAACGTCAGGCGCAGCGTGAACTGACGCAAGCCTGGCAATCTATCTTGACTGACCTTGCCAACCTGTTGCCAGAGCAGGCATGGCTGACAAGCCTCAATTATCAGCAAGAGACGCTAGAGCTGGAAGGGCTGGCGAGAACGTTTGACGCCCTGCTCACGCTTGAGACATCGCTTCGTCACTATGTCAGTTTTCCGCTAAACCGCACGGGCGCCACGCGGCAGGATGCGCAAGGGCGCTGGCAGTTCCATTATCAGTTAACGAGGAGCGCCGCCCGTGAACGCGCTCTTTGATATCTGGTACGGGATGTCGCGCCGTGGTCGGGTTTTTGGTTGGTGTGCAGGCGTGCTGTGCCTGACGCTGACGGTTGCGTTATCTGTGGGCTATCCCGGCTGGAAAACGCTGGATACGCAACAAACGCGGTTAAGCCAGCAGCGCGAGGCCGCCCGGCAACAGTGGCGTCATCTGCGCCGTCTGAGCGTCGCGGCTGAACCGCTTTTCGGGGGCACCGTGGAAAATCCGCGTCCTTTTTCGCCGTTAGATTTCCAGGCGCCTCCCCTGCGTTTGCTGCACTGGCAGCCATCGGCGCAGGGGGGAGAAATGGCGCTGAAAACGTCCTGGGATGCGGTGCCGTCGCTGTTTGTCCGGTTGGCCGAAAGCGAGATGAGCGTAAGTCGGTTTTCATTGCGTAAAGAGGGGGCGGAATTATTGATGATGCTGCAACTGGAGCGCCTGGCGAATGAAGGTTAGCCGCGGTGTATTGCTCTGTTTTTGTTTGCTGACGTTGACGGGAATGCGCGATCCCTTCCGCCCGCCGGAAGATCGCTGCCGGATAGCGGAACTCTCGCAGTGGCGGTATCAGGGCGCGGTGCGTAAAGGCGAGCGATGGACAGGCATTCTTAAAGACAGCCAGCAAAAATGGCGGCGAGTGGAAGAAGGGCAGACGCTGGAAAACGGTTGGACGATTGTCCACCTGACGGCGGAAGCCTTAACGTTAACGACCGGTAAAAATTGTGCGCCGCCGCAGTGGCGGTGGCTACGTCAGGGAGCGGACAATGAAGCGATGGATAGCCATAATACTGATAGCCTTGATGCCCGCCGCGCAGGCGGGAAAAGCGGCGAAAGTGACGCTGGTGGTTGACGACGTCCCTGTGGTGCAGGTTTTGCAGGCTTTAGCCGAGCAGGAGCGGCAGAATCTGGTGGTGTCGCCGGACGTCAGCGGGACATTATCGCTACATCTGACGGATGTGCCGTGGAAACAGGCGCTACAGACGGTGGTCAATAGCGCGGGGCTGGTGCTGCGTCAGGAGGGGAATATTCTCCATGTTCATTCACAGGCCTGGCAGAAAGAACACAGTGCGCGGCAGGATGCCGAGCGGTTAAGGCTTCAGGCTAATTTACCGCTGGAAAATCGCAGCATTAGCCTGCAATACGCCGATGCCGGCGAACTGGCGAAAGCGGGCGAGAAACTCCTGAGCGCGAAGGGAACCATCATGGTAGATAAGCGCACCAACCGCCTGCTGTTGCGCGATAACCGCGCGGCCCTGGCGGAGCTGGAAAAATGGGTATCGCAAATGGATCTGCCGGTGGCGCAGGTGGAGCTGGCGGCGCATATCGTCACCATTAACGAAAAGAGTCTACGGGAACTGGGCGTAAAGTGGACGCTGGCTGACGCGACGCAAGCGGGCGCGGTGGGTGACGTGACGACGCTTTCCAGTGATTTATCCGTCGCCGCCGCCACCTCACGCGTCGGGTTTAACATCGGGCGCATTAACGGACGCTTGCTGGATCTGGAGCTGTCAGCGCTGGAGCAAAAGCAGCAGTTGGATATTATCGCCAGCCCCCGGCTGCTGGCTTCGCATCTGCAGCCAGCCAGTATCAAGCAAGGCAGCGAAATTCCTTATCAGGTTTCCAGCGGCGAAAGCGGCGCGACCTCCGTGGAATTTAAAGAAGCGGTGCTGGGAATGGAGGTGACGCCCACCGTTTTGCAGAAAGGGCGCATCCGCCTGAAGTTACATATCAGCCAGAATGTCCCCGGTCAGGTACTACAACAGGCTGACGGCGAAGTGCTGGCGATAGATAAACAGGAAATTGAAACGCAGGTAGAGGTAAAAAGCGGCGAGACGCTGGCGCTGGGCGGTATTTTTTCGCGAAAAAATAAATCGGGTAGCGATAGCGTGCCACTGTTGGGGGATATTCCCTGGCTTGGTCAGCTCTTCCGCCATGACGGCAAAGAGGACGAGCGACGCGAATTAGTGGTGTTTATCACCCCCAGACTGGTGGCGACAGAATAATTTATGCATAAAAAAGCGCTGTTTTTGCACTGAACGCATCTGCGGGATTTGACGTGCGGATGTATTTAGCATACAAGGAGTACCGATTTGAGAGTCGTGCTTTTCGTTGCTTACGCATTGATTAATGCGCTTTGCCTTGCCGAAGGTGTGCATAAGACCGATGATAAACGGCTGAATGTCCGCTGATGCAGACGTATTGGTTCTGCGGATTGCGCACAATTGTTTGAAAGTAGAGCAATTTGTAGGCCGGATATGTTGTTCTGGCCGCCATCCGGCAACGCTAACTCGGGTTTTGCAACAATCAGGCTTGGTGATTTATTCAGTTGCCAAACCCGCTTGAGTATTGAGATAATTTTCAGTCTGACTCTCGCAATATCTTATGAGGTTTCAGTTCATGTCCTGCTGCGCTGGGTGTCTGTGAAGCGGGTTTACCATTAACGAATAGTCTTAGTAGTACCGAAAAAATGGCAGAGAAACGCAATATCTTTCTGGTTGGGCCTATGGGTGCCGGAAAAAGCACTATTGGGCGCCAGTTAGCTCAACAACTCAATATGGAATTTTACGATTCTGATCAAGAGATTGAGAAACGAACCGGAGCTGATGTGGGCTGGGTCTTCGATGTTGAAGGTGAAGACGGCTTCCGTAATCGTGAAGAAAAAGTTATCAACGAATTGACGGAAAAACAGGGTATTGTGCTGGCAACCGGCGGTGGCTCTGTAAAATCGCGTGAAACGCGTAACCGTCTCTCCGCGCGTGGCGTCGTGGTCTACCTTGAAACGACCATCGAAAAACAACTGGCGCGCACGCAGCGTGATAAAAAACGCCCGCTGTTGCAGGTTGAAGCACCGCCTCGCGAAGTTCTGGAAGCGCTGGCTAACGAACGCAATCCGCTGTACGAAGAGATTGCCGACGTCACCATTCGCACCGACGATCAAAGCGCTAAGGTTGTGGCAAACCAGATTATTCATATGCTGGAAAGCAACTAATTCAAGCAGAATACGCTGGGTAAGCGGGCACAAGTAACTAAGGTGGATGTCGCGTCATGGAGAGGATTACAGTCACTCTCGGGGAACGTAGTTACCCGATCACCATCGCGGCTGGTTTGTTTAACGAACCAGCTTCATTCTTGCCGCTGAAATCAGGCGATCAGGTCATGTTAGTGACCAACGAAACCCTGGCGCCGCTTTATCTGGACAAGGTTCGCGGCGTACTCGAACGGGCGGGCGTTAACGTAGACAGCGTGATTCTTCCTGACGGCGAGCAGTATAAGAGCCTGACGGTGCTGGATACGGTGTTTACGGCGTTACTGAAAAAACCGCATGGTCGTGATACCACGCTGGTCGCGCTTGGCGGCGGCGTGATTGGCGATCTTACCGGTTTTGCGGCGGCCAGCTACCAGCGAGGCGTTCGTTTCATTCAGGTGCCAACTACCTTACTGTCGCAGGTTGATTCTTCCGTGGGCGGGAAGACCGCCGTCAACCATCCCCTTGGCAAAAACATGATTGGCGCGTTTTACCAACCCGCTTCTGTGGTTGTCGATCTTGATTGCCTGAAAACGCTTCCCGCACGCGAACTGGCATCGGGACTGGCAGAGGTGATCAAATACGGCATTATACTCGACGCGGACTTCTTCACCTGGCTTGAGGATAATCTGGATGCGCTGTTGCGTCTGGACGGCCCGGCGATGGCGTACTGTATTCGTCGTTGTTGCGAGCTGAAAGCCGAAGTTGTTGCCGCCGACGAGCGTGAAGCGGGCTTACGTGCTTTACTGAATCTTGGACATACCTTTGGCCACGCCATTGAAGCGGAAATGGGATATGGCAATTGGTTACATGGTGAAGCCGTTGCCGCAGGTATAGTGATGGCTGCGCGCGCATCCGAGCGTTTGGGGCAGTTCAGTTCTGCTGATACGCAGCGCATCATCGCTCTACTCGAACGGGCCGGGTTGCCAGTCAATGGCCCTTGCGAGATGTCCGCGCAGGACTATTTGCCGCACATGCTGCGAGATAAAAAAGTGTTAGCGGGGGAGCTGCGTTTAGTGCTTCCGCTGGCCATAGGGAAAAGTGAAGTGCGCGGCGGAGTGTCGCACGAAGTCGTTCTTAGCGCGATTGCTGACTGTCAGCAGGCGTAACAACAAGAAAGGTCAGACTGATATTGCGTAGATGTCAGTCTTTTAGCTTCAGGTTATGTGCAATGTCGTAAGCATTAACCTTTGAGTGGGGTGTTAAATGGATGAATTCAAACCAGAAGACGAGCTGAAACCCGATCCCAGCGATCGTCGTACTGGTCGTTCTCGTCAATCTTCAGAACGCGATAATGAGCCGCAGATCAACTTTGATGACGTTGATCTGGACGCCGACGATCGCCGTCCGACGCGTACGCGTAAAGCGCGTAGTGAAGAGCCTGAAGTTGAAGAAGAGTACGAATCCGATGAAGACGATACGGTGGACGAGGAGCGTGTTGAACGCCGTCCACGTAAGCGTAAAAAAGCGGCCCATAAGCCAGCCTCTCGTCAGTACATGATGATGGGCGTTGGCGTACTGGTGCTGCTGCTGTTGATTATCGGTATCGGCTCCGCGCTGAAAGCCCCCTCAACGTCTTCCAGCGAGCCGTCGGCCTCTGGCGAAAAGAGTATCGATCTTTCCGGTAACGCCGCCGATCAGGCAAATGCGACCCAGCCTGCGCCGGGCGCCACCTCCGCAGAACAAACCGCGGGCAATACGTCGCAGGATATTTCGTTGCCGCCGATTTCTTCAACGCCGACGCAGGGACAGTCACCTGTGGTCGCTGACGGTCAGCAGCGCGTGGAAGTACAGGGCGATCTGAATAATGCGCTGACGCAGAATCCAGAGCAGATGAACAATGTTGCGGTGAACTCTACGTTGCCGACAGAGCCTGCAACCGTCGCGCCAGTTCGCAATGGCAGCACGACGCGTCAGGCGGCGGTTAGCGAACCTACCGAGCGTCATACCACGCGTCCGGAACGTAAACAGGCCGTCATTGAACCTAAGAAACCGCAGACCACGGCGAAAACCACGACTGCGGAACCGAAGAAACCGGTCGCGCCAGTGAAACGCACGGAACCGGCAGCGCCAGCCGCGACGCCGAAAGCGACCACCACGACAGCTGCGCCGACAGCGACGGCAAGCGCTGCGCCGGTACAAACCGCGAAGCCAGCGCAAGCCTCGACGACGCCTGTCGCAGGCGGCGGGAAAAGCGCCGGCAACGTTGGCGCGTTAAAGAGCGCGCCATCCAGCCACTACACATTGCAGCTCAGTAGTTCTTCAAATTACGACAACCTGAACGGTTGGGCGAAGAAAGAGAACCTGAAAAATTATGTGGTATACGAGACGACACGTAATGGACAACCGTGGTATGTGCTGGTAACGGGGATGTATGCTTCGAAAGAAGATGCTAAACGTGCGGTGTCCACCTTACCTGCCGATGTGCAGGCGAAAAACCCGTGGGCAAAACCGTTGCATCAGGTTCAGGCCGATCTGAAATAATCCAGGCTGTGTCCTGCAATTGCCTGTGAGTGTCGCTGACAGCTATTTTTGTTCAGGACAGGCGCGAGGGGCGCATTTGCTACCGTCAAATGCGCCGTAAAGCAACGCGGCACAGCCTAAAGCGCAGGATGCTGTCGGAGCTTTCTCCACAGCCGGAGAAGGTGTAATTAGTTAGTCAGCATGAAAAAAAATCGCGCTTTTTTGAAGTGGGCAGGGGGAAAATACCCTCTGCTTGATGATATCAAACGACATTTGCCAAAAGGCGAGTGCCTTGTCGAACCTTTTGTGGGTGCCGGATCGGTGTTTCTTAACACCGACTTTTCTCGTTATATCCTCGCCGATATCAACAGCGACCTTATTAGCCTCTATAACATCGTGAAGTTACGTACTGACGAGTATGTACAGGCTTCGCGCGAGCTGTTTATGCCTGAAACTAACCAGGCTGAGGTCTATTACCAACTCCGTGAGGAGTTCAACACCTGCCAGGATCCCTTTCGTCGGGCGGTACTGTTTTTATATCTGAACCGCTACGGTTATAACGGACTCTGTCGCTATAACTTACGCGGGGAATTTAATGTACCGTTTGGTCGTTATAAAAGACCTTACTTCCCGGAAGCGGAGTTGTACCACTTTGCAGAAAAAGCGCAGAATGCGTTCTTTTACTGTGAGTCATACGCAGACAGTATGGCGCGTGCGGACAAGTCGTCGGTGGTCTATTGCGATCCGCCTTATGCGCCGCTGTCCGCCACGGCTAACTTCACAGCGTATCACACCAATAGTTTTAGCCTGACGCAACAAGCGCATCTGGCGGAAATCGCTGAGAATCTGGTCAGTAACCGGATACCGGTGCTCATTTCCAACCATGATACGGCGCTCACACGCGAGTGGTATCAACTCGCAAAATTGCATGTCGTCAAAGTTAGACGCAGTATAAGCAGCAACGGCGGCACACGTAAAAAGGTGGACGAACTGCTGGCTCTGTACCAACCAGGAGTCGCAACGCCTGCAAGAAAATAATTCTCAAGGAGAAGCGGATGAAACAGTATTTGATTGCCCCCTCAATTCTGTCGGCTGATTTTGCTCGCCTGGGTGAAGACACCGCCAAAGCGCTGGCTGCCGGTGCTGATGTTGTACACTTTGACGTCATGGATAATCACTATGTGCCGAACCTGACTATCGGCCCGATGGTGCTGAAATCCCTGCGTCAGTACGGTATTACCGCGCCAATTGATGTCCACCTGATGGTCAAGCCAGTCGACCGTATCGTGCCCGACTTTGCCGCCGCTGGCGCGAGCATCATTACTTTTCACCCGGAAGCCTCCGAACATGTTGACCGCACGCTACAGTTGATTAAAGAACACGGCTGTAAAGCGGGGCTGGTATTCAACCCGGCAACGTCGCTCAGTTATCTCGATTACGTCATGGACAAACTGGATGTGATCCTGCTGATGTCCGTGAACCCAGGCTTCGGCGGCCAGTCTTTTATTCCGCAGACGCTGGATAAACTGCGCGAAGTGCGTCGCCGCATTGATGCGTCCGGTTACGACATTCGCCTGGAAGTGGACGGCGGCGTGAAGGTGAACAATATCGGCGAGATCGCCGCAGCTGGTGCGGACATGTTTGTTGCGGGGTCGGCAATTTTCGATAAACCCGACTACAAAAAAGTGATTGATGAAATGCGCAGTGAGCTGGCAAAGGTAAGTCATGGATAAGTTGCAGAATATTCGGGGCGTCGCCTTTGATCTTGACGGTACGCTGGTGGATAGCGCGCCGGGTCTTGCCGCGGCGGTGGATATGGCGCTGTATGCGCTGGAACTGCCGGTCGCGGGCGAGGAGCGCGTAATTACCTGGATTGGTAACGGCGCAGACGTATTGATGGAACGCGCGCTGACCTGGGCTCGCGAGGAGCGCGCCACGCTGCGTAAGACGATGGGGAAACCGCCCGTTGATGAAGATATTCCTGCCGAGGAACAGGTACGCATTCTGCGTAAACTGTTCGACAGGTATTATGGCGAAGTGGCGGAAGAGGGCACCTTTTTATTTCCGCATGTCGCCGACACGCTGAGTGCGCTGCACGCCAGCGGATTGTCATTAGGTCTGGTGACCAACAAACCGACGCCGTTCGTCGCGCCGTTGCTGGAATCGCTTGATATCGCCAAATACTTTAGTGTGGTTATCGGCGGCGATGATGTGCAAAATAAGAAGCCGCATCCGGAGCCGCTGTTGCTGGTGGCAAGCCGGCTGGGCATGATGCCGGAGCAGATGCTTTTTGTCGGCGATTCGCGTAATGATATTCAGGCTGCAAAAGCGGCGGGCTGCCCTTCGGTTGGCCTGACATACGGCTACAATTATGGCGAAGCGATCGCTCTTAGCGAGCCGGACGTCATTTATGACAGTTTTAACGATCTTTTGCCCGCACTTGGGCTTCCGCATAGCGATAACCAGGAAATAAAAAATGACTAAGCCCATCGTTTTTAGTGGCGCACAGCCCTCAGGTGAATTGACCATTGGCAACTATATGGGGGCATTGCGTCAGTGGGTAAACATGCAGGATGACTATCATTGCATCTACTGCATCGTAGACCAACATGCTATTACCGTGCGTCAGGACGCGCAGCAGCTACGTAAAGCGACGCTGGATACGCTGGCGCTGTACCTGGCATGTGGTATTGATCCTGAAAAGAGCACTATTTTCGTTCAGTCCCATGTGCCGGAACATGCGCAGCTTGGCTGGGCGCTGAACTGCTATACCTATTTCGGCGAGCTGAGCCGTATGACGCAGTTTAAAGATAAATCTGCGCGCTATGCGGAAAACATTAACGCCGGCTTGTTTGATTACCCGGTGCTGATGGCGGCAGACATTCTGTTGTACCAAACCAATCTGGTGCCGGTAGGCGAAGATCAGAAGCAGCATCTGGAACTGAGCCGCGATATCGCCCAGCGTTTCAACGGGCTGTATGGCGATATTTTCAAAGTACCGGAACCGTTTATTCCAAAATCCGGCGCGCGTGTGATGTCGCTGCTGGAGCCGACAAAGAAAATGTCCAAATCGGACGATAACCGTAATAACGTGATCGGCCTGCTGGAAGATCCGAAATCGGTAGTGAAGAAAATCAAACGTGCGGTCACTGACTCCGACGAGCCGCCGGTAGTGCGTTATGATGTGAAAGAGAAAGCGGGTGTCTCTAACCTGCTGGATATTCTTTCCGCCGTGACCGGTCAGAGCATTCCTGAACTGGAAAAACAGTTTGAAGGTAAAATGTATGGCCATTTGAAAGGCGAAGTGGCGGAGGCGGTTTCCGGAATGTTGTCTGAGTTGCAGGAGCGCTATCACCGTTTCCGCAACGACGAAGCGTTCTTGCAGAAGGTGATGAAAGACGGGGCGGAAAAAGCCAGCGCACGTGCGGCCGAAACGCTGAAAGCCGTTTACGAAGCCATTGGCTTTGTGGCGAAACCGTAAGGGTTATTGCTTGCCCGATGGCGCGAGCTTATCGGGCCTACAAACGAGCGTAAGTTGGACAAGGCATCTGCGCCGTACCGTTTATCAGACCTGTAAAAAAACCGGGAAAATCCCGGTTTTTTTGTATCTGCGCAGTCGTTTCTATTATTGATCGGCAGCCGGGCCGCAACCGCCAATAATTTTAGAAATAGAAATTGCAGGGTGCAGCAAATAATCGTAGCTGCAGTTATTTTTTTTGTTTTCGATATGACCAGTACAAGCAGTGAGCGTCGCCAGAACCCCTGCCACAACGGCAATTTTTACAAATTTAAACATTTCAAAATCCTTGTTGATAAAACGAGCACTACTGGTGGAATAAATATAAGATCTATTTAGCGTATAGTACGATAGCAATTATTAAACTATACAGGTAGTCCAAATAAGGACTTTATCTTTACCAGGGGATATGATTTAAAAAGGCCGCTTAATAATAAGCGGCCTTTATTAGTGTTATATAATGTCGTTTATTTAACGAAATGTTTTCTTAACGTTAAGCATAAAGCCTTTATCGCTGATACCGTCTTCCTTCCACTGGTAGGCATCCAGATGTAGCGCGGTATCATTGCTGCTGTATTTCACGCCGATGGTTGCCAGACCATTAACGCCGCCGCCTTTTTGACCGTCATCCACGCCGAACGATTGACCCGCTGCACCCTGTAATGACGCTGTACGCTGGCTCTTGCTGTAGCTCAGGTTCGGGCCGCCTTCCAGGGTAGCTGTGGCGCTCCAGCCGTCTTTCCCGGCGTAATCCAGCTTCAGGCCGACAATAGAGTCTACCGCCGTTTCGTTGCCAGAGTTCATCGACAGGTTAAAATCTCCGGCGCTGCGCTCTTTGTAGCCATCCTCCATGGTGTGACGGAATTTCACTCCGGCATACGGCGTGACTTTCAGCGTATCACTCATCATGGTGAAAGTTTTCGCCCCTTCACTGCGAAACTCAAGGTACTGCTGACGCATGTCGGAGTCGGCAATTTTGTTGACATCGCCATAGGCGACAGAACGGCTGCTGTCGAGGTTGTGCACGTCATAACGCAGGCTGTTGTTCCACGCCAGACCTTCATCAAACGCCATGCTGTGCTTCAGGCCAAAGAACTGGCTGTAGCCGCCGGTCAGGCCGTTATCGCCTGCGGTTTTCGAACCGTCGCCATCCAGACGCGCAATACCGTACTCCAGCGTCAGATTCTGGCTGGCGGTGAGATCCAACGTCTGGCGTAATGCCAGCATATCGTACTGGGTGTCGTTGCCCAGCTCCGCGCGCGGGTCGCCTTTCGCCACCACGTTGAACGCCAGGCCATCTTTGATCTGCGGCGCGGCGTCGGCCAGCATGGTAAAGCGGTTGCTGAGTACACGCGCTTCACGGAATACCGTGGTGGCTTGAGCACCGCTCACCTGCTTGAGTGCGCTGTTCAGCTCAGCGGTAGTCCCCACGTTAAGGCTGGTGTACAGCTCGTTGTTGGTGTAACCGGCGTCCAGCGCCTGCGCCACGTCGCTTACCGAGCTGTCGGTCGCCACATCGGCATAGGCGTTTTTGGTCATGGTGACGTCAACGTTACCGTCGGCATCCTGGCTACCCTGGGCGTTCCAGACGACGGAAGTGGACTGAATCGCGCCTGCGTCGGACAGGTTGCTGCCCTCAACCACGTTGTCAAAGCTGACGGTGGTGTCGGCGGTGCCTGCGGTGAACCCGGTGTTAATTTCCACACCGTTCATGCTGGCGTTGCTGACCATCAATTTACCGGCGCTGCCATCAGCGCTGGTGCCAACCACGTAGCCCGACAGGTTGTTGGTGGCAGATGAATCTGCACTGTCGCTGGTGGTAACGGTCGTCGTGCCATCGGTAATGGTGGGTTCCGTGGGGGCAGTGAAGTCAACATAATGCACTTCCGTACCGTCGCCGTTTTCGCCGCTGCCTTCAATGGTTTTACCGTCCTGTTTGATAAAGCCGGAACCGGTCACGCTGTCATCAATGTAGACCGTGCCGTTGTTGACGATATGGCCGTTGCTGCCCAACTGGCTGAAGGCGTAGGAGTCGCTGGCGTAAATATTGATGGTGCCATTGTTCTCGATCACTGCATCGGATTTTGCATCTGATTCCAACTGCATCCCGACCATTCCGGTTTGCGTGGTGCCGACTGTACCCACATTGATAGTGCCGTTATTGACCATCTTCGCGCTGCCATGCGCCGACATCGCCACATTGCCGGTTTTATCAATGTTGATGGTGCCGTCGTTAATCGCCTTGCTGCCGCCGTTATTTTTCGCCGTGGTGATCTGCCCGTTAATAACACCGGTGCTGCCGTTATACAGGGTGTGCCCGCTCCCGCCGGTGGCGATATCGGCATCGCTATTCACCGTTCCCCAGTTATTGAAGGCGCCAGCCCACAGGCCGTCGTTTATTAGCGTTACAACGCCGCCTTCGAGGTTATTAAACGTACCGCCTTTATCAACAGAACCATTGTTGATAATCCCTGCGTTATTAACGGTTGCGGCACCGGTAAAGTTCAGCTTATCGATTTCGCCGCCTGAGTAGTTATTCAGTACCGTACTGCCCGATGCGCCGACCCAGGCCGATACTGTGCCTATGTTATTCATGGTGCTGGCCCACTGCTCAACCGCGTTCATGGAGCCGCTGTTGTTGATAATGGAACCCGCTACCGTGGTACCCGTTTTCCCGGTCACGGTGCCGGTATTGTTGAACACGCCGCCGTCTACGGAAACGGCAGCCGTTGTTCCCTCGTTGGTATAGACGCCGCCTTTGTCGATGCCGACGCTGCTGATGCTGCCGGTGGACTCGTTGGTGACATCACCGTAATTTCTGACGGTGACCTTGCCGCCGCTGACGATGCCTGCGTTGGTGACGTGTACGGTCTGCGTTGCGATCGGATTGGTGATGATGGTTTCACCGGTCAGCGTTTCACCCTCGGCGGTAATCTCATCACCATCTCTAAAGGAAAGGGATACATTGCTATCGGTTGGGTTGTACTCGTCACTGTTCTGGCAAGCGCTGTCATAGCAAACGGTGCCGTAGTTAACTACGGTGCTACTGCTGTCGGTCAGGAAGGGCTGGCCGTAATCGGCATCAATATTGATGATGCCGGTGGTGTCGTTGATGACGGTGCCGCCATTGAGCGCCGCCATCCCGACCAGCTCGTTTGCCTGGCCGGTCACGCCGTCATCGGCGGTCAGGGTGATTGTGCCCTGGTTAATGGCGGTGCCGTCCTTGAGCGCCATCATGCCGAACCCGGCGTTATTAACGGTAATGTTGCCGGTGTTGATTGCGGTGGCGTCGCCTTCGCCACTGTTGGTGGAGCCGACCACCATCCCCGAACTGGTGAGATAAAGCTGCGACGGTTTCCAGTAATTTGTGTCGGTGATGTTGTTTTCATCATCCAGCGTCGGGACAAAGCCGTCCAGATAGATATCGCCTGCGTTTGACGCTGTTCCTTTGCTGGCAGCGACGCCATATACGCCCGCGCCCTGCAAATGGATAGTGGCGCCCTCATCGTTAACGACATCGCCATAATCCGAAGCCATCATGGCGTAAAAGGTGTGGGTGTACCATTCCAGTGGGTATGTGCCAATACCGCCATTGCCCTGCGGCGTCTGGTTAGAAATGATGGTGATATCGCCGCCGGCTTTGTTATGAACAGCCGCTCCCTCGCCACTAGCCCTTGTGATGGCTGCACGATCCTCACTGCTGTTGCTACTGGTCGCGTAGACAAAAATATCTCCGCTGTTGCTGACTTCCGCGCCGTTATCTGCGCGAATGACGGAATACACGCCATGGCTTGTAATATCGCCTTTATTTTCAATTGATGTGCCTTCGCCATCAGCCATCAGCAACGCGTTGTAGGTGTAATAGCCTGTGGGTATATAACTGACATTAACGTCAACAACTGAGTCATCACCCAGAATCAGGGAGCCGCCGTTGTTGACCCGCGCCAGTACAACGTGACCCCCCACTACCGTGTTGGTATCAATGGTAGAATGACCGTTTAGCGTAACGGTACTGTTACCGCTGACGCTGATGCCGGTAATGTCTGCAGAGGTTCCATCAAATGGATCCTCGCTGTGGGTGATATTAATACCGCCGTCAATCTCAACGTCGTTATCATCACCTGTTACGCTCAGGCCAACAACGTCCAGGTATTGTCCGCCGGTGGCGGACAGATCGTTGTCATCAATATTCAGCGCGCCATTAAGGGTAACGGTATTGCCGTTACCACCGACGACAACGCCGGTTAACGGGGGAGCCCCGGCAGCCAGATCATCCTGCCCGTAGTCGGCGCTGATATTTACGTTGCCGGTGATATCAACGGTGTTGCTGTCGCCGCTCACGTTCACGCCTGTCGCTGAGCTAAACACGCCTTCGCTGTCCTGGACTGAGACAACGTTAATATCGCCATCCAGCGTAACCTGCGACATATCGCCGCTCACCAGCGCGCCAGTGCCGTTAAGGCTGACGTCAATATCCCCTTTGTTTTTGAAGGTGTTTTTTTCGCCTGCAACCACAAAACCTATGGAGTCTGCATCACGTACGGTGGCGTTGCCGGTATTTTTTGCTTCATTTCCGGTACCGTAGGTGATGATGCCCATCGCGCCGTCGGTGACCAGCAGATCGCCCGCCTGGGTCAGGCTGCCGTTGTCGCCATTGATAATCACGGCGGCAGAGCCCGCGCCATCCACCGCGATATCACCGGTATTGGTGGTATGGGCGTCGTCGCCGTCAATTCGCGTACCGACGGCGCCGTCAGAGATAGTTTGATTACCTTCGTTGATAACGAGCGCGTTGTCGCCATCGATATACAGCGCCGTGGCGTCTGCGCCGCTGACGGTGGTGCTCCCGGCGTTATCGATAACCACGTCGTCGCCGGTAATGTGGGCGCCTGTGCCGCCGTCGGTGATGGTCATATCACCGTCGTTGTTGACGCGGGCGTTATTGCCGTTAATGACGGTGCCGGTGGAGCCTGCGCCGCTGATGTTAGAGGTACCGGTATTCTTAATCGTGGCGTTGTCACCGTCGATGATGATGGCGGTGCCGCCGCCGCTCACGGCAATGTCACCGGCGAAATTGGTGGTGGTGCCGTTGCCGGAAATCAGCGCGCCGGTGGCGTTGTCCACCGTGGAGTGGCCCGAAATGGTGTTAGTGGTGCCGTCACCGGAAATAACCATGCCGGTGGCGCCGTCGGTCACACTGGAGTCCCCGGTGAGCGTGTTGACGGTTCGATCGCCGGAAATAATCACGCCGGTGCGATCCTGGCCGCTGATATCCATGCCGCGATCGGAATTATGCGCCTGGTCATCGCCGCTGATAACCGTGGTGTTATCGTCGGCAATAATCAGATAGCCACGGCTGTCGTACTTCCAGTAGAGACCGTTTTCCTGGGTGCCTTCAATCACGGCGGCATTGGCGTCGGTCACGTCCCAGCCGGTGACGTTCAGCGTTTTGCCGTCTGCGGTGGTGAGCTGCCACTGGTTGTCCTGTTCTGAATAATTCCACACGGCACCCTCGAGAACGCTGCCGTTATCCAGTTTGAAGCTATCGAAGGTCAGGGTGTCTTTGCCTTTATCTATGGTGACGCCGTTGCTGAAGGTAATAACAGAGTCATCTGGGGGCGTGTCGTCGTCATCGCCGCTATCATCGGGCGGGGTTACATCGTCATCGCCGCTATCATCGGGCGGGGTTACATCGTCATCGCCGCTATCATCGGGCGGGGTCACATCGTCATCGCCGCTATCGTCAGGCGGGGTTACATCGTCATCGCCGCTATCGTCAGGCGGGGTTACATCGTCATCGCCGCTATCGTCAGGCGGGGTTACATCGTCATC